>JBLNEW010000095.1:0-9949 GCA_050263095.1 Deltaproteobacteria bacterium | reverse complement strand
CGATGAGCCAACACCTTCGTGATCGCGGCCGTAAGCGTCGTCTTCCCGTGGTCCACGTGGCCGATCGTGCCCACGTTCACGTGAGGCTTCGTGCGTTCAAACTTCTGCTTGGACATGGCTTCTCCTCCGCAAAGGGGGTGTATCCGTTCAGGCGCCCTTGACCTTGGCGACGACTTCCTCGCTTACCGACAGCGGCGCCGGCTCGTAATGGTCGAACTGCATCGTATAAGTGGCCCGGCCCTGCGTCTTGGACCGGAGGTCCGTCGCATATCCGAACATCAGCGCCAGCGGCACGTGGGAAGCGATCACCTGCGTGTTTCCCCGCGCCTCGATCTTCTGGATCCTGCCCCTGCGGGAGCTCAAGTCGCCGATGACGTCCCCCATGAACTCCTCGGGGGTCACGACCTCCACCGCCATGATCGGCTCCAGGAGGATGGGCGCCGCGTTGTGGCACGCCGCCTTGAACGCCATCGATCCCGCTATCTTGAAGGCCATTTCGGAGGAGTCGACCTCGTGGTATGAGCCGTCGAACAGGGTGACCTTAGCGTCGACTACCGGGTACCCGGCGACCACGCCGTTCTCGGACGCCTCGCGGATTCCCTTCTCCACCGCCGGTATGTACTCCCTGGGTATTACGCCGCCCACGATCTTGTTGACGAACTCGAACCCCTTGCCCTTCTCGTTGGGTTCCACGGTGAGCCAGACGTGCCCGAACTGGCCTCTCCCGCCGGTCTGCCTGATGTACCTTCCCTCCTGCTTGGCCTGGCGGGTTACGGTCTCACGGTACGCCACCTGCGGCCTGCCTACGCTTGCCTCCACCTTGAATTCCCGAAGCAGCCTGTCCACGATGATCTCCAGGTGGAGCTCCCCCATCCCCGAGATGATCGTCTGCCCCGTTTCCTCGTCGGTCCGCACCTGGAAGGAAGGGTCTTCCAGCGCAAGCTTCTGCAGCGAAAGGCCGAGCTTCTCCTGGTCGGCTTTCGTCTTGGGCTCGATCGCGATGGAGATGACCGGATCGGGTGCGGTGATGGATTCCAGCACTATTTCGTGATCGGGATCGCAGAGCGTATCGCCGGTGAAGGCGTTTTTCAGGCCCACGCACGCGGCGATGTCCCCTGCGTACACGCTCTTGAGCTCTTCCCGCTTGTTGGCGTGCATCTTGAGAAGCCGGCCTATCCTTTCCTTTTTCATGCGTGTGGATATGTACACGTGGTCCCCGGAATTGAGGGTCCCGGAATAGACCCGGACGAAGGTGAGGTGACCCACGAACGGATCGTTCATGATCTTGAAGGCCAGGGCGCAGAACGGCTCGGAATCGTCGGGCTTCCTCTGGACCGCCGTTTCGTCCCTTGGGTCCATGCCTGACACCGGAGGGATGTCGACCGGCGACGGCAGGTAGTCGACGACGGCGTCGAGCATCGGCTGTACGCCCTTGTTCCTGAACGCGGAGCCGCACACGACGGGCACGATCGAAAGGGCGATCGTCGCCTGCCGGATTGCCGCCGCCAGCTCTCCGACTTCCACGGCCTCCCCGTTCAAGTACTTCTCGAGCAGGGAGTCGTTCACGTCGGCAAGGGACTCCATAAGCGTTTCGCGCGCCGCCGCAACGTCGTCGCGCATGCTGTCGGGCACCGGCTCCTCGTGGTACTTGGCGCCCAGCGTGTCCTCGTCCCAGACGACCGCGTTCATCTTCACAAGGTCGATGATCCCCCGGAACCCGTCCTCTTTCCCAAGGGGAAGCTGGACGGGAACGGGGTTGGCCGCCAGCCGCTCCTTCATCATGCGTATGCAGCGGTCGAAATCGGCGCCGGTGCGGTCCATCTTGTTTATCATCGCGAGGCGCGGAACGCGGTACTTGTCGGCCTGCCTCCAGACCGTCTCGGACTGCGGCTCCACGCCGGCAACCGCATCGAAAACGCAGACCGCCCCGTCCAGAACGCGAAGGGAGCGCTCGACCTCTATCGTGAAGTCGACGTGCCCCGGAGTGTCGATTATGTTGATCCTGTGGTTTTTCCAGAAACAGGTGGTCGCCGCGGAAGTGATCGTGATCCCCCGCTCCTGCTCCTGCTCCATCCAGTCCATGGTAGCCGTGCCTTCGTGCACCTCCCCGAGCTTGTGTGAGACTCCCGTGTAATACAGGATCCTCTCCGTCGTGGTGGTCTTCCCGGCGTCTATGTGGGCCATGATCCCGATGTTCCGGGTCTTTTCCAGCGGCGTGATTCTGGACACGAAAAAGCTTCCTTAGCCTTTCTACCGGACTGTTACCAGCGGTAATGTGCGAACGCCTTGTTGGCCTCCGCCATCTTGTGGGTGTCTTCCTTCTTCTTGATCGTCGTGCCCCTGTTGTTGAATGCGTCGATCAGCTCCCCCGAGAGCTTGGCGACCATCGTCTTTTCCGCCCGCTCCCGCGCGTAGCCGACCAGCCACCGGATCGACAGCGACAGGCGCCGGTCGGGCCTTATCTCGACCGGTACCTGGTAGGTCGCCCCTCCGACCCGCCGGGACTTGACCTCGATCACGGGTTTCGCGTTCTCGATCGCCTTTTTCAGCACCACGACCGGGTCTTCCTTGGTCTTGTCCTTGATGACGTCCATCGAGCCGTAGACGACGTTCTCCGCGACGCGCTTCTTGCCTTGCTTCATCACGGCGTGAATCATCTTCGCTACCAGAACGTCGCCGTATACCGGGTCCGAGTTCACGACCCGCTTCGATACGTATCCGCGCCTGGGCATTCGGTTCGCCTCCTCCGGCAGATGACTGTCGATCGAACGCCGGCAAACGCCCCCCGGGGGACGCATCGTCCCCGTCCGAGCGCGCCTGCCGTTCTTTTCACCCGTTCCGGCGGAACCGCCGGGAAAGGTCGGTGCTGCTTCCTGGTACGGTTAGGGAAAGCTATTTGGGTCGCTTGGTTCCGTACTTCGACCGCGACTTCCGTCTGTCCTGGACACCAACGGAATCCAGCTTTCCGCGTATGATGTGGTACCGCACGCCCGGGAGGTCCTTCACCCTTCCTCCGCGGATCAACACGACCGAGTGCTCCTGAAGATTATGCCCCTCGCCAGGGATGTAAACCGTCACCTCGACTCCGTTCGTCAGGCGGACCCTGGCGACTTTCCGGAGGGCCGAGTTCGGCTTCTTCGGCGTGGTCGTGTAGACGCGCAGGCAGACTCCCCTTTTCTGCGGACAGCGTTCCAGAGCGGGGGAGTTGCTCCTCGCCGTCACGACCTCGCGGCCCTTCCGGACGAGCTGGTTTATCGTGGGCATTACCGTCTTTTCCTTCCTGTTTTCACTTCCTTCCGAATCCGAACAGAAGCAATTTTTCTACCACGCCGGCAAAATCATGTCAACCGGTTTCTTCCTCTTCGGCGGCGGCTTCGTCGGGCGGCTCTTCCTTCACCTCGGTCGGAAGCGGCGGGTCGGCGTCGAATTCCGCCATTCTGTACAGGCTCCCCCCGGTCCCGGCCGGTATCAGGCGGCCCATGATGACGTTTTCCTTGAGCCCGGAAAGGAAGTCGACCCTCCCGTGCACGGCCGCGTCTGTGAGGATCTTTGTAGTCTCCTGGAAGGATGCGGCCGAGATCCACGACTCCGTCGAGAGCGACGCCTTCGTGATCCCGAGGAGCTGCGGGTCCGCTTTCGCCGGCTTTTCGGCATCGGTCTTGATCCGTTCGTTCTCCTCGCGGAACACCCACTTCTCGACGCTCTGCCCGATCAGGAAGTTCGTGTCCCAGGGATCGGTTATCTTCACCCGGCGCAGCATCTGCCGGACGATCACCTCGATATGCTTGTCGTTTATCCGCACTCCCTGGAGCCGGTAGACTTCCTGGATCTCGTCGACCAGGAACCTGGCCAGTTCCTTGTCCCCCAGGACCCTCAGGATGTCGTGCGGGTTGGGCGATCCGTCCATCAGCGCCTCCCCTGCCCGCACCCTCTCGCCGTCGTGGACGGTGATGTGCTTCCCGCGCGGGATCGTGTATTCCCTCGCGTCGCCGATATCGGGGACCACCTGGATCTTCCTCTTCCCCTTGAAGTCCTTCCCGAGCCTCACGACGCCGTCGATCTCCGATATTACGGCGTATTCCTTGGGCTTCCTCGCCTCGAAGAGCTCGGCGACGCGGGGCAGCCCTCCCGTGATGTCCTTGGTCTTCGTCGTCTCGCGCGGTATCTTCGCTATGATGGTCCCGGCCTGCACGTCCTGGTTCTCCTCCACCAGGATGTTCGATCCCATGGGCAGCAGGTACCGCGCGTCGCTGGTCGAGCCCGGCAGCTTGAGCGTCCGGTTCTTCTCGTCCTTGAGCGAGATGCGGGGCCTTGCGTCCGGGTCCCTCGGCTCTATGACCACCCGCGTGGACCTGCCGGTGACCTCGTCCACCTGCTCCCTCATCGTCACGCCCTCGATGATGTCCCCGAACTTTATCCGGCCGGAGACCTCGGTGAGGATCGGGATGTTGTACGGATCCCACTCCGCGAGACGCTGCCCTTCCTTGATCTTCTCCCCGTCCTTGACCAGCAGTGTGGCGCCGTAGGTGATCTGGTACTTTTCGCGCTCGCGGTTGCTCTCGTCGGTGACCACGAGGAATCCGTTCCTGTTCATCGCGACGAACTTGCCTTCCTTGTTCTTGATGACGCTCAGGCCCTGGAACTTCACCTTGCCGTTGTGCTTGGACTGTATGTAGCTCTGCTCCACGAACCTGGAGGCGGCGCCTCCGATGTGGAACGTGCGCATCGTGAGCTGCGTGCCGGGCTCGCCGATCGACTGGGCGGCTATGATCCCGATCGACTCGCCGTTGGCCACCATCTTCCCCCGGGCCAGGTCGCGGCCGTAGCACAGCGCGCAGACGCCCCGCTTGCTCTCGCACGTCAGCGCGGAGCGGATCTTCACCTCGTCCAGGCCCGACATCTCGATCTGGCGCGCCACTTCCTCGTTTATCTCCTCGTTGGCCGATAGGATCAGCTTCCCGTCCGCGTCGTGGATGTCCTCCAGCGTAACGCGGCCCAGAATGCGGTCGGAGAGCCGGTCGATGATCTCCCCTCCCTCGATCAGCGCCCGGACCGGGATTCCGTCCAGCGTCTGGCAGTCCTGCTCGACGATGATGCAATCCTGCGCCACGTCGACCAGCCGCCGCGTCAGGTACCCGGAGTTGGCGGTCTTGAGCGCCGTGTCGGCGAGTCCCTTCCTCGCCCCGTGGGTCGAAATGAAGTACTGCCCCACCGAAAGCCCCTCGCGGAAGTTCGACGTGATGGGCGTCTCGATGATCTCGCCGGAGGGCTTGGCCATCAGCCCGCGCATTCCGGCCAGCTGCCGCATCTGCTTGTCGGATCCGCGCGCGCCGGAGTCCGCCATCATGTATATGGGATTGAAGCTCGGAACCTTCTTCTCCTTGCCGTCCTTCCCGCGGATGGCCTCGGTGCCCATCTCGCGGAGCATCTCCTCGGCGATCTGCTCGGTCGCCGCCGACCAGATGTCGACCACCTTGTTGTATCGTTCGCCGTTCGTGATCAGGCCCTCCCGGTGCTCGTCCACCACCGCCTCCACCTCGGCGGTCGCCTTGTCGAGGAGCCTCGTCTTGTTGGACGGAATCTTCATGTCATCTATGCAGATCGAGAGCCCGGAGAGCGTCGCGAAATGGAACCCCGTGGTCTTGAGCTGGTCCGCAAGGATCACCGTGGCCTTCTGTCCGCAGCTCCGGTATGCAACGTCTATCAGCTCGGCGAGATCCTTCTTCTTCATCACCTTGTTGACGTACTCGAAGGGGACCTCCTTCGGAACGACCTCGTACAGTATTACGCGGCCGGTCGTGGTCTCGAGGATCTTCCCGTCCATCCGGACCCGGATCTGGGACTGGAGCTCCACCTCGCCCGCGTCGAACGCGATGCGCACCTCCTCGCGGCTGGCGAACAGCTTTCCGTGGCCTTTGAGCCCCTCGCGCGGACGGGTCAGGTAGTAGATTCCCAGAACGATATCCTGCGTGGGGCTGATGACCGGCTTCCCGTGCGCGGGTGAGAGGATGTTGTTGGTGGACATCATGAGGACCCGCGCTTCCATCTGCGCCTCCAGGGACAGGGGAACGTGGACCGCCATCTGGTCGCCGTCGAAGTCCGCGTTGAACGCCGTGCAGACGAGCGGATGGAGCTGGATCGCCTTCCCCTCGATGAGGACCGGCTCGAAAGCCTGTATCCCCAGGCGGTGCAGCGTCGGCGCGCGGTTGAGCATGACCGGGAGCTGGCGGATGACCTCGTCGAGCGCGTCCCAGACCTCCCGCTTTTCCTTCTCCACCATTTTCTTGGCGGCCTTGATCGTGGTCGCGTGGCCGCCTTCCTCCAGCTTGTTGAAGATGAACGGCTTGAAGAGCTCGAGGGCCATCTTCTTCGGAAGGCCGCACTGGTGGAGCTTGAGCTCCGGCCCCACGACGATCACGGACCTGCCCGAGTAGTCGACCCTCTTGCCCAGCAGGTTCTGCCTGAACCTGCCTCCCTTGCCCTTGAGCATGTCGGAGAGGGATTTCAGCGGCCGCTTGTTGGAGCCGGTGATGAGCTTGCCGCGCCTGCCGTTGTCGAACAGCGCGTCGACCGCCTCCTGCAGCATGCGCTTCTCGTTGCGGATGATGATCTCCGGGGCGGAAAGGTCCAGCAGCCGCTTCAGCCGGTTGTTGCGGTTGATTACGCGGCGATAGAGGTCGTTCAGGTCGGAAGTGGCGAACCTCCCGCCGTCGAGCGGCACCAGGGGGCGCAGATCCGGCGGAAGCACCGGGATCACGCTCATCACCATCCACTCCGGGCGCTGGCCGCTGTCGCGGAAAGCCTCGACGATCTTCAGCCGCTTCGAGATCTTCTTCTTCTTCGCCTCCGAGGCGGTATCGACCATCTCCCTGCGCAGGTCCTCGGAGACCTTGTCCAGGTTCAGCGTCGAAAGGAGATTCTTCACCGCCTCGGCCCCCATGCCCGCGCCGAAGGCGTCCCCGAACTGCTCGCGCTTTTCCCTGTACTTCGCCTCGGTCAGTATCTCCATCTTCTGGAGGTCCGTGCTTCCCGGATTTATCACGATGTATTTCTCGAAGTAGATGACCGCCTCCACGTCCTTCATCGGCATGTCCAGGATCGTGGCTATGCGGCTGGGGAGGCTCTTGAGGAACCAGATGTGGGCGACGGGAGATGCGAGCTCTATGTGCCCCATCCGCTCGCGGCGGACCTTGGACTGGATCACCTCGACGCCGCATTTCTCGCAAACTATCCCGCGGTGCTTCATGCGCTTGTACTTGCCGCAGTTGCACTCGTAGTCCTTGATGGGGCCGAATATCTTCGCGCAGAAAAGGCCGTCGCGCTCAGGCTTGAACGTCCGGTAGTTGAGGGTCTCCGGCTTCTTGACCTCGCCGTGCGACCACTTCTGTATCTGGTCGGGTGATGCGATCGAAATCCGGATCCCGGAGAAATAAAGGGGATCCTTCGGTTTTTCGGCTCTGGTAAAAAGGTCTTCCAAGTCGCGCCTCCAGGGAAATTCCCGGTTATGAGGTTTCTACTTGCCTTCCTCGCTTATGAGTTCCACGTCCAGCCCGAGGGCCTGCAGCTCCTTGATGAGTACGTTGAACGACTCCGGAAGGCCCGGCTCCAGGGAAAAGTTGCCCTTGACGATCGCCTCGTACATGCGCGCCCTGCCGGGCACGTCGTCCGATTTCACCGTCAGGAACTCCTGGAGGGTGAATGCGGCGCCGTAGGCCTCTAGCGCCCAGACCTCCATCTCTCCCAGCCTCTGGCCGCCGAACTGGGCCTTTCCGCCCAGCGGCTGCTGCGTCACCAGCGAATAGGGGCCCGTGGACCGGGCGTGGATCTTGTCGTCCACCAGATGGTGCAGCTTGAGCATGTACATCGACCCGATGGTAACCGCCTGCTGGAACGGCTGGCCGGTCCTCCCGTCGAACAGCTTCGTCTGCCCCGACTCGGGAATCCCCGCGAACTGCAGGTAACGCTTTATCTCCTGCTCGGTGGAGCCGCTGAACACCGGGGACGCCATGAAGACGCCCTGCGACATGTCCTTCCCCAGCTTCTGGACCTGTTCGTCGGTCATCCCGTCCAGGTAGCTTATGAACCGCTCCGAATCGTAGATTTTCTTCATCCACTCCCGCACCGATCTGGGGCTGAAGGCGCCCTCGACGAGCTTCCTTACCTGCTCCCCGAGCCCTCTCGCCGCCCATCCAAGGTGCGCTTCCATGATCTGTCCGACGTTCATGCGGGACGGGACCCCCAGCGGGTTGAGCACAATGTCAACCGGCGTCCCGTCGGCGAGGTACGGCATGTCCTCGTCGGGCAGGACGCGCGAGATGACTCCCTTGTTCCCGTGGCGGCCGGCCATCTTGTCGCCGACCGAAAGCTTCCGCTTCATCGCTATGTAGACCTTGACCATCTTGAGGACTCCGGGGGGCAGTTCGTCGCCCTTCCGGATCCGGTTTATCTTCTCGTCGAAGACGGCGCGCACAAGGCTCACCTGGTCGTTTGCGACCCGCTGGATCTCGTCCAGCCTTTCCTTGACGGTCGCGTCCTCCTCGACGGCTATCTGTGACCACATCTCCCTGGGCACGGCGTCGAGAACGTCCGCTGAGAGCTTCTTCCGCTTGGCGAGCACCACTTCCGAGCGGTCTTCCCCGGTAAGCCTCGTGGCCGAGGTCTTGCCGAGAAGCAGGCCGCGCATCTTTCCCCACGCGGTCTCCATGATGATGCGGATCTCGTCGTCCTGGTCCCGGAGGAGCCTGTCGAGCTCCTTCTCCTCCAGCGCCTGGGCGCGCTCGTCCTTCTCGCCGCCCTTCCGCGTGAACACTTTGGCGTCGATGACGATCCCGTCGATTCCCGGGGGAACGCGAAGGGACGAGTCCTTTACGTCGCCTGCCTTGTCCCCGAAGATCGCGCGCAGGAGCTTCTCCTCGGGCGAAAGCTGCGTTTCGCCCTTCGGAGTCACCTTGCCCACCAGGATGTCCATGGGCTTGACCCGCGCGCCGATGCGGATGATGCCGCTCTCGTCCAGGTCCTTTAGGGATTCCTCGCTTATGTTCGGTATGTCTGCTGTAATCTCCTCCTTGCCGAGCTTCGTCTCGCGGGCGACGCACTCGAACTCCTCGATGTGGATCGAGGTGAATACGTCCTCCTTGACCACCTTCTCCGAAACCAGGATCGAGTCCTCGAAGTTGTACCCGCCCCAGGGCATGAAAGCGACCAGCACGTTGCGCCCGAGGGAGAGATCGCCCTCGGAGGTCGCGGGGCCGTCGGCGATGACCTCGCCGTTCCCGATCCGCTGCCCGAGCGTGACGATGGGCTTCTGGTTTACGCAGGTGTTCTGGTTCGACCGCCGGAACTTGACCAGGTTGTATATGTCGGCGCCGTACTTGCCCGCCTCGTCAGGCTCGTCCGGCCGGATCACGATCCTGCGGGCGTCGACCGACTCCACCGCCCCGCCCCGGCGCGCCGCCACCGCCGCTCCGGAATCCTGCGCGACGACGGCCTCCATGCCCGTGCCGACCAGCGGGGGCTCGGTCCGCAGGAGCGGAACCGCCTGCCGCTGCATGTTGGAGCCCATGAGCGCCCGGTTCGCGTCGTCGTGCTCGAGGAACGGGATCAGCGACGCCGCCACGGAAACGAGCTGGTTCGGCGAGACGTCCATGAGTGTCACCTCGGACGCCCGAACCATGGCGAACTCGCCCAATTTCCGGGCTATGACGACTTCCCGCGTGAACCTGCCGGAAGCGTCCACCTCGGCGTTCGCCTGCGCGATGACGTGCTTCTCCTCGTCCATCGCCGAGAGATACACGATCTCCTTCGTCACGACGCTGTCCTTGACCGCCCGGTAAGGCGTCTCGATGAACCCGAACTCGTTGATCCGGGCGAACGTGGAAAGCGATGCTATCAGCCCGATGTTCGGCCCTTCCGGAGTTTCTATGGGGCAGATCCGTCCGTAGTGGGTCGG
>JBLNEW010000094.1:0-8595 GCA_050263095.1 Deltaproteobacteria bacterium | reverse complement strand
CCGTGCCCTGATCCATGTCGAGCGGCGGGGTGGGCGGACGCTGCCCCACTATGTCCTCGATGCCGGCGATCCAGAAAGGATATCCGGGGTTCCTGCCGATCGCGAGGCTGCCGTCCGGGTTCCTCGGGACGGAGGCTAGGCTGCCGACGGGGACTTTCCCGTCGTCCTCCGGACCCGTCGCGTGCGACGCCGACGGAACCACGCGGTTCGGGTTCGCCTTCACCGTCACTCCCGGCGCCGGCATCGGCGCCAACGGCCTGCCGGGGAGCGGGACGAGCGCCGGAATCGGCGTCCCGGCCGCTATCTCGCCGTCGGGCAGGGCGCGGGCCCCCGCCGCCGGCTTTCCGATCCCGAGAGCGAACGGGGCCGTGTGGAAGGCCGCCGCGCCGCCGCTCACTTCGAGAAGCGTTCCGGCCTCGAAAACGTCGTGGTGCCTCCAGTGCTCCCACATCCCCTGTGCGAAGTGGGGATAGAAGTGGCAGTGGAATATGGCATCCCCCGCCGACTTGTTCCGGTTGCCGGAGCCCCCGAAATTGATCTCGTACGTGTAGCCGGATCCCGGCCCGACGCCTTGAGCGTCCAGGTAGTTGGCGTCGTCGTCGTTCGCGGAAAACAGCCACTGGTGATTGTGCAGGTGGAAAATGTGCTGCTCAGATCCCACATGAACGTTCCGGAACCTGACCGCGTCGTTCATGTAGCTGTGATGGATGTTGGCCGGGTCTTCGGGGTAGAAGGCAAAGGACGCCTTTGGGCCGACGTCGGCGCAACCGGCGCCGGTATCGGGACGGCAGCTCTCCAGCCCGGTGTTGGCCGGGACGTCCACGACCATCGCCGGGTCCGCCACGGTGAATGAAGTCAAAAAGAACTCTTCGTAGTTGCATCCCAGGCAGTCGTGCATCGGGCCTACGCCGAGTCGATTGGCGATGATCTCCGAGCCGATTCCGCCAGAACCGTAGTTGATCATGAACCCGTCCTTTACGCCCTCCAGGAGATATTTCCAGGGCAGGAGAGCCGTATCTCCGCCGGGCGCCGTGTACCAGAACGGAAACGCCTGCTGGGTCGCCACTTCGTCGTGGAACACGACCGTGAACTCCCGGAAAGGCTGCATGCGGTTCGGGACGGTGGGATTCCGCTTCCCGGCAGACTCGAGCGGGTAGGCGCTTGCGGAGAAAAACGGGTCCGCCGCCCCGCCGGGTCCCGTAACGATCGCGTTGATGTCCGTGTGGACCAGCTCGTTGCCCGCCGTCAACATATTGAGGACCGGCAGCCCCGCCTTCCCTTCCGATAGCCACGGCTCGCTGTTCGGATAAGTCTTTTCATAGTCGAGGACAGGATGGCCGTCACCGGTGGCGCCGACGGTCGCCAGCCGCATCTCTTCCTCGGTCACCTGGCTGCGGTAGAATTTCGCGCCGCGAGGCTCGACGGTCACCACACCGAAAAGGCCGCTTGCGTTGCTCCCCTGAAGCCCCTCGCTGCCGAAAGTGGCTCCGTAGCTCGAGATCGGAAAAGTCCCCTGCCTGGCCGCGTAAACGCGATATGTCGCGCTTCCGCCGGCGGGGACGAGGCTGTTGGGATTCTCGCCTACATACGAACTGTCGTCGGCGATACCGCTCAACAGTTCAAGGCCCTGGAAGTGAATGCCCGCAAACCGGCCGGCTGTCTGCTCGTCGACGGGCAGCAGGTCGGGATTCTGCCCCTGAACCCCCGGCGCGACAGGGTCGAACGGATTGGCGACAGGCGTGAGCAAATTACTGAAGTTGACCGTCAGGCAGTCGCCCTCCCCGGCGCGTATGGTGATCGGGCGGGGCCGCTTGTCCGGGCGCAGGGCAAGCCGTCCGGGCACCGCGGCGCCGCCGTTGTTCAGCGTCCGATTGCTGTCCACGTTGATAACGTCCCTTCGAAGCGCATATACCATCGCGTTCACGTTTTGCGCCCCGAGCCTGTTGAACACAAGGGCAGTGTCGATCGCCGCCACGTCGACGGTGATCGTCCTGCCGCTGCTGCACATGACCTCCGCCATGGAGATGCTCGAGGAGGCCAGCACTATCACAGGGATCGCCAACGACGCCAAGGCTGTTTTAAAACATCCCCTTCTCTTCATAGTTCCACCCTCCTCGCATAATTTGTTTCGTTGATACAAGAAGTTGACGATCTGGTCCCGAGTATTGACACCGAATTTGCGCTCTGAACAGGATTCAAGAAAGATGCCATATTTTCAAAAATGTAATATCCCGAGAAAAATCAATGGCATGTACTGGAGAAGGGCAGTGGTATAACAGTACGAACGGTGGGACAGATTTCACTGATGCCCGTTTTAAAACGGGAATAGTTCCTATTTTTTAATAAAGAATCAGGAGTGAAACGGCCGTCCGTGGTGCAATTACTGTCGCAACCCTCGAACGGCTATATGGGAAGTTGCTTCAGCTGTACAGGGTTCGGGAGGCGGCGCCCTTTTTTTGTGCTTTCGCCTCGTCCGGCGCCATAGGCAGGATCACGCGGGCGATCGTCCCCTTGCCGATCTCCGACTCGAACACGATCGTCCCTTTGTGTTCCTGGACGATGGTGCGGGAGATGGAGAGTCCCAGCCCCAATCCCCCCGAATCGAGCTTCGTCGAAAAGAAAGGCTCCATCAGGCGCGCGAGCGTCTCCTTGGTCATCCCCGCCCCCTCGTCACGCACCACGATCTCCACGTGCCCCGGCCCGTTGCTCATGGAGGTGGAGATCGATATCCCCCGTGTAGCATCAGGGAGCGCCTGGATGGAGTTGACGACGAGATTGATCACGACCTGCTCGAGCTCCATGCCCACCCCGATTACAGGGGGCAAATTCTCCCCGTACTCGACGTGGAAATTCCTGGTCCTGTTCGTGATCTCGTGCCGGAGAATCGCGATCGCCGTCCGGACGACCTCGTTTACGTCGACAGGAACGTCCTGCCGGCGCTCGTCATGGCGGGCGAAGTCCTTAAGCATGCCGACGATCCGCTTGATCCGCTGGGAAGAGTCGGAGATGTCCTTGAGCAGCTTCGGCACGACCGATCGCATTTCGGTAAAGGGCACGCCGCCCAGGGAAAACTCGCCGTTCTCCTCGAAGTTTTTCGCAAGGACAGGAAGGGCGTCCTGCCACGCGGACATGAGCAGCGGGGCGTTGAACATGATGAGGTTGTTCGGGTTGCTGAGCTCGTGGGCCGTGCCGGAAACTATCGTCCCCAGGGCGCTCATCCGGTTGGCGTGGATAAGCTTCGCCTGCTGTATCTTGGCCTCCTCCTCCATCCTGATCCTCTCGGTGATGTCGCGGAACGTGCAGTAGAAGACCACCCCGTCCTTCAAGCGGATCGACTTGCCCCGCACCGACACGATGATCTGCGCCCCGTCCTTCCTGCGATGGCGTACCTTTTCCAGGGAAAGGCCCTTCGTTTCCCCTATGGCCGCGATGTTGCGCTCGAACTCCTGCGCCCCGGCCGGTTCGAGAAAGAGCGAGGGCCCCGTCTCTATGAGCTCATCGCGGCTGAATCCGTAGACGTTGACGGCGGCCGGGTTGGCGTCAAGTATCCTGGCCGTCCCCGCCGCGAAAAGGAGGATCGGCTCCTCGGTCTGCTCGAACATCTCCCGGAAGCGCTCCTCGCTTTCGCGCAGCTCCTCCTCCGCTTTCTTGCGCTTGGTGACGTCCCGGTCGACGCCGCGGTAGCCCAGGAACTCCCCGGAAGCGTCGAAGAAAGGCGCTCCGTTCGTCTCGACGACGACGGCGTGTCCGTCCTTGTGCAGATTGACGTTTTCCATCCCCTGGAACGGCTCGCGGTTCGCCGCGATCCGGCCGAACAGCTCCGCAACGCGTCGGGCTTCGTCGGGAGGCATGAGGTCGAACGGGGTCCTGCCGATGATTTCTTCCGGCTCGTAGCCAAGGAGGTCGCGCACCTTGGGGCTTACGTACGTGTATGCGCCGTTGCCGTCCACCTCCCAGACCCAGTCGCTCAAGGTCTCGACCAGGTTCTGGTACTTCGCCTGGCTTTCGCGCAGCGCCTCGTCGGACTTCCGGTGCTCGGTGACGTTTTCCCTTACCCAGAGGTAATGATCGACCTTCCCGTCCGCGGCCCGGATGGGGGACACAGATACGGACTCCCAGTACCACCCGCCGTCTTTCCGCAGGCTCCTTCGATCGTCCTTCCATTCCCCCCTCACGCAAACGTTTTCGCACACTTCCTTGCACATGACGGCCGACTCGTCGCACATGGTGGTGCGACGCGTCCCCAGCACCTCCTCGGGGGAGTATCCGGTCATGCGGGTGTAGCTCGGGTTGACGTATTCGATCCGGCTCTCGACGTCGGTGATCATAATTGCGATGGGGCTCTGTTCCACCGCGAGCGAGAGCTTGCGCATCATCAGGTCCTGCGCCCTCTTGCGCTCCGTTATGTCGAGGAACGCGACGACCATTCCGGCGATTTCCCCGCCCCGGTCGTAGAGGGGCGCGGAATTGAACGACATTATCACGCGCTCCTTGTCGGGCACGTTGACCGCGCACTCCACGTCGTAAACGGGGTTGCCGTCCAGGAGGGTACGGAATCCCGGCAGGTCTTCATTGGCGAAGGGCTTCCCGTCGAAGGTGGTGATCTCCCACCCGATGTCCCGGTACCTGCGCCCGACGATCTCGCTTCGCTTCGCGCCGAGGATAT
The DNA here is from genome assembly GCA_050263095.1 of Deltaproteobacteria bacterium. Lineage (GTDB taxonomy): Bacteria > Desulfobacterota > Deferrimicrobia > Deferrimicrobiales > Deferrimicrobiaceae > FEB-35. The sequence continues at coordinate 3,929 of JBLNEW010000094.1, read as the reverse complement.
TCGACACTGCGAGGTTCGCGTAGGCGATCCTCCCCGGCCTGTCGATGAGCAGGATGCCGCAGGGGCTCGTCTCCAGGATCCCCGCCAGGCGCTTCTCGCTCTCCTTGAGCGCGCCCTCCGAACGCCTGAGCGCCTTCACGCCGTGTTCGATGAGCCAATAGAGAAGCCATCCCATCGAGAGGACGTAAATGGTGTCCCGCACCCTTTCGGGAACGTCGATCAGCGCACAGAAAAACAGGACCCACGAAAGCCCCAGGAACAGGTAGAGCCCCGTTATCTTGAGGGAGATATGCTCCCCCTCGAAGAACCAGCGCCCCGCGCGCGCAAGAATTTCCATGAATCCTTTTTCCGCCGGCAGGTTCCTCATGACACCTCGTTCGTCAATGTACCTTCACGGCTGCAAACGTACGCGGGCAATCTCGTAGACCTTTGCAATTACTTGCTTTCGATGCATTTTTTATAAACTTGTTTCCCTTGTGGTATCGTTAGCCAACCCCGATGGATGATGCCGTGCTGACGACTTGTGCGATAATGTTACTTGTTACAAATATACACAAAAACAGGACCGTTTGTGTGAAAAAACAGGGAGCCTATGGAGTCGGATCTGCGTCTTAATAATGATTAAAATCAAGTGGACGGCGGATCACAAGAACCCGCCGGGGGAACATGCAGACCATAGTTGACTCATTCCAGGGCTACCTCCAGGCGGGTTCGGTCCTTGCCTACGCAGCGGTGTTCGTAGGGGGGCTGCTGGTCAGCTTCACTCCATGCGTTTATCCCGTCATCCCGATCACCGTAGGGTATATAGGCAGCCGCAGCGGAGGATCGCGAGCGCGGGGGTTCGTATTAAGTCTCGCTTACGTGGTCGGCATGGCGATTACATACGCGGCACTGGGCATCGTCGCGGCGCTCACGGGAAGGGTCTTCGGCGAAGTGGCGGCCAGCCCGGTCTCATACCTGGTCGTGGGAAACCTGTGCATCCTTTTCGCGCTTTCCCTCTTCGACCTTGTGCGGATCCCCCTGCCCTCCTTCGCGGGGACAGGCGGCGCATCCCGATGGTCGGGCGGCGTTTTCGGGGCCATGGGAGTCGGGATGGCTTCCGGGCTGGTCGTGGGCCCCTGCACCGCGCCGGTCCTGGGTGCTCTTCTTCTTTACGTCGGCTCCAGCGGAAATGTAGCCCTCGGTATGTCTCTGCTGTTCGTTTTCGCGCTGGGAATGGGCGCCCTGCTCGTCCTGCTCGGGACCTTCACCGGGATGCTGGCAGGCCTGCCGAAGTCCGGCAGGTGGCTCGTCCTGGTCAAGAAGGGATTCGGCGCGCTGATGATCCTTGCGGGGGAATATTTTCTTGTCGAGGCCGGAAAACTGCTCGTTTAGGGAGGGAGCATGAGGTTGCGAAGGTGGTTGCGCGCCGCCGTGTGCGCCGCCGTTCTGTGCGCGGCGTTCGTCGTTCCGGCGATCGGCTCGGAGGCCGCCGATTTCACCCTCGAGTCCGCCACGGGCGAGCGGGTCTCGCTTGGCCGGTTCGCCGGCGAGAAGGCGGTCCTCCTGGTCTTCTGGGCCACCTGGTGCCCGCACTGCAACGCCGCGGTCCCCGCGATCAACGAGATCCAGTCGCGCATGCGGGACCGTCTGGAGGTGCTGGCGATAGACTTCCTGGAAAGCAGGCAGAAGGTGCAGTCGTTCATGAAAGCGAAGAACGTCGCCTACACCGTGCTGCTCGATCGCGATGGCGCCGTCGCGCGAAAATACCGCGTCGTCGGGATCCCGACTTACGTGGTCGTAGACAGGAACGGCAAGATCGTATACTCGGACAACGACCTTCCCGGCTCGATCGAAAAATACCTTTAGCGCCGGCCTTCCCCGGCGACCTTGAGCGTCAGCGGGGGTGTGCGGTCCGGCCCAAGGCGCAGTGCAGCGCACTCGACGGTAACGACGTACACGCCGGGCGGTGGAGCAGGAAACTCCACTTCGTATATCCCATCACCCTTGTGGGTTGCCGCCAGGCTTCCCTGCCACCTCCCCGTCGCCTGTGTTATCCGTACGACGACGTCGGCCCGGCCTGCCCGCGGATCGGAGCCGTCGGGGCCGGCAAGGCGGAAACGGATCCGGCCCTTATCCCCCGGGGCGATCGTCGGAGCCTCGTCCAGAAACTCCACTCGAGGCAGGTCTCCCGCCTTCTTCACGGCCGGATTCTCGCCCGCCTCCATGGAGAAGCAATGGATGACCACGGGCGAGTCCAGGAAGAAAGCGACGTCGTACTTCCCCCCGACCGGGATCTTGACCGTAGTCGAATAGACGCCCGGGGAGCGTTCTTTCAGGCTTCGGTCCACAACCTCCACGGCCTTGAGCTCGTGGCCGTAATTCTTGAAGCTCCCCATAGGGGCGGTCATCCCCTCCATGTAATAGTAGAGGGAATTCTCGGCCGTGTTCGTCACCACAACGGCCGCCTCGCCGACGGCGCGGGCCATCGTGTTCGCCATCCCCACGTAGCCGTCCCGCCCCGGGGGGCGCGTCCCGGCGGGGAACTTCTTAACGTCGATCTTCCCTTCCGTACCGAGCGTCTGGAGAGGGACCATGGTTACGAGCTCCGAGCCAAGGCACCTGATATATGCGAAAGAGTTGGTGAACCGAAGCTGGTAGGGATTTTCATCGACGTCGATGGCGCCGGCAATCCTGTTGGCTGAGGCATCCAGGACGAACGCCTTGTTCTTCGTCCCGCTAAGGACTATGGCGTACCTCCTGCCCGGGGAGAACGCGATGGCGTTCAAGCCCGGCGCCGCCGCAATCCGTGCGACGGGCTCGTGCCGGTTGCCGTCCACCACGGTGATCGTCCCCTCCTTCCCATCGGTTACGTACAGGGCCTTGGCGAGGGAAGACCAGGCTATCGCCGTCGGGGCCGGGCCGGTAGCCACGTCCCGGACCTTCGCAAAAGTTCGGACGTCGATCACCGACAACGTCCCCGACTCAAGGTTGGTCGCGTACGCGAAGCGCCCGTCGTCGGAGAATGCGATCTCGTGGTGGCCCGCCCCCGTGGCGATCCGGGCCAGGACCTTTCCGTCGCCGGCATCGACCACCGTCACCCCGCTTTCGCCGGCCTTCGCCGCGTCGTTGCCCACCCAAAGGTACTTCCCGTCCGGCTGAATGGCCACACGCACGGGGCGGCTTCCCGCCTCGATGTTGCCCGTCACGCGGAACGAGTCGGTGTCCACCGAGGCCACCTTGCCGGCCCGCGGCATGGAGACGAACAGCTTCTTCCCGTCCCGGCTTTTGACCCAGTCCTCGCCGGGAGACTGCAAAAGGACCATGGTGTAGAGGTGCGTGATGCCCCGAAGGCCCAGCACCGGATCGATCACCGAGATCGAGGAGTCCTTGTTCATCACCAGCAGATAGTAGGAAGTAAGATCCAGCATGGGGCGGTAGTTGAAGCCCCCCCGAAGGAACTGCTCCACCTTTTCCCTGCACGTCAGGGGGGAAACCTTGCCCGATTCTCCCTGCTCCATGTCCATCCAGGCCCCGGGGAAAACGGATGGGACCGGATTTCCCGTCGTCGCGTCCCTGATTGAAAACGAGACTTCCGCGTATTCCCCTTCCCTCGGAACCGCCGACGAGGCGTCCAGCGGGCGCGCCTCGAACGTGATTTCGACGCCCTTGGCGACGATCGTCTCGCGGTTGCGCGATTGCTTTGCTTCGGAAGTCTCCGCCCCCGCCGCGCCCGTGCACACGAGGCAGATGGCAAGACCAAATAGAATCAGGCTGAAGCGGAACCGGCTCGCCGAAGTCGTTCTCATCCGGCCTCCTGCGTAATTGTCACCTTCATTTCAATTGTCATTGTATTCTGCGAATGGCTTGAATTACACGGGATCTTCAGCAATGAAAAAAAACCGGTCCCACCGCCATGATGGCGATGGGACCGGGCTCTTATTATTGAA
>JBLNEW010000093.1:0-45959 GCA_050263095.1 Deltaproteobacteria bacterium | reverse complement strand
GTACGATGAACCCCGAGGAGGGGGAGCTGCGTCCCCAGCTGCTGGACCGTTTCGGCCTGTGCGTCGAGGTCAGCGGCGAGAAGGACCTTTCGCTGCGCCGGCAGATCGTGGAGCGGGTGCTCGCCTTCGAGCGGGACGACGACGGGTTCAGGGCGCGGTGGGAGCGGGAAGACGCGGCGCTCAGGGAGCGATTGGTCGTAGCCAGGGGGCTTCTTGCCTCCATAGAGGTCCCGGATCACCTCCTGGACGCAGTGGTCGAGGTGGTCGCGGACCTGGGCGTCGCAGGGCACCGCGGGGACATCACGATCCTCAAGTGCGCGAAGGCGCTGGCGGCGGTGAAAGGGATCGCGATCCCGGACGAGGAATGCCTCTCGGACGCCTTCCGCCTTTCGCTTCCGCACCGGCTGAAGGATGACCCGTTCGACGAGGCGGCGTCCGGAAGGAAGCGCCTGGACGCGGTTTTATCCCGCTTCGGGGTGCAGAAGCCGGGCCGCGCCTGAACGCCTTCCCGCGGGAACTAAGATCAATAGTCGGAGAGCCTGAACCGGACGTCGTTGTCCCTCAGGAAGGAAACGATAAGTTCCGGATGTATCGCAACGCCCAGGTTCAGCGAAAGGACCTCGTCGCCGGACCTGGCCTTCCCCGGAATCCTGGTCTTTACGCGGAACGAATGCATGTCCGTCCGGCTCTGGACCCCCCAGACGGTGCCGCGCGAGTCGAAGAGGGGCCCGCCGCTTTGCCCCGTTATCCCCGGCGAGGATGTTTCGAGGAACTTTATCTCGTACCGCCCGTCGGAGGACCTGCCTGCGGACAACGTTCGGGTGTAGATTCCCTCCATGGGGAATCCGGCCGTGGGCAGGGAGCCGGCCGCGAGGCGGAATCCGCCGCCTGGCCCGTCGTAGGTGGCGTTTACGCGCTGGAACGGATAGCCGAGCTTGCACAGGGGAGTTCCCACGTCCAGGCATGCGGGATTCTTGACCGTCGGGAACGGCCTGAACCTCTCGGGATCGAACGGCTCGAGCCTGCCTACGGCCAGGTCCGCTTCGGGAAGCAGTCGGACTTCCCTCAGTCGGACCCCGTCGCTTCCCCACCAGAACGTGACGTCAGTTACCCATTTCGGATCCGTCTTGAGCCCTGAAATCCGCCGTTGCTTTTCCTTGTGCGTGAGCCGCGAGTCTTTCCGGATGCGAAGGATCTTCCCCGAATAGTCGGAAATCTCCCGGCAGCTCCGCTGCAGGGCCTCGTCCGCGGCGAGCAGGTGGGCGGCGGTCGCGATCCATCCCTGGTCGTTCAGGACAATGAAGGCGGCGCAGCCGCATTCGGTCGTCCGGTCGAAGTACCGGCGGGCCGTGATTACGGGATAGGTGTAGCGGATGGCGAGCTTGCAAGCGTCTGCGAACATCTCGGCACCGCCTATCGAGTCGGACGCTCATGCATGTGTCGGGCGGTTGGGAAACGGGTTGCCGGACGGAGATTCCCACTATAAGCGGACGGACGGGATTATGGCAAGTCCTTTGTTGCGCCCGGTCCGGCCGGATGGAGCTTTGCCGTCCATGAGGGGCAACTCGCCCTCATCCGTTCAGTACAGCTCGTATTTAAGCAGCCGGCAGTCGATCGGTCCATTCATGAGCGGGAACCTTCGGGATGCCTTCAGCCCGATGAAGCGCGTAGCGTGCGGGTTCCCGGAAAGGACATAAGCCGTCCACCCACTGCACCTTCTTTTGAACGCCTCTCCCATATCCCGGTAGAAATCGGCGATTTCTCCGCCTTCCGCCGCCATGCGGACGCCATACGGCGGATTGCACAGGATGACGCCCGGCGGATCCCCCGGGGAAAATTCGCGCATGCCGCCGACCCGGAACGTCAGAAGCTCCCCGATTCCGGCCTTCTTCGCGTTGAGACCGGCCCCCCTGATCGATTCCGCTGCAATGTCGCCTCCCTCGATCCGGCCGATCCCACGCAGGCGGACGGATCCTTTGGCCTCTTCGATCAGCGACGCCCACGTCGACGGCCGATAGTCGGCCAGATTCTGGAATCCGAACGCGGTACGAAGCGATCCCGGGGCGATGCGGGCGGCGATCAAGGCCGCCTCGATGAGGAGCGTTCCGGCTCCGCACGCCGGATCGGCAAGCGGGAGATGCCCGTCCCATCCGGACAGGAGCACGATCCCCGCCGCCAGCGTCTCCCGGAGCGACGCTTCGGACGGCTCCGCCCGGTATCCGCGCCGGTTGAGGCTTTCACCCGACGTGTCCAGCGACAAAATACAGGCGTCCCGCAGGATCCGCAGGTGGATCCTCACGTCGGGCGCTTTCGCATCGACGTCCGGGCGCGCGCCGGCCTTCTCCCGGAAACGGTCGACTACGGCGTCCTTGGCCTTCTGCGCGGCGAAGCCGGAATGCGTCAATACCGAATCGCGCACAGCCGCCTCGACGGCGATCTTCCTGCGGACGGAGAACAGGTCGGGCCAGGGGACAGCCTTGACCCCTTCGTAGAGCTCTTCCGGACCGGGAGCGGGGAATTCGGACAGCTTCATCAGGACCCGGCTGGCTGTCCGCAGCCAGAGGTTCGCCCGGTAGCAAAGGCTGCGGTCCCCGGAGAACGAGACGCCGCCGGTCGATACGGCCGCGCGCTTTCCTCCCAGCGCGGCGATCTCCTCGGCCAAAACGCCTTCGAGCCCCTTGGAGGTCGTCGCGAAGTAGGTGTACGCCGACATGCGCCCATCATACCCCTTGCGCGCGATGCGTACATCCCGCACGGAAGGCGCTGCGCCTCCGGTAGCTCCGTGAGCGCTCTCGCCTTCCGTACAGGACGTATCTGCACGGGTGTCCCCGACGGCGGTATCTGTGGTAGATTTGATCTCCTGTCGGCCATCCGTACGAATCGGGGGTTTTCCATGGCGATCACGCGTGAAGAGGTGCTGCACGTGGCGCGCCTGGCCAGGCTGTCCCTATCCGAGGCCGAGGTGGACCGGCTTCGGGACCAGCTCGACGACATCCTCGATTACATCCGCCAGCTCGACGCGCTGGACACCCGGGACGTCATCCCGACTTCCCATGCCGTCGAGATGGGCACGCCCTTCCGCGACGATGCTGTGCGGCCGTTCGGCGACAAGGAGGCGATCCTGTCCAACGCTCCCGACCGGATCGGGGACTTCTTCCGCGTGCCGCGCATCATCGAGGACTAGAATGCACGAATGGTCGCTTCTCGACGCCGCCAGGAAGGTCCGCGGCAAGGATATATCCTCCCGCGAGCTGACCCGTGCGCTCCTCGACCGGATCGAGCGCGCCAACCCGAAAATCAATGCCTACATAACCGTCCTTCACGAGAAGGCGATGAAGGACGCCTTGGCGTGCGACGAGGCATCGGCAAGAGGGCAGGCGACCGGGCCGCTGCACGGAGTGCCCGTGGGGCTCAAGGACATCTTCTGCACGCGGGGGATACGGACCACGTGCGGCAGCAGGATACTGCACGACTTTCTTCCTCCCTACGACGCGACGGTCGCGGAGAAGATAGCCGCTTCCGGAGCTGTCCTTCTGGGGAAGCAGAACATGGACGAGTTCGCGATGGGCTCCTCCACGGAAACGTCCCACTTCGGGCCGGCGCGGAATCCATGGGCGACCGACCGCATCCCCGGCGGCTCCTCGGGGGGGACGGCGGCGGCGGTCGCTGCCGGCCTGTGCTTTGCCGGCGTCGGGACCGACACGGGCGGCTCGATCCGCCAGCCGGCTTCGGTGTGCGGGGTCGTCGGGATCAAGCCCACCTACGGGCGCGTCTCCCGCTACGGGATGATCGCCTTCGCATCCTCCCTGGACCAGGGCGGGCCCGTAGCCCGCAGCGTCCCCGACGCAGCGGCGGTGCTCGCGGTCATCGCGGGGCACGATCGACGCGACTCCACCTCGGTCGACCTGCCGGTGCCGGATTACGTAGCGGCTGCCGGGAAAGATGCCAGGGGACTCAAGATAGGGCTGCCGCGGGAGTATTTCGAAGGGGAAGGACTCGATCCCGAGGTAAAGGCCGCAGTAGGGAAGGCGCTCGCGGCTCTCGTGGCGCAGGGCGCGGAGGCGGTCGAGATTTCCCTGCCGCATACGTCATTCGCGCTTTCGGCGTACTATATCATCGCCCCGGCCGAAGCCTCTTCCAACCTGGCAAGGTACGACGGCGTGAGGTACGGATACCGCGCGAAGGACGCCGGGGGGCTGATCGAAATGATGTCGAAGACGCGCGCGGAAGGGTTCGGGGCGGAGGTCAAGCGCCGGATAATGATCGGGACCTACGCGCTGTCCGCAGGATATTACGAGGCGTACTACGGCAAGGCGCAGAAGGTCCGCACGCTCATACGCCGGGATTTCGAGTCGGCGTTCGCGAAAGCGGACGTGATCCTGACGCCCACGACACCCACGCCGGCGTTCCGCCTGGGCGAGAAGACGGAAGACCCGCTGAGGATGTACCTTTCAGATATATTCACGATACCGTGCAACCTTGCCGGGATCCCGGGGATCTCGGTGCCGTGCGGGATATCCCCGGAGGGGCTTCCGATAGGAGCCCAGCTGCTGGGGAACCATTTCCGTGAAGAGACCCTGCTCACCGCCGCCGCGGCCATAGAGCGCGCCATTCCGCTCCCGCGGGTAGCCCCGGTCGAAGGGATGTAAAGCGAGTGGAATTCGAGGCGGTCATAGGGCTTGAGGTCCACGCCCAGCTGTCCACGAAGAGCAAGATCTTCTGCTCTTGCTCCGCCGCCTTCGGAGCACCGCCCAACGTGAACACATGCCCTGTGTGCACCGGCATGCCGGGAGTCCTCCCCGTTCTCAACCGCAAGGTTGTCGAGTTCGCCATCCGGACGGCGATCGCCACTTCGTGCACGGTTAAGGGAAAAAGCGTCTTCGCGAGGAAGAATTACTTCTATCCGGACCTTCCTAAAGCGTACCAGATCTCCCAGTACGAGCTGCCGCTTGCCCTTGCGGGGCACATCGACATAGGGATCGAAGGCGCGTCGAAGCGGATCGGAATCACGCGTATCCATATGGAGGAGGACGCCGGGAAGCTGGTCCACGAGGGCGAGTTCGCGGACGCGCAGGCGTCGCTCGCGGACCTCAACCGCTGCTCCGTTCCGTTGATGGAAATAGTGTCGGAGCCGGACATCCGGACGCCTGAGGAGGCGGGGGCCTACCTGCGCAGCCTGCGGGACATCCTGGTCTACCTCGAAGTGTGCGACGGGAACATGGAGGAGGGCTCCTTTCGCTGCGACGCGAACGTATCGGTCCGTCCGAAAGGGCGGAATGAATTCGGGACAAAGGCGGAGCTAAAGAACATGAACTCCTTCCGGAACGTGGAGAAGGCGATCGAATTCGAGATCCGCCGCCAGGTCGAGCTGGTCGAGGACGGGGGGAAGGTGGTCCAGGAGACGCGGCTGTGGGACGCGGCCGCCGGCGTGACGATATCCATGCGAGGCAAGGAGGAGGCCCACGATTACCGGTATTTCCCCGATCCGGACCTCCTCCCCCTGATCGTGGACGACGCGTGGATCGAGGAGCTGCGCAAGACGATCCCCGAGCTGCCGAGGGATAAAGTCGCCCGCTTCGTCAAGACGTACTCGATCCCCCGGTACGACGCCGAGATCCTGTCCTCCTCCCGCGCGCTGGCCGACTTCTTCGAAGCCTCGGCCGCCGTTTACAACGCCAATCCCAAGCTGACCGCCAACGAGTGCATCCACTGGAAGGACGAAGTCGCAGCGGGCAAGCTCTCGCCGGAAACGATCGCCCACGCCGTGGAGGACCGGGAGACCGGCGCCATCTCCGCAACCGCTTCCAAGACGCTGGTCGAGCTTTCCATCCGGACGGGGAAGCCGATCCGGCAGCTCCGCGACGAGAAGGGTCTTACCCAGGTCTCCGACGCGGGAGCCATCGAGGATGCGGTCGCCAGGGTCCTCGCGGCGAATCCCAAGGAGGCGGAAAACTATCGTAACGGAAAGACAGGGCTTCTCTCCTTTTTCGTCGGGCAGGTGATGAAGGAGACCAGGGGCAAGGCAAACCCCAAGATCGTGCAAGAGGTGATCCGGAAGAAGCTGGGCTAGGCTCCATGGGAGCGGACATGCGGAAAGCGGCTATGATTGCTGCGGCTGCCGTCCTGGCGGCGGTCCTCCTGGCGGTCCTGATCCCGCGGCTGGTCTCCCTCGAAACGCTTAAGCCGCGCATAACAGCTGTCCTGGAAGAGAAGACGGGCCGAAAGGTCTCCTTCTCCAAAATCTCGCCGGCAATTTTCCCCCGTATGGGAGTTAGGATATCGGACCTGGCCGTTTCCGGGGATCCCGGTCATCCCCGGGAGAACCTGCTGTCGGTGCCGGTGGCGGAAGTCCGGGTGGCTTTCCTTCCGCTCCTGGCGGGCAAGGTGGAGTTCGAAAAGCTCCTGCTGCGACGGCCCGAGGTGATTTTCCGCAGGTACAGGGACGGGACCCACTCCGCGACGCAGATAGCCGGCCGGCTTGAGAAGAGAGAGGAGCCCGGTCCTCCTTCGGAGGAGAGGGTCTCGATCGCGCTTAAGTCGCTCTCCATAGAGGAGGCGAAACTTGCCGTGGTCCTGGAGGGGGAGGACGGCGGCGAATCCCGCTGGAGGGTCGATCCGCTGACATTCCGGCTTTCCGGCCTGGGCGAGCGCAGGAAAGTTTTCGAGCTCGAGACCCGGATCGACGGCGCCGTCCGCGGGGAAATCGAGTTCTCGGGGAAGGCGACGCGCGACGGACCGCCCTCCGACGGGGCGACGCTCCTCCTGGAGGGGAAGGGAACCGCGTTCGGCCAGCGGGTCTCGATGGAGGGCTCCATGTCCGCTCCGGAGGGGCCCGCGGAGATGAACCTGGTCTTCACGTTCCCGAAGATCGACGTCGGGAACGTCGCCGGCATATTCGCGCGCCCTCCGGATGCGCTGTCAATTTTTCCCCTGCAGGGCGTGGCTGCGCTTGCCGTCAAGGTTTCCTGGCGCCTTCAGGCGATGGCAGTCGAAGCGAACTTGCGGTACGCATCGCTTTCCGCGAGTGGCCGGGCAACGTTTTCTCCGCAGACGGGAAAAAGGGAGTGGATCGCTTCGGCCGCGATCGCGTCGCTTGCCGAGTTCGCAAAAAGCGGCGGCGACGGCGTCTCGAAATGGGCTCCCGCCGGGCGGATGACAGTCACGGCAAACGGGAAGAGGGCATCGGCTGAAGCGAAGGACGCATGGGAAGCGGCGCTTTCGCTTGGAGAAGCCGGCTTCAGGATCCCCGAACCGAAAATTACCCTGCAGGGCCTTGACGGGCGGGTGCAGCTATCCGAAAAAACCGTAGACTTCAAGCAGCTCTCGGGCTTGCTGAACGGCCGTCGATTCACGCTTTCCGGGCCGGTCTCCCTGGGAACCGCACGGACCGGCCCGCTGAGCTTCCATCTGGCCTACCTGGACCTGGATGAGCTCTTCCCCCCTGGGGAAGCGGAAGGTCAGGCAAAGAAAGCCGGGCGGGATTCCGCGGCGGAAAAGGGCAAGGAGGCGAACGCGATCTCCGCGCGCGGGAACGTCAGGATAGACGCAGGCAAGGCAAGGGGACTGGAATTCCGCGACCTGGCGGGAACAGGCCGCTACGAGAGCGGGGATATTTTCCTCGATTCCCTGCGTGTCGGATTGTACGGGGGGGAAGCGACGGCCTCCGGCCGCATCGGGCTTGCCGGGGGAAGCCCGGATTTCCGGCTCAAGATCGCGGCGAAAGACGTGGCCGCCGAAGAAATCCTGTCCCGAAAAACGACGCTTAAGGATTTTTTGACAGGCAAGGCGCAGCTTTCCGCGGAAATCGGCGGGGGGGCGAAGGATTTCGCCGAATTCACGAGGACGGCGGCCGGGTCGGGGTCCTTCAGGGTCTCCGATGGTAAAATCAGGGGTGTGGACCTGCTGGAGGCTGCGGCGGGGGTTTCCGGCATCAAGGAGGTGCTTTCGCCTGCGCGGCCCGTGCCGGCCGGCAGAACGGCGGAAACGACGTTCTCCGATCTTTCGGCCGATTTTCGCGTCGAACGGGGGAAAATCCGGACGGATTCGCTCCGGATCCTCTCGGACAATATCGGCCTTGCGGGATCGGCCGTCCTGGGATTCGACCGCACGCTCGACTTCCGGGGCGCGGTCATCCTCTCGAAGGAGATGTCGGCCCGGGCGCGGGGCAAGGCGGGAAGTTTCCTGGACGGCCCCTCGGGGCGCGTCGAGATCCCTCTTGTGATGACCGGAGCCGTAACGTCGCCTTCGATTGCGATCGACGCGGGGGCGCTTGCCCGCGGGCTCGGAGGGAAGGCCATCCGGGGGCTGATGCAGCGGAAACCGGGATCATCGGATCCTTCCGGCGCGGAGCAGGAAAAGAAGCCGGACCGCAAGGGACCGGACAAGGCGTTGGAGGGACTCCTGGAAAAGCTTCTGCCGGGGAAGAGGTAGGAGGAACGGTCATGGCTACTTCGGACAGCGCGCTTCTCGTCATCGACTTGCTGGATGATTTCGTCCTGCCCGGGGCCCCGCTGGAGGTTCCGGATACGCGCAAGATACTTGCCGCGGTGCGCCGCCGCATAGCACGGGCGCGGAAAGCCGGAGAGCTGGTTGTCTACGTGTGCGACTCCCACCGGAAGCGCGATCCCGAGTTCGCGCGCATGGGGTGGCCTCCCCATGCCGTCGCCGGGACGCCCGGCGCCGCCGTCGTGGCGGCGATCTCCCCGGAGCCCGGAGACGTCGTCGTGGAAAAGAAGTCTTATTCGGGATTCCACGGGACCTCGCTCCAGTCGGTCCTTCGCCGTCGCGCGATCCGGAAGCTCTCCCTCTCCGGCTGCGTCACCAACATCTGCATCCTCTACATCGCATACGAGGCCGCCTTGCGCGGCTACGACGTGACCGTCGACGAGGCGCACGTGGCGGGACTGGATCCGAAGTCGCACGCCTTCGCGCTCGACCAGATGGAGAAGGTCCTGGGGGTGCGGGTGATCCGCCGCCGGGCATAACTCGCAAGAGGGAGGAACGATGGACCCTATCCCCAGTTGGGAAGAGATCCGGCGCGGGGACACGACCGACGTCTATTTCCGCCGGACGATGGAAGCCCTCAAGAAAGCCGGGAAGGACCGCGTCAGGGTGAAGGCCGAGGCGTTCGTCAAGCGTTTCCCGGCCGGGTACGGATACGGGATCGCGGCAGGGATGGACGAGATGCTCAAGCTCTTCTCCGGACGGGAGGTCGACATCCGGGCGATGGAGGAGGGAGCGCTGTTCCATGCGGGTGAGCCCGTCCTTTCCATCGAGGGGCCCTACGGCGCATTCTGCGAGATGGAGACCGCGATGCTTGGCATCATATGCCAGGCCTCCGGGGTGGCCACCAGGGCGTCGCGGATCAAGCGGCTTGCGGGGGAGAAGTCAGTGCTCAGCTTCGGGGCGCGCCGGATGCACCCGGCGCTCTCCACGATAATCGACCGGAACGCATTCATAGGCGGGGTCGACTCGGTGTCCGTCGTTCGCAGCGCCGAGTACCTGGGAGAATCGCCCGTCGGCACGATGCCCCACGCTCTCATCCTGGTGCTGGGGGACACGGTTGCGGCGTTGCGAGCCTTCGACGACGCCGTGGATTCGTCCGTCCCGCGCGTATGCCTGATCGACACCCTTCAGGACGAGAAATTCGAGGCGGTGCGGGCTGCGCAGGCTTTGGGGAAGCGGCTTGCCGCCGTCCGGCTCGACACCCCGTCCTCGCGCCGCGGAGACTTCCGCAAGATAATACAGGAGGTCCGCTGGGAGCTTGACCTGCGGGGATTCGGCCACGTCCGGATACTGGTGTCGGGAGGGCTTGGCGAGGAGGACATAACGGACCTGCTGGACGTCGCGGACGGCTTCGGCGTCGGGACGTGCGTCAGCAACGCGCCGACGGTCGACTTCGCCCTGGACATCGTCGAGGTGGAAGGCGCCCCGTTCGCGAAGCGAGGCAAGAACTCGGGGGGGAAGCAGGTCTTCGCATGCCCGTCATGCGGCTTGCGGAGGGTGTTGCCGGAGACTGCCGCATCGGTCGTTTGCGCATGCGGAGCCGTGATGGAAGGCTTGCTGCTGCCGGCGATGAGGAGGGGGGAAATACTTGCGCCCGGCCGCTCCCCGCGGGAGCTGCGCAAAAAGGTCCTCGAACAGGTCGCCCGCTTCCATTCCCTCGAGGGGGGTAAGGCGCGGTGACGTTCCGGACGCTCGAATGGACCGGGGACGCCCTGCTCCTGCTGGACCAGCGCGCTCTCCCGGCGGAGGAAACGATCCTGCGCTATACGGACGCCGCGGGCGTGGCCGGCGCCATCAGCACCATGGTGGTCCGGGGGGCTCCGGCGATCGGCGTGGCGGCGGCCTTCGGGCTTGCGCTGTCGGTCCGGTCCGCAGCCCTGGAGAACCGCCCGTGGAGGACGGCCTTCCGGGATGCCGCGGATATGCTCGGCGCGACGCGGCCGACCGCCGTCAACCTGTTCTGGGCGATCGAGCGGATGCGAAGGGCGGCCGAAATGCAGCCGGACGATCCGGAGGAAGCGGGGAGAATGCTCGAGCGCGAGGCCGTCGCCATCTGCGAGGAGGACGTGGACGCCAACCGCCGGATGGGGGAACACGGAGCCGCGCTGATTCCCGATGATTCCTCCGTGCTCACGCACTGCAACGCAGGCGCGCTTGCGACCGCCGGGTACGGGACCGCCCTTGGGGTCGTCCGCGCGGCGGTGTCCGCCGGCAGGAGGGTGCACGTCTTCGTCGACGAGACGCGGCCATTCCTGCAAGGGGCGAGGCTGACCGCCTGGGAGCTCATGAAAGACGGGATCCCATGCACTCTCGTCACGGACAACATGGCGGCGAAGCTTATGCGCGACGGAAGGGTGCAGGCGGCGATCGTGGGAGCGGACCGGATAGCGCGCAACGGCGATGTTGCGAACAAGATCGGAACTTACGGCGTGGCGGTCCTCTGCCGGGCGCACAAGGTGCCCTTTTACGTGGCGGCCCCATGCTCCACGATCGACCCTTCGATGCGCACGGGGAAGGAGATCCCGATCGAGGAACGCAACGGGAGTGAAGTGTCCCACCTGATGGGGAAGCGGGTTGCGCCGGAGGGCGTCGCCGTCTATAACCCGGCCTTCGACGTCACTCCGGCGCGTTACGTCTCCGCAATCGTCACGGAGAAGGGGGTGCTGCGTCCCCCGTTCTCCCGCGCGATCCGGGATCTGTTCCCGTGAAAGATCCGCCCGCGCGACCCGGATCCGCTCCCTTCTCGCTGCTTGACCGGCTGCTGGCGCTCGGCGTCAAGAACACCGCCCGGGCCCTTCCGCTGATCGAGGACGTGCGGAAGCGTCTCGGGTGGGGAGAGGCGCAGCTCGGCGGTGTATGGGAAGGAGCCGCGCGGGCCGCCGATCCGCTGGCCTTTCTTCTAAACCTCTCCAAGCTTTCCGACTCCCTCTCCCAGGAGGAACTGGCAGGCGTTCTGTCACGCCCGGAGAGTCTCCCCGTTCTCGGCGCGCTTCTCGGAGGGTCCGAGTTCCTGGCCGACCAGATAGCGAGGCGAAAGGATATTTTCTCCTTCCTCTTCCTGGAGGGGGGATTCCGCAGCAGGGCTCCGGGCGAGGCGCTTCTTTCCGAGGCGATCGCCGCGGCAAGAAGTTCCGGGACGGAAAGCGAGATCAAGGCGGCCCTTCGGCGCATCAAGCTGCGCGAGGTTGCGCGGATCGCCGCGCGCGACCTCGCGGGGCTCTCCCCCCTTGCCGAGGTGACGGAGGACCTCTCCTCGCTCGCGTCGGCGGCCCTGTCGGGCGCCCTGGAATTCGCCAGGCGGCAGCTTACGGGGAGGTACGGCGCTCCGCGTATCGACGGGAGCGACGGTCGGGAGTGCGGCTTCGTCGTCATGGGGATGGGAAAGCTGGGGGGCTTCGAGCTCAACTTCAGTTCCGACATCGACCTGCTCTACCTGTACGAGACCGACGCCGGATCGACAGACGGCGGCATGGAAGGCAAACCGATCACCTTCCATCAATACTTCGTCCGCCTCTCGGAGATGGTCACGCGAATCGTCTCCGAGATCACGGAGGACGGTTTCGTCTTCCGCGTGGACCTGCGGCTGCGCCCCGAGGGCACCAAGGGGGACCTCGCGAACTCCCTGCGCTCCGCGGAGATTTATTACGAGTCCTGGGGGCAGACGTGGGAGCGCGCGGCGCTGATCAAGGCCCGGCCCGTCGCGGGGGACATTGCGGTGGGCGAGGAGTTCTTGAGGACGATCACGCCGTTCGTGTACCGGAAATCCCTCGATTTCACCTCTATCGAGGAGATCAAGGAGATGAAGGAGCGGATAAACCTCGCCTCGGCGCGAGCCCGCAGGGGGGAGCGGGACTTGAAGCTGGGCGCCGGCGGGATCCGGGAGATAGAGTTTTTCGCACAGGCTTACCAGTTGATCTACGGAGGAAAGAACAGGGAGCTGCGCGTCCGCGGGACGCTGCAGGCGCTGTCGGCGCTGGCGCGGCAGGGGCTCGTTTCCATGGAGGAGCACGACCTGCTGGGCGAGGCATACGGGTTCCTGCGGTCGCTGGAGCACAGGATCCAGGTGCACCAGGAGAGGCAGACGCACGTCCTTCCGCAGAAGGAAGAGGATCTGGACCGGTTGGCACGGACCATGGGGCTGTCCGGGGGGGAGGCGCTCCTTTCCGAACTGGAGCGGCACACGGGGAGCGTCCGCGCGATCTACGGGCGGCTCTTCCGCGGCGCCGCGGAGGAGGCCCCGTCGGAAGTCCCCGCCGATGTCATGGCGCTGTTTTTCCCGGACATCGAGGAGGAGGAGGCGTCCTCGCGGCTCAAGGCGCTGGGATTCTTCGATCCCGAAACGGCCCGAAGGAACCTTGCTTCCCTGCGTGACGGGCCGCCTTACGTGCGCCTCTCCGCCCGGGCCAGACGGTACCTGGGAAAGATCGCCCCGGCGGTTCTCGCCCGCGTGGTCAAGACGACGGACCCGGACATGGCCCTCGCCCATACAGAACGTTTCCTGGCTGCGATCGGCGCGCGGACGATGTTCTACGCGATGCTGTTCGAGAATCCACGGGTCATCGACGCGCTCATAAGGCTGTTCGGCAGCAGCCGCTTCCTTTCCGGCTACCTGCTGCGCCACCCGGAGCTGCTGGACACGTTCCTCAAGCAGGACCTGGCGGCGATAGTGAAGACGAAGGCGGAGCTGCGGCGGCAGCTGGGCGAGATCCTGGCCGCCTGCACGGATTTCGAACAGGAGATGGACGAGCTGCGCCGGTTCAAGAACCTGGAGACGCTGCGGATCGGGATCCACGACCTGGCAGGCAACCTGTCCCTGGAGGAGGGGATGTACCAGCATTCCGCCCTGGCGGAGGTCCTGCTCTCCGACGCGCTCTTCCTCGCCCGGCGAGAGGTGTCGCGCCGTTTCGGCGTTCCGACGGCAGCGGAGGCCGCGGGGGAGGAGGAGTCCCGTTTCTGCGTGCTGGGAATGGGCAAGCTGGGCGCGGAGGAGCTTTCGTACCACAGCGACCTGGACATCATATTCATTTACTCCTGCGCGGGGGAGACAGTTCCGGCGCCCGGCGCAGACCCGTCCGAGTTCAGGAAAGTGGCCAACCACGAGTATTTCGCGAAGGTCGCCCAGCGCCTGATCACGCTTCTGACCATGGTGACCAGGGAGGGATACGTATACAAGCTCGATACCCGGCTGCGCCCGTCGGGCAACGCCGGCCCCCTGGTCTCATCCATGGCCGCGTTCGAGACGTACCACGAACATTCCGCCCATCTTTGGGAGCGCCAGGCGCTGCTCAAGTGCCGCTTCGTCGCGGGCGACCGCCAGTTCGGGAAGACCGTGGAGGAGAAAGTGGCCCGTTTCATCTACGGCCGCCCTCTGCCCGCCGGCGCGGCGGAGGAGATCCACCGGCTGCGGATGCGGATGGAGACGGAGCTCGGGCGGGAGCATACCCGCAGGCTGAACCTGAAGGTGGGCCGGGGCGGCGTCGTCGACGTGGAGTTCGCCACCCAGTATCTGCAATTGCTGTACGCCCCCGAAAATCCGGGTTTGCGCTCCCGTTCGACGCTCAAGGCCCTCTACGAGTTGATGCGCGCGGGACGGATCTCCGTCGAGGATTTCCAGGCGCTGGACGGAGGTTACCGGTACCTGCGCGCCCTGGAGGTCCGCCTGCGCCTGTCCCGCGACGCATCGATCGAGCAGTTCGATCCCGCGGACCTGGACCGGGAGGCGATGGAACGGTACAGGATGGAAACCGAAAGGATACGGAAGGTATACCTGAAGGTAATCGGGCTGCCCGCTTAACCGATCTCGTCGTCCGGGAAGTCGAACAGCGGCAGCCTTTTTATCCAGTCCAACGCCAGGCCGTGAACGGCGGGCGGAGGGCCGGCCCCCGACTCGACGTCCAGCACCGCGTTCCGGATCTCCATCAGCAACTGGACGTTGAAGCCTCCCACGTCTTCCCAGTTGGATGGCTGTCCGCGCCTGTTTTCGTAAAAGTGCGCCACCTTGTAGTCTCCTGCTTATTAGAACGGACGGAAGGGGGAAAAGATTCAGTGATAATTCCAGATAATCAGCCCCCGGCCGTTTTGCGAATGAATCCTATCGGCAGGACGGGCAATTGTCAAAGGGAAAAACCAAAAAATTTCAACCGGTATAAGCCCCTGCAGGCAGGTTGAGGCGATTCTCCGGATTACGCGATTCTCCGATGGATGTGACCCGGATACCGGCAAGATCGACCACCGGGCATTTATACTCGCAGATGCCGCACCCGATGCACAGGTCCGTGACGACGGCGGGGACCTTGACGACGCGCCCCTCCTTCCCCGGGCGCTCGGTGAATACGATCGCCTTCCTGGGCGTCGGGCAGTGTTCCTCGCAGACGATGCAGGGCGTCCCCTGGGCGAACGGGATGCAACGCGACGGGTCTACGAATGCCAGCCCGATGACCGTTTTCCGCTTCTCCTCCTGGGAAAGCCGGCGTATGGCGGAAGTCGGACAGACCTGGCCGCAAAGCGTGCAGTTGTATTCGCAGTATCCGATCTTCGATACGAGCACGGGCGTCCATATTCCCTCGAATCCGGCCGAGAGCAACGTCGGCTGCAGCCCCCCGGTGATGCACACCTTCATGCACTCGCCGCAACGGACGCAACGGGAAAGGAAGTCCCCCTCCGGCCGCGATCCGGGCGGGCGGACGAGATCCGGGGCGGGCCGCGCCGACGCGGGAGAGGTCCTCATCACCGCGGCCGATGCCGCGCCGGCCGCCAGGGCCGCCAGCGCCGCGCGCCTGCGCAGGTCGATCCTGTCCTCGGTCCCGCGCGCGACCGAGAATTTCCACTCGAGCGCCCCTTCCCGGCAGGCCGCCGTGCAGTTGAAGCAGGTCACGCACTCCGACGGCGACCAGTTCTTCTCCGTGTGCGGGTTGGCACCGCCTGCGCATACGTCCCGGCAGCGCATGCAACGAGTGCATTTCCCGTTCATCGAGAGCCGCATCAGGGATGCCCGTGAAAGGAGCCCGAGCAGCCCGCCGAGCGGACATACGAACCGGCAAAAGAAGCGCGTCCTGTACACGTCGAGCGAGAGCGCCAGC
Organism: Deltaproteobacteria bacterium; assembly: GCA_050263095.1. Classification (GTDB taxonomy): domain Bacteria; phylum Desulfobacterota; class Deferrimicrobia; order Deferrimicrobiales; family Deferrimicrobiaceae; genus FEB-35. Next base: position 30,375 of record JBLNEW010000093.1, on the reverse strand, counting down.
AGCAGGAGCGCGAAGAAGTGGAACGCCTGGTCGTACCGCGCGGGGAAGAACGAGAGGAAATGGGCCCGCAGGAACGTGTAGGCCCCGTCGAACAGGTCCGAGACCTGCCGCCACGGGAGGCGGAACCCCCAATCGAGGAATTCGCGGAACAGGTAATTTACGGCCGGCAGGACGGACAACGAGAGCGACCGGATCAGGAACGAGATCGGGTCGAGCAGGCCGGCCAGCTGGACGCCGATCAGCGCCGCGCCGAAAACCACGGCCAGCACGACGAATTTCCATATCGTCCCCTTCGTCTTGACTCCCCGCTCCGGGACCAGCTTCCTTCCGGTGAAGCTCACGGCGTGATGCAGCGTCCCGAACGGACATACCCAGCCGCAGAACGCGCGCCCGCACAGCAGGGTCACGGGGATGAACAGCAGTGCAAGGAAAAGAGCCGCGGGAAGCTTCCAGGCGGAGACGAGGGAAGTGAGCAACACCAGGAGGTCGGCGTCAAGGAAGATCTTGACGGGGTAGCCGAGCTCGTTTCTCCCGTCGTAGTCCGTCTTGATCAGCAGGACGAAGAAAAGGAGAAGGAAAGCGACCTGCGAGACGCGGCGTGCAAGCTGCTTCAAGTCCGGGCGGGGGTTCAATGCCTTGGCTGCCGGCTCAGAGGGACTGCCGGTCCTCGTATTCGACGGGATCCGGCACGCCGGCCTCGGCGAACGCCCGCAATCTGAGGGCGCACGAATCGCACCGCCCGCACGCCTTCTCCCCTTCGCGGTAGCAGGACCATGAGAACTCGAACGGCACGCCGAGCGACTTGCCCATGAGGACGAGGTCCTTCTTTCTGAGGCGGACGAAAGGGGCCAGGACCGCGATCCCGCTTCCCTCCTTGGTGCCGCGCCGGATCGCCTCGTTCATCGCCTCGTAGAATTCGGGCCGGCAGTCGGGATACCCGGAGGAATCGGCCATCACCGCCCCGATGTAGACGTTTCTGGCCCCGATCGCTTCGGCCCACGACACCGCTATGCACACGAAATGCGCGTTGCGGAATGGGACGTAGGTTACGGGAACGCCGCCGCGCCGCAGGTCGGCCTCGGGGATTGCGATGCCCGGATCGGTCAGGGCGCTGCCTCCTATCGTCTTGAGATACCCGATGTCGGCGACCAGCCGCTCGCTGACCTTGAGGCGGTCGGCGATCGCGTGGAAGCAGGCAAGCTCCTTCGCCTGTGTGGGCTGGCCGTAATTGACGTGCAGGAGGGCGATGTCGCTTTCCCGCGTCGCGAAGGCAGCCAGCACCAGGCTGTCCATCCCGCCGCTTAAAAGGACGATACCCTTTGGCTTGGGCGGGACGGTCATACCCCCCTCGCGTCGGGGCCCCACACGAGCTTGTGGAGCTGGAGCTGGAACCGGGCGGCGAGCCCGTCGCCCACCATCCAGCCTGCGAGCTTGTCGGGCGCCATCAGCCCGAAGGCTGGAGAAAGGAGGACCGTGAACGGGGCCTTTGCGCAGTACTTCGAGATGATCTCCTTTGCATACGAATAGTCTTCTTCCGAGGCGATGACGAACTTGACCTCGTCGCGGGGCGAGAGCGCCGAGAAATTTTCCCAGAGGATCTTGCGTTCCTCGCCGGACCCCGGGCACTTTACGTCCATGACCTTTACCGCCCGGGGATCCAGGGGGCCCAAGGGGACCGTGCCGTTCGTCTCTACGAGGACGATGTATCCCCGGTCGAGAAACGCCTTTGCCAGGTCGCAGGCCTCGGCCTGCAAAAGCGGCTCCCCGCCGGTGACGGTGATCCGCGGGATGCCGAAAACCTCTACCCGTGAAACGATTTCCTCGATGGAGAACTCCTCTCCGCCGTCGTAGGCATAGGTCGTGTCGCAGTACCGGCAGCGCAGGTTGCAGCCGGTCAGCCGCACGAAGGCGAACGGGAACCCGACGTAGGAGGATTCCCCCTGGATGCTGGCGAAGATTTCGGTGACGCGAAGCATTGCATAAATTCTACCAGAACCCGCCCGGGCGCCCGGGATCAAGTTTTGCCGACGGCCGTCCGATATGTCCCTTGGCAGCTCCGTTCCGCCCGTGGATAACGCTTGGAGATTCGCCCGTCCGGACCGCTTCGAGCGGCCGCATCAAGAGAAGGGTTTCCGATGGAACTGGCGTTCGTGAGCGGATTGTCGGTACTTCTTCAGATAGCGACGGGGTATTTCGCCCTGAGACTGATACGCGTTTCGGGCAGGAGCGTAGCCTGGATCCTGATCTCCGGCGCCATATTCGGAATGGCGCTTCGGCGGGCTTTCACTGTTTACCGGCTGCTCTCGGGCGAGCCGCCGCACGACATGGACCTTCTTTACGAGGTTGTGGGCCTGGCCACCTCGGCGCTCATGTTCGGGGGCGTCGTCTTTATAGGCCCCATCTTCGAATCATTGCGCAACAACGAAAAGGCAAGGGAATTGCTCATCGGCGAGCTCCGCGATGCGCTTGCGCGCGTCAAGACGTTGAGCGGCTTGCTGCCGATATGCGCTTCATGCAAGAAGATACGGGATGACAAGGGGTACTGGAACCAGATCGAAACCTACATCAAGGAGCGGTCGGAGGCCGAGTTCAGCCACAGCATCTGCCCGGAGTGCAGAAAAAAGCTGTATCCCGAATTCCCCGGCTAGACTTTCAAGCCCTGTTCGCGCCCTCGGGCGGCGTCACCTTGACGTGTCCAGCCAATGCTGGAACAACGCGTCCCTGCCGCGCACGATATCGAAGAACTTTTCCTGGATCTGCTTGGTGACGGGCCCCGGCTTGCCGGTCCCCACGCGCCTGTCGTCCACTTCCCGCACGGGAGTTATCTCGGCAGCCGTGCCGGTGAAGAACACCTCATCGGCAATGTACATCTCGTCCCTAGAGAACCGCGCCTCCTTGACGGGAAGGTCCATCTTGCGCGCGATGGTCAATACCGAATCACGCGTTATCCCGGGCAGGATCGAGGTGAGAGGGGTGGTCTGGAGAATGCCGTTGCGGACGATGAATATGTTCTCCCCCGACGCCTCCGCCACGTATCCCTCGGTGTCGAGCAGGATCGCCTCGTCGTATCCGGCCTTCACAACCTCCCACTTGGCCAGGACCGAGTTTACGTAGTACCCGTTAACCTTCCCCTTGGTCATCGCCGCGTTCACGTGGTGCCGGTTGAAGGAGGAGACCTTGGCGCGGATGCCTTTCTTGAGCCCCTCTTCCCCCAGGTACGACCCCCACGGCCAGACCGCGATGGCCACGTGCACGGGGTTCGTGCGCGCGAAAAGCCCCATCTCCCCTTCGCCTATGAAGACGACCGGACGGATGTACCCCTCCGCGAGCCCGTTCGCGTTAAGCGTCTTGCGGACGGCCTGGCATATCTCCTCGGCGGTATACGGGATCTCCAGCATCAGGATGTGCGCCGAGTCGAACAGCCGGTCCACGTGCTCCTTGAGCCTGAAGACGGCCGGGGCGCCTTCCTCCGTCTTGTAGCAACGGATCCCCTCGAACGCCCCGACCCCGTAATGCAGCGTGTGGGCCAGCACGTGGACGCGGGCGTCTTCCCAGTCGATCAGTTTGCCGTCCATCCAGATCTTCTTCGTTTTCTGGACCACGTTGGCCCTCCCGGGATGGGATGTGTTATTCTTGCAAAGTATATCCAAACCTGTCAATTCACGCGGGAATCGGCGCCGCCTCACATTGCGTCGGGTTCCGGCACGTGACTATCTCTTAAGGACGCACGGGCAGCATGGCCGACAACCGTCGCATCGGGGATATCGAGCGCAAGCGGATCGGGACCGCCTGGTTCTCACTCTTGTGCGCCGTAAGCCTTGCCTGCGCCAAGTTCGTGGCGGGGATCCTGTCCGGATCGCTCGGCGTCCTGTCGTCCGCCTTCGACAGCATGGCGGACATCTTCATGTCCGGCGTCAATCTCCTGTCCATCCGGAAGGCGATGCACCCGGCCGACACGAGCCATCCATACGGGCACGGGAAGGTGGAGACGCTCGCAACCGTCTTCCAGGCGGCCGTCATCGCAGCCACGGGCGGGTGGGTGGTGTGGGAGGGGATCAGGCGGCTGATCGAGAGGAGGGTTCCGGATTCGGCGGACAAGGGCATCGCCGTCATGGCGGTCGCGCTCGCGGCATCCTGGTACATCTCCAGGCGGATCCGGAAAGCGGGCGAGGAGACCGAATCCCCCGCTCTCGTCGCCGATTCGGTCCACTTCGCAACCGACGTCTACACGAATGCCGGCATACTCTGCTCGCTCATCGTGTTCCGGCTCACGGGGTGGGCGTGGCTGGACCCCGGAGTGGCGCTCGTGGTGGGCATATACATAGTGGTCGTCGCCGCGAAGCTGCTGTTACCGGCGATCGAGGACCTAATGGACCGGGGGCTCCCCGAGGAAAGCGTGGAGCTGGTTCGCGAGGTCATCGAAAGGCACCGCCCGATGATAGTCGATTTCCACGACTTGCGGACCCGCCGGGCAGGCTCGCAGAAGCATGTGGATTTCCACGTCGTCGTCTGCAGGGAATACAAGCTGGAGGACGCCCACAGGGTGGCGGACCACCTGGAAAAGGAGGTCCGGCTCGCCCTTGGGAACGCCCACGTGGTGACCCACATCGACCCGTGCGATATAGAGTGCCCCGGGGTGGAGCACTGTTCGCGGGTCTTGACCGATATACGGAACCTGAAAGACCCCGGCGAAGGCGTGCTATAATTTTTTCCGAAATGAGAGCGGCGCTTCTGCTCATCATCGTGCTGCTGGCCCTGGTGGCGGCGTTCGCCGTCCAGAATCCGGGGATACTGACGGTCAATTTCCTCCACCTTTCCGGAAGCACCTCCCTCCTGGTCGTAATCGTCCTCGCGTTCGGGGCGGGCGTCCTCGTAGGGCTCCTGTTCGGATTGCCCACGTCGATGCGCCGCGGCCGCAGGGTGCGGGAGCTCGAGGGTGAGCTGGCCTCTCTCCGCAAGCCGACGGCGCCCCCACCGGCGGAGAAGGCGTGACAAGCCCCTCTCTTTCCGGAGCCGAGAAGAAGCTCCTGCGCTGCCTCCTGGGCTTTTACCGGGAGATCGGGCCGGGGGCGACGCCCGGTCTGTCGGGGCTGGACGACGAGGCGGGACTGGAGCGCAACGAGCTCGACGATGCCGTCCGGGGGCTGCGGGAAAAGGGATTCATAGAGTATTGGGAGCTTCAGCCGGCCGTCCGCCTGAGCGAGCCCGGGCTTCGACTGGCGGTCTTACTGGAGGGGGACGGCAAGGAGTGATCGGGCGCCCGCGTCCGCGGATGAGCCTCCCGGCGCGCATGCGCGACGTGTCGGACCGGCTCTCCCTACGGTTCGGCCGCCCGCGCCGCTCTGCGCACCGGACCGACCCGCTGTCCAACCTGGTCCTTACCATTCTCTCCCAGAACACGACCGACGCGAACCGGGACAGGGCCTTCGCCTCTCTCATGGGCCGGTTTCCGACGTTCGAGCTCCTTGCAACGGCACCGCAGGGTGCAGTGGAAGATGCGATACGGGTTGGAGGCCTGGCCAGGGCCAAGGCCAAGGCGATCCTTTGCTGCCTCTGCCGGATCCACAGGGAGCGCGGCGGATACTCCCTGGATTTCCTGGGCGGCATGCCTCGGGACGAAGCGCGGGACTACCTCACGTCCTTTCCGGGCGTCGGCGTCAAGACCGCCAACGTCGTCCTGCTCTTTTCCTTCGGCATGGAGGCGTTCCCGGTCGACACGCATATCCTGCGGGTGACAAGGAGGCTGGGACTGGTGCCCCCGGCCGCGGACCTCTCCCGCGCGGCCCTCATCCTGGAGCCGCACGTTCCGCGCGGGGAGGCGATGCCGCTGCATATCAACCTGATCCGGCTGGGCCGCGAGACCTGCCGCCCGCGTAAACCCCTGTGCCCGGAATGCCCGCTGCTGCCGGTCTGCCCGGAAGGCAGGCGGCAAACCGGGAAACGGCGTTCCCCCGAGAGATGACGATCCTGAACGCCCTGCAGCTTTTTTTCATCGGATTTCTCACGCTGGTCTTCGGCGTGCCCGCGAGCCTGCTCGGATTGCTGCTACCCGGAAAGGCGCTCAAGGGAAAACTTTTTCTCTGGGTCTCGAAGAACTATTCCCGGATAGCGCTGATCGCCCTCGGGGTCAAGGTATCGTGCCGCGGGCTGGAGAATATCGACATACGGAAGCCGTACGTCTTCATGTCCAACCACGTAAGCCACGCCGATTCGCCCGCGCTGGCTTCCGTAATACCACACCCCCTGCACTGGGTGTTCAAGAAGGAGCTGTCGAAGATCCCCGTCTTCGGATGGGTCCTGCTCGCCGGCGGGCAGATAATGGTCGACCGGTCCGATCCGGAAGGGTCGAAGGCCGCCCTGGAACGGGCGCTTTCCGGACTTTCGGGGAACAACTCGGTGATGATCTACCCGGAGGGGACGCGCAGCAGGGACGGGAATCTCCAGTCGCTGAAAAAAGGCGGTTTCTGGATGGCCATGCATTCGGGGATGCCGATCGTCCCCGTGAAGGTTTCCGGGACGAGGGAGATCGTGGCGGCCGACACGCTCCGGATAAGGCCCGGAAAGGTCGTCGTGGAGGTGTTCCCCCCCATACCGACGGAAGGGAAGTCGGCTGCCGACATCCCGGCGCTCATGAGACAGGTCCGGGAGGCGATGCTTTCCGGAACGCAGGGTCCTGCATGAAGAAGAAGAGCGCCCCCGCCCCGGTCATGCCTGCCGAGGAAAAGAACATCATCGCGTATCCCAGGTGCTCGGCCACGAACCCGAAAGCTGCGGCCCCGATCACCAGCCCCATGTCGAACGCCCCGGTGAACATGGCCATCGCGATCCCTCCTTTCTCCCTTCCGGCGCGGTCCAGGATAAGCGCGGAGAGCGATGGGAAGAGGAACCCGTGCCCTGTCCCGGAGACGGCCGCCACCAGGGAAAGACCCACGGGGCCCGAAAGAAACGGGATGGCGAGGATGCCCGCCCCCAGGAGAAGAAGGGAGACGAGGCTTAGACGTTCCCTGGGCATGCGGTCGGCGAGCTTGCGCGCCAGCGTCCGCGTTCCGATCACCGAGAGGGCGTAGACGACGAGGAAGATGCCGAGCGAGGGTATCCGCCGGATCAGCAGGAAGACGGGCAGGAAGGTGAAAAGCGAGCCGTACGCCATCCCGAAAAGAAATCCCGCCGAGTTGGGGATGAAGTAAGGGCGCGAGAGGAAATCCAGAAGCGAGGCGTAGGACAGCCGCGAGCTGACTCCGGGCTCCTTCATCCGCAGGGGCGGAACTGCCGAGAGGAACGCGATCGCGGCCGCGGACAGGAAGAGCGCCTTGAACCCTGCCGCCCCGATCACCCACTCCCCCAGCCAGCCGCCGAGGGCAGTCGGGATGAAGAACGAAAGCCCGAACACCCCCAGGGCTTCGGCACGCCGGTCCGCAGGCGCCACCGCGGCGATATAGGCGTACGAGGCAGTGGCGAAGAAGGAGTACGCGGCGCCCTGGAATATGCGGATGGCGAAGAGGTGCGCCCCCTTCTCAGTGACGAACAGCCAGGGGATGGTTGAAGCGCAGGCAAGGAGAGCGCCCGATACCAGGAACGCCGTGCGGCCCCCGCGGTCGACGAAGAGGCCGTTGACGGGCTTGAGGCCCACGGATACCAGCGTGCCGGTAGCCATTATGAGGCCGATCTCCCCCTCCCGGACGCCGAGCTGATAGAGGAACGGCGGGAGGAAGATGAAAACCGTGGCGTACAGGGAATAGAGGAAGTTGGAGACGTTCAGCAGGACATAGTTCCGGTCGTAGATGGAACGGGGCATACAGGGTACTATACCGGGCGAAGGGAATTTTTCCACACGCCCCTTGCGGTCTTCCCACCCGGGACGATTTCCCGGAGAATGAGGACATGAAACCGCTTCGAATCGCGCTTGCGCAGATAAACACGACGGTCGGAGACATCGCAGGCAACGCGCGGAAAATCCTGGAATTCGCGGATAATGCCAAGGGGAAGGGCGCCCGGCTGGTCGTCTTTCCGGAGCTTGCGCTTACCGGGTACCCGCCGGAGGACCTGCTGCTGCGGGCTTCGTTCATAGAGGAGAACATGGCCGCATGGCGGGATCTGGCGAAGAGGATTTCAGGAATCACGGCCGTCGTCGGGTTCGTCGACCGGGGGAAGGACGGGCGGAACTACAATGCGGCGGGGATCGCCTCCGGGGGGCGGGTGCGGGGCGTCTACCGCAAGATGCACCTGCCGAACTACGGCGTGTTCGACGAGGTCCGGTATTTCCGCAAGGGGAAGGATCCGATGCTGTTCAGGGCTGGCGGCGAGCCGGTGGGGATCACGATCTGCGAGGACATCTGGGTCCGGGGCGGCCCGCTCCCCCGGGAAGCGAAAGCCGGCGCCCGCATGATCGTAAACATCTCCTCCTCGCCGTATCACGCGGGCAAGTGGGAAACCCGCCGGGAGCTTGTGGCGGGCCACGCGCGGCGCTCCGGCAAGCCGGTAGCATACTGCAACCTCGTGGGCGGGCAGGACGAGCTCGTCTTCGACGGCGGGAGCATGGTTGTCTCCGGCAAGGGGGAGCTGCTGGCGCGCGCGGAGCTGTTCAGGGAGGAACTTCTGGTCTGCGACGTGGACGGGGACGCAGGCCCCGTAGCCCCGGTCCCCGGAGAAGAGGAGGAGATCTTCAACGCGCTGGTGCTGGGAACGCGCGACTACGTGGAGAAGAACCGGTTCCCCGGCGCGATCATAGGGCTGTCCGGCGGCATCGACTCGTCGCTCGTGGCCGCGATCGCCGTCGAGGCGCTTGGCCCCTCCCGCGTCACGGGAGTCACGATGTCCTCCCCGTACACGTCGCCCCAGAGCGTGGAGGATGCCCACCTGCTCGCCGACAACATGGGCATCCGGTGCATCGACCTGCCCATCGGCGAGCCCTTCGCCGCGATGCTCGCGGCGCTTGCCGGGACGTTCCGGGCCTTCCCGCCCGACGCCACCGAAGAGAACATCCAGGCGCGGATACGCGGGATGCTGCTCATGGCCTTATCCAACAAGTTCGGCTCGCTCGTGCTTACGACCGGCAACAAGAGCGAGATGAGCGTGGGATACGCGACCCTTTACGGAGACATGGCCGGCGGGTTCGCCGTCATCAAGGACCTCTACAAGACGATGGTCTACCGGGTATCCCGGTACTACAACGGCAGGCAGGGCGCCCCGGTGATACCGGAGCGGGTCCTGACGCGGCCGCCGTCGGCGGAGCTCAAGCCCGACCAGCGGGACTCCGATTCGCTGCCCGAATACGACGTTCTCGATCCGATCCTTCGGATGTACGTGGAGAAGGACCGCAGCATCCCGGAAATGGTCGCAAGGGGGTTTCCCGAGGATGTCGTGCTGAAGGTAGTCTCCCTCGTCGACCGGAGCGAATACAAGCGGCGGCAGGCCCCTCCGGGAGTGAAGATAACGCCCCGCGCCCTTGGCAGGGACCGCCGCATGCCCATCACGAACCGTTCGAACGGCTGATCAGCGGACGGTGACAGTCCGGTATTTCGCGATGCGTACAAGGCCTGGCCTGGCCCCCTTGAACTTGGAGACGTGCCGCGCCTCGGCCAGGAACACCGGCACGTTAGACTGCCCCTTCGCCTTGCTGTGCAGCACGGCGAGACGCGCCGCCTCCTCGATCACCGCGGCCGGCGTCTCCTTCCCCGCGGTCACCTTGACGAGCACGTGGCTTCCCGGAATCCCCTGCGCGTGCAGCCACAGGTCGCCGGGCGCCGAGAGTTCCTTTACGATCCGGTCGTTGCCGACGTTGTTCCTGCCGACGAGGATCGGATATCCCGCGAACTCGAGGCGGTCCACCTGCGGGACCGGCGTCCCGGCGGCATCGGGGCGCCGCGGACTTTTCTTTGCGACCTTGCGCGCCTTCTTCGGCGCGAACGCCTGGGATAGCTCCTGCCGTACGGCGATCAGCTCCTCCCGCGCTATCGCGGCCGCAAGCAGGCCTTCCAGCGATTCCAGGTAGTACACGGACTCGGCCACTTCGCGCTTGCGCTTCCGGACGATGTCGATCGCCCTCTTCGCCTTTTTGTGCAGAAGAAAATACCGGGTCATGTTCTCCACGGGGGTCTTCGAGGGGTCGAGGGGAATCCGCGAATACTCCGTCATCCCCTTTCGCAGCTCCTGCAGGTGGGCTTTAAGGAACTCCCCGTGTTCGCCCCCTTTCAAGCCCTCCGCCAGCCGCTCTTCGTCCCCTCCGACGTTTTCCAGCTTGTGACGTTCTTTTTTCAGCAGGGAGTGGATGCGCGAGCCGAGCTGCTGCCTCAAGACCGCCAGCTCGCGCGCGGCCGCGGCTTCCGAGTAAAACGCATCGGCGGCGGCGTTTGCGCCCGGAAACGGGGCGAAGCCGGTAAAGCCCGCGGCCGGGCACGGGAAGGGGAGCAGCCGTTTCCTGCCGGAGGGTAGCGTGCCGATTCCCGGGGAGAAGTCGTTCTCTTCGTAACGGCGCACGAACTCACGGATCGCCGCGTAAAGTTTCGCGGGACCGCCCCCGGCGCGTCCGGCGGCCTCGCTCGCCAGCTCCTGTCCCAACCCCGAGATTTCATGCTGCAGGGTGCGGGGGAAGCCCCCGACGGACAGCGCGCAAACGCGTTCGGCGTCGGCCGCGGTGAATTCCGGCAGGAAAATACGTTCGGGCCGGGGAAGCGGTCGATACGGGATCCCGGCAAAGACCTCCCGTATGCGGCTCTCCTCGGAAGACACCTCGCGCAGCGGCTCGAGGATCGCTCCGTCCTCGTCCGCGTATATCAGGTTGGCGTGCCGTCCGTAAAGTTCGGCGTAAAGGGCCGTCCGACGGTGGACCGGATCCGGGCGCGAGGCGACGAAATCGATTTTAACCAGCCGGTCGAACGGGGCGACGGACAGGCCTTCGATGCGCATCCCTTCCATGTGGCGCCTCAGGAACTGGCAGAACCTGGGCGGGGAAGGGGGATTCGGGACTTTGCGCGAGGAAAGGTGGACGCGGCAGAGTTCCGCGTCGGCGGAGAGAAGGAGGCGCTTCTCTTCCCGGCCGGTCCAGAGCGTAAGGACGATCTCCTTTTCCGCCGGCTGGTGGACCTTGGATACGAGCGCGCCGGCCAGCTCCGCCGCGAGCTCGGCCACGATCCGCTTGAGGAGAAAGGCGTCCATCGAAGTTTCATTCTACGACGGTTGCCGGGCGCCCGCTCCGATCTATAATGGGGCGATGCCTTTCACCGATGCCCCGGGATTCCGCATGGCCTACGAGGTCCACGGCGACGGCTTTCCCCTCCTGCTGATCAACGGGCTGGGGAGCGACCGGAGGGAGTGGATCGACCAGGTCCCCGCGTTCGGGCGGCGCTTCCGGGTGATCACCTTCGACAACAGGGGCTCGGGGGAGAGCGAATCGCCGCCGGGGCCTTATACCACCGCCCTTATGGCCGACGACGCGGCGGCGATCCTGGCTTTCCTGGATTCAAGGCGCGCCCACGTGCTGGGCGTGTCCCTGGGCGGGATGATCGCGCAGGAATTGGCCCTGCGGCACCCGGGAACGGTGGAGAGGCTCGTGCTTGCCTGCACTTCCCCGGGGGGAGACGTATCGGCGCGCCCGTCTCCCGAGGCGCTCTCCGCCTTCGTACGCGCTCCCGGGGGGGACAGGGAGGAGGAGCTGCGGCGCATGATCCCCTTCCTGTACACCGAACGGTTCCAGGCGGAACATCCCGGGGAGATAGGGGCGTTCATGGCGAGGAGGCTCTCCGCGCCCGCTTCGATGGAAGGCTACGCGGCGCAGCTGGCAGCGGCGGTCGGCCATTCGGCGGGAGACCGGCTGAGATCAGTCCGCGCACCCACGCTGGTGATCGCGGGGACGGCCGACCGCCTCGTGCCTCCGCAAAATTCCGAACGCATAGCCGGGCTCATCCCGGGAGCCAGCCTGGTGCTGCTGCCCGGGGCCCCCCACCGGCTTTTCGCGGAGAACGCCGAATCGTTCAACGGCGAAGTGATGTCGTTCCTGGCTTAGGGTCAGAGCGCCCCGGTGGCGCGCAGGTCGTTCTCGAACCTGGCCGCGTCGAAACCGTCTCCGGAAACGATGGCCCCCTCGACGTCGAGCGTCGGGACCTTCCTCAGCCCCTCGTTCAGTCTCATCACGATCTGCGCCGCATCGGGGTTCTTCTCGATGTCGATCTCTTCGTACGCGATTCCCCGCGCGTCGAGGAACTTCTTCGCGGCCCGGCAGTCGCGGCACCAGGAAGTCGTATACATGACGATCCGCTTTCCCATGGCTTGTCCCCTGTTCCCTTCCCGGCGTCCCGTCGTCAGAGGGTCGGCGGCTCCTCCGCCGGCAGGGCCATCCTTCGGCGCTCGCCCACGGGCCTGATGCGGTCCTTGTGGAATTTGACGATGTATTCGGCGGCGTCATGCGGATCGTCGGTAAGGTAGAAATACTCGAGGTCGGATTTGGATATGGTCCCTTCCTCGACCATGACTTTCTCCATCCACCGCAGCAGCCCGTCCCAGTACTTTTTCCCCATCATCACCACGGGGAACCGGCGGATCTTGCCGGTCTGAAGAAGAGTAAGGGATTCGAAAAACTCGTCGAGCGTGCCGAATCCCCCCGGCATGATCAGATAGCCGGAGGCGTACTTGACGAACATCACCTTGCGGGAGAAGAAGTGGCGGAAGACGAGCGTTTTGTCCTGGAACCGGTTCGGCTTCTGCTCCATGGGGAGAGTTATGTTAAGGCCGATGGACAGTCCCTTCCCCCTCTTGGCTCCCCTGTTGGCCGCCTCCATGATGCCGGGGCCGCCCCCGGAGATTATGGAATATCCGCGCCGGGAGAGGAGCTCGGTCGTCTTCATCGCGGTCTTGTAGGCCCAGTCGTTCCTCATGGTGCGGGCGCTCCCGAAGACGGAGACGGCGGGCCCGATGTCCCGGAGCGATTCGAACCCGTCCACGAACTCGCTCATAATTCGAAAGACGCGCCACGTTTCGGTTCCCGCGAACTCCTCCACCGATCCTCCGGCCTACGATTTTTTTGACGTCTTCGCGTAGAAGCCTTCCAGGAGCTGTGCGATGCTCCTGCTGCCGCACTTCGGGCACTTCCGCTTCCCTTCCTCGAACTCCCGGAAGGAAAGTATTTCAAGGAACTTCTTGCCGCACTTCTTGCATTCGAAAGAATAGGTTGGCATGGATTCCTCCTTCCCCGGAGAATAGGGAGACGGGACGCCGGGTCCCAATGTTGTAGATGCCACAAAGCCGCCTGCCAGGCAAGTGGGACGAAATGCCGGGCCCGATTCCGGCATCATACGTCCATGGTACTGGGAGCCGCCATGGATTATCGTGAAGTTCTGGTCACCGGGGGGACCGGATTCGTGGGGACGCACGTGTGCCGCGCCCTGATAGCGCGGGGGCACCTGCCCAGGCTGCTCGTCCGCGCCGGATCGGAAGCGCGGATACCGGAAGACGTGCGGAACGCCTGCCGGGTGACGCCCGGCGATGTCACCGACCGGGAAGCGGTGGAGTATGCGGCCCAGGGGACGTCCGCGATCGTTCACCTGGTCGGAATAATCCGGGAGTTCCCGAAGCGGGGGATCACGTTCGAGCGGTTACACGTGGACGCCACCCGCAACGCGGTTGATGCGGCCAGGCGGTGGGAAATCCCCCGCTTCGTCCACATGAGCGCCCTCGGGGCGCGCCGGGGGGCCCCAACGAGGTATTTCGACACGAAGGGGAGGGCGGAGGAGCATGTCCGGCAATCCGGGCTCGCGTGGACGATCTTCCGGCCGTCGGTGATATTCGGGCCCAAAGACCAGTTCATAAACGAGCTGGCGGCGATCATTTCGAAGGCGCCGTTCGTGCCGGTGCCGGGGGACGGAGCCTACCGCCTGCAGCCGGTGTTCATCGGAGACCTCGTAAAGGGGATCGCAGACGCGCTGCAGCGGCCGGACGCCGAAGGCAAGGTATTCGAAGTGGGCGGGCCGGAACGGATTTCCTACTCCGAGCTGCTGGACAAGGTGGCGGAAAGCGCCGGGCGCCGCGCCGGCAAGGTCCGCATACCGCTTTCGGTCATGCGCCCGATCGTCAAGCGCATGGAACGGTTCAGGAAGTTCCCGCTCACGACGGATCAGCTCGAGATGCTGCTTGCGGAGAACATCTGCGACGCCGCCCCGTTTTATTCCACGTTCGAATTTGCGCCGTTATCGTTATCGGACTACCTGTCCGGCGGACCGGGGGGCATTAAAGAATCAGGAGGCATTCGCAAGGAGGGGAGCGCCCCGCCGCGAGAAATCCCCGGTGCAGGATTGGAGGCTCGATCGGGCAGGCAGGAACCTCCGCTGCGGAAAACGGCTTGATCATGGGAGTATTGATTGGGGACTAATGGAGTAAAAATTACCTATATTTTAGAAATGTGTGAAAATATTTACCCATCCATTCCACTGAACTTCCTATTCAGAAGAAAAACCTCTTTAAAAGCATAATACTAAAATTAATTATCCGAAGGACCGGTATTTGCTTTCCTTTCCCGCATGGATTCAACCGCGGAAAGGGGAAAGATGAAGGCATTCGGCGCAGGGCTGCTGTTGATTGCGTTATCCTTGATGTTTCCGGTCAAGGCATCGTGCTCCTATACGTATATTGATCTTCATCCTGCCGGCTGGACCGAATCGCACGCAGCGTCCGTCAACTCCCGGGGAGAGGTGGCGGGCCATGGAACAAGCGGTTCGGGCGAGCGCGGATTCCTGTGGTCGGCCGGGGCCCTTACTGAGCTTCTCCCTCCCGGAGCGACCGGCGCAAGGGCCGTGTGGGTGAACGGCCGCGGGGATGTCGCCGGCACCGCGGTCATCGGCGGCCGCCCCCGCGCATTCCTCTATACCGGAGGAAGGTACCTGGACCCGACGCCCGGATGGGCTTTCTCCGAGGCGGCCTTCGTCGCGGAGGACGGGGCCGTGACCGGCAGCGGGGAGTTCGGGGCGTACATATCCCGGAACGGTGTGCCCGAGCTGCTGCCGGGGCTCACGGTCGCGGTCGGCGCGAACGCCGCGGGCCAAGTGCTGGGAAGCGCGGAGAACACCGCCAGGCTGTTCCTGCCGGGCACCGGATACCTGAACGTCAACCCGCCCGGCGCAAGCTTCGTGGTCCCGCGGGGCTTGAACGAATCCGGGCTCGTGGCGGTTTCCTCCCTGCAGGAAAATTCGGAAAAAGGATTCGTTTATTCCGGAGGCTTCTATATATTCATGACGCCTCCGGGATGGTCGTCCTCCAACGCGATGGCGATAAACAATTCTTCCACGGTGGCGGGATACGGCGAATCGCCGTCCGGTCGCCGAAGTTTCGTGCGAACCGGGGCCGCATACGAAGAGCTGTATTTTCCCGGGTGGAGCGCGACGGAAGCGGTTTCACTGAACGATGCCGGGCAGGTTGCAGGATCCGGGATTACCGGTTACGGGGAGAAACACGCATTCATTGCCTCACCGGCCGAAATCGCCGCGCCTGTCGGCGGTTCCGACGTCGCGCCGGGAGGAACCGGCGGGGGCGGCTGCGCAATGGCTTCGGGAGGCGCCCGCAGCCCGTCCGTTCCCGCTTCGGCGATCAACCTCCTGGTCCTGTTCTCTCCCATGCTTCCGCTGCTCGCCCGCAGGAGAAGGGGATAGCCTTCAGCCTTCGCCGCGCGTCGGTTCAAGGGAAGATCAGGACGGGGTGCAGAAAACGCCGCCCCTGACCGAGTTCGTGAGGATGATCCTGTCGGCCTTTCGCAAATCCTCCGCGAAAAGGACCCTCTCCGAGGCGCGCATCCTGCGGTCCGACAGCAGCCGCCGCCGGTATACGCCTTCGAGGAGGCCGCAGGCCGAAGGGGGGGTGTAAAGCCGCCCGGATATTTCCAGGAAGACGTTGCTGATCGCGCCTTCGGTCAACTCGCCGCGCTCGTTAAGGAACAACACTTCGTCGAACCCGGCCTCGCGTACATTCCGAAGCTCGTCGTCCCGCCAGGCGCGGTTTGTCGTCTTGTGCCGCAGGAAGGGATCGCGGGACGAGACGGCGATGCGCGAGAGCGCGACCCTGCCAGGCGCGGAAGCGTCCCGCCCGCCGGAGTGAGGCGATACGCTCGCCGAGACGTGCCCGTCCGCCCGCAGGAGCATCCGCACCTTGCACGGTCCGGCGGTTCCGCCGTCCCTGACGGCCGAATCCAGAGCCTTGAGCGCCGCCTCGCGGCGGAACCGGAAACCGAAATACCGCGCGGAGGAGGAAAGTCTCCGAAGGTGGTCGCCGAGGTATCGGCACCCGCCGTCCGGCGTCCATAGAAGGGTTTCGATCAGCTCGAAGTCCGCGGGCGGATCCACCAGGTAGCGCGCCTTCAGATGCGCCTCCCGGAATTCCCCGTCCGGATCCGAGTCCCAAACGATGCCGCCCCCCGCGCCCGCTTCGGCCGTTCCGTTCCTGACCGTCACCGTCCGGATGGCCACGGAGAACGCCATGTCTCCGCCCGGCATGAGGATGCCGATCGCCCCCGTGTAGACGCCCCTGGGCGAGGGCTCCAGCCGCCGCAGCAGGCGCATCGAGGAGATCTTCGGCGCGCCGGTGACGGATCCGCAGGGAAACAGGGCGCGGCACAGATCGAGCAGCGTCGTCCCGGGCAGAAGCGTTCCGGATACGGTCGAGACCATCTGAAGCAGCGTGCGGTACCGCTGCACCTCGAACATGCGCGAGGCCCGGATCGAGCCGGTCCGGCACACCTTCCCCAGGTCGTTTCTGAGCATGTCGACTATCATGACGTTTTCGGCCCGGTTTTTCGGGTCCGCCTTGAGGTCCCTTGCGGCCTTGCGGTCCTCGGAAGCGGACAGGCCGCGCGCGGCCGTCCCCTTCATCGGGCGGACTTCTATCTCCCCGCGCCGAACGCGGAAGAACAGTTCCGGAGACTGCGAGACGATGCAGTACGACCCGGTCCGCAGGAACGCCCCGTACTGCACCGGCTGCGCGGCGCGCAACCGCAGGTACAGCGCGAACGGGTCGCCCGGGAAAGGGAAAACGAACCTGCCGGTCAGGTTGGCCTGGTACACATCGCCCCTGAAGATGGCCCGCCGGATTTCCTCTACCCTGCCTTCATATTCTTCCCGCCGGAACGAGAAATCCGGTTCAAGCTCCCCAAGACAGGCAGATGGCGGATTCTTCTCCTCGCCTGACGCCCACTCCGGAGGGGAATGGCCGCCTGGATCCCATATTTTGCGCAGGTGGTCGAACCGCAGCACCCCCGGGTAGACGCCAAGCCATACGAGAGGGAAATGTTCGGCACGCGTATCCGGGGGAGCGAAAGCGTTATCCAGCGCGTACCCAGCTTCATAGGCGATGAATCCGGCGACCGGAAACCCGCGGGCCTGCCATGCCCCCGCTTCTTCAAGCAGCAAGGGAACTTCATCCGGACGGGAGGCGGAAAGGATCCTTTCAGGATCCTTCAGGAGATACGAGAAGCGGTCCCGGACATCTGCCCGCTGGGTCTCGAGCAGCATCGCCCCGGGATTCGCCGAAAAAGGGGCGAATACCGATGCGGGGGACCGGGAAGGGGGAAGCTCCATCACTCACCGATGATCTTTACGAGGACCCTCTTCCTGCGGCGGCCGTCGAATTCCCCGTAGAAGATGCGCTCCCAGTGGCCGAAGTCGAGACGGCCCCCGGTTATCGCGACGACGACCTCCCGCCCCATCACCTGGCGCTTGAGGTGCGCGTCGCCGTTGTCCTCTCCCGTGCGGTTGTGCAGGTAACGGGAAACCGGCTCGTGGGGGGCGAGCTCCTCCAGCCAGCGGGCGTAATCCTGGTGCAGCCCGCTCTCGTCGTCGTTGATGAACACGGAGGCCGTGATGTGCATCGCATTCACCAGGCACAGCCCTTCGGAGACGCCGCTCTCGCGCAGGCACTTCTCGACGTCGGGGGTGATGTTGACGAATCCCATTCGCTCGGGAAGGTGGAACCACAGCTCCTTTCTATAAGTTTTCATGGGAATAGCCTTTTGGCCCCCTTTCTTTCACCCCGCGGGCGCGTACAGCTCCCTTGCGATCCGCTCCGCGGTGAGCCTTGACTGCAATACGCAGTCGTTAAGGGCGATCCCCCGGTAGGCGTTGTTGTTCAGGTAGAGGCCCGGGAAGGCGGCGAGGCGCCCGTCGATCATCTCCAGGAGCTTTCCGTGCCCGACGAGGTACTGGGGGATCCCCTTGTCGTGGAAGAAGGCGCGGGCGAGGGCGGGGGCGGCCGTTATCCCCATTGTCGCCGCGAGCTCGTCGCGCGTCAGTGCCACGAGGTCTTCGGAGGGCAGCGCGGCAAGCTCGGGATTGCGGACTCCACCCACCATGGCGCGTATAAGGGCCTTGCCGGCCGGCGCGCGGTTCGGAAAGACGCTCGAGTCCCACAGCGCGCCGAGAATCTTCCGTTTTTCCTGGCGAGGGATGAGGAAGCCGAATCCGTCCAGGGGATTCCCGAGCTCGGCCTGCTCGAATCCCAGCGCGACTACGGAAACGGGCGAATAAGGTATGGAGGAGAGGGCATCCGAGATCTGCGGGTCGAGGCTTCCAAGGGTTGCCGACGCCGCGTATGCAGGGATGGCGAGCACAAGCGCATCTGTGTCGATCTCGCCCCGCATCCCCTGTTCGACCAGCGAGAGAATGAACCTGCCGTCCCTTCGCCGCACGCCGTCGACGGCGACGGCGGTGTGAAGTCCGTCGGCCAGCCGCGAAGCCAGGACGTCGGTGAGCGTCTGCACCCCCTCGTCGAAGGACATCAGGACCCCGCCGGGCCCCGCCGACATCTCGCGCTTCACTCCGGCCCTGCGGCGCTCCCTCTGAAGGGAGATCATCCCCTTGACCAGCCCGCCGTATTTGCGCTCCAGGTCGTGGATAATCGGGAAGCATGCGCGCAGCGACATCCTGTCTGGGTCACCCGCGTATATTCCCGTCACCATGGGATCGAGCAGTTTCTCAAGCGCTTCGCCGCCCAGCCTCCTTCGGGCGAAGTCCCCGAGCGACTCGTCCACGCCGAGGGGAGGCCCCTTTGCGAAGGGCTCTCCGAGGATCCGGAGCCGCCCGCGCAGGGAGAGAAGGTCGGAGGAGAAGAACGCCTGCGGAGTCTCGGGGAGGCGATGCAGCCTGCCCCCGGAGTAGATGAACCGTTTCCGGGCGAGGTCGGATGAGCGCGCCAGCCGGGCCTCTATCCCCAGCTCCTTCACCAGCTCCAGGGAATGCGGCTTGTTGGTGAGAAAGCCGTTGGGCCCCCATTCCATGTTGAAGCCGTCCTCGCGGATCGTGCGCATCTTGCCGCCCGGGATCTTCTCCGCCTCGAAGAGGATGATCTCGGCCTCCCTGCCTGCGGCGGAAAGGGTCTTCACCAGGTAATGGGCCGTGCACAGCCCGGAAATCCCAGCCCCGACGATGACGATGCGCGGCATCACGCTGCCCCTTCAAGCACGATATCCTTCAGCGCCCGTATGAACGCGGGAGAGTCGTTGAGCGCTGGAACCCGCAGAAACGCGGAGATGCCTGCCTGGCCCGCGGCGGCCTTGAGCCTGATGTCCAGCTCGTGGAGCGTCTCGATGTGGTCGGAGACGAAGCTCACCGGGACGACGACCAGGGTCTTAATCCCTTCCCGCGCCAATCGCCCGACCTCCTCGAACGTGTCCGGCGCAAGCCATTCCGCCCTGCCCGCGCGGCTCTGGTAGGAGATTGAATGGAGGATCCCGGGAAACCGCGACGCGACCGCCGCCACCGTGCGCCCGACTTCGTCCGGATAGGGATCGCCGGAATCTATGAACGATTTCGGGACTCCGTGCGCGCTGAACAGCATATAAGTTCCTTCGGTGCCGGCGCCCCGCAGCGTCTCCGCGATCTTCTCGCATAAGGCCGCGACGTAGCCGGGGTGGTCGGGATAGGAACGGACCTCCCGAAGCGGGAAGGCGGCTCCGGCCCACCGCATCCAGTTTTTCAGGTCTTTCAGGCTGGATCCGGTAGTCGCGGAGAAATACTGCGGGTAAAGCGGCAGGGCGACCGCCTGCGCGACGCCGTCCTCCTTCATTTCAACGGCGGCATGCTTGGCCAACGGGTGCCAGTACCGCATCCCGACGTAGACCCGGTAATTTCCCCCGGTCTCCTTGAGCGCCGCCTCCAGCGCGGCCCTCTGAAGCTCGGTCAGGCGCACGATCGGGGAGCTGCCGCCGATCTCCTCGTAATACTTCCTTACCTTGCGGGCGCGCAGGCCGGAGACGGCCCATGCGAAAACCGGCTGCGTGACGAAGGCGGCGGGCAGGCGGATGAGGTCCCGGTCGGAAAAAAGCCTCGCCAGGAACGGGCGGACGGCGGAAAGGCTGTCCGGCCCCCCCATGTTGAGGAGCACTACGCCCGTGAGCGGGGCGGTTGCGGTCATCTGGTCCTCGCCTTCGCGGGAAGGTCACCCCTTCCGGCCGAACCGGTGTACCGCCTCGACCATGGCGACCGCGTGCTCGGGATTGGTCGGCGGCAGGATACCGTGCCCCAGGTTGAAGATGTGCGAGGCGGCCGACTCCCCGCGCCGGAGCACATCGCGCACGCAGTCGTCGATCTTCTCCGGCGGATGGAAGAGCATCGTCGGGTCCATGTTTCCCTGGATGGCGACGTCCTTGCCCAGGGCGGCCGCCGCCACGTCCAGCGGGATCCTCCAGTCGACGGCGACGACATCCACCCCAAGCGTCCGTATCGCCGGCAGCAGGTTGGCGCAATCGTTGGCGAAGTGGATTACCGGGACCTTGTCCCGATCAAGATTCTCGATCACCTGCCGGGTGTAGGGCAGTGCATACTCCTCGTAGTCCCCCGGCGTCAGCACCCCCGCCCATGTGTCGAAGATCTGCACCGCCTGCGCCCCGGCCTCGATCTGGGCGTTCAGGTAGGCGATCACGGTCCTGGCGACCTTGCCCATAAGCGACCGGTATACCTCCGGAGCCTGGTACATAAGGGTCTTGAGCTTGATGAAATTGCGGGAGGTTCCTCCCTCCACGATATAGGAGCACAGGGTGAAGGGAGCGCCGGAGAAGCCGATCAGCGGGACCTTCCCATCGAACGCCTTCCTCAGGATCCGGATCGCCTCCATGACGAAGGGGACCTTGTCCGCCGGGTCGGGGACCGAAAGGGCGTCGACGTCCGCCTGCCCGCGGATTTCCTTGCCCAGCATGGGCCCCTTCCCGTCGTGGAACTCGAGCGGGACGCCCATGGCCTCCACGGGAATCAGGATGTCGGAGAAGAGGATCGCGGCGTCCACGCCCAGCCGCTCCACCGGCTGGATCGTCACTTGAGCCGCCAGCTCCGGCGTCTTGCACATCGTCAGGAAGGAGTTCTTCCCGCGGACCTTCTGGTATTCGGGGAGGTATCTTCCTGCCTGGCGCATGATCCACACGGGTGTGACGTCCACCGGCTCCCGCCGGCAGGCCTTCAGGAATCGGTAATCGCCCATTTCAACCTCTCAGGCAGAAGTAGAAGAAGCCCGGGAACGTCCCGGACGGGAGGTCACTTGTTCTCCGCCGCCGCTTTCCCCGTCTCGACGGCCCGCGCCAACCTCTTCCGCGTCTTCAGCGGCACGTAGGAGCAGAACGGCTCCTCGTCCATGTAGTCCTCCAGGACGGCGTCCGCCCTGGCGCGGCAGCCGCCGCACACGTTCAGGTACTCGCACTCCCCGCAACGCCCCTTGTATTTCTCGAAGGCGCGGAGCGACTCGAACAGCTCGGAACGGTACCAGATGTCCTTGAAAGACTGCTTCTTGACGTTGCCCGCGACCACCGGGAAGTAGGAGCAGGGCTGCACGTTCCCCTTCGAGTCTATGAAGGCGATCGTCTGAGCGCAGATGCACCCCTTGCCGCCGCCGGTGGAGAAGGTGAGCGACCGGCGCTGGAACTTGTGGCCCTCCTCCTTCGCCTTCTGAAGGACCACCCGGTAATAGTGCGGGGCGCAGGTCGGCCGGACCAGCATGTCGGCCTCCTGCTTCTCCATCCGGTAGTGCCACTCCAGGATCTCCTCGTAGTCCTCCTTGCTGATCAGTTCGTCAAGGATCTCCTTGCCGCGGCCCGTGGGAACGATCATGAACATGTACCAGGCGTGCGCGCCGATCTCCTTCGCCAGCCGGTAGGTGTTCGGGATGTCGTGCTGGTTCCGCTTGGCGAACGAGGAGTTGACGATGAACTGGATGCCGTTTCGCCTGAACGTCTCGGCCGCGCGGAGCGTCCCGTCGAAAGCGCCCGGCTGTTTCCGGAAGTCGTCGTGGATCGCGGCGGTCGAACCGTCGAGCGACAGCGACACGATCCTGATCCCGCTCTCCTTCATTTTCGCGCAGACCTCGTCCGTGACGAGCGTCCCGTTCGTCGCGATGCACATGCGCAGGCCCTTTTCGGTCCCGTACTTGGCGATCTCGAACAGGTCCTTCCTGAGCAGCGGCTCGCCGCCGGAAAGGACCAGCACGGGGCTGCAGAAAGACGTGATGTCGTCGATGAGCTTCCTTGCCTCATCCGTCGTGAAATCGGTGTCGTGGGAGACCATCGAGGAGGAGGCCCTGCAGTGGATGCAGTTCAGGTTGCAGCGCCCGGTTACCTCCCAGGCGATCCATTTCGGTATGAATTCTTCCTTGGCCAACGAGAGCCCTTTCCGTGCGTGCAAGCGGGATCGATCGTCCCCGCCAGGCAATCTTATTATTATAAACGATGCGCCCGCCGCGGGACACGAAATTCCCGAATTTGCCGGTCACTTGGCCATTTCAGCGTATTTCTTCGCGTTCTGCAGCTCCCCGATCGCCTCGTACGATTTCGACAGGTAGGCCGCCGCCTGTTTCGTGGGCAGGAGGTCCATGCTGCGCGAAAGCTCGGGGATCGCTCCGCGGTAATCCTTCTCCTGGTAGCGCAGCGCTCCCGCCAGGAAATGCGGCTCGAAATACTCGTCGTCCAGCTGGATCGCCCTGCGCAACGATGCGTCGGCGGCGGCGAAGTTATTCTGAATCAAATGGACCCGGCCCGCGGAGGAGTGGAACGGCGCCTGGGAAGGATCCCGGGAGATCGCCTCCCGGTACTTGTCGAGCGCCTCGGGGTACCGTTTTTCCTTGAGAAGGCCGTCCCCCTTGTCGGAGATGTCGTATGCCTTCTGCACCTCCCTCAGCCGCGCGGTCTTCTGCAGGAAGACCGTCTCGTTGAAGGTGTAATTCGGATTGCGCACCGTGTCCGGATACCGCTGGGCGATCAATGCCCGGGCGTTTTCCAGCCGCTCTCTGGAAAACGGGTGGGTGCGGAAGAGCCCCTCCACGAACATCGGATTTTTCCCTCCCTCGAGCTGCGTGTAGAAGTATTCCTGGAGCCTTATCGCCCCTTCCGGGGAGTATCCCGCCTTGACCATGTAGTCTATCCCCAGCCAGTCCGCCTCCCGTTCCTGGTCCCGGGAGAAGCCGTTCTCCACGAGCGATGCCGTGATGCCCGAGATCTGCATCACGCCCGTCTTCCCGCCCGCGGCGACCGAGACGCCGGCGAGCAGCAGGTTGGCGGCCATTGCCCGCTGGTAACCGGCGAGGGAATGCCTGGCGGTCACGTGCCCCGTTTCATGGCCCAGGACCGCCGCCAGCTCCGCCTCGCTTTTCAGGTTCACCAGCAGCCCGCGGTTGATCACGATGTAGCCGCCGGGGAGCGCGAAGGCATTGGGCACCGAGGAGTTCAGTACCCTGTATCGGTAGCCCAGGTTCGGGCGGTGGGAAACGCGGGCGATCCGCGTGCCGACGCCCTGTACGTAATCCTCCAGCGGCTTGTCCCTGTAGAAGCCGCCCTGCTGCTGGACGGCGGGGACGTACGCCTTGGCCCCGAGCGCCGCCTCTTCCTCCTCCGTGAAGGAGACCAGGGCAAGCTCGGATCTTCCGGTTACGGGATTGACGGCGCAGCTGTAGGCCAGCACCGCCAGTACGGAAAGCAGCGAAAGGGATAAGGGCAGGGCGGCATTCGGCCGGCTGTTCATGCTATGTGGCCCCGTTTTATGGAATCATTACAATTATTCCACAATTTACGCTTCCCATGACGTCCCCGGTTCCGCGGGGGATCCGCATCATGGATTTCCGCGGTCCTGCATCTGGTATAAGGTAGGTGAAAGACAAGACGCAAAGGGGGGGCCGATGGCGCGGAAGCGGAGAAAACGGTGGCATCCCCCGGGGACCCCTCCCGGCACTCTTGCGGCGCATCCCGAGGCGGACAGCAAGCCCGTCAGAGTTACCCTTTTCCGATACGACGAGACCAGCCTCGAGGAGCGCTTCCTGCTCGAGCACGACATCGCCTCGCTTTCCGTCCCCGAACGCGGGGTCCTGTGGCTCGACGTCTGCGGGCTTTCCGATCCTCGCATAGTACGGGCGGTCGGAGAGCGGTTCGGTTTCCATCCCCTTGCCCTGGAGGACGTTCTGAACGTTCCTCAGCGCCCGAAAGTCGAGCGGTTCGAGGAGCATCTGCTTATCGTCCTTCGGGAGGTCCGATACCCGGAACCGCCTGAGCAGGTGAGCCTGTTCCTCGGCGACCGGGTCGTGGTGTCGTTCCAGGAGCGGCCCGGCGACGCTTTCGACCCCGTCAGGGAGCGCCTTAGGCAGGCGAAGGGGCAGATACGGAGCCAGGGGGCGGATTTCCTCGCGTACGCAGTCTGCGACTCCGTTATCGACGCCTTCTTCCCGACGCTCGAGAAACTGGGCGACGAGGTCGAGGAGCTGGAAGAGAGGCTGATCGCCTATCCAACCCCGGAGAGGTTCCACGATATCCGCCTGGTGAAGCAGCGGCTGCTCGACGTCCGCCGCGCCGTGTGGCCCGCCCGCGACGCGATGAACGAGCTTCTCCGGGAGGAGTCCTCCCTGATCAGTCCCGGGACCAAGACGTACCTTCGAGATTGCTACGATCATACGGTCCAGCTTATGGACATGGTGGAGACGTTCCGGGAAATGGCCGCGGGGCTGGTCGACGAGTACATGTCCTCGGTGTCGAACCGCATGAACGAGATCATGAAGGTGCTCACGGTGATCGCGACGATATTCATCCCCCTTACATTCCTCGTCGGAGTTTATGGAATGAACTTCAACACCCAGGCCTCCCCCTACAACATGCCGGAGCTGGGCTGGCGGTACGGCTACCCGGCCGTCCTCCTGGTAATGGCACTGGCCGCCGCGGGGATGCTGTACTACTTCCGCAGGAAGAAGTGGCTATGAATTGATTCATGTCAATGTATGGATATGCCCGCCGGGGGAAAATGGCGCCATGGGAACCATCACCTGTCATCCGCGAAAGCGCGACAAGGAGGGGCAAATGAAGCTTAAGTCGGGAATCGGAATCATGGCTGCGGTCATCATCCTTTTATCGGGAACGGCGGGGAGCGCCCTTGCGCACTGCGATACGCTGGACGGGCCGGTCATCAGCCTCGCCCGGCAGGCGCTGGCGAAGGGGGACGTTAAAATCGTTCTGCCTTGGGTCGATGCGGCCAAGGAGGCGGAGCTCCGCAAGGCATTCGACCTGGCCATGGCGGTCCGGGGAAAAGGAGAGAAGGAGAGGGAGCTCGCGGACATGTACTTCTTCGAGACGCTTGTGCGCATTCACCGGGAAGGCGAGGGGGCCCCTTACACCGGCCTTAAAGCCGCCGGGCTCGATCTCGGCCCGGCCATTCCCGAGGCGGACAAGGCCCTGGAAACCGGCAACCCGGGCCCGCTGCTGAAGCTCATGAACGCCAAGATCCACGAGGGAATCCACAAGTACTACATGGAAGCGAAGGAGAGGAAGGCGCGCGCGGGAGAAAGCGTGGAGGCGGGGCGCGCCTACGTCCAGGCCTACGTTCCGTACCTGCACTTCGTCGAGCGGCTTTACGCGGACGCGACGACGCCGATCGCGCACGGATCCGGCGAAGGGACGCATCCTGCGGCCGGCCACCCCGAGCCTGCGGCTTCGGCGGCGGAGCACAAGCACTAGGATTCGACGCGCGAGGGGGAGGGGACACGGCTCCCTTCCCCCCTGTACTTCCTTCCTGCCGCGGGCGTTACCCGGCATGGACCCTTTTCCGCCAATGGAGGAGAATCATGCGTTACCTGATCCTGGGAAGCGGCCCCGCCGGGATCGCGGCCGCAAAATCGATCCGCAATGCCTCGAAAGATTCCGAGATCGTCATCGCCACGGATGATCCCGACCTCCCGTACTTAAGGCCCCTGTTGCCCGACTTCATCGCCGGAGACATAACTATTGCCGCCCTGGCCGATCCGGAAGGGAAGGACCTTGCCTCGAACGGAATCGAGGTCCGCCGTGGGAAGCGCGCCGCCAGGATTGACGCGGACGGTCGAAGGGCGTTCTTCGATGACGGGACCTCGGAGGCGTACGACTTCCTGCTCGTAGCCACGGGGGGGAAACCGGTTCTGCCGGCCCCGCTCGACCGGCGCCCGGCCGCGGTCATACCGTTCGATTCCTTGAGCGACGCCAGGAAGATCAGGGAGCGCGCGGCAGGACCGGGACCCGTCGTCGTGTATGCGTCCGGTTATGTGGGGATCGAGGCCTGCAGGGTCCTGGCGAGACTGGGGAGGATCGTGGTGTGGATCAAGCCTGATCTCCCCCGGTTCGGCTATCCGTTCTCGGGAGAATTCGAGGCGAGCGTCCTCGACCAGGTCCGCGCCCGGGGGGTATCGATCCTCGAGGGGGACGATATAGCCTCCATCCGGGAAATCGACGACGGCGCAATCGTGGTCCGGGACCTGGACGGGCGGGAGATCCGCTGCTCGATGGTAGTGGCGGCCACGGAGCGCCTTCCCGCGGTGGCGTTCCTCAAAGGAAGCGGCGTGAAGGTCGGAACCGGCATTGTCGTGGACGACCGCCTGCGGACCAGCTCGCCGTACATTTATGCGGCGGGAGACTGCGCGGAGCTCTATGACGAGAAGACCGGCGAGGTCCGGATCAATTTCGGCTGGCGCAGCGCCATAAGGCAGGGGCGGCTGGCCGGAGAGAACATGGCCGGCGGCGGGAAGATCTACATCCGGAACCGGGACGATTATTTCTGGCTCCTCTTCGGGACTTCGCTCCTGGACCGTGCGAAATGACGAGGGAGTCGCGATGAGTCCGACGACGATCCGGTTCCTGAAGGTCGGAATGGCCTATTTCGTGCTTGGGGCCATCATCGGAACGCTGCTTGCCTTGCCGCCCACCCGGGACCTCCTGTACGAGATGCCCGGCGCGCAGTGGAGGCTTGCGCATACGCATCTAAACCTTGCGGGATTCGTCATCATGATAATCTTCGGGATCGCGTACCATATACTTCCGCGATTCGCGGGGAAGCCGCTGCGCAGCGAGGCGTGGGCCGCGGCCCATTTCTGGATCGCGTCGTTCGCCACCGGGGCAATGGTCATCGGCTTCATCGTTCCGGCCGCCGCCGTTCTCCTCTGGACGGGAAGCGTGGCGCAGCTGGCGGGGATCGTTCTCGGGGTCGCAAACCTGTGGCTCACGATACGGTGACTGTCCCCAAGCCGGGAAGGAAAGGAGGGGCGATATGTTCGACGCTCTGAAAGAGGCGGAGTTTTCGCAGACAAGGCCCGTATCCAAGCTTCTGTACGATTCGGACGCGATGCGCGTGGTGCTCTTCGGCCTGCTGGCGGGGCAGGAGATCCCGCCGCACACGGCGCCTTCCCGGGTTGTGCTCCATATCGTGCAGGGAAAGGGAACCTTCGTCACCGGAAAGGGAGAGCAGCCGGCACACGCCGGGGCGTTTGCCATCACCGAGCCCGAGGAGCCGCACGGCCTGAAGGCGTCGGAAAAAACCGTCATGCTGGCGGTCATCGCCCCACGGCCGTAGGGCGCTGGAAATAAAAAAGGGAGGAATTCGCATGGATTCAATCAAGCGCGACATGATCATAAACGACGTCATCAAGAAGTACCCGCAGACGATAAAGGTCTTCAACGAATACAAGGTGGACTCCTGTTGCGGCGGCGGGGCTGCGATCGAGACGACGGCAAAAAGGGACGGAGTCGACGTCGAGGGGCTGCTCAAGGCGCTCAACGACGCCGCGGGGATGAAGGTGTGACCCGGCTCCCGCGCGGTCGGCTCGCGTCGGGGACGAACGGCGTGAGATAATTCCCTTAAAAATGCCTCCGGGCATCTCGGGAGGGCAAGGATGGAGAAGGCGTTTTCCGACCGGCTGAAGGAAGGGCCGAAGACCCCTCCGGTAGCCGTCCTCATTGGGATCCGCATGGTGTCCTTCGGCAGCGGCGAGGCGGTGTTCGAAATGAAGGCGGACCGGCGCCACCACAACCCGATGGGAACGGTGCACGGCGGGATCCTCTGCGATCTCGCGGACGCCGCGATGGGGTATGCGTTCGCGTCCACCCTGGGACCGGGGGAGTCGTTCACCACCCTGGAACTCAAGATCAATTTCCTGAGGCCGGTGTTCGAGGAAAAGCTGACGGCGAAGGGGAAGGTGGCGCATCGTGGGAAGACCGTGGGGCTCGTCGAGTGCGACGTGACCAACGAGGAGGGGAAGCTGGTGGCGCGCGCGTCCTCCACCTGCTCGGTGCTGCGCGGAGACATGGCGAAGGGGAGATGAAGGAGAAAATCGCCTTCCTCGTCGTCTTCGCCGCCGCGATGGCGTTCGTCGAGGCGGCAGTAGTCATCTACCTTCGCGCTCTGCTCGGCGGCGGCCCGCTTTTCCCTATGAAGGACCTGCCGCCCGCTATTCTTACGGTGGAGATTATCAGGGAAGGCTCCACCCTGGTCATGCTGCTATGCGCGGCGTCCCTCGCCGTCCGCGGGGGGGCGAGGCGGCTGGGGGCGTTCCTCCTTGTGTTCGCCGTTTGGGATATCTTCTACTACCTGTGGCTCTACGCGGCGATCGGGTGGCCCGCCGGCGTGGCCGATTGGGACATCCTGTTCCTGATCCCGCTCCCATGGGTGGGCCCGGTATGGTCGGTGCTGCTTATCTGCGCGGGGATGCTCGCTTTCTCCGTGCTTTTCCTGCGCGCTTCCGCGGAGGCTCCCTTCGCCCCCGGCCTGCCGGGCTGGGCGACCGGAACCGCAGGCGCCGCGGTCGTAATAGCAACCTATGTCCTGGAGTGGAAAAAGATCGGGTACGGCAGCGGATTGCCTTCCGGGTTCAACATCCCCGCGTTCCTTCTGGGGATTCTCCTGCTGGCCGCATCGGGGTGGATAACCTACCGCAAGGCGCAATCCTGATCCCGATAGGCCTTGTTCGTCGCGCATCCCTGCAACTGCGGCGCTCATCTACCAAGGTAAGGATTCTTGGAAGAAAGGAGTCCGCCAGGTGGACTGGTTGCAGGAAATGATCTCCCGGAACGGCGTCGCGGCCATATTCCTCGCCAGCTTCCTCGAGAACATCGGCCTTCCGTTCCCGGCCTTCCCGTTTCTCATGCTCGTGGGGGCATTATCGCTCGGGGGGGCGGTATCCTTCCCATTGGTCGTGACGGGGGCGGTGGCGGGAGCGATAGGGGCCGACCTGATCTGGTTCGCCGCCGGGAAATGGCGGGGGCGGCGGGTCCTCGTGGGCATATGCCGAATGTCGTTCAACCCGGATGTTTGCGTGGAGAGCGCAGTCGACCAGTTCCACCGGCGCAAGTTCGTCACGATCCTGTTCGCGAAGTTCCTCCCCGGGGTGAACACCGTGATGCCGCCGCTGGCAGGGTTGGCCGCGATGCCTCTCTACCTGTTCCTCGCTTTGGACCTGGCGGGGGCGCTGCTGTGGGCTTCCGTCGGGACGGGGCTCGGGCGGGTATTCGGAAGGGAGATCGCGCAGCACGCCACGGCGCTCCACGGGGGATTGGGCTGGATCCTCGTCGGGGGGCTGGCCGCCTACCTTGCGTGGCGTATAGCGTACCGCTATTACCTGATCTGGCATTACACGGCTCCCAGGATCGGGGCCGAAGAGCTGCACCGCAGGATGGCGGAGCCGGACCCGCCCATGGTGCTGGACCTTCGGCGGGACGACGATTACGAGCGGTCGGACCGTATGATCGCCGGGTCGCTCCGCTTGCGCCCGGCGACCTTCCACCGGTTCGCCCATCACCTGCCGGCGGACGTGGAACTCGTCTTCTACTGCACCTGACCGGGGGAAGCCACCAGCGCCAGTCTGGCGCGGATACTGATCAAGCGGGGCATCGACCGGGTGAGCGTCCTCCACGGCGGACTGGACGCATGGCTGGAACTCGGGCTTCCCACGCAGCCGAAGGGCTCCGAATGGCGGGCGGAAGGCGCGGGGAACGCTCCCGGGGCTGCATCCTCCGCCGAGCAATCCGCTTGACTGTCCATCGCCGCGGGCATATATTTTCCGTCTGCCGAATTATCGTTCCCTGGTAGCTCAACCGGCAGAGCGGGTGGCTGTTAACCACTAGGTTGCAGGTTCGAGTCCTGCCCAGGGAGCCAG
>JBLNEW010000092.1:0-53478 GCA_050263095.1 Deltaproteobacteria bacterium | reverse complement strand
CCGCGTAAGCGTAGCTATAGTCGTTGGCGACTATGTGGTTCCCGCTTTTGACGAGGGTGCGGGGCCTCGGCACGCAACCCGGGAGCATCGACGTCCCCGTCGAAACCGTTTCGCCCCCATTTTTTTAGATCATACCACCTTTGTGCACTCCCATCAATCCTCTCCCCCGGGCAGATGCCGGCAGAAGAATCCAAAAGCCCCGGATTACCAATTAAAATCCGGGGCATAATCCGTGACAGGTAGAAGCGTTTACGCGGCCTTCCGGTACAGCGCGGACCTTCCGAGCCAGCGCGAAAATGACGTAAGAGGCACCGGCCACCGGTTCTTCAGTTCCACTATGTCCACATTGTATCCATGGTCGTTGAACCAGCGGTACATCGACGCGAAGTCCTCGCCCACCGCGGCCTCGGCCTTGTCTTCCGGAATCTGCTCGTACCGTATATCCCGGTTCATGGCGCAAGAGAGCTGGGCGGCGATATCCTCCATCGTGAGCTCGTCGCCCGCCAGGTCGATCTCTTTGCCGATGAAGTCCTTGGGTTGCAGGAACGATTCCGCGGCGTATTCGCCGATGTCGTTAAGAGCTACCATCTGGAGCGTCCTGTCGGGCCGTATCGGCGTGGTCAGCACCCCCTTCTCGATCGAGGGATGGAGCCACGGCGACGTGAAATTCTCCATGAACCATACCGGGCGCAGAATCGTGCAGGGCTGTCCGGTTTCCCTTATGTAGGATTCGACCCTGGCCTTGCTCTCGAAGTGTGGGATCCCCGTGCCCAGGTTCGCGGCGCACACGGAGGAATAAACGATGTGCGGAGCGCCGAACTTCCAGCAGGCGAGCACGATCGCCTTCCCCTGCTCGACTTCAGCCTTCGGTCCCTTCTCGAATGGGGTTCCCATGAGGAAAACGCCGTCCACATCCCGCACGGCTTCCCTGAGGCTGTCCCGGTCCTCGAAATCGCCGCGCACTACTTCGGCGCCTTTTTTCGCAAGTTCCCCCGCCTTTTCCGGGGAACGTGTCAGAACACGGACTTTCTGTCCCCTGGCAAGTAGGCTCCGGGCGACCGCCCCGCCCTGCTGCCCGGTGGCCCCTGTGACCAATATAGTCCTGCTTGCTGCCATGATACTGTACCTCCTGAGGTTTCCCCGTTTGTAATTTAGATGCCGGGGCCCGAGCCCGGAATCGCTCCGCGTGCAAGTCGCGCCCCCGATGCTATAATCGGGATTCGTTTCTCCCGGGATCCGGGATATCGGCGCAGGCAGGGCGATTTCCAAATGTTCAGGACGTCTGTTTCCCTTTCATTGATAATCCTCCTGTCGCCGGTTTTTTGCCCCGGCGCCTGCGGCGCGGGAACGCTTGCCGTCGCGGCGGTCGGGGACATCATGATGGGCACGGCCTGGCCCGAGGAAGATCTCCCTCCTCTGGACGGCGACGGAATCTTCGACAACGTATCCCGAAAGCTCGACGGCGCGGACATCGTATTCGGGAACCTGGAAGGACCGCTCGTCGACTGGGGGGAAGGGATCAAGTGCAGGAAGAAGGCCGGCGCCGGCAAATCGTTGTGCTTCGAATTCCGGACGCCCACAAGTTTTGCGCGGCACCTGAAATCCGCGGGCTTCAACGCAATGAACATCGCCAACAACCACTCGTTCGACTTCGGCCCCGACGGAGTGGAGAGCACCATCTCCGTACTGGACGCGGCCGGTATCCAGACCGTTGGAGGAGACAACGTCGCTGCGTTCCGCGTCCGGGGAAAGACGGTTGCCGTCGTCGGATTCTCCTATTCCCCGCCATCGCCGCATTCTTATCCGCTGCAGGACCTCCCGGCGGCGTCCGAAACGATCGCAGGATTGAAGGAATACTACAACCTGGTCCTCGTGTCCTTCCACGGAGGCGCCGAAGGGATCGACGCATTGCGTGTGCCGGATGAGGATGAATTCCTGGCGGGAACGAATCGCGGCAACGTCGTACGCTTCGCGAGGACTGCGATAGACGCGGGGGCAGACCTGGTGATCGGCCACGGACCGCATGTGCCCCGGGCGATGGAGGTTTACAAGGGAAAACTTATCGCCTACAGCCTCGGGAATTTTTTGACGTACGGCAGGTTCAATATCCGGGGGCCCAGCGGATTGAGCTACGTGCTGCGGGCCGAAATCGAACTGGAGACCGGGAAATTCGCTGGCGGGGAGATCGTTCCCGTGGAGCTGCTGAACCGCGGGATCCCCTTCATCGATCCGGAGAAAAAATCGGTCAGGCTGATCCGGGAGCTTTCGGCGGAACTGCAGACGCCGCCCGGCCTCGTCATATGGGAAGACGGAATCCTGACCCCGGCCGCGCCGCCCGAATGAACGGCGGCTAAATCTCGTCGGCCGGTTCGTCCAGAGGCAGCCGCCGCGCCCCCACGAACCGCTTTATGTAATAAGGGGCGTCCAGGCTGTCGATCGTGACCTTGCGGTCGGTCGACGAAGCGTGGATGAACCGGTTATCGCCCAGGTAGATCCCGACGTGAGAGGGGAACTTGGCGTACGTGCGGAAGAACACCAGGTCCCCGATCGAAAGCTCGTCCTTGCCTACCAGCTTCCCAAGGTTGAACTGCTCCCTCGCCGTCCTCGGCAGCACGATGTCCAGCAGGCCGAAGACCTTCTGCACGTACGCGGAGCAGTCGATCCCGAATACGGAACTGCCGCCGAACCGGTAGGGAATGTCGAGCATCGCATGAGCGATCCTGATCAGCTTGTCCTTGATGCCGCCGATTCCGTTTCCGCCCGGCGATGGACCCGATAAATCCCTCAAGCCATTGACCACGGGAGTGTCCGTCAGTACTTTAAGCTCGCGCGCAATGCGGGATTCGCGGGCTGCGGCCGGCGGGGGGGCCGGCACGTCCGCCGCCGCCTTCGGCGCTGTTTCGGCATCCTCCGCAATCGGCGAAGCGGGCTTGTAAACGAGGATGCGCGCCCCTGCCCGCAGCTTCCTGGGCTTCCGTATGTGGTTGAGCTTCTTTATCTCCTTGACCGACATGCCGTGCATACCGGCGATGGCAGAGAGCGTTTCGCCCGTCTCCACGGTGTAGGACAGGGTTTCCCTGGGCGTCCCCTCCGCAGCAGCCACCGACGGAAGAACCGCCGAAAGGAAAGCGAACAGCATTATGGCGTATCTTATTTTCATCGCTTCTTCTTGTTGCCGGAATTAATCTTCTTCGGAGTTGACGGACAACGGACTGCCTTTAGCAATTTCTTTTACCCGGGCGAAATTGTCAAGCCTTTCTCTTGCCCTTCATCGCGCGCTCCATGTCTCTGCGTGCATCGCGTTCCGCGATGTCCTCCCGCTTGTCGTAGAGCTTTTTCCCCTTGGCCACTCCCACCTCCAGCTTAACGCGCGGCCCCTTGAAGTATAGCTTCAGCGGGACCAGCGTCAGCCCCCGTTCCCTGGTCTTCCCGAGGAGGTAATCGATCTCCTTCCTCCGGAGCAGGAGCTTGCGCCTGCGCAGCGGGTCGATCTCCCGCAGGTCCACGTGGGAATACGGCGAAATGTGCATGTTCTCTATGAACGCCTCGTCCTCCCGGACCGTCCCGTAGGCGTCCTGGATGTTGACGCGCCCCTCGCGGATCGACTTGACCTCGTAGCCGTGCAGGACGAGCCCGCATTCGAAGGTCTCGATGATGTGATATTCGTGCCGGGCGCGCCGGTTCGTGCTCACGATCTTCTCGGCCGGCTCCTTCTTCTCCATCTTCAGTCGCGCTCGTAGCGGTGCGCGCCGCCGACCGCCGTCAGCAGCATGCTTTTCCCGCTTGTCCGTTCCACCAGGTTGCGTATTGCCGCATCCCCTTCACCCGCGGGATTGTCCGCCACGATGAAATCCGCCGCGCTTCCGGCGCGCAGCGACCCGCCCGGCAGGCGAAGCGCCGCCGCCCCGTATTCGGTGGCCGCCCGGAAAACGACCCGGCACAGCTCGGCCTCCGCGAGCCTCCCTCGATAAAGCGAGCGCACAGCCCGCATCTCCTCCCAAACGTTCAGATCGGGCACCGAGCCAAGGCTGTCGGTTCCGAGAGCGAACGGAATTCCCGTGTCGACGAAGTGCGTAACGTCGGGCGCGCCGTTCCCGAGCGCCGCGTTGCTGCGCGGACAAAGGACGAACCGCGCGCCGCCTCCCCGAAGAGCGCCTGCCTCCTCCCTGGACAGGTGGACATTATGCACCAGGAGAAGCCCGTCACGTAACAGCTCCGCCTGTTCGAGATACTCGCGAATGGGCATCCCGATCCCACGGAACCAGGAGAAGTCCTTCCCAATGGCGGGATAGAAACGGGTCGCGACATCGCCGCCGCCGCTGCGCAGATATTCCATCTCGGCGGGCGATTCCGCCAGGTGCAGGCAGGCGGGCAGCCCCCTTCGCGCCGCAAGGTTCCCCAGGCGGCCGAGTAGCGACGGCCCCACGGAGTACAGGGTGTGCGGGGATACACCGGAGGCCACAAGCCCCCCGCTTTCCCGGGCGGATTCCTCCAGCAGGGCGAGCACCGCTTCCACGCCTCCAAAAATATCTACGGCGGCTTCCGGCGAAAACCCGATGCCTTCCGCGAAGACGCGGGCCCTCAAGCTGCAGTTCCCGTACACCCGGGGATCGGGCCCGCAGATTTCGCCCAATGCCGTGGTCCCGAAAGACAGCGCTTCCGCCGCCGCCGCATCGAAGTTTCGCCGGAACTCTTCCGGCGGCGCATTTCGCTTCCACGCGATGACCCCGAGGAGCCATTCGACGAACCGGGAAGGACCGGACGGCGCATCGCTTCCAGGGATCTTCAGCCGGGGGATCTGGAGGTGTGTGTGCGCGTTGATCAGCCCGGGCAGGAGCGCCGATCCTGGGAACTCCAGCCGGCGGGTTCCCGCAGGGAGGGCCCGCTCGACTTCGCGCGGTTTGCCCGCCGCCGCGATCTTCCCGTCGAATACCGCTATCGCGCCGGGGGAGAGGACCTTGTCCGCTCCCAAAAAAATGCGCGAGGCGATATAGACCGCCCCGCGCTCCCTGTCGGCGCTTCTCTTCATGCGAAGAGGGACGACACTGTGCTTTTTGTTACCGGGTGGCCGCGACCCTGGGGCGCTGGCTCTCCGACTCTACCTTCCTCTTGACGCCGGTGATCCGGTTCTTTGCGTCGACGTAGACGAGCGTGGGCTGGAAGTTCGCGAGCTCCTTCTCGTCGTATGCGGAGAAGGCGGCGATGATCACCAGGTCGCCCTTGCTCACCTGGCGTGCCGCCGCGCCGTTCAGGCAGATAACGCCGGAGCCGGGCTCGCCGTCGATGACGTAGGTGGTGAAGCGGTTTCCGTTGTCGACGTTCCAGATGTGCACCTGCTCGTACTCGACGAGGCCCGCCGCGTCCATCAGCGTCTTGTCGATCGTCACGCTCCCCTCGTAGTGCAAGACGGCGTCGGTAACCGTCGCCCGATGGATCTTGCACCTCAGCATTGTGCGCTTCATGATGGTTTCCCCTCCAGGGTGATGTTATCGATCAGGCGGGCAGGCCCTACCCGGGCCGCCACGAGAATCGTCATCCGTTCCGACGGCGACCGCACCGGGGACAGGGTCTCCGGATTCCGGGCCTCCGCGTACTCCAGCTTCGCGCGCGGCTCCGAGAGAATCTTCGCCTTCGCGACGTCGACAAGCTTTTCCGGCTCCCTCACGCCGGCGGCATACAGGTCCGCGGCCGCGCGAAGTCCTTTGCTCAGGCAAAGGGCGGCGATCCGGTCCTCCCCCGCCAGGTAATTGTTGCGTGAGCTCATCGCCAGCCCGTCCGCCTCGCGGACGATGGGCGCACCCGCGATTTCCACTCCCATGCCTAGATCGCGGACCATGCGCCTTATGACGGCAAGCTGCTGGAAATCCTTCTCGCCGAACACCGCGACGTGCGGCAGGGCTGCAAGGAGCAGCTTGGCGACGACGGTCGCTACGCCGCGGAAATGCCCCGGGCGCATGGCGCCGCACAACCCCTGCGATACGCCGGACACCTCGACGTAGGTCTGGTATCCGTCCGGGTACACGTCCTTGACTCCGGGCAGAAAGACCGCGTCGACTCCAGCTCCCGAAAGCATCGCAAGGTCCCTGGCCTCGTCCCTGGGATACTTCTCGAAATCCTCCCCGGGGCCGAACTGCGCGGGATTGACGAATATCGACGCGGCGACGGCGTCGCACCCGAGCTCCTTCGCGATCCGCACAAGGCTCAAATGCCCCTCGTGGAGGTATCCCATCGTCGGGACGAACCCGATCCGCCTGCCCGCCGAGCGCTGCCCCTCGGACCATGCCCGCATGGCTTCCGGAAGGAGAATTTTTTCCATCAGAACGAATGCTCCTTGCCGGGGAACTTCCCTTCCCGAACCTCGTCCGCGTAAGCCCGTACGGCGTCCTGCACCGGTTTCTTGAGCTCCCCGAACCGCTTCACGAACTTCGGGCGGAACTCGTCGAACAGGCCCAGCAGGTCCTGCATGACCAGCACCTGCCCGTCGCACCGGGGGCCGGCGCCGATGCCGATCGTGGGAATTTCCAGCCTCGCCGTGATCTCCGCGGCAAGGTCGGACGGCATGCCTTCCAGTACCACGGCGAACGCCCCGGCCTCCTGCACCGCCATCGCATCGTCGAGCAGCCGCTCCTTCTGGGAGTCCGACTTCCCCTGCAGCCGGTAACCGCCCATACGGTGGATCGACTGGGGTGTGAGCCCCACGTGCCCCATCACCGGGATGTCGCACGCGGAGATCGCCCGTATCGTTGCCTCTACGTTTCGCCCGCCTTCGAGCTTGACGCCTTCCGCCCCCGCCTGGAGAAGCTTCCCCGCGTTCCTGATCGCGTCCTGCGCGCCGGCCTGGAACGAGAGGAACGGCATGTCGGCTACGAGGTAAGCCCGCTTCCGGCCCCTGGCCGCGGCGCCCGTGTGCCGCTCCATGTCCTCCATCGTCACCCCGAGGGTGTTGGGCAGCCCCAGCACCACCTGTCCCAGGGAATCCCCCACAAGGATTATGTCCACTCCGACCTCGTCGAAGATCTTCGCGAAGAGCGCGTCGTAAGCGGTGATCATGACGATCCGCCGCTTCTCCGCCTTCATCCGGACGATGTCGATAACGGTGGTCTTCTTCAAATTCCCCTCGCATGAACCGGGCCGGTCCCGGCTTTCCCTTTACGCCCACACTTAAAAACAAAACAGCCTTCCGGAACCGTTCCGGAAGGCCGCAATATAACCTGCGTAGCCCGCGAGGCGCGCAGATGCGCTACTTTCCCCCGCGTTTCCCGACGATCCCGTCTCGGTCCGGCGTTACCTGGATCCCAGCGGTATGTAGTGGTGCGTCCCGCGTTTCACACTCTTGACTTCCCTTACGAGATGTTCAAGGTCGCGGGGGCTTTCCACGAAATCGATCTCGCTCGTGTTCACGACCAGGAGCGGAGTCTCATTATAGTGGAAAAAGTACTCGTTATAAGCATCGCTGAGCGTTTTAAGGTAGTCAAGCGAAATGTTCCTTTCGTACTCCACCCCGCGCTTGCGGACCCTGTTTAGCAGCACCTCGGGCCTGGCCTGGAGATAGATCACCAGGTCGGGGCGGGGAACCGTCGGGACGAGCAGCCTGTAGATCGAATCGTACAGGGCGATCTCGTCGTCCTCCAGGTTTATGAGGGCGAAAATCTTGTCCTTGGCCAGGACGTAATCCGAAACAACCCCCTTTTCGAAGAGGTTCCCCTGGGCGAGCTCCCTCTGCTGGCGATAGCGCGACAGCAGGAAGAAAAGCTGGGTCTGGAACGCGAATTTCCTCTGGTTTTCGTAGAACCGCTCCAGGAACGGGTTGTGGCCGACATCCTCCTGGACCAGCTTCCAGCCGAACTTGTTCGCAAGGATCTTGGCCAGGGATGTCTTCCCTACCCCGATCGCTCCTTCGATCGCAATGTAGCGGGGGTTTATCCGGTCGCCCATGTCCGCTCAATTGTATTCAGCGGCGGAAGGTATTGTCCACTACAATCGCGCCTGAGCGATGCGGGCCAGCCGAATGTAAAGTTCGGGAGAGACTGTTTCGGCCCGGGCGGCGGGATCGATTCCCGCTCCGGCAAGAAGCTCGCACCATTCGGCGGCTGCGCCGGGCAGGAAGGGCACCGGCGCGTTTCGCAGCGTTTTTCTCCGTTGGGCGAAAGCCGCCCGCACGACATGCTGGAGGCTCCGGAAGAGCTCGTCGGTTACGCCGGGCAGGAACCGGACCGAGACGACCGCCGAGTCGACGTCCGGAGAGGGAGTAAAACAGGTGCGCCGAACCGTGAACTCCTCCCGGATCTCCGACAGCACCGCCAGGTATACCGAGAGGATCCCGTACTCCTTCCCGCCGGGCGGCGCGCACAGCCTCTCGACAACCTCTTTCTGCAGCATGAGGACCGCGCGGGGGAAGGTCCGCCGCAAGGCCATGAGCCGCAGCAGTATCGGCGATGAGACCGCGTACGGCAGGTTCCCTATCACCGTCCCGCCTCCGGGGAAGCGTTTCTCCCATTCGCCGTCCGGGATATCCAGGAAATCCGCCTCGACGATTTCCACCGGGGATCCCTCGTACCTGCCGCGTAGATGAGCCGCAAGCCCCCGGTCCACCTCCACGGCCACGGCGACGCACCCGGACTCGGCCAAGAGGTCGGTCAAAGCTCCGAGCCCGGGGCCGATCTCGAGGAACGGCGGGCCCATGGGCATGGCGAGGGAGACTATCTTGCCGGCTATATTGCGGTCGTGCAGGAAGGTCTGCCCGAGCCGTTTCCTCGGAGACAGGCCGAGCTCCGCGAGCAGCCGGGCAGGGTGCTCAGCGGGAAAAGCGCGACGCCGCATACGCGTTCAGGTCCGGTCCGGAACTGCGCCCGGCCGACAGTTTCCGCTCCCCGAGAAAGGCCACCATCGCCGCGTTGTCGGTGCACAGGGCGAGGGGGGGAAGGTGGACCTCCGCTCCCGCCGCCTTTCCGTCCTCCTCGATGCGCTCCCTCAGGCGTGAATTGGCCGCCACCCCGCCGGCGAGCACTATGCGGGCGGTCCCTTCGCGCCTGG
The DNA here is from genome assembly GCA_050263095.1 of Deltaproteobacteria bacterium. Classification (GTDB taxonomy): domain Bacteria; phylum Desulfobacterota; class Deferrimicrobia; order Deferrimicrobiales; family Deferrimicrobiaceae; genus FEB-35. The sequence continues at coordinate 44,445 of JBLNEW010000092.1, read as the reverse complement.
CCGCCGCGACCGCCTTCGCCGCCAGCACATCCACGATCGCCTCCTGGAACGATGCGGCAATGTCCTCCACGCGGGCTGCCCGCGCCTCGGACGACGCAAGAAAGTTCCGAAGGGAGGTCTTAAGCCCCGAGAAGGAAAAGTCCGCCGAATCGGGCGACAGCCACGCCCGCGGGAATGAAAACCGGGCCCGGTCTCCCTGCCGCGCGAGCCGGTCGATCGCGGCCCCGCCGGGATAACCCAGCCCGAGCTGTTTCGCCGCCTTGTCGAACGCCTCGCCGGCGGCGTCGTCCCGGGTCCCTCCCAGAAACGTCACTGCGTCAACGCCGTCGACCCGGAACAGGGAGGTGTGCCCGCCGGAGACCAGGAGCGCTACGTATGGGAAACCGACGCCGCGCTCCAGGAATATGGCGAAGAGATGCGCCTCGAGGTGGTCGACGCCCAGGACGGGCTTTTCCCACGCAAAAGCAAGCGACTTGGCGAAACACAATCCGACGAGGAGCGAGCCGATGAGGCCGGGTCCCGCCGTAACGGCGACGCCGTCTATGTCTTCCTTTCCGGAGGATGCTTCCGCGAGCGCCTGCTCGACGACTGGGACGATCGACCTGATGTGCTCGCGGGAGGCGATCTCGGGCACCACTCCGCCGTACGCCTCGTGGACGGAGACCTGCGACGCCACGATGCTCGAAAGGAGCCCGGCCTCCGAATCGTAGACCGCCGCGGCGGTGTCGTCGCACGAGCTCTCGATCCCCAGTACGCGCATCCTCCTACCTTATCACGAGCCGGGAACGGCCCGAACGGAAGTCGCCGCAACATCGCGCAACGCGCGCCCCGTACGGAAGGCGCTGCGCCTCCGGTAGCAGCTTCATCCACGCAGCGGGGAGTTCCCGGCTTCGCTGCCTCGGAGGGGCAAGCTATATAGTCTCTGCGGCTGCGCCTCCGGGGCTCCCCCGTCGCGTTCCGCCTCGTCTCCCCTGCACAACAGTTTTACGTGCCCCTAGATAATCTCCCAGTGGTCGATAATGCTAGTCGATATGCCAAGACTCACTTCCCTAGTCTGGTGGGTTCTACCACAGACGGTTCCGACTCGTCTTCACGCGAGGGGGACCCCTGCGGCGGCCGCTGAGCCATGGTCGCTTGCTCGATGGCGATCGTCCCCGCCCGGACCCGGACCTACCCGCTGGGTCATCCCGCACAACCAGGGAACGTGCCGGTTGCTGCGATATGCGCCCCGTACGGAAGGCGCGAGACGCCGATGGCAGGTCCGGCGCAGCGGATCGCCGAGGTGGAACCGTCCGTATCGATAATGCCATTCTTGGAACAAACCTGCTTGGCGGGCCACACAGGGAGAACGAAGAGCGAGGAAAGGACCGGAAGGCACGTGCTGCAGGATGCAGGAGAGCCGAAGGCGAGAGCGAGCACGGAGCTACCGGAGGCGTAGCGCCTTCCGTAAGGTATGCTGGGGCTAGAGGATGTTCGCGGCGAGCTCGGCCAGCGGCGAGCGTTCGCCCTTGACGAGCAGGACGTGCCCGGCGAGGAGCTCCCCCTTGAACTTCTCGACGGTGCAGGAGAGCCCGTTGCTTGCCGAATCGACGAAAGGGTTGTCGATCTGGTAAGGATCGCCCGTCAAAACGACCTTGCTGTTCTCCCCCGCGCGCGTGAGGATCGTCTTTACCTCGTGCGGGGTCAGGTTCTGGGCCTCGTCGATGATGATGTACTGGTTCGGGATGGATCTTCCCCGTATGTAGGTCAGCGGCTCGATCTCCAGTATCCCGAGGTTTATGAGCTCCTGGTAGCCGCGCATGCCCTGCCGCTTGCGGCGGCTGAACCCGAAGAGGTACTCCACGTTGTCGAAGATCGGCTGCATCCAGGGCTTGAGCTTCTCCTCAACGTCCCCGGGGAGGAAACCGATGTCCTTGCCCATGGGGAACACGGGCCGGGATACGAGCAGCCGCTGGAATACCTCCTCGTCGGAGGTCTTGCGCAATCCCGCGGCGATCGCGAGGAGCGTCTTCCCGGTCCCCGCCTTTCCCGCGAGCGTCACCAGCTTCACCGTGTCGTCGAGCAGGATGTCGAGGGCGAAGTGCTGTTCCTTGTTGCGCGGCCGGACTCCCCAGACGTCCTCCTTGAAGGCGGGAAGCGGGCGCACCTTCTTCCTCCCCGCGTCGTACCTGCCAAGGGCGGATGCGTTCGAGGCGCCGTCCCGCAGAACCAGGTACTCGTTCGGAAACAGGTCGTCCGCGCCCGGCGGCTGGGAGCTCTCCCCCGCGCCGTAGAACGAGTCGATCCATCCCTTGCCGACCTCGACCTCCCGGAATCCCTTGTAGAGCTCCTCGATCTCCACCCGGCCGCTTTCGTAGTCCTGCGCGCGCAGCCCCAGCGCGTCGGCCTTGATCCGGAGGTTAGTGTCCTTGGAGATCACCACCACGGGGAGGTCCTTCTCCCGGGCGCGGACGCTCAAGGCCACAGCCAGGATGTGGTTGTCCTCCTTGGCGCCGTAAAGCTCCGCCGGAAGGAGCGACGTCCCCTCCGCGCCGAACGCCACGCGCAGCTCTCCCCCGTTTTCGAGCGGCACGCCTTCGGAGAGGCTGCCCTCCTCGCGCATCTTGTCGATGAACTTGGACACCGTGCGGGCGTTGCGCCCGAGCATGTTCAGGTCTTTCTTGAAGTGGTCCAGCTCCTCGATCACCGTGATCGGGATGATGACGCGGTTGTCCTGGAACTTGAACACGGCGTTCGGATCGTGCAGGAGGACGTTGGTGTCCAGCACGAAGTTTTTTATCATCACTTTAATTCGGAGAGCTTTTGCCGCGCCTGCGATGCGGCGGAGGACTTGGGGTATTTCGCCTGGACCAGTTCGAACAGCGTGCGGGCGTTCTTGCGGTCGGAAAGCCCCAGGAAGGAGAGCCCTTGCTTGTACATGGCGTCGGGCGCCTTGTCGCCGCCCGGATACTTGTCGATCACGTCCTGGAAGGAAAGAATCGCGTTCTCGTAGTCCTTCTCGGCGTAGAAAGTCTCGCCCTTCCAGTAGAATACGTTAGGCAGCAGCCTGTGGCCGGGATGCTTTGACGCGAACGCGACGAGGACCTGCCGTCCCTTGCGTGTTTCCCCGCCCTTGATGAGCCCGAGAGCGTAGTCATACATCTCCTCGGGATTTTTCCAGTCCTGCGGGACCGCCGCCGCGGTACCCGAAGCCGGGGGGGAAGCGGCCGCGGTCCTCTCCTCCAGGGAGACGACCCGGCGTTCGAGCTCCTCGACCCTGGCGGCCTTTCCCCTGAGCTCCTGGATCGCCTGCCCCTGCTCGGCCGCCTTGTCGTTCAGCAGGGCGATCTCTTTCTGGAGCTGCACCTTCGTCTCGTCGGCGCGGGTCGTCACGGCGACCAGGTCGGACTTGACCTGGTCGTAGGAAGCGGTGAGATCCGCGACGTTCCTCTGCATGGCGGAAAGGTCCCCGGCGTCGGCGCGGCCCGGCGCCGTCGAAGCTGCGGTGCGGGAGGGCGCGGAGGCCTTGACCCCCGCGACCTCCTTCTTGAGCTGCACAATCTCGTTCTGGAGACGGACGAAGGCGCCCGTGTCGGCGACCGCGCATCCGCCCGCGGCTGCCGCAAGGACAGCGAGACACAACATCCGCGTCAAGCTCCCGAACCTCATGCGGTCGCTACTTCACCACGAAGTGGCCGCGGCGGTTCTTCGCCCATGCACCCTCGGTGTGCCCCGGATCCAGAGGCTTCTCCTCGCCGAAGCTGACCGTGGCGAGCGCCGAGGCCGGCACGCCCAGGGACACCAGGTAAGCGCGCGCGCTTTCCGCGCGGCGGTCTCCGAGCGCCATGTTGTACTCCGAGGTCCCGCGCTCGTCGCAATGCCCCTCGATCGCCACTCGCGCGCCCTTGTTCTTCTTCAGGTAGTCCGCCACGCCCGACAGGACCGGCTTGGCGTCGTCCCGGATGAACGACTTGTCGAAGTCGAAGTGTATGTCCTGGAACGGAGACGGCCTCTCCTGGGTGACCGCAGCCCCTGCCTCGGCGGCGGCGACCTGCGTACCGCCCGGAGCGGGAGCCGGGGGCGCTTCCGGCTTCAGCGATTCGGAGACGATGCCTCCCGGGGGCGCTTTACTCTGCGCGGCAGGAGGAGCGCCGGCTGCCTCTCCCGATTTCACTTCCTGCTTCTTGGCGCAGCCCATGGCAAAAAGCATCGTCACCGCGAGAACTACCGCTCCCAGCTTCCAGACCACTCTTTTCCCCATCACCTTCTCCTCCCATAGGATATGTCGAGCCGCAAAATCAGGTTCGAATCGTGGTTTTCATGATTATCGTCGGTTACCTTCGAGGAGACCATGCAGGTGAACCCACCCCGGAAAGCCCGGAATACAGGCTTTTTCCCCACCGGCCGTCTGCGGATATTATTTTCAATTCAGAATATCCCTTTTTCTGAAAGGTGTAAACCACGTACCGTCCGTCGGGGGAATACGAGGGATCGGTGCAGTCGCCGTCGGCCGACACGAGGATGCGCTGATCGGAGCCGTCCGGCTTCACCGTGTAGAGCGAGAATTTACCCCCGGCCTGTGACGTGAAGGCGATCCTGTCCCCTGCGGGGGACCACGAAGGAGAAGTGGAGTATCCTCCCGCATGCGAAATCCGCACGTCCTTTCCGCCGGGAAGATCCCGGACGTAGACCTGCGGCGACCCGCTCCTGTTGGAGACGAACGCGATCATCCTGCCGTCCGGCGACGCCGACGGGGAGACCTGTATCCCCCATCCGCCGATCACCTTTTCCGAATTGGAACCGTTGGTGCGCACGCGGTAGATCTCGGAGTTGCCCCCCACGCTTACCGACGCGAACAGCGCCTCTCCTTTCGGAGTGAAGCTGCCCGGGGACTTCGAGTTCCCGAACTTCACGAGCGCCCGCTCCGAGCCGTCCTGAAGGTTGCGCAGGTAGATAACCGGGACGCCCGTCTTGAAGGACGTGTAGGCGATCATGTCGCCGTCCGGCGACCAGCGGGGGAAGAGATTGAAGCTCCGGTTGTCCGTGATCCGGCGTGGTTCATGCCCGTCCAGCCCGACTATGTACACCCCCTTGTCCCTTCCTCCCCGCGACGTCGCCGTGAAGGCGATCTCGGTGTCGAAGATCCCCCGCACGCCCGTGAAGGCGTAAAGGATCTCGTTGGAGAACTTGTGGGCGATGGTCCGGAAGCTGCGGGCCGGGCCGGTGTACCTCCTGCCGGCCATCATGTTCCCCAGGGTAGAATCGTAGAGACGCAGCTCGACGGTTATCTGGTCTCCGCGCGCGTCGACCTTCCCGATGACGACCGCCTCCGCGCCTATCAGCTTCCAGTCGGAAAAGGAAAGCGCCTTTCCCGAAAAATGGGCCGGCACGATCCTCTCGAGGTAGGATTTCGCGGATAGTATTTCGAAGAGGGCCGTCATGCCGAGGTCGTCCCCGATCACTTTCGGTATGGACGCGGCCAGCGACTGGTCGCCCGATGCCACGACGAGGGCAGGCAGGGCCACCGGCATCCGCCTGCCGCCGGGCGCATTGATGTCTATGTAAAGAATGGCGCTCGCCGGGGCCGGGGCCAGGAGGAACGCGATCAAGACGAGCAGCAGACCCGCCGGGCGCTTCATCATGATCCATTCCCCCCGTAGAAGCGGAATCCCACGTCGTAGTGGTCCTCGCCGCCCCGGAGCTGCTCGGGCGGTATGGGAAGCGGGCTGGCCTTCTGGATCGCGCGCCGCACCGAATCGTCGAAATACGGATTCCCCGAGAATTTCTCCATGAGGACGTTCGAAACCCCGCCGTTCTTTTCTATGGTGATGCGCACCTGGACCATCAGTTTCCCCGCGTCCTTCTGCGCCAATTCGGGCACGGTCCAGTTCGCGCGGACCTTTTCGTCGAGCGCCCGGGCATAAGCCAGGATCTCGGGCGCGACGCGAACGTTTCCGGCCCCTCCGGGCATTCCGCCCGCTGCCGGAGCCCTGGGTCCCCCGCGCTGCTGCGGCCTCAAGGCCGACAGGTCGACGCGATGCGCCACCCTGTCGCCGATCCCGCGGACCGCGGCCCGGATCGCCTTTTCCCGCTGTATATTCTCCACGGCTTCGCGGACCTGGGTGCTCGTCGCCCGCTCCTCGCGCATCCTGCGGATCTTCTCCGAATATTCGCTCGTGTCGGGAGGGGAGGCCGCCCGCGCCCGGGCTTCCTTCCGCGCCGCGATCTTCCCCTTTTTCGCCGCGGCCCGTGGCGCGGCCTTCTTCGCCGCCGCCGGCTTCCCGCGGGTTTCCTCGCCGGGGGAGGATTTCGGCGCAACATCCTGCGCAGGGGGGGCCGATGCCCCTCCGCTTATCAGGTCGACGACGGCGACGGGGACGACAAGGGAGGGGGGGACCCTGAAGACCAGCCATGCGGCGCCGAGAAGGAACACCGCCGCGTGGAAGCCCACCGAAAGGGCCAGCATCTTCCTGAAGAGGCGGTCCCTCGGCTCCATAGCCAAGGCAAGCGTTCGGCTCACCTCACCGCTCGAGCGGCTCGGTGACCATCCCCAGCTTCTCGATCCCGGCGTTGCGTACTTCCGCGATGACCTTCACCACGAATCCGTACGGCACCGCCCGGTCGGCGCGGAAGTATACCTGCCGATCCTCGCGCCGGGCTATTATGGCCGCCAGGGTGGAATTGAGACGGTTGAACTCCACCGGCTGCTTGCCCACGAATATCCTGCTGTGCATGTCGACCGTGATCACGAGGCGCTCCTCCTCGGCGCGCATCGCCTTCGCGTTGGCCTGCGGAAGGTTCACATCGACTCCCTGCGTCAACATCGGGGCCGTCACCATGAATATGATGAGGAGAACAAGCATCACGTCCACGAGCGGCGTGACGTTGATCTCGGACATCATCCTTCGATCGCCGCTTCTCCTCCCGGTCATCGCCATGGCTCTATACCTTGTCCATGTTGCGCTCCAGGAAGTTGACGAATTCGACGGTGAAGCTGTCTATCCTGGTAGCGATCGTCCGGACCCTGTTCAGAAAGTAGTTGTAGGCCATGACGGACGGGATGGCGGCCGCCAGCCCCGCCGCCGTAGCTACGAGGGCCTCCGCGATCCCGGGGGCCACCGTCGCCAGCGAAGCGCTCCCGACGGCGGCTATGCCGGAGAAGGCGTTCATGATCCCCCAGACGGTGCCGAACAGCCCGATGAACGGCGTCGCGCTCCCGGTGGTCGCCAGAAAGGGAAGGTAGGATTCCATCAGGGCGGCTTCCTCGTTTGCGGCCTTCCGCATCGCCCGTTCGATATTATCCATGGGGAAAGCCCCCGATCGTGCGCCGACAGAGGACGATTCCGCTCCCCGGCCGCGTTGAATCCGCGTCAACTCCAGGTACCCCGTACGGAACACCTCGATCAACGGGGTCCGCTGCGACTTCTCGGCAAGATCGTAGAGGGCGGCCAGGCTCTTTCCCTCGGCGAACGATTTGACGAACGCTGCCTGGTTCCGTTCGATCCCCTTGAAAAGGCGGAACTTGAGGAAGATGATCGCCCATGAGACCACCGAGAACACGACGAGCAGCAGGAGCACCAGCTTCACGATCGGCCCGGCCAGAAGGACGTGCTGGAAAACGCGCGTGTCGAATATCCCGGTCGCCGCCGGAACGATCATCAAAGGCAATCCGAAAAATGGCATCAGGTTACAGACCTCCAATTGATAATAACATCCCTATATATAGGAAACTAACCCGCCGTTCAACGGCCTTGACAATTGCCGCAGGGAAAAATAGGATACCCTCCTGACAGGGAAAATGGGAGGTCGGCGTTGAAAAAATCACGAAACACCCGCCAGCGCGCCGTAATCCTCGACATCCTTCGGAAAAGCGAAGCCGCCCATCCGACCGCCGACACGATCTACAGGGAAGCCCGGAAAGCGCTCCCGAACATCAGCCTGGGCACGGTCTACCGCAACCTGAACTTCCTCCGGGAGCAGGGCCTGGTGCACGAAATCCGCTCGAACACCGAGGCGTCGTCCAGGTTCGAGTGCGATTGCCCGCCTCACGCCCACTTCCACTGCGCGCGCTGCCAGGCGGTGTACGACATCCCGCTTCCGGAATGCCTCCGGAACCTCGAGTGGGACGAGGCCCTCTCGATCTCCTCGATCAATTCCATGGAGCTGCACCTTCTCGGGGCTTGCCGCAATTGCGGCTCGGCGCATAACTGAAGCATAAGACAGTCTCCCGCCCATAAAGGTTCGGGGATCCAAGGGTAAAAAAAAGGGGCGCCCGCAGGCGCCCCTTCGTATTGCGATTTCCCGCTGCGATCAGGACAGTTTCCTGCCTCCCTCGGCAGCCCACTTCTCCAGCATTTCGGTGGTTACGGACTTCGGCCGTTCGATCGCGTATCCAAGCGCGCGGTCCCAGGTGATGTTGCACAGAACGCCCAAGGCACGCCCGATCCCGAAGAGAACGGTGTAGAAATCGTACTCGACGAGGCCGTAGTACCACTGGATGACGCCGGACTGCGCGTCGACGTTCGGCCACGGGTTCTTCGCCTTCCCGTGCTCGCGGAGGACATCCGGAGCGATCTTGTAGATCTGGTTAACCAGCTTGAACAACGGGTAGTCCGGCAGGTGCTTCAGGCAGAATTCCATCTGGGAGACGTACCGCGGATCGGTCTTCCGGAGGACGGCGTGGCCGTAGCCGGGGATGACCTGGCCGCTGTTGAGGGTGTCCCACAGGAACTTCTTGAGCTCTTCGTCGGTCGGGAGCTTCCCGCCCAGTTTCTGGAAGACGCCCTGGCACCACCCGAGCACTTCCTGGTTCGCAAGGCCGTGGAGCGGGCCGGCCAGGCCGTTGATGGCGGCGGAATAGGCGTAGTAGGCATCCGACAGGGCCGATGCCACAAGGTGGGCGGTATGGGCGGAGACGTTGCCCGACTCGTGGTCGGAGTGCAGTATGAAGTACATGCGCGCCACATCGTCATAAGGCTTGGGGATTCCCATCATGTGCGCGAAATTGCCGCCCAGGTCGAGGCTGGGGTTGGAAGCGATCGGGGTGTCGCTCTTGTACTTCATCCGGTAGATGTACGCGCCGATCTCCGGCAGTTTCGCCATGAGGTTGGTGGCATCCTCGTAGGTCGGATCCCAGTAGTCCGTCTTCTTCATCCCGGCGTTGTATCTCTTGACGAAGAGGGATTCGCGCTGCATCGCAAGGATGGCCGCGGAGAACATCGTCATCGGATGGGTGTCGCGGGGCATGGTGCGGAGGACGTCGATGACATACTGGGGAACTTTCGCCCTTGTCTTGAAATCCTCGACGACCGCCAGGGTCTGTTCCATGGTCGGCACCTCCCCGGTCATGAGGAAGTACCAGAAGCCTTCCACGTAGGGGTACTCCGACCCGGGAACCTTGGGCAGCGCCGCGAAGGTCTCGGGGATCGTCTTGCCGCGGAAACGGATGCCTTCCTGCGGATCGAGGTAGGAGATGTCGGTCACCAGGGTCCGGACGTCGCGCGCGCCGCCGATGCACTGCTCTATGGTGACCTGGTCGATCAGGATCTTCCCCTGTTCCTTGACCAGCTTCGTGGTGCGGGGACGGTGGGCCTGGATCTTCTCGAACAGCTTTTCCTTCAGGGTCGTTTTTTCCATAACCTTCGACATGCTGTCGAACCCCCTTTCATGGGATGACGATATATGTTGGACCTGATTTCTGCGGCTTTACGCGACCCCTCCTTTCCGTTTTCGATAGTTTCTACCAATTATAGCAGCCAGGTGGGCGTCTTCAATTCGCGGCGAGACAATCACGCCCCCTTCCCGTAACCGGAGTACCGCCTGTAAAATGACTTGAATGTGCTTGATTCGGAACAAGCAGATTGTATACCGTATACAGTCCGACTATCTTAATAACAAGAAAGGTTTCCGCAAGTCAAGCCAAAAGCGGTCCATTTGACCGCAATTAATTTCCCTTGTAGGATAGGCAACTTACAGGCCCGCTGGAAGACCGGAAACGGCGGGCGGGGACGCGGAGGATCCAAGTGGGAGTGTTGGACGGGAAAATCATCATCTTCGACGGCGCTTGCGGCACCAATCTCCAGCGCATGCGCCTGCCCGCGTCCGCCTGGGGGCCCTACGAAGGATGCAACGAATACCTGAACCTGTCGGCGCCGGAGGCGATCGAGGAGCTGCACGGCGCATTCCTTTCGGCGGGGTCCACGGTGGTCGAGACCAACACATTCGGCGCCAACGACATCGTGCTTGCCGAGTACGGCCTGAAGGACCGCGTAGAGGAGATAAACGCCGCGGCGGTGGAGCGCGCGCGCGCGGCCGTGCGGCGGCATTCGCCGCGGGCCCTCGTGGCGGGGGCCGTCGGCCCGACGACGAAGCTGCCGTCGCTGGGGCACATATCGTTCGACGAGATGGCGAGGTCATACTCCCGGCAGATACGCGCGCTGGCCGAGGCGGGGGCCGACCTTCTGCTGATCGAGACGTGCCAGGACCTCCTGCAGGTCAAGATCGCCCTCGTCTCCTGCTTCGAGGAGCTGGAGCGGCTGGGGAAGAGCATCCCCGTGATGGTGTCCCTGACGATCGAGAACACGGGGACGATGCTGGTCGGCTCGGACGTGGCGGCGGCGGCGGCGGCGATAGAACCGTTCCCGGTCTTCTCGCTGGGCTTGAATTGCGCGACGGGGCCCGAAGGGATGAAGTCGCACATTCGCACCCTTTGCCGCACCTGGCCGGGCAGGGTCTCGTGCATCCCCAACGCCGGGATCCCCCAGGTGATGGAAGGCCGGACCGTATATCCCCTTTCGCCGCAAGCCTTCGCGGAGCAGATGAAGGCGTTCGTCGAAGAGGAAGGCGTAAGCGTGGTCGGAGGCTGCTGCGGCACCACGCCGGAGCACATCCGCCTCCTTGCCGAAGCCCTCTCGGGCGCAGCCCCGGCCAGCCGCGACCCCCGGTGGAAGCCGTCCCTTTCCAGCCTGTATCAGGCCGTCGAGATCCGGCAGGAAATCCCGCCCCTCCTGATCGGGGAGCGGGCAAACGCCAACGGCTCCCGCAGGTTCCGCGATCTGCTCCTGGCGGACGATTACCCCGGGGCCCTGAAGATCGCCCTCGAGCAGCAGGAGGACGGCGCCCACGCGGTGGATCTCTGCACCGCTTACGCGGGCCGCGACGAGAAGGCCGACCTGTCGGCGCTGACCCGCCTGTTCGCGCAGTCGGTCAAGATTCCGACGGTGATCGACTCCACGAATCCCGAATGCATCGAGGCGGCACTGAGAATCCACCCCGGCCGATGCCTGGTGAACTCCATCAACCTGGAGGACGGCGGAAAAAACCTCGAGCGGATCTGCCGCCTGGCGAAGAAATACGGGGCGGCCGTCATCGCACTGACCATCGGGGAAAAGGGAATGGCGATGACGGTCGCGGAGAAGGTCGCCACGGCCCGTTCCATATACGAGCTGGCCGTCGGACGGTACGGCCTGCGCCCGTCGGACCTGCTGTTCGACGTCCTCACGTTCACCGTGGGTTCGGGCGATCCCTCCCTTGCCGATGCGGCGAAATCGACCCTCGCCGCGGTACGGAGCGTCAAGGAGGAGCTGCCCGGGGTGTACACGAGCCTGGGGGTGAGCAACGTCTCGTTCGGGCTGTCGCCCGCCTCGCGCAAGGTGCTTAACTCCGTCTTCCTGCACGAGGCGGTCGAGGCGGGCCTCGATGCCGCAATCGTCGACCCGGCGCGTGTCCTGCCGTTTGCGCAGATCCCGGAGGAGGATCGCCGCGTCTGCCTCGACCTCATATACAACCGGCGGAAGGACCCGGAAGAATCGCCCATCGGCGAATTCGTCCGCAGGTTTTCCGACGCGGATTCCTCCGCCGGCAAGGCAACGGACGAACAGAAGTCGGCGCAGCCCCCCGAGGAGCGCCTGGCCGGGAAAGTGATGGCGGGCGACAAGGAGGGCCTGGACGACCTGCTGGAGATCCTGCTGACCAGGCGCCCGGCGGAGGCGATCATAAACGAGCTGCTGGTGCCCGCGATGCGGCGCGTCGGCGACCTGTTCGGGCGCGGCGAGATGCTCCTGCCGTTCGTCCTCCAGTCCGCGGAGGTGGTGCGGCAGAGCGTCCATCACCTGGAGCCGCACCTTGCGGGAGAGCAGAGGGATGCCGGAAAGAAGATGGTGCTGGCCACGGTGGCAGGCGACGTACACGACATCGGGAAAAACCTGGTCGACATCCTGCTTTCCAACAACGGGTACAAGGTATACAACCTTGGGATCAAGGTTCCCGCGGAGACGATCATAGAGAAGGCGCGGGAATACCGCGTGGACGTCATCGGCCTTAGCGGGCTGCTGGTCAAGTCCGCGATCGTGATGCAGGAGAGCATGCCGCAGTACGCCGCGGCTGGCCTTACGATCCCGATCCTCCTGGGCGGCGCGGCGCTGACCGAAAAGTTCGTGGCCGAGTGCTGCGTCCCCGGATATCCCGGCCCCGTCGTGTACTGCGCCGACGCCTTCGCTGGATTATCGGCGATGCGCGCCCTCGAGAGCGGGGCGCTGGCCTCCACGAGATTCGACGCGGCGTCCGCCGTGCGGCCCATGAAGCCCGGCGCAAAGGGCGAACGCGTTTCCCGCGACAACCCGGTCCCCGTCCCCCCCTTCCTGGGAGCCCGGCGCGTCACGGACATCGACGTGGCGGCCCTGTACCCTTACGTCAACGAACAGGCGCTGTTCCGCGGGAGATGGGGATTCAGGCGGGGGAAATCGTCCGCCGAGGAGTACGACCGGCTCGTCCGGGAGAAGGTCCGTCCGATCTACGAGGCACTCAAGCGCAGAGGCGCGGAGGAGGGCCTGATCCTGCCGAAGGTCGCGTACGGATACTTCCGCTGCTGGTCGGAGGGCGATACGCTCGTGGTCGAGGACGGCGGGAAACGTTTCGAATTCCCGTTTCCCAGGCAGGAATCCCCCCCGCACCTGTGCATCGCCGACTACTTCAGGACGCGGGAGGAAGGGGGAGACGTCGTATCGTTCTTCGTGGCGACCGTCGGGGACCGTATCGGCGAGGCCACGCACGAGCTGTTCGCCGCGGACCGGTATCACGACTATCTCATGCTGCACGCCTTCGGCGTGGAGATTACCGACGCCCTTGCCGAATACTGGCACGAAAGGATACGCGGGGAGCTCGGAATCGGCGGAAAGAAGCCGGCGGGGCCGGGCGGCTACGTCGTGCAGGAGTACCAGGGTTCCCGCTACGGATTCGGATACCCGTCCTGCCCGGACCTCTCCGCGCACGGCCCGGTGTTCGAGCTGCTGTCGCCGGGGGAAATCGGCGTAACGCTGACCGAGTCGATGGAGATGGTGCCGGAGCACACGACCTCGGCAATCGTCGCCCATCACCCCCAGGCCAAGTACTTCGCCGTGTAGGGAGGGAATGCCCCATGAAAAGGTACATCTGCGCGAATTGCGGCTACGTCTACGATCCTTCGGCGGGGGACCCGATGAGCGACGTCCCTCCCGGCACGCCGTTCGACGCCCTGCCCGACGGCTGGGTGTGCCCCATGTGCTACGCGGCCAAGTCGCAGTTCGACGAGCTGGACTGACGGAATGAAGAACATCCTGGAGCGGATGAAGGAGACCCCGCTGCTCTTCGACGGGGCGATGGGCACGATGATCTACGAGCGCGGCGTGTTCATCAACACCTGCTACGACGAGCTGTGCCTCTCAAATCCCAAGCTCATCTCCCAGATACACCGGGAATACGTGGACGCCGGCGCCGACGTGATCGAGACCAACACGTTCGGCGCGAACCGCGTGATGCTCCGCCCGTACGGGCTTGCGGACAAGGCCGATGCGATCAACCGGCAGGCCGTGCGGCTGGCGCGCGAAGCCGCCGGGGACTCGGTCTACGTCGCCGCCGCGGTGGGGCCATGCGTGCGGCAGGACCAGATCATGCCCGACGAGCACGTCTCGGAAGTAGAGTCGGCCTTCGCCGAGCAGCTCGAAGCGCTTGCCGCCGAAGGGGTGGACCTGGTCGTGTTCGAGACGTTCACCCACCTCAAGGAGCTGCAGGTGGGGGCACGGATCGCCAGGCGGCTCGGCATTCCGGTGCTGGCGTCGTTCGTATTGAACGAGCGCGTCGAGACTGCGGTCGGCACGAGGGCGGAGGCGATCGCGCGCACCCTTTCCGCGGACGGGAACGTGGACCTGGTCGGCATAAACTGCGGGATCGGGCCGGCGGGCGTGTTCGACGCGCTGCAGGCCATCCTGCCGGTGACCACCAAGCCGGTGGTCGTGATGCCGAACGCCGGCCTCCCGCGGGACATCGCGGGCCGGCTGATCTATCTTACGAGCCCCGAGTATTTCACCGAGTACGCGAAGAAGTTCATCGAGATGGGGGTGCGCGGCGTCGGCGGATGCTGCGGGACCACGCCGGCGCATATCCGTACGGCCTCACGCGCCGTGAAGTCCCTGAGCGGCGTCAAGAAGCACATCAAGGTGCGGGCGTACGCCCAGCAGGCGCCACTGGTGCACGTGATTCCGGTCGGGAAGAAGTCGCGGCTGGCCGGGAAATTGACGGCCGGGGAAAAGGTCTCCTCCGTCGAGATACTCCCCCCCAGGTCCAGCGACCTGACGGAGATGCTGGCGAAGGTCCGCCGCTGCGCCGAGGCCGGCGTGGACGCGATAAACATCCCTGACGGTCCCCGCGCCAGCGCCCGGGTCTCGCCGATGATCGCCGCGTTGACCATCCTGAAGGAGGTCGGCATCGAGCCGATCCTGCACTACTGCTGCCGCGACCGGAACCTGATCGGCATGCAGTCGGACCTGCTCGGAGGCTACGCGGCCGGGCTCGCCAATTTCCTGATCATCACCGGAGACCCCCCGAAGCTCGGCGACTACCCCGACGTGACCGGTGTCTTCGACGTCGACGCCATCGGCCTCGTGCAGGTGGCCGCCAACCTGAACCGGGGGTACGACATCGGCGGGAACCAGATTTCCCCTCCCACGGGAATACTCATCGGCGTGGGCGCGAATCCCTGCGCCGTCGACCTGGAGCGGGAGATGGAGCGCTACTTCCGCAAGATAGACGCAGGCGCCGAGTTCGCCATCACGCAGCCGGTGTTCGACGACGAGGCGCTGTTGCGCTTCCTGGACCGCGTTGAGCGGCACTCAAAGAGCATCCCCGTCATCGCGGGGATCTGGCCTCTGGTCAGCTACAAGAACGCCGAGTTCATGAACAACGAGGTGCCCGGCGTAGTCGTTCCCCGGGAGATCATGGACCGGATGGCCCGCTGCCGGTCGAAGGATGAAGGACACAGGGTCGGAATCGAAATCGCGCGGAAGATCATCGAGCGGATTTCGCCGCGCGTCGCCGGTTTCCAGGTGAGCGCTCCGCTGGGAAACGTGGAGACGGCGCTTGCGGTACTGGGCGCGCAGGTGAAATCCGGAACTAAAAATTCCTAAAAGTTGACAACCCTCTTGCCTGTTCCTGTAAGATTGTCGTTATGGAAGAATCGGGGCTGAAATTTTCCGAGGACCACCTCTGGGTCCTCGAGATGGGGGAAACGGCGCGCATCGGCCTCTCCGAATACGCGCAGGAACAGCTGGGCGAGATCGTCTCCATCGCCTACGCGGAAGTCGGCAAATTCATCGAGCCGGGGGACACGATCGGAGAGCTCGAGTCGCAGAAGACCGTGGTTGAGCTTCTTTCGCCCATCACCGGAACGATAAAGGCCGTCAACGGCATCGTCGTCGAAGACCCCTCCCTGATAAACGTCGATCCGTACGGAAAAGGGTGGCTCGTCGAAGTCGAAATCAACGAGCCCGAAGAGATCGAGCGGCTGATGAGCGCGGAAGAGTACGAGGCGTTCGCCGAAGATTGAGCGGAAGCCGGCGCAATTTCCTCCACGTCGCAATCGGAACGCTCGGCGCCGTTTTCTCCGTTTCCCTTGTCTATCCCCTCTTCAGGTTCCTCTGGCCGCAAAGCGACAAGTCCGGCGGGGAAGGCCGCGTCGGCATCCCCATGGAGGAGATGCTCGCGGGACAGTCCCGGGTCGTGCTCGTCCGGGGGGAACCGGTGCTCGTAATCCGGGAAGCGAACAGGGTGGTCGCCCTTTCCGCCACCTGCACCCACTTGAGCTGCATCGTCAAGTACAAGGGGGGAGGAGTGGTGCTCTGCCCTTGCCACGCCTCTTCCTTCGACCTGAGCGGAAACGTGACCGCGGGCCCCGCCCCGCGGCCGCTCCCCTCCTATCCGGTGCGGATCGAGGGGGACAAGATCGTGGTCGGTTCGTGAAAATGCCGCGGGGACAAGACCTGACATGACCGAAGGGCAAAAGCCGCCGGACGATCGGACGCGGGAAGGGACGCAAGGCAAGCGGGAACGCTTCGAGGAACGCACCGTCTTCACGGAGATGTTCAACCTTTTCTCCCTGGTCGGGTTCCTTTACGGCGCGCTCGACGAACGCCTCTCCGTCCAGGAGGGGATGAAGAAGCAGTTCGAAAAACCCGTTTGGTACTATCGCACCAGGCTCGAAAACAACCTGCTCGCGTGCCTGGGAGGGATCTCCTTCCTCCTGTACCTGTTCCAGGTGGTCACGGGCGTACTCCTTCTCATGTACTACAGGCCGACCACCGCCGAGGCGTATCGGAGCGTCGTCGACATCGTGAACCACGTACCGTACGGATGGCTGATCAGGGGGGTACACCGCTGGGGCGCCAACCTCATGATCGTGACCGTCCTCCTGCACATGATGAGGGTCTTTTTCACGGCCGCGTACCGGTCCCCGCGGGAGGTAACCTGGGTCAACGGCGTCCTGCTCCTCGTCTTCACGCTTGCCTTCGGCTTTTCGGGATACCTGCTGCCGTGGCACCAGCTTTCCTACTGGGCGACGACGGCCGGCACCGACACCCTGTCCGCGATCCCGCTCGTGGGGGACACCATAAGGTACTTCGTGCGCGGCGGTCCCGTAATCGGGCAGCTTGCGCTCACGCGGTTCTTCGCTTTCCACGTCGTCATACTTCCCGGCCTGATGCTGCTGTTCCTGGTCCTGCATTTCCTGATGATCAGGCGGCAGGGAATCTCCGAGCCGCTCTAGGAGACGCGAAACGCCATGGCGCGATACGATAACGAGGAGGCCTACAGGAAATACGGGAGCGAGCCGTTCTTTCCGCACCACGTCCTGCGCCAGGCGATCCAGTTCCTGGCCATATTCGCGCTGCTCATACTGCTCTCCTCCCTGGCACCCGGGCCGATGCTGCCCAAGGCCGATCCCTTCGACGCCCCCGCGAACGTCAAGCCCGATTGGTACTTCCTGTCGGCCTACCAATTCCTGAAGGTGACCGAGAGGCTCTCTTTCCTGGGAGAGTGGGCCCCCAAGGTCATCGGGGTGCTCGTGCAGGGGCTCGGGGCGATGGCGGTCTGGTTCCTGCCGTTCTGGGACCGGAACCCTGAGCGCCACCCCTCGAAGCGACCTGTCGCGATCCGGATAGGCATCGGAGTCACGTTCTTCCTCCTCGCGATGACCCTCTGGGGCCACTTCTCGTGACAATGGCGCACGTATTGAAGGCGCTACTCATGCGAATCCGCCAGACGAGCGGCATCTTTTCCTCGCAAAGCAGGCGCTATGTGCACCACGGCTGCGCCTCCGGGGCTCCCCCGTCGCGTTCCGCCTCGGCTCCCCTGCACATCAGTTTTACGTGCCCATCGATAATCTCCCAGTGGCCGGCCATGCTGATCGGTAAGCCAAGCCCTACATCTATCGTGTGGTGGTTTCTCCTACAGACGGTTCCGCCTCGTCTCCACGCGAGGGGGACCCCTGCGGCGGCCGCGGTGCCATTAACGCTCGCTCCGACGTGTCCAGTCCACCGCAATCGGCGGACCATCCCCGTCCACCGCGCACGTTTTGTCATGGTGCCACTGTTACGATTCGTTTCCCTGGCGATGCTGGCCGCGGCGGTATTCGTCATGCTCGCGGGCGGGCCGGCGTCGGCGGCCGAGGAGGCCCCCAACAGCTGCGCCGCGTGCCACAACCGGCTAGGCGGGAAGCTGGGGCCCCCCGCCAGGGAATTCGCGACGAGCATCCATAGGGAGGCCGGCCTTACGTGCGTGACCTGCCACGGGGGGGACGCCTCCCTGCCCGGCGAGGAATCGATGAGCCCGAAGCGGGGTTTCCGGGGGAAGCCGTCCGCCCGGCAGGTACCAGAATTCTGCGGCCGCTGTCACTCCGACATCGCCATGATGAGGCAGTACAACCTGCGCACGGACCAGCTCGCCGAATACAGGACGAGCATCCACGGGAAGCGACTGTACGCCAGGAACGACCCGAACGTCGCCGTGTGCACCTCATGCCACGGGAAGCACGATATCCGGCGCAAGACCGACCCCCAGTCCGCGGTTTTCCATTCGAACGTGCCTACCATGTGCGGCGGGTGCCACGCCGACCCCGTCAAGATGAAGCCGTACGGGATCTCCACCAGCCAACTGGCCGATTTCGAGAACGGCGTCCACGGACAGATCCTCTCCGGGAAAATTCCCGGCAAAAATCCGGGCATCGCCCCCAACTGCGCAACTTGCCACGGGATTCACGGCGCCACGCCTCCCGGGGTCCGGGAGGTGGGGAACGTGTGCGGCGCCTGCCACGGCGCGGTCTCGGGCTATTTCCGTGACAGTCCGCACTTCACCGCAGTCCAGGAGGTAGGCGAGCCCAAATGCGTGACCTGCCACGGGAATCATTCCAACCGAAAGCCCACCCTCAAGGTTTTTTCAGGCAGCGGGCCGGGTGAATGCGGGTCGTGCCACGAGGAGAACGGCAAGGCTCTCGAGTTCGCCGCGAACGTGCGCAACCTGCTGGGGGGGCTCGACAACAATATCGAGGATATCCAGAGAAACATGTCCGAGGCGGAGAGGTCGGGACGCAACATCGAGAAGCTCAAGGCTTCCCTGGACGGGGCCCGCTACAAGCTGATCGAGGCGGGACCGGCGATCCACGCCTTCTCGATCGAGCGGATACTGCCCCTCGCACAGGAAGCCGACGGATACATCCGCAAGGCCCGCCAGGAGATACGGAATTTTCAGGAAGAGCAGAAACAGCGAAGGTCGGTGGCCGCCTACGCCGTGACCATGTTGGTCATGATTGCGGTCCTCCTCGGGATCAAACTCAGGACCCTGCCCAAGTCCCCACCTTCCGGAGAGAATAAAGGTTGAAATCCGGCCGCAGGCCCGGATAGAATTCCTATTTCGCGCACAGCATGCAGTAACGATTCCTGTTTCAGGAAGGTGCCGTAATGGACGAGCAGGACAAGGATCAGGAAACGACCGGGCAGCCCGGCAAGGACCGGGCGCGGAAAGTGCTGGAAACGATCGGCATGCACGTCCCGAAGGGGAGGCAGGACCGGCTCCACCTTCAGCCCCGGTTCTTCAAGTTTCTCGGCTTCCTGGGCATTCTCGTCCTTATCTTCTCCGTCGGGATGTTCGAGTTTTCGACCAGCCCTTACTTTTGCGCAAGCTGCCACATCATGAAGCCTTACTATCAGGCCTGGAACACCTCCAAGCACAACCATGTCCCCTGCGTCGACTGCCATTACCCCCCGGACATACGCGACAAGATGGTCCTCAAAGTCCAGGCCCTCACGCAGGTCGTAAAATACGTAACCCGTACTTACAGCTCCAAGCCGTACGCCGAGATAAGCGACGAATCGTGCTTGCGGAAGGGCTGTCACGAAACCCGACTGCTGCAGGGGCAGGTGCTCTTCTCGCCGCCCCAGAAGCCCGGCAAGCCGCCCATAAAGATCAAGTTCGACCATAAGCCCCACCTGACCGATCTCAAGCGCGGCAAGAAGCTGCGCTGCACGAGCTGCCACAGCCAGATCGTGGTCGGTAACCACATGGAGGTCACCTCGAGCACCTGCTTCCTGTGCCACTTCAAGGGAGCCAAGCTGGGCCGCGCGGAGAATCCCATCGGGGGGTGCGGCAACTGCCACGGGGCGCCGGAAGGCGACATAAAGATCGGCGAGGCGAAGTTCAACCACAAGGAGTTCGTCGGGGTGCGGCACGTGGCCTGCCAGAACTGCCACCTGGAGGCCATCCAGGGGGAGGGCGAGGCGAAGAAGGACCGGTGCTTCCAGTGCCACAACGAACCGGCGCGCCTGTCCCATTACTCCGACATAGACTTCATGCACAAGAACCACGTGACGGACCACAAGATCGAATGCACGCACTGCCACGAGGAGATCAGGCACGCGGTAAAGACCACCGTGGAGCCGCTACAGTACGACTGCTCCGTCTGCCACGAGAAGAAGCACAACATCCAGAAGCAGCTCTACATGGGCATCGGGGCCCGCGGCGTGCCGAACCGGCCGAGCGTGATGTTCGTCACGAACGTCGACTGCGTGGGCTGCCACCTCGTTCCCAAGATGTCCGCGGCGACATCGCCGTTCCTCGGCCAGACGTTCAAGGCCTCCGAGGCCGCGTGCATCGGCTGCCACGGAGACGATTTCAGGGGGATCCTCGGCGAATGGGAGAAAACCGTGAACCGCGCCCTCGCGGAGGCCCGGCCGGCGGTCGAGAAAGCCAAGGCGGCTGCCGCCAGGGGGGGCAAGGAAAGCCGCAAGGCGGTCCAGCTGGCAAAGGACGCAGAGTACAATTACCACTTCGTCCTGTACGGCAAGGGAGTCCACAACCCTGAATACGCGGTGGACGTGCTCCGGAAGGTCAAGGCCGACGCCGAAGCCGCGGTCGCCTCGGTCGGCAAATAACTTAAGCAAAGGGACGTTGTTGAACTTTTTAAAATAAAGTAAGGGGACGTTCCTAATAAGTTCAAGAACGTCCCCGGTAGTAAGTTTTCAATGCCCCGGGAAGTTCATCTCCCGGGGCGTCTTTTTTTGCGCTCCCTCTTCCGGCGCGGGTATTCGGGGGCTTATCCTGTCGGAAAGGGGGGAGGATAATGACACTTCGGGCATTTCATCAGGTCAGGATGCGCCCAACAGGTCGCCGGGGAATCGCCCTGGCCCTTGGAGCCGTATTGCTGTTGCTGCAGCTCGCGATCCTTCCCGTCGCGGGCAGCGCCGGCGAGACACCCGTTCCGTCCGCGGGCTTATCCTCGGGGGCGTCTGCGCACCTGCAGGCGCTTCCGGAGGGAGCGTCGGCTTCGTCGTTCGGGCTTCTCGATGGAGACCGGGAAACCGTTCGCCTATACGGGCTTCCGGGGCTCGGCAACGTGGGCTGGGTGTCGCCGGGGATCTTCCGCGGCGCCCAGCCGAGGTCGGAGGGATTCGAGACGCTACGGATGATGGGGATCCGGACCGTCATAAACCTTCGCCCGGGGCGCGACGAGCGCGCCAAAGTCGAGGCTGCGGGTATGAAGCTGATTCACATCCCCATGAAAGCGGAGGACGTGAAGTCGGACGCCGTCAGGAAGGTCCTGTCGGCCATGACGGACCCGGCGAACCAGCCCGTCTTTGTCCACTGCAAGCGCGGAAAGCACCGGGCCGGCGTCGTGATGGCCGTCTTCCGGATGGAGAAGGAGGGATGGTCAAGGAAGGAGGCCAAGGCGGAGATGCGCGTCTTCGGCTACAACGAGGCGTTCGCCCGCCTCACGGAATTCATCGAGCGGTACCCGGCAAGGGGCAACGGAACACATTAGTCCGCCGGCAGTGCGCCCGCGGCGGAAGGGGTGTTCGCGGCGGGCGACGCCTGTGCGCCGCCCGCCGCGCCACGGCCGCGGTTACTTTTTGCCTTTCTTCTCCTTCAGTATCTTCTCGATGGAGGCCTGCGCCGACTTGAGCAGATCGATGCTCAGCCGGTAGTTGTGGGTGCCCCGCCCGTTCGAAACGGCGAGGTAGTTGGCCTCGGCCTGCTTCAGAAGCGTCTCTTCCGCGTCCACCTTGGCCCCCATCTTCCTGCTGCGGGCGAGGTATTCCCGGGCCTCCTCGAGCGAGACCGCGATGGCGTTTTCACGCTTCGTAATGTCCTGCTTCCAGTCGAGGAGCAGCTTGCCGTATTTCGCGTCGTGGCATCCTTCGCACTTCGCCTTGACGGTCAACACCGTCTGCGTCCCTTTCTTAAGCTCGTGGCATTCGGTGCATTTCGTCCCCGCCTCCGCCATGTAGTCCGCCTTCGGCGCGACCCCGAACACCTTCACCTTCCCCTCGTAGAGGGCCTGCTGGGCCTTGTGGCAGTGTGAGCAGTCGATGTCCTTGCTCTCGTGGTGGCATTTCATGCATTCGGACTTCGTGACGATGCGCATCTTGTGCTTTTCGGGGGAATGGCACTTGGCGCACTCGATCCCGACGTCCTGGACGTGGAGCTTATGCGGGAAGTCGACCTCCATCTCCTTGAAGAAGAGCTTCTCCTTCGGTCCGACCCTCTGGTGGCAAAGGGTCATGCAGTACGAGGACGCGCTCGAAAGGATGGCCGGCTTGGGCGGCCCGCCTGTTGCGCCCGCCATTTTGTAGGCCGCCGACACCTGTTCGTAGCCGGTTTTCAGGATCTTGTAGGCGTACTCTATGTTGTGGGCGCCCCGTCCCGCGCGCAGGAAGTTAAGGTTGGCGCGGGCGTCCGCGACGAGGGCCCGGGCCCCCGACAGTCCCTTGGACTTCGTCTCCCCCGTCCCGACCGCCGCCTGCCCGGCGGCGACCAGCTTCTCCATCTCCGCCGTCAGGGCGCGCGATTCGCGGACCCAGTCGTCCAGCATCAGGTCGTACTTCTTCCCGTGGCAGGCGACGCAGCTGTTGCGCTCCGCGGTCAGCTTCTTTTCGCCGGGGAACGAAACCCCCGACTCGCGGACATCGACCGATTTCGTGTGGCAGCCGTCGCAGGCGACCTGCGCGGAGAACATCCGCGACGGGGTGTCCGGAACCCCGCGGGCTCCCGCCCCCATGTACATCTCTTTCTGGTAGTTGTGGAGCTTCTTGTGGCAGGTCTCGCATTTGACTTCGAAGGTCTTCACGAGCTCGACCTCGCCGTGGCGGATGGGCTCGTGGCACTTGAAGCACTGGATCGCGTTGAAGGTTACGTGCGTCCTGTGGATCGCCAGCGGATCGCTCTTCTTTTCCAGCCGCCCCACGTGGCAGTCGTAGCAATGGTTGTCGTTCACCCGCCCGTCGCCTTCGGCCACCCGGAGGTGGCACTGCTTGCACTGTACCCCGATCTTGAGGTACGACTCGTGCGAGAACTGGAAGCCGCTGTGATCCACGGTCTTCGTCGGGGTGCCGTGGCACCCCGGGCAGCCGCCCAGCGCCTGCCCCTGGCTGATCCCCTTGAAGTGGCACAGGAAGCACACCTTCGTGTCGACTGCGATGTGCTCTCCCTGGACGATCGAATAATGGCAGGTCGTGCAGCGCAGCTTCTCGCCGCGCTTGAGCTTGCCCATGTGCTCCTGGTGGTCGAACGTGATGTTCGCGCCCAGCTTCGCCTTCCCCTTTTCGATCCGTCCCGCGTGGCACCCCGACGCCAGGCAGGCCGTGTCCTTGACGTTTGCGTGCGGCCGGGGATTGTACAGCCCGGTCCAGTATTTGAGCGTCGTAACCGTGATGAAGACGGGGGAGAAGGAGTGGCACTTGATGCAGGAGACATCGGCGTGCTTTGAGGTCTTCCACTGCGCGTAGAACGGATCCATGTAGTGGCAGACCACGCACGATTTCGGGAAGTATGCCGCGACGAAGAACGCCCCGTTGAAGATGATGCCGATCCCCAGTATGACGGCGCAAAGGGTCAGAAGCGGTTTCTTGTGCCGGTGGAGCGCATCCCAGGCGCGAGTGAAGATCTCCTTCATTGTTGGGTTACCTCCGCCGCCTGCTTCGCACGCCTGGCCATAATCTCCTCATACTCGAGGGGGTGCTCTTCCTTTATCTCGTGCTCCGAAATCCTTCCGTGCCACCACATCAGGGTCCCGGGGAACCGATCGGGATTGAAATGAACGTTGTAGAAGTGCCAGATGACGATGGCAAGGGTGGCGAGCAGCGCCTCGTCGCTGTGCATCTCGTGGGCGATGTCCAGGGCGAACTTGGGCAGGTACTTGAGCACGATCGATTCACCCCAGAGGAACGCCCCCGAGCCGATCATTATTATGCAGCCCCAGTAGACTGCCCAATAGTCGAATTTCTCTATGTAGCTGAACCTGCCGAACTTCGGCTTTTCCTTGGACTTTCCCAGGAAGTAGCGGATGTTCTGGACCGCGTCGCGCAGGTCCTTCGGCATCGGGATGAGCAGCACGAAATCCCTGCGGCCGTCCCGCGTAAAGATCGAATATACAAGGTGGTGCAACATGAAGTAGACCAGCATCAGGGCGCCGATCCTGTGCACCAGGGTGGAGTTGTTTATCCCGCCCCACAGGTTGATGAAGAACCGGGAGAGGATGAAGTCGGGGAACTTGATCGGCATCCCCGTGATGATGAGGATGATGACCGAACTGAACATCACCATGTGCTGGAAGCGGAAGTTCCGGTTGAAACGCTCGAACGTCTCCCCCTCCTCGTGATGCTTCTCCTTCCGGCGCTCCTCGCGAAGCCTGCGCTCCTCGGCCCGCCTCTCGGCGGCCGTGCGGATACGTTCCTCCCGCTCCATCTCGGCGCGCACCCGCTGCCGGATCTTTTCCCTTATCTCGTCGGCGCGGGCCGGGTCGAGGCCGCCCGTCTCGGCCGAGACGGCTGCGTCGATCTCCTTCTCCATGTTCTCCTTCGAGAGACCCTTCTTTTCGTCCAAGGACATGCGTTCACTCCCCCGGATATTTTCGATCCGCAAACCGGCCCCCCTTAAATTCCGGAGGGGCCTTCTACTTTTCTCCGCGAAGCCGCTTGGTCCGCCCGTACATGTCCAGAGCAATGTGGAAGATGAGGGCGAGCATCGTGCCGATGGTGAGGTATTTGAAGAAGGACGCCACGTAGTACACGATTCCCGCATCCTTCTTCTTGGCGTCTATGTGCATCTTCCCGACGGCGAAATTCGGGTTCGCCCCCGGGTGGCACTTGCCGCAGGTCTGGGGCACGTTCCTGGCGTTGACCGAAGACAGGGGATCCGCCGCGGGGCGGATGTCGTGCGTCCCGTGGCAGGAGGCGCAGTTTGCCACCGTCCGCGAGCCGAACTGGCTCGCCACGCCGTGGAACGACTCCTTGTAGGTCTCCACCTGTTCCGTCTCGATGCCGAACTTGCTCATGATGGACACCGAGCCGTGGCATTTGGAGCACTGCTCGGCCACGTGGGTCGCGTACACCGTGGACTTGGGGTCCGTATGGCCGTAGATCTTGTGCTCGCCGTGGCACCCCGTGCAGGACGGCGCCTCCTTGATCCCCTTAGCGACCGCCACCCCGTGGATCGAGGTCTTGTACTGGGCGTAGATCTGGATGTGGCAGTGCCCGCACGTCTCGGCGACCTTGGCCTGCGAAACCAGGGCCCCCTCGTTCTTGGCCTTGAGGATCGAGTGGCTGCCGTGGCAGTCCTGGCACAGCGGGGCCTTCGCGTTCCCGCGAGCGATCGCCTTCCCGTGGACTGAGTCGAAATACGCGAGGTAGCCGTCCGACTGCGGCGCCCCCTCGGCGTTCCCCTTGTAGTGGCAGTGTGTGCAGTTGACCCGGCGCGGGCGCTCCCTGTGCGGGATCTCGCTTATGTCGAAGTGGCAGTCCACGCACGTCTTCTTCTCGTGGACAGAGCCCTTCAGGCTGTCGGCCGTCACGAACAGCTCCTGGATCTTCCCGTCGACCAGGATTTTCCGGAACTCCGGCTTGCCGTGGCACAGGGTGCACTTCTCCAGGGAGATCCGGGCCTCCGCCGGACCGGGCGGCACCGCCCACCACGCCCCCAGGATCGCTGCGACGATCACCGCATAAAGCGCCTTCCCCTTCATATGACCCCTTCCCGCTTGAGTTTTTCGTATTCCAGGGGGTGTTCCCGGCGAAGCCATTCCGCATCGACCCTGCCTGTTAGCCACGCGTTGTTCATCGGGAAGACGGAAGGGTTGAGGTGCTCGTTGTAGATGTGCCAGAACAGCAGGATGACGAAAGCCAGCAGCCCCTGGTAGCCGTGAACGATGAGCGTTACGTCCAGCACTATCTTCGGGAGAAAACGCATCGAGAAGCTCTCAGCCCAGAGGATGACCCCGGTCACCGATATCAGGAGAATGCCTACGGTCGCCCCCCAATACTGGAACTTTTCCTTGTAGCCGTACTTGCCCGCCTTGGGATACTCGTTGGCGGTCCCGAGATTGTACCGGATCGCCTGCAGGAAGTCCGAGAAATCCCGCCGCCCCAGGAAGAACTCCCCGAGCTCCTTCTTCCCCTCCCGGGTGAACAGCATGTAGAAGGCATGGAAGACCAGCTGGGCCATCAGCAGGGACGCCGCGGCGCGATGGATGAACCCCCGGTACAGGACCCCGCCTTCCAGGCGGATCAGGTTCCTGCCAAGCCAGTTCTCGTGGTACATGAGGGCGAACCCGGTAAGCGCCAGCACGAGCAGGGTGGCCATGAGCAGGGCGTGCTGGACCCGGAACATGAGGGACATGCGGATGACGTAAGCGGGCATCCTCGATTCATCGCTCGCGGGAGTCATCCTTTCCCTCCCTCCTCCGCCTGCTTGCGGCGGCGCCTGCCGTACAGCTCGAGCCCCACATGCAGGACGAAGAGCATCACCAGCACGGAGATGAAGATCGTGTAGAAGATGCGCACCGCGAAAACGCCCATCGCCTTCTGCGGGGTGACCTCGACGTGCATCGGCCCCTTGGCGAAGTTCGGCCCCGCGTTGGGGTGGCATCTCCCGCAGGTCTCGGGAAGGTTCGCCTTGTTCACGCGGGACGCCGGATCGTTCGAGGGGAGGATGTCATGGAACCCGTGGCACGACGCGCAGTTGGCCGCCTTGGTCATCCCGTACTCCAGGGCGATCCCGTGGAAGGAGTCCATGTAGGTCGCGAACCGCTTCTTGGGCAGGGCGTACCGGCTCGAGATCCCCTCCTTCTCGTGGCAGGCGGAGCAGGTCTTCGGTATGTTCTTGGCGTACACCGACGACGAAGGATCGGTGATCTTGGTGATCCGATGCTCCCCGTGGCAGTCGGTGCACACCGGCGATTCGGCTATCCCGCCGCGCATCCCCTTCCCGTGCACGCTGCCCTCGTACTGCTCCAGGATGCCCGAGTGGCACTTCCCGCACAGCGTCGGTATGTTCTGCCGGTGCGTGGCGGCGCGCGGCTGATCTCCCGGAAGGATGGTGTGGTTGCCGTGGCAGTCGGAGCAGACGGCCGTGCCCAGAAGGCCCGATTTCTTCAGGGCCATGCCGTGAACGCTCTGCTCGTACGCCTCCATGACCTGCTGCCCCGGCAGGCCGAACTTTTCCTCGATCGCGCGGTCCTTGTGGCACTTGAGGCACACGCCGACGATGTTCAGGCGGAACGTCCGCGACGCGGCGTCCTTGCTCTTGCGTATATCGTGCTTGCCGTGGCAGTCGGAGCAATATGCGGCCTCGCTGGCCCCCTTGGCGTGCCCCTTCCCGTGAGTGCTCTGGGCGTACGACTTCTCGGCGTCCGGGTGGCATTTGCCGCAGGCGACGCCGGCCAGCTTGCCGTGCGGGGATTTCGCATCGACGTGGCACGTCGTGCATGCTCCCTTCCCGTGCACGGAATCCCTGTAGGCCGACCCGTCCACGTAGAGGGAAAGCGTTCCTCCGCCGGGAAGGGACTTTTCGATCGTCTTGTCTCCATGGCACTCCATGCACTCCCCGCCGGGGGCAGCCGCGCCCGCGGTGCCCGGCAGCAGGAGCATCGCTGCGGCCGTTGCTGCGAGGAGGAACAGCGTCCGCATCAGTTTCATGACTCCTCCGTTGCGATTCGTGTTGTCCCGGGCGCCGGGGCCTCCCCGCGCCTCTCCGCCGCCTCGATTTCCTCGAGTTCGAGCGGATGCTCGTGCTCCATGTCGTGCCGCGAGAGCTTCCCGTCGAGCCATGTGAACGACAGCGGCGCGAAGTCGGGGTTCACCATCACGTAGTACAGGTGCCAGACTATGATCGCCAGGGTGGCCAGGATCGCCTCGTAGTAGTGGACGATGGTGGCGACGTCCAGGCCCCACATCGGAATATGCTTGAGCGCGGCGTCCTGGAACCAGAGCAGGAACCCCGTGACGATCATGACGATCGAACCCCACACGAGCGCGAGGTACTCGGCCTTCTCGATGTAGCTATAGCGGCCGAATCGCGGCTTGTGGGACGACAGCCCCGCATAGTACTTGAGCATCCCGACGGCGTCCAGCGCGTCCTGCAGGCGGGGCAGCATGCGCGCGAACTGGTCCCGTCCCCTCTCCGTGAAGATCACGTACAGCATGTGGTAGATGCAGGTCGCAACCATGAGCACGGCGGCCACCCGGTGCCCCATCCCCCTCAGCCAGACGTTCGCCGCATCGGAGAGCCCCGGGATGGACCACTTGAATTTCAGCGCGAAGCCGGTGACGACGAGCGTGAAGAACGTGGTGAGGGTGAGGATGTGCTGGAGCCGCTCCGAGGCGTTCATGCGCTCGTAGCCGGGGTGCTCCCATTCCCTGCGCTTCCGGTATATCTCCTGAAGCTTCCGGATGTAGTCGGCGCCGTTGTGCAGGAGCATCCCGCCGATGACCACCACTATCATCCATATGTATATCTTCTCCACCCAGAACTTGACCTGCCCACCGACTCCTCCGGGGCCGACGTGTATGTTCCCCCGCGCGAAGTTTTCGGTGTCCACCGGATGGCACTTCCCGCAGGTTACCTTGAGGTTCTTCGGGTTGACCGTCGAGCGCGGATCGGAAGAAGGGAAGATCTCGTGGACTCCGTGGCAGGAGGAGCAGTTGGCCACCGTCCTGTCCCCCAGGCGCTGGGAGAGTCCGTGGAAGCTGTCCTGGTACCCCTTGACCTTTTCCGTGGAGATGCCGTACCGGCTGGACAGCTTCTCGGCGGCGTGGCACGAAGGGCACGTCTTCTGGGAAACGGCCGCGAAAGACACCGAGGAGCCGGGATCGGAAGCCTGCCGTATGTCGTGCTCCCCGTGGCACTCCGTGCAGCCCGGAGCGTCGGGGACTCCGCGCGCGAACGCAACTCCGTGCGCGCTGTCCCGGAATATCGCGAAGACGCCGTAATGGCACTTGCCGCACGTGGCGGGGATGTTCGTCCGGAAGATGGGGGAGGCCGGGTCGAGCCGGTCCTTCAGGTCGTGCGCGCCGTGGCAGTCGGTGCAGGTCGCGGACTTGTTCAGCCCCTTCTCGACGATCGCCCGGTTGTGGATGCTTTTCTCGTACATTCGCGCCGCGCCGGGGATCGGTATGCCGGACCGCTCGGCCACCTCCCGGCTTCCGTGGCACCTGGTGCACGTCGCAGCCAGGTTCCGGAAATAGACGGGGGAAGTCGACACGGATGATTTCGGGATGGCGTGGGCGCCGTGGCAGTCGGAGCACCGGGGCGCATCGGTCTTCGCGGCCTTGCCGGGCAATGCCACGTGCCTGCTCTTCCCGTAGACCGCCGCCGCCTCGGAATGGCAGCCCGAACAGTCGACGGGGGCAAGGCGCGCGTTGTGGGGAAGGTCCTTGATGCCGGCATGGCAGTCGGTGCAGGATAGATCCGCATGGACCGAGGCCTTGTACTTGACGGGGTCGACGTGAAGGGAGATCCCGGGGAAGGGGGCGACGTTGCGGGTGACCTTCTCCGGCCCTCCGGCCTTTACGTTGCCGGCCTTCTCCCCCGCCGACCATTCGAGGATCCCGGAATCGCCGTGGCAGTCGTGGCACTGGCCGTTGTCCAGGGCCCATGCCGCGGAACGGGGAGCGATTGCGAACAGGCAAAGCGCAAGGAAGACCACCGGTGCTGCGATGAAAATCTGGTCCCGGCGCAGGGGAGACATGGACGCCCCTTTCTTCATCCGGATATTTGGTATTTTTCGCCGCAAGCCGACAAACGATATCCGTTATGGCGATTGTCGACTGTATACATACTTCAACGCCGTGGGATAATCAAGCCGAAATTTACGGGGGCGCGCGTTCCATTCCCCGACCTCGGGCTGATCGCGGGGGAGACCTTTTCGCGATGGCGCCGGGAAAGTTCGCAGCCGAAAGCCGGCTTTCCCGCAGGCGGCGCTCCCCGCGTCCGATTCGATCATGAATGCGCGGAACGCGCATTGAGCGCCGTATAAGGATGGAAACGGCCCGGGGAAAGCCCCGGCGCGGCATTTCGGCCTTCCCGGCCGGGCGTAGCGCAAAATAGATTTTAAAAACAGGTGGTTCCAGACTGACCCCATTGCGCGGCCAGTCGCATATTCAGAGGCGTCAATATATAAACCCGGTTTTATTATCCCGAAAGCCCAGGTAAATGTGCCGGTTCGCAGAATTTTATTTTTTCCCTGCGTTTTTCTTGACAGGATATGACTGACACAATATCTTGTATGAGTGTTGCCGGAAGGCCACAAGATAAGCTATCCTAACAAATGGACAGGGACTATTCCTTAACGGGGAATATCGTCCCGATGGAGCAGACGATGGACCTGAACGTGCCCGCCCCTGTTGCTTCCCCGGTAAAACTGCCGGAAACCGACGCGCGCATCGCGGGGAAGGCGGTCGCCGAGTTCCCGCCCAAGGGTTGGGCAGATCGTATGTTCAAGAAATACGGGCCGTTGCCGGTCTCCGACAACGCCAGGAAAGTGCTTGAACGGCGCTACTTAAGGAAGGATGTCAGGGGGGAAACCCTCGAAACGCCCGAGGAGATGGTCGCCCGGGTCGCATGCAACATAGCCGCGGCGGAAGGATTCTATTACGGCGCCCTCCCCGAGGTCGTGCTGCAGTGGGCCGAATCGTTTTATGCCCTGATGACCCGCCTGGATTTCGTGCCCAACTCCCCCACCCTCATGAACGCGGGACGCGAGCTGCAGCAGCTCTCGGCCTGCTTCGTGCTGCCCGTCGAAGACTCGATGGAGTCCATCTTCGAGGCGGTCAAGAACACCGCCCTCATCCACAAGAGCGGCGGGGGGACCGGGTTTTCCTTCTCGCGCCTGCGCCCGAAGCATGACGTCGTCAAGTCGACAAAGGGCATCTCTTCCGGCCCCATCTCCTTCATGACCGTTTTCGACGCCGCCACCGAGACCATCAAGCAGGGGGGCACGCGCAGGGGCGCCAACATGGGGATCCTGCGGGTGGACCACCCGGACATTCTCGATTTCATCACCTGCAAGACCAAGAACGACCGGCTCAACAACTTCAACATCTCGGTGGCGCTGACCGAGGAGTTCATGAAGGCCGTGGAGGCCGACGCCGAGTACCCCCTGGTCAATCCCCACTCCGGAGAGATCGCCGCGCGGCTCAAGGCGCGCGAGGTTTTCGAGAAGATCGTGGACTCGGCGTGGCGCAACGGAGAGCCGGGAATCATCTTCATCGACCGGATCAACCGGGACAACCCCACCCCGAGGCTGGGGGCCATGGAGAGCACGAATCCGTGCGGCGAGCAGCCGCTCCTGCCGTACGAAAGCTGCAACCTGGGCTCGGTCAACCTTTCGAACATGATCCTGGGGGAGAACGGCGGCGCGAGGATCGACTACGAGAAGCTCAAGGCCGTGGTCCACGCCGCGGTCCGGTTCCTGGACAACGTAATCGACATGAACAATTACCCCCTGAACGAGATCCGCCAGATGACGATGGGGAACCGGAAGATCGGGCTGGGTGTGATGGGATTCGCCGACATGCTGATCAGGCTCGGCATCCCCTACGACTCGGACGAGGCGCTTTCGGTCGGGCAGGAGATCATGAATTTCATCCAGGAGGAGTCGGTTTCCGCCTCCGGCAACCTGGCCCGCGAACGGGGGGCGTTCCCGAACTACGGCATAAGCGTCTTCCCCGAGCGGGGCGGCATCCCCCGTCGAAACGCCACGACTACGACGATCGCCCCGACCGGCACCATCAGCATCATCGCCGGCTGCAGCAGCGGGATCGAGCCGGTCTTCGCCCTGTCGTTCATCCGCAACGTGATGGACAACGACCACCTTGTCGAGGCGCACCCCCTCTTCGATGCGGACATGCGGCGGCGGGGGCTCTACTCGGTCGAGAAGATGAAGGAGATCTCGCAGGCAGGCACCTTGCGCCACGTGGAGGGAATCCCCGACGATGTCCGGAGGGTCTTCGTGACGGCGCACGACATATCCCCCGAGGCGCACCTGCGCATGCAGGCCGCCTTCCAGAAGTTCGTCGACAACGCAGTGTCGAAGACCGTCAACTTCCCCGCCGAGGCTACCCGCGAGGACATACGGAAGGTCTTCGTCCTTGCGTTCCGACTCGGCTGCAAGGGCGTCACGGTCTACAGGGACAGGAGCCGCGACGAGCAGGTGCTGAACATCGGCGAGGTCAACCGCAAGGAGGCCGCCGCGGCGGCGGCCGCGGCCCCCGAAGCCGAACCGGGATTCGTTTCCCCGCGCCCCCGCCCCGATACCCTGCTGGGCGTAACCAAGGAGATGAAGACGAGCTGCGGAAAGCTTTACGTCACGATCAACCGCGACCGCCAGGGGATCTTCGAGATCTTCAACCAGATGGGGAAGGCCGGCGGCTGCGCCGCCTCCCAGTCGGAAGCGATCGGCAGGCTCGTGTCCCTGGCGCTGCGCTCCGGGGTGCAGCCCGACCAGATAGTCAAGCAGCTTAAAGGGATCTCCTGCCACCTTCCCGCCTGGGGCGGAAACGGAGGGAAGATCCTGTCTTGCGCGGACGCGGTCTCCAAGGCCATCGATTGGTACATGGAGAACGTCGACACGATGTTCGCCGGGCTTCCCGGTCCATCCGTAAACCCGGTCCACGCCGTTTCCTCCAATGCATCCTCCCCGGATCCCGGAGTTCTCGAGATCGCGCGCGGCGCCTGCCCCGACTGCGGCAGCCAGGTGGAGATGCAGGAGGGGTGCCTCAAGTGCCGCTCCTGCGGGTTTTCGGAATGCTGACCCGCAGACGCGGTTCTCCGCCCCCTGACAGCGGTTCCTGAACCCGCCTATGGGCGCGAACGCGCCGTTCGTAACGTTCGAGGGGATCGAGGGGTCCGGGAAGACGACGCAGCTCCGGCTGCTGTCCGGTTACCTGAACGACAAGGGAATTCCCCACAGGGTCACCAGGGAGCCCGGCGGGACCGGGCTTGCCGACGAAATCCGCTCTCTCCTGCTGTCGCCCCGTGAGGAAGCCGTCTTCCCGGAAACCGAGCTGCTCCTGTACGAAGCCGCCCGGGCGCAGCACGTACGCGGTGTGATCCTCCCCGCGCTGTCTTCCGGGCAGGCGGTCCTGTGCGACCGCTTTTTCGACGCGACGACGGCCTACCAGGGATTCTCGCGGGGGATCGAGCCGATCCGGATCGAGTGGCTGAACGACTTCGCGTCAGGGGAGCTTACGCCCGATCTCACCTTCCTGCTCGACGTCTCTCCGGAGGACGGGTTCGCCCGTATCCGCGGGCGCATCGCCGGCCCCGACCGCATCGAGTCGGAGTCGCTGGAGTTCCACAGGAAGGTGCGCGAAGGCTACCTGCGGATCCTGGCGCGCAACCCCGTCCGCATGCTCCGGATCGACGGCTCCGTCCCCGCGGAGGAGGTTTTCCGCCGCATCCGCGAGACGGTATCGACTCGCTTCGGATGGTAGGGAACCTCTCCTCCTTGCGCGGGCAGGAGCGGCCCGTGTCCCTCCTGCGCCGATACCTTTCGACCGGGAACGTCCCGCCCGGGCTGCTATTCCACGGAGAAGAGGGGATCGGCAAGGAGAAGGCCGCCCTCGCGTTCATAGCAGCGCTCTTCTGCCGGCGGCGGACCGATGACGGGGCATGCCTCGAATGCCACGAGTGCCGGCTGGTCTCCTCCGGCGCCCACCCGAACCTTCTGCGCGTCTCGCCGGAGAACCACTTCATACAGATAGAAGGCATCCGGCGGCTGAAGGAGGAGCTTTCGCTCAAGGCCTTCTCCGATCTGCCGCGCGCGGCGCTCGTCTGCCCGGCGGACCGGATGACGCTACAGGCGGCCAACGCGCTGCTCAAGACTCTCGAGGAGCCCCCGCCCTCGACGCACTTCGTGCTTGTCGCACACCGCCTCTCGCAGCTGCCGCCCACGATCGTATCCCGATGCCAGAAGATCCCCTTTTCCACCCTTCCCCCGGAGGACGTGGAGGATATCCTTCGCGGGCTGCCCGAGGCGGGCCCGAGGCGCTCCCCGGGAACGATACGGGCAGCCGCCGCATGCGCGGGGGGAAGCCCGGGGCGGGCGCTTCTTCTTCTCGACGGCATGGAGGAGGAGCGCAGGGTGTGGGCCGGCCTTTTCTCGCGCCTCGACCCGGCTGGTATCGGAGCCGCCGGCGAAGCTTGGAAGAAGGGCGGGGAGCGGCAGGGGCAGATCGCGGTCCCGTTGTCCATGATGCGGGACCTGGCCCTCTTATCTTCGGGGGGGAAAGCGGATATAATAAACGACGATTTCAGGGACTCCCTGAGCGCCGTCGCGGCCGGGAAGACCCCGTACGGGTGGGTCCGGGCGTTCCAGTCGCTCCTGTCCATGTCCCGATTGCCTCCCCAGGCCCAGAAACGGCTGGCGCTGGAGGCATTTTTATTTTGTTTGCACCGAAAGGAATGAATCCCCGATGGACCTTGCCGGAATAAGGCTCAGGGGCGTCTGCAAGATGCACCACTTCGACTGCACCGGGACTTCCCTGAAAAGGGGGGATTACGCCGTCGTCCAGACGGAGCGGGGACCGGTGCTGGGCGAGGTTCTCCAGCGGATCGACGACTGCGCGCCGGCCGGGCAGAAAGGACCCTACTCCAGGGTCCTGCGTGCCGCCACCGCGGACGATATCCGGACGCACCAGGAAAACGCGCGGCGCGAGACGGAGGCCCAGGACTTCTGCCTGAAGCGGATCGAAGCCCGCGGGCTCCCCATGAAGCTGGCGCGCACCGAGGTCCTCCTGGACAGGAGCAAGGCGATCTTCTATTTCACGGCCGACGGGCGCATAGATTTCCGGGAGCTTGTCAAGGACCTGGCCCACGAGCTGCGGACGCGGATCGAGATGCGGCAGATCGGCGTGCGCGACGAGGCGCGCGTGGTCGGCGGGGTCGGCCCATGCGGCAAGGGCCTCTGCTGCGCGACCTTCCTCGGCGACTTCGAGCCAATCACCGTGAAGATGGCGAAGGACCAGAAGCTCGCGCTCAACCCGGCGAAGCTTTCGGGAGTCTGCGGCCGCCTGATGTGCTGCCTCATATACGAGCACGAGTCCTACGCCCGGGCCAAGGCATGCGGCACCTGCGGCGCGGGGTCCGGCGCGGCCCCTTCCATTCCGGACGCCGGCGAGGGAGACGACCTTTCCTTCCGGTTCGGCGACGACGAGGACGGGTCCTCGTGAAGAACACGTTCTACATCACCACCCCCATCTACTACGTAAACGACGTCCCGCACATAGGCCACGCCTATACCACGATCGCCTGCGACGCGCTGGCCCGGTACCACCGGCTCAAGGGGCAGAAGGTGTTCTTCCTCACCGGGACCGACGAGCACGGCGAGAAGGTCCAGAAGAGCGCCGTCAAGCAGGGGCTTGCGCCCCGCGACCTGGCCGACCGCGTCGTCACCCGGTTCCAGGGATTGTCCCCGGCGCTCGACATCACGAACGACGACTTCATCAGGACCACGGAGCCCAGGCACTACGCATCGGTCCAGGAGCTGTTCCGCAAGTCGCTTGCGAACGGGGACATATATCTGGGGGAGTACGAAGGGTGGTACTGCACTCCCTGCGAATCGTACTGGACCGACCTGCAGCTTCTCGAGGGAAATTGCCCCGAGTGCCGCCGGGAGGTGGAGAAGCGCAAGGAGCCCTCGTTCTTCTTCCGCCTGTCGAAATTCCAGAAGCCGCTCCTCGAATATTACGCGAGGAATCCCGGATTCATCCGCCCCGCAAGCCGCAGGAACGAGGTTGTCGCCTTCGTGGAGGGAGGCCTGAACGATCTGTCCGTCTCCCGAACGTCCCTCGAGTGGGGAATCCCGATCCCCAGCCATCCCGGGCACGTGATCTACGTATGGTACGACGCGCTCACGAATTACATAACAGGCGTCGGCTACCCCGACGGCGGGGAGAAATTCGACACGTTCTGGCCCGCGGACATCCACATGGTGGGCAAGGACATCCTGCGGTTCCACGCGGTGTTCTGGCCGGCGTTCCTCATGTCGGCCGGGGTGCCCCCCCCTCTGGGCGTGTTCGCGCACGGATGGTGGACGGTTGAGGGCCAGAAGATGAGCAAATCGCTAGGCAACGTCGTCGATCCGTACGAAATGGTGGATACCTACGGGTCGGACGCGTTCCGCTATTTCCTCCTGCGGGAGGTGCCGTTCGGCCTCGACGGGGATTTCTCGAAGAAGGCGCTGGTGCACCGGATAAACTCCGACCTTGCCAACGACTTCGGGAACCTGCTGAACCGGGCGCTCGGCATGCTGGGTAAATATTTCGGCGGGACGGTGCCCGTCCCCTCCCCCGCGGGGGAGGAAGACCTTTCGCTCATGGCCCTGGCAGGGGAGGTCCGCAACTCGGTGGACGCCGCCATGGAGGAGGTCGAATTCCACAGGGCGCTCATGGCGATCTGGGATCTCGTTAAGGCCGCCAACCGCTATGTCGAGGCGTCGGCGCCATGGGCGCTTGCGAAAGACCCGGACAAGCGGGACCGCCTGGGGACGGTCCTGTACAACATACTGGAGGCCGCGAGAATCTGCGTGCTGCTGTCCTCCCCCGTCATCCCCGCCGCCGCGCAGAAGATGTGGGAGGCGCTGGGATGCCGGGGAGCGGTCGCGAAGGCGAATCTCGAGTCGGCTTCCGCATGGGGCGGTCTTGCGGCCGGCGCCACCCTCCCCCGTTCCGCCGTCGCGTTCCCCCGCATCGAAGACTGAATGGCCAATCCAGTCTTCCCGTATTGATCGGCCATCTCGATGTACTTCGACACCCACGCGCACCTGGACCTGGAGCCGCTGTGCGACGCCGAAGCCGAGGTCGTCCGGCGGGCGCGCGAGGCGGGGGTCTCCCGCATAGTGACGATCGGGATCGGTCCCGACAGCAGCGAGCGGGCGATCGCGATCGCCCACCGGCACGCGGGCGTGTACGCAGCCGTCGGCCTCCACCCCCACGACGCATCGTCGCGCTCGGAAGACCTCCTCGCGCGCCTTGAGGAATTATCCCGGTGCGACAAGGTGGTCGGAATCGGCGAAACGGGGCTCGACTTCTACCGCGACCGCTCCCCCCGGGACGCGCAGCGTGCCGCCTTCCGCGAGCAGATCCGCCTGGCGCGCCGGCGGAGCCTGCCGGTCGTCGTCCACGACCGAGAAGCCCACGGCGAGATCCTGTCCATACTGGCGCAGGAGAACGCCGCCGAGGTCGGCGGGATCATTCACTGCTTCTCCGGGGACTACGAGATGGCGCGCAGGGCGATCGGGATGAACTTCCTCGTCTCCATCCCCGGCGCGATCACCTACAAGGGCTCGCAGACCCAGGCGGAGGCGGTCGGCAAAATCCCGCTGGAGAAGCTCCTGATAGAGACCGACTGCCCGTTCCTTGCCCCGCTGCCGTACCGGGGGAAGCCGAACGAGCCGTCTTACGTCCCTCTCGTGGCCCGGAAAATCGCGGAGATCAAGGGCGTGTCGGCGGAGGACGTCGGCCGGGTGACGGCATTGAATGCGCTCAGGATCTTCCGCATCCCTTCGGAGGAAGAGGTCCGCGTTTCCTACAAGATCCGCAACTCCCTCTATCTCAACATCACCAACCGGTGCACCAACGCATGCACCTTCTGCGCGAAGCGGGACGACTTCCACGTAAAGGGGCACTACCTCAAACTTCCGGGAGAGCCTTCCGTAGGCGATGTCCTTGCGGAGGTGGGCGATCCGGCGCGGTACGACGAGATTGTTTTCTGCGGGTTCGGGGAGCCCTTCCTTCGGCTTTCCGACGTCAAGGAGATCGCGAAGGCGTTGAAGTCAAGGGGGGCCAGGATCCGGGTCAATACCGACGGGCTGGCGAACCTGGTGCACGGGCGCAACATCCTTCCGGAGCTCGCGGGGCTGATCGACGCCCTGTCGGTGTCTCTCAACGCCCAGGACGCCGAAACCTACGCCCGCATCTGCCCGAACCGCTACGGACCGGCGTCGTTCGCGGCTCTCGTCGACTTCCTGAGGGAAGCGCCGCGCCACGTGCCGTCGGTCGTGGCGACCGCGGTGGCCCTGCCGGACCTCGACCACGAGGCGGTCCGCAGGCTGGCCGAGTCGATCGAGGGCGTCACGTTCCGCCTCCGCCCGTTCGCCGAGGTCGGGTAAGCGATCTTATCGCTGCACCGCCGTGTACCCTTTCTCTTTCAACCGCTCCAGGATGCCGTCCTTCCCTACCAGGTGCGCCGCGCCGACCACGATGAAATATGTCTCCCCCTTGTTCAGGAGCTCCTC
The DNA here is from genome assembly GCA_050263095.1 of Deltaproteobacteria bacterium. GTDB lineage: Bacteria > Desulfobacterota > Deferrimicrobia > Deferrimicrobiales > Deferrimicrobiaceae > FEB-35. The sequence continues at coordinate 6,104 of JBLNEW010000092.1, read as the reverse complement.
GATCTTCGCCGCCATGGTCAGGTTCCGGCGGGAGACCAGGATTTCGTACACCGGCAGCAGTTTCGGGTATTCGTCCCTGCTCCGGTGGACCACCGCCTCCATCGCCTTCGCGTCCCCCGCTCTCCAGGCCGAGAGGATCGAGTCCACCTCCGCACCGGTCTTGTCGAGGTCCGTCAGCGTGTAGAACAGGAACAGGTCCTGGAGCCCCTCCGGCAAGCCTTTCAGGAGATTGACCACCGAATCGTACGCTTCGAGCTCTACGATCTTCTTCCGGCCGTCCGCCTTTTCAAGGAAGTAACGGTCGATCCCGTAATCGGGGTCGAGGCCCATCTTCATATATTCGATATTGACCGCCGTCAGGGCAAGCGCCCACGGCCTCATCCTGTCCACCCGGTCCATCCCCAAGGGGTGAAGCTTCCGGCGGACGAGGTCGTACGTGTCCCGGGAGACGTGCTTCTCCAGCGTATCGCCTTCCGGGTAAAGCGCGTTCTCCCGGATGAGCTTTCCAAGCTTGTCCTTCCGGCGGGGGCCGATGTCGGTTTCTACGGCCAGGACGCTCGAACCGGCGAAAGCCTCTTCGATCCTCCCGTCCAGCGGGTACATGTCCTTTTTAAGGAGATGGATCGATCCGAGCAGGTGGACAGTCCCCTTCTCCGATCGAACCGTCCAGAGGAAGACGCTTCCGCCGGAACGGGAGCCCCCGTCCCCCCGCGCCGAAGAGGCGAGCAGGAGGAGAACCAGCCAGCAGAGGAGGAGGCGGGCGCGACTTCTCAACATGTGAGGTCCACCTTCACCGAAGGCGGCGCGCTATTTCCCGGGTTTCCCGGAGAAGAGGTACCGCTCGAACATCCGGTTGTACTCGGTCCAGCGCGCCCCCTCGCGCAGGTCCTCCATCGCCTCGGTGAACGCGTTGGACTTGGCGTCCATGTTCTCGACGAAGTGGAGCAGGATGGCCTCGAGGGTCTTGGGCCGCCTGGGCGATCCGTACTCCAGCTCCCCGTGATGGGACAGTATCATGTGCGTCAGGAGCATCTTCCTCTCCGGCGGGAACCCTGCGATCTTTTCGCATGCGCGGGAGACCCACTCTGCTCCCATGTAGATGTGTCCGAGCAGCCGGCCCTCGTCGGTGTAGTCGAACGTGCCCTCGTACGATAGCTCCTCCACCTTGCCTATGTCGTGCAGCAGGGCCCCCGCCACCAGCAGGCCGCCGTCGACGCCCTCGTAGTGCGACGCCAGAAACCGGCAGATGGCCGACACCGACACCGTGTGCTCAAGCAGTCCGCCGATGTAGTCGTGATGCAGGCTCTTTCCCCCCGGCGCCTGGCGGAACCGGCGCGCCATGTCCGTCGCGGGCGGATCGGGAAAGACGCCGTCGAGCAGCTTGCGCAGGCTGTCGTCGGAGACCCCGTCCACAAGCTCCCGAAGCTGCCGCCACAACGGTTCTATCCCGCGCTTTGTCACCGGGAGGAAATCGCCGAGGTCCGGCTTCGCGCCTTCGACCTTCTGCACGTCGTGTACCTTGAGCTGGATCCGCCCCTGGTACTGTATCGCCGTACCGCCGACCTCGACGATGTCGTCCCTGTCGAACCGCCTCCCGATTTCCTCGGCGCGGTCCCAGACCCGGCCCTCCAGCTGCCCGGTCCTGTCGCGCAGGGCCAGGTTCAGGTACGGCTTGCCGGCGTTGCTCGTAAGCTGCGCCTTGCCGCCCACCAGGAAGAGCTCCCGGACCTGCTCCCCTTCCTTAATATCCTTGACGAACCTGGTCTTTGCCATGGACGCACCGTCCTTACGCGGAAAGTTTCTCGAGAATGCGGAGGGCGCAACGGATTCCATCCACGGCGGAGGATACGATCCCGCCGGCGTGCCCGGCCCCCTCTCCCACAGGATACAGCCCTTTCATTGTAACCGACTCATGATTCTCCCGCTCCATCCGTACCGGGGAAGACGTCCGCGACTCCACGGCGTACAGCGTGCCCTCCTGTGTGAGGAATCCCCGCATGGTCTTCCCGAACTCCCGCAGGCCGAACCGGATATCCTCCTCCACTTTCCTGGGCAGTATCCCCGACAGGTTCGCGCGCGCCACCCGCGGCGCCAGCGCCTTTCCGCGGGACAGGTTCAGGTCCCTTCCGTCCAGGAACCCCATCAGGTTCATCGCCGGGACGCCGTAATTCCCTCCTCCCTTCCTGAAGGCGCGAACCTCGATCAGCTCCTGGAGCTCTATTCCCGCGAAGACGTCGCCGGCCCCGAAGTCCTCCGCGGACACCGAGGCGACGATGCCGCTGTTTGCGAACCCCGAAGACCGTCCGTGCGAGCTCATCCCGTTTACGGGCATTCCCGAAGCGACGGACGACGCCGCCAGCACCTCGCCGCCCGGGCACATGCAGAATGAGTAGATTCCCCTGCCCGACGGGGCGCGCGCCGCCAGCCGGTAATCGGCCGGGGGCAGGCCGGCCTTACCCGCGGACCTGCCGAACTGGACCCGGTCGATGAGAGCCTGCGGGTGCTCCACCCGGAAGCCGACCGCAAACTCCTTGGCGGACATTTTCACCCCTCTTGAAAGCAGCATCCTAAGCGTGTCCCTCGCCGAGTGACCTATGGCGAGCACGAGGTCCGCGCACGGGATCTGCTCCCCGTCCGCGAGCCGGATCGCCCTCACAAGCCCCCCTCGCGCCTCGACATCCGCGACCCGCGCTCCGAACCGGACCTCGGCTCCGAGCGATGCCAGCTCCTCCCGCATCCGGCGGCAGAATCCCTTGAGCCGGTCGGTCCCGACGTGCGGCTTGGCATCGGCAGGCAGGCCCGGCAGCCCGGCAAAATTCCCGAAGACGCCGATAACGTGCGAAACCAGCGGATCGCCTATGCGGGTGGTGAGCTTTCCGTCGGAGAAGGTCCCCGCCCCCCCTTCGCCGAACTGGACGTTGCTCTCCGGGTTCAGCGCCCCGGTTTTCCAGAAATCCGCCACGTCCCGCGACCTCTCCTCGACCGGGCGGCCGCGCTCGAGAAGAAGCGGAGGGGCGCCGAACCGGGCGAGCGTGTAGGCCGCGAAAAGGCCGGCGGGGCCCGCCCCGACGACCACGGGGCGCACCGCGGGGGTGCGGATATTTCCGGCTGGGAACGGTTCGGGCGCCGGCTTGACCATCCGCGCGGTATTCACCCGGGAGCAGACCGACTCCTCCAGCCCGGGAGTGCGCAGGGAAACCTCCGCGGCGTATACGCGCAGGACGTCCCCCTTGCCGCGCGCGTCAAGGCCGCGCCGGACGACGGAAAAATGCCCCACCTCGTCCCCGGAAACCCCTATAATGGCAAGGACCCGCGAAAGCAGTTCCTCTTCCGGGAAATCGAGCGCTGCACGGATGTCGTCGATGCGGATCGCCAAACGCGTTCTACCCTTCCTGGTCCTGCTCCTGGTCCCCCTGGCCGCGGCATCCTGCAGGTCGATCCTCAAGGAGGCGTTCAAGCCGCCCAAGGTCCGCGTCGCGGACATCCTGCTGACGTCGAACCCCATCGACGATCCGAAGGAACCGTGGGCGTTCATCCTGACGCTCGCGGTGAACAACCCCAACAGCTACCCCCTGAACGTCTCCCATGTCGCCTACGCCGCCGTCATTGGTCGGGAAACGGTCGCCGAGGGGGATCACCGGTCGGAAATCCGGGTCGAGGCTTCCCAGGTTACGACGATATCGGTTCCGCTCACGGTTCGTCCGGAGGCCTTCCGGGACGCGATGCGCCAGGTCATGCATGCCCGGCATCTCGAATACGAGTTCAACGGCTCCGTCGCCCTGCATGCGCCCGTTGTGGGAGTAGTCCGCATCCCGTTCTCCAGGACCGGCACCGTAGACCCGGTCGATCTTTTAAGGAAGAAGGGGTTCGGGATCAATTGACCGGACAGGGAGGCTCCCTGCCGCCGAGGACCGCAAGCATGTTCTCCGCCGCCAGCCTGCCCATGCGCTCCCGGGTTTCCATCGTGGCGCTCCCCACGTGCGGAAGCAGCACCGCGTTCGGCGCGGCCAGCAGGTCCGGGTGCACCGCGGGCTCCCTCTCGTAGACGTCCAGCCCGGCTGCGAATATTGCTCCCCCGGCAAGGGCCTTCGCCAGGGCCCCTTCGTCCACGACTTCGCCGCGGGAGATATTCACGAGGACCGCCGACGGCTTCATCTTCCCCAGCCGTTCCGTGCCGATCATGCCCCGCGTCTCCCCCGTGAGCGGCACGCAAAGGACGACGAAGTCGCTTTCGGCGAGCAGTTCGTCGAGTCCGCGGTATTCGGCGCGAAGGACGCTTTCCTTGCCCGAGACCAGCTGCCTGCGGTTGCAGTAAAGTATTCTCATGCCGAATCCCGCGGCGCGCACCGCGATTGCGCTGCCGATCTTCCCCATCCCGACGATTCCGAGCGTGGCGCCGTAGACCGGAACGCCGAGAAACCCCCAGGGATCCCATCCGGCGAACTTTCCCGCGCGGAGCGCCCTCTCCGCATCGGAAAATTTCCTTGCGGCCGCAAGGAGCAGCGCGAACCCCAGGTCGGCGGTCGCCTGCGTCAAGACGTCCGGGGTGTTGCACACGCGAACGCCGCGCCGGCCGGCTTCCGCGACGTCGATGTTGTTCACGCCGACCGCAAAGTTGGAGACCACCTTGAGCCCCGGGCCGGCCGCGTCCATGACGGCGGAGTCTATCCGGTCTGCAAGCGTGCAGAGTATGCCCGCCGACCCGGGAACCAGCCGGAGCAGCTCCTCGCGGGGCATCGGGGAATCAGGCGGAGGGGCGGCGAGAACGGCGCCCGTTCCGATGCGCGCGGGTGAAACCCCGGGCAACCGCCGGGTCACCACCACTTTGGGGAGCGATGCGACCAAGCCTTCCTCCCGAGAGCCGCCGGCTGCAAGCCCGATGCGGATGGAGCAACATTACGTTACCCGGATCGGACTGTCATCGGATAATAGCAACGGACCCTGATTTCCGGTAATTATACAGGTGATGATGCGGGCGGGCAAAAACGACCCGATCGGCGACATCGAGATGGAGCTTGCGCGGCGCAAGGCCGTCTTCGTCCGGGAGCGGTTCCGCGTGCCGGCGTTTCCGCAGATCTCCCCGTCCGCCGGGTTCCTGCTCTGCGCGACAGGCGCGCTTCTCCTGGCGTCGGGAAGTCCCGCATCGTCGTTCCTCGTCGGAATCTCGGGTGCGCTTGTCCTTGTCCTTTCCGCCTGCGGGTTTTCCCCCCTCGATTGGCTCGGCCCGAAGGAGGAACGATCCGTGCTGGTCGTTCCGGGAACGCCCTCCGGCGAGAACCGGAAGGCCCTATTCCTCGCGATTCCCGTCCGCTGCCGGATGACCTCCCCGGGGTCCTTCTCACGCGAAGCGGCTCTCCGCAGGACATTATCGGTCTTCGGCGTTCTCCTTTCCCTTGCGCTTCCCGTATTCTCGGGCGCCGCCGCGCTGATGTATATTCACCCCCCCCGGGCGGCCGGAGCGCTTGCGGGGGTTGCCTTGTGCCTGCTCGCGGGCGTCGAATGGGCGAGCGGCAAAAGCCCGGCGCCGGCGCGCAACGTCGCCGCGGGATGGGTCGGGCTTTCGGCCCGTTCGACGGAGCATGCGGAGCGCCCGTACATCCTCGTATATTCCGGCGACATCGCGGAGGTGAAATTTTTCCTCGCCAAGTACCGCCGTCACGTATTCCGCGGGCACGGCGTCTTCGCGGAGTTCGCCGAAGGCGGCTGCGGGCCTCCGGCCGTAACCGCAAGGGAAGGCCTCCTCGTCCCCTGCGCGGTCGACCACGCCCTCCTTTCCAGGGTGCGCGCCGCGGGGGAAGCCCGCGGCATCCGCCTTGCCCGCACGGCTTCGCCGGGATTCACGACTGGCGGGCGGGTCGCCATGTCGCGCGGGTTCAAGGCGGTTACGATCTTCCGGCTCGAAGCCCCGCCGGATGGAGAGGCATGCCTTACGGACGGGCAGGCGCTCGCCTGGCTCGAAGGAATAGCGTCGGCCCCGAACGATTGTTAAGAGCAAATAGAAATGTCCGGTTTATTAGCAAATGAATTGTCCGCTTTTTGTTTTCGGGCGAAGCGCTCGATATTTGATGTTGATTCGAGCGTTTTGCCCGGCCGGTCGCGGCGGA
>JBLNEW010000091.1:0-20298 GCA_050263095.1 Deltaproteobacteria bacterium | reverse complement strand
GGCGACGGCGAGGAGGCGCTCCGGATCGCCGGAGAGTTCAAGGGGGAGATCGATCTGCTCCTTACGGATGTGGTAATGCCGAGGATGGGAGGTCCGGAGCTTTTCGAGCGGATACGTCGGTGGCGGCCGGGCATCGAAGTCCTCTACATGTCCGGCTACACGGACGATGCGATTGTTCACCAGGGGGTGCTGGACGCCGGGATCGCCTTCCTTCAGAAGCCGTACTCGCCGGTTTCCCTGCTGCGGAAAGTGAAGGCGTTGCTGGAGGAGAATTGAGCCGAGTCGGACATGCTGATCCCCGGAGGTGTTAAGCCGTGCATCCGACTTTCTATAAAATCCTTCTCGACAACCTGTACGACGGCGTCTACTTCACCGATCGGGACCGGGTGATCACCTATTGGAACCGGGGGGGCGGAGCGGATCAGCGGATATCGGGCCGACGAAGTAGTCGGAATATCCTGCAGGGACGGGATCCTGATGCACGTGGACGAAACCGGAAGGAATCGCCTGACTCTTGAGGACTGATGGACGTCGCGCCGGCTTTGAAGACCATTGATAATGGGCTGCGGCTGGTTCCATCGCTATAAATTTACGGCAGCCCGACAACGGTTGAAGCCGACGGCTCCTTCGTCGGTCACGTTTTTGCTTGTTTTAATGCGGGACGAAAGGACCGCGCCCCTCGGCCTGGATCTTAACAGGAGCGATAGACGCACAAACATCGATATGGAAAAAATCAAAAACTTCGTTTTCATGTTAACAAATATTGCGATGGGTATCGTTTGTTCGATCGGCTTGATAGGATGCGGCGACAATTGGTCCATCGGCGAGTCTTCACCATCGGCGATTACTTTGCCGCCGGTGTCGGTGGGTTCAGACTACGCAATCCTGCATGGGTCCGTGTATCCGAATGGGCATGATACCCAAGTGTGGTTCGAGTGGGGAACAGATTCTTCCCTCGACCAGCATGTCGATACAGTTACCCAGTGGGTATACCCACTGGGGGACAATTCGACAGGTTTATCCGTTCAATGGAGGCTAGATGGACTTATTGCCGGCGGGACGTACTATTACAGGATCGTCGCTATACATAACTATGATTTTAATTATGGGATCAGCACTGGAGGCATTATTGGTCTTAATGTGAATTGATTTGGAGACCGATGAAATAGGGGAGTCTCGATGACGGAGAAGCAAACATGGGAAGCATTTTTTGACGCTCATACACCGGTCTACGAGGAGAATGTGTTCACGAAGAACACTGTCCGGGAGGTGGATTTTCTGCCTGGACGGGATCGAGATCATGGTCGTGGAACGCAAAATCGCCGAACCATCGGTCGCATGAGGCGGTGAACAGCGCACCCGATTTCGGGGCTTCATAGGATGGAGATCGCCAATCCGGCGGCGTTGGCGGCGGCGGGACATGGACATGGTGCTCCTCGATTGGGTCGTCCGATTTAACTTTCTTTCCATCGGTGTCTTGCCCAAGCCGGGAAAAAGTCGGCAAAAATCCGGATGGCCGGAATTGGCTCGCCTCTTTTTGCCGGGCACCCGCATCTGAAGCTTGAGCGTTGGTCGCGCAGACAATAACAGGGGGACCATGATGAAGGAACCCAGGCATTTCCTCGCGGTATTCGGGAAACCGGAACAGCCTGATAAAGATACAGTGGATTCCGGCAGGTTTTACCTTGGGCAAAGAGGGACGGACACGCCGGGCGACCGTGGAGATATGATGTTGCTTTATTGTTCAGCCACCGATGGAGAATATTCCATGAGCGCGCCGGGAATAGGCATAATTCTGACAAAAACCAGGGAGTTCATATTTTACAGGTACCTGCCGTTTTCATTGCGGATAACAAAAGACCATATTGAAAAAACGTTTACGGGTGATGACTCGATTAAATTGAAAAGCGTTAAATCCAACACCTATTGGCTATTCGACATATCGGATGAATCTTTCATGAAAGCTGCCGGCGGTGCTTCGATTAATTGGCCGTAACACGTCCTGAAATGATTCATAACACAGGGAATGATGCCTGGACAGGCTGCCATGGGAGGAGTGAGCGATGAGGAAGAAGGACGATGAAAAATCTCCAAGATTGTTTCGGCCTCATCCTTGGCATGGGCTCGATATAGGCCCGTCACCTCCGGAGATACTGAATGTCTACGTGGAAATTACTCCATTTGACCTTATCAAGTACGAAGTCGATAAAGTGTCGGGGTATCTCAGGATCGACCGCCCGCAAAGAGGCTCGTCCCAGCCGCCTGCTCTTTACGGCTTCGTTCCGCGAACGTATTGCGGCGAACGCGTCAAGCGCTTGTCCCCCGGCAGCACGGCAGGAGACGGTGACCCCCTCGATATCGTCGTCCTGTGCGAGCGACCCATAACAAGGAACGAGATCATCGTTCGTTCCCGGGTCGTCGGCGGATTGAAAATGGTAGACGGGGGCGAGGCGGATGACAAGATAATTGCCGTCCTCGAAAATGATCTCGTTTGGGGGCATGCTCGGGATATCGGCGATCTGCCCAAGGTCCTCATCGAGCGCCTGCAACACTATTTCATGACATATAAGCTCGTGCCGGGAGAAACACCATCGGCGGACATAAAGCGCATCTATGGATGCGAGCATGCGGTTAAAGTCGTGAATGCATCGATCGAAGACTACAAAATTTCATTCGGTAAATACATTGACGTTACGGCCTGACAGCCGCTTGCACGCACCGCGGGAAGCGGTCCTTCGATGAAAAAGAGATACGTTCACGGTTACACGGCGAGGGAAAGCGTGAGGCTGGTCGATCAGGCGGCACTTTAATCTATACGTTTTTAAAGGGGAAAGCCAGGAAGGATTGATATATGGGAATCGGCTACTCAAAAACGATAATTTATTCGGTGACGATAGCGGGCGTCATCCTGTTTTCCGCGGTCTGCTGGCATTCGGTCGAGGAAATCCATTATCTGAAATCTTTTTTCCCCCGGCAATTCAGCGTTCAGGACGCATATTACGCCGCCGGCGTCGAACTGATTAAAGTCGTAATAATCGGGATGCCGATCGGCATGATTATATTCGTATGCCTTTATTTTCTTAGGCATGGGAATATGGATAAAAAATAATCTTTATATTATTGCATGCAACCGCAGTTGAAAGGAGGCGTCCATGCGTCCGATGTTCCTCTCCGAAGTCGAGCAGGCAAAACCGTGCGGTGCTTACGCCCCCATAATCGACGAGCTGCGCGCCGCGGGGCAGCCGGTTCCGCAAATCATGCACCTGTTCGCCTACAAGCCGGACCGGACCGATTTCCTGTCGCGGTTCACCCAGGGTGTCATGCGGGGGCCGTCTCCGCTGCCCGCGGGTCTGCGTGAGCTGATCGCCGCTTTTACCTCGCGGCGCAACGACTGCCTGTTCTGAATCGGCGCCCACGCCGCGGTTGCGGCGTCCTTGCTGGGCGATCGCTCCCTGGTCGACGCGGTGCTGCTGGATTATCGGACCGCGCCCATAAGCTATAGCGAAAAGGCGTTGTTCGCGTTCATCGATAAGGTCAACCGGGAGTCCAGCCGTCTTCGGAAGGAGGACGTAGACGAGGTGAAATCCGCGGGCTGGAGCGAAGAGGCGCTCTACGACGCCATAACCGTGTGCGCACTCTTCAACTTCTACAATAAATGGATCGACGCCACCGGAGTGAGCGATATGACTTCCGCCGCCTACGCAGGCTCCGGAGAACGGCTGGCGACCCTGGGGTACGTGCCGGGAACCGGCGGCGGATCGAACGACGACCCGGGATCGCGCCTCAAGTCGCCTGTCGCCGGGAAAAAGTAACCTGATGGAGAAGCTCTTCCGAAATAGGCATCATATGGGAATGGGCGACAATAAAACGGACGGGGTTCTCCACGAACCGTCGAAAAGCAAGGGCGGACGAGACATCAAGCGTGCATGGGCCGCTCTGCTGGCAGCCGCGCTTGCCGGGTGCGCGGTCGGCCCGGATTTCCGCCGCCCCGAACCTCCCGCGGTTTCTTCCTACACCCAGGAGGCGCTGCCGGAGGAGACGGCGGCCGCTCCGGTCGACGGCGGCGCCTCCCAGCGATTCGTTTCCGGAATGGAGATTGCCCCGCAGTGGTGGGCGCTGTTCCGCTCGGAATCCCTGGACCGGTTGATCCGACAGGCGCTGGCCGACAGCCCCACGCTCGCCGCCGCGGAGGCGAGGCTCCGCGAAGCGGAGGAGAACCGGCGGGCGCAATTCGGCGCCTTGCTCCCGGGCGTCGAGGGGGAGGCCTCCGCGCGGAGGCAGAAGATCTCGGGCGCAGCCTTCGGCCAGGCCGGTGGCGCACTCGGCCCCTTCACGCTCTACAACGCATCGGTGAACGTATCGTACATGCTCGACCTGTTCGGCGGCACGAGGCGCGAGCTGGAGGCCCTGGGTGCGCAGGCCGAATTCGAACGGTTCCAGCTCGAAGGCGCATGGCTCACCCTCACCGCCAACCTGGTCACCACGTCCGTGCAGGAGGGGGCGCTGCGCGCCCAGATAAAGGCGGTAAGGGAGATCGCGGCGGCGGAAGAGCAGCAGCTGGCCCTGGTCGAACGGCAGTTCCGTCTCGGAGCGGCTTCCCGCCCCGACGTCCTCGCCCAGCAGGCCCAGGTCGCCCAGACCCGTGCGACCCTGCCGTCGCTGGAAAAGCAGCTTGCGCAGACCCGGCACAGGCTGGCTCTGCTTGCCGGCAGGTTTCCCGGGGATGCGGGGACGATCCCCGAGTTCGACCTCGAGAGCTTGAGCCTGCCGCAGGAATTGCCGCTTAGCCTCCCTTCGTCGCTTGCTCGCCAACGCCCCGACATAAGGGCGGCGGAAGAGCTTCTGCACGCGGCCAGCGCACGGATCGGCGTGGCCACCGCGAACCTCTATCCTCAACTCACGCTGACCGGCAGCCTCGGCTCCGAGGCCGGCAGGATAGGGGACCTGTTCGGAAGCGGGACTTCCGTATGGGGCATCGGCGCAGGGGTGCTGCAGCCGATATTCCGCGGCGGGGAACTGACCGCAAGGCGCCGTGCCGCCATCGCCGCATACGACCAGGCCGAGGCGCAGTACCGCCAGACCGTCCTGCAGGCCTTCCAGAACGTAGCCGATGTCCTTCGCGCCCTGGAGATGGACGCGCAGACGCTCAAAGCGCAGGCGGACGCCGAGGCAGCCGCCCGGGCGTCGCTGGACCTCGTCCGGCATCAGTTCCAGCTCGGAGCGGCGAGCTATCTTGCGCTGCTAAACGCCGAACGTCAACACCAGCAGGCGCGGATCGGCCTCATCCAGGCCCAGGCCGCGCGATTTTCCGACACCGCGGCGCTCTTCCAGGCGCTTGGCGGCGGGTGGTGGAGCCGACAATCATGAAGAAGCGCATATTGCTCGTCATCCTGGGACTGGCGGTCGTCATCGGCCTGCTGTCCGCCATAAAGGCCCTGCAGATCAACGCGATGATCGACCAGGGCAAGAAAGCCGTTTTTCCGCCGGAGACGGTGACCACCGCCGCGGTCAAGGCCGAATCGTGGGAGGCGGCCCTGACGTCGGTCGGCACTCTGACAGCCGTGCAGGGAGTCACCGTGGCCGCCGAGCTGACGGGGAAGGTCGTGGAAATCGCATTCGAGCCGGGCGCGAAGGCGGCGAAGGGGGACCTGCTGATCCGCCAGGATACGAGCACGGAAGAGGCGCAGCTTCCCGGCGCCGTCGCCCTGGCGGACCAGACGCGCACCAAACTCGCGCGCGACGCCGAGATGCTCAAGGAACGGATCATTTCACAGGCCGACTACGATGCCTCCGTAGCAGTCCACGAACAGGCTGCGGCCCTGGTCAACACAATCAAGGCCGCCATCGGCAAGAAGACGATCCGGGCCCCCTTCGGCGGCCGGCTCGGCATCAGGCAGGTGAACCTCGGCCAGATCCTGCGCGAAGGCGACCCGATCGTCACGCTCCAGTCCCTCGACCCGATCTACGTCAATTTCACCCTCCCCCAGCAGCAGCTCCCCCGGTTGCGCGCCGGCTTGGCGGTGAAGGTGACGTGCGACGCCGCGCCCGGAACGACGATCAACGGGCGCGTAACGGTCGTAAATCCGCTGGTCGACCAGGAGACCCGCAACGTCCAGGTCCAGGCGACGGCGTCGAACCCCGGGGAAAAACTGCGGCCGGGGATGTTCGTCAATGCGGCGGTCGGCCTCCCGGCCCGGCAGAGCCTGCTGGCCATTCCCGCCACGGCCGTCCTCTACGCCCCCTACGGCGACTCCGTCTTCGTCGTCGACGATGCGAAGGAGGGGAAAGGGGGCAAGGTTCTGCGCCAGCAGTTCGTGCGGCTCGGCGAAAAGCGCGGCGACTTCGTCGCCGTTGCCCAAGGCTTGAAGGAGGGGGAAAACATCGTCAGCACCGGGGTCTTCAAGCTGCGCAACGGCCAGGCGGTGGTCGTCGACAACAAGCTCGCCCCGACGTTCCGGAAAGAGCCCGAGCCGGAGAACAACTGACCGATGAAATTCACCGACCTGTTCATCCGCCGCCCGGTTCTCGCCCTGGTGATCAACCTGCTGATCATCATCGGCGGCCTGCAGGCGATCCGGACCATCAGCGTCCGCCAGTATCCGCGCAGCGAGAACGCAATGGTCACCGTCACCACCGTCTACGTCGGCGCGAGCGCGGACCTGGTGCGCGGCTTCATCACATCGCCGCTGGAACGGGCGATCGCCGCAGCCGACGGAATCGAGTACATGGAATCGCAGAGCGCCCTCGGCCTCTCCACCATCAACGTGCGGCTGCGGCTCAACTACGATTCGACCAAGGCGCTCGCGGAGATCAGCTCCAAGGTGGACCAGGTGCGCCGCGACCTCCCTCCGGAGGCCGAGGTGCCGATCATCAATATCGAGTCGGCAGACAGCCGGTTCGCCTCGGCCTACCTGAGCTTCAGTTCCGACATACTTCAGCAGAACGAGATCACCGACTACCTGGTGCGCATAGTCCAGCCGCGCCTCTCTGCCATACAGGGAGTGCAGCGGGCCGACGTCCTGGGCGCCCGCACCTTCGCCATGCGCGTCTGGCTCAAGCCCGACCGCATGGCCGCCCTCGACATCAGTCCCGTGCAGGTGCGCCAGGCGCTGGCCGCCAACAACTTCCTCTCGGCCCTCGGGCGCAGCAAGGGGGCCTACATCCAGGTCAACCTCACGGCGAACACCGACTTGAGAACGGTCGAAGAGTTCAAGCGCCTGGTGGTGCGCCAGCACGACGGAACCATCGTGAGGCTGAGCGATATCGCCGATGTGGCGCTCGGGGCCGAGGACTACGACGCGGAAGTCCGCTTCTCCGGCCAGACAGCGGTCTTCATGGGGATATGGCCGCTTCCGAACGCCAACTCCCTCGACGTCATCAAGCGGGTGACGGTGGAGATGGAATCCATCCGGCGGGACCTGCCGGTCGGCCTCGAGGGGCGCGTCGCCTACGACGCCACCAACTACATTTCCAACGCGATCAGCGAGGTTCTTAAAACTTTGGGCGACACGCTGCTGATCGTCGTCCTGGTCATTTTCCTGTTCCTCGGTTCCTTCCGTTCGGTCCTGGTTCCGGTTGTGGCGATACCGTTGTCGCTGGTCGGAGGCGTCTTCCTGATGCAGGCTTTCGGTTTCACCTTGAACCTGCTGACGCTTCTGGCCATCGTACTCTCGGTCGGGCTGGTGGTCGACGACGCCATCGTGGTGGTCGAGAACGTGGAGCGCCACATGCGCGAAGGAAAACCGCCCATGGAAGCGGCGCTGACCGGCGCCCGCGAACTGGTAGGGCCGATAATCGCCATGACCGTCACCCTGGCGGCGGTCTACCTTCCGATCGGCCTGCAGGGGGGCCTTACCGGCGCGCTCTTCCGGGAGTTCGCCTTCACGCTTGCCGGGGCGGTCGCCATATCCGGGATCGTCGCCCTGACCCTGTCGCCTGTCATGTCGGCCCGGCTGCTGAAGCCAGGCGCCGAGGAGCGCGGCCTGGCAGGCCGCATCACCCGGGACTTCGAACGGCTTAAAAATGCATACGGCCGCCGTCTCGATGCAACCCTTTCGTCGCGTCCGGCGGTTTACGCCGTGTGGATCGCGGTTTCCCTCGTCACAATCCCGATGTTCATGATGTCCGCCAAGGAGCTGGCGCCGATGGAGGACCAGGGTGTCATTTTCGGCATCCTGGACTCATCCGCCAACTCGACCATCGATCAGAACAGCCTCTACGCAGCGGAGGTAAACCGGGTTTTCCACAACGTCCCGGAAACCAAGTTCACCTTCCAGATCACCTTCCCGAACTCCGGATTCGGCGGGATGGTCGTGAAACCCTGGAAGGAGCGGGAGCGCACCATATTCGAGATACTGCCCGCCGTCCACCAGGGGCTGCAGAAGATCCCGGGGATCCGGATCTTCCCGGTCACTCCGCCCGCCCTTCCCGGCGGCGGCGATTTCCCGGTCGAATTCATCCTGGCGTCGACCGCCGAATCCCCGCAGATCCTGGAGTTTGCGAACCGGTTGCAGCTCAAGGCGATGCAAAGCGGGATGTTCGCGTTCCCGCCCGTGATCGACGTCAAGATAGACCAGCCGCAGTCCGAATTCGTCATCGACCGGGACAAGGTGGGCTCCCTGGGTTTGAGCCTGGAGCAGGTCGGCGCCGACCTGAGAAACCTTGTCGGCGGCGACTTCGTGAACCGGTTCGACATCGCCGGACGCAGCTACAAGGTCATTCCCCAGGTCCAGCGGGCAAACCGTCTCAACCCCGACCAGCTTAAGGACATCTACGTCACCGGACCGAACGGCAGGCTGGTGCCTTTGAGCACCGTGGCCACGATACGCGAATCGGTCGTGCCCCGCTCGCTCAACCGTTTCCAGCAGCTGAACGCGGTCAAGATAAGCGGCGTGGCCGTCCGGCCGCTGGACGAGGTGCTGCGCTACATGGAGGACGAAGCGGCAAAAATACTGCCCAAGGGCTATGTCATCGATTACACGGGCGAGTCCCGCCAGCTGCGCACCGAGGGGCAAAGGTTCCTGCCCGCCTTCGGCCTGGCCGTCGTCCTCATTTTCCTGGTGCTGGCGGCCCAGTTCAACAGCTTCCGCGATCCGTTCGTCATCCTGGCGGGATCGGTGCCTCTGGCCATGTTCGGGGCGCTCATCTTCACGTTCCTGAAGATGCCCGATCCCAATGTCCCGTTCTGGACAAGCGGCTGGACCACCACCCTCAACATCTACTCGCAGGTCGGCCTGGTGACCCTCGTCGGGCTGGTGTCGAAGAACGGCATCCTGGTCGTCGAATTCGCCAACCAGCTGCAGCTCCGGGGCATGTCCAAGCTGGACGCCGTGCGCCAGGCGGCCATGACCAGGCTCCGCCCGATACTGATGGTCAGCGCAGCCACCATCGGCGGCCACTTCCCGCTGACCCTCGTCACGGGCGCCGGCGCCGCCGCGCGGAACTCCATAGGGCTGGTCCTGGTCGGCGGGATGTTCGTCGGCACACTCTTCACCCTTTTCGTCATCCCATCCATCTACATGCTCATAGCGCGCGACCACGCGAAGGACCGGGAGCCGGGTTCGGCCGCTGCCGATGTCGCCTGATATTACGCCCGCATAAGAATAGAATGTAAGGAAATCGGGATTCGGCCTCCGAACCATCTCGTCGAGGACTGCATGAAGGTGATCCCTCCGCTCCATATTCTCGTCGTCGACGACGAGGCGAACATCCGCAAGACGCTTTCAGTCTGCCTGGAGACCGAGGGGCACCATGTGGTATCCGTCGGGAATTTCCAGGATGCCGTCTCGGAAAGCTCCAGGCGCTCCTTCGATCTTGCCTTCGTGGACCTGCGGCTCGGCACCGCGAGCGGCCTCGACCTGATCCCCGCGCTGTCGGCGTCATCCCCGTGGCTTAAGATTATCGTCATTACCGCCTACGCCTCGATAGACACCGCGGTAGAGGCAATGAGGCGGGGTGCGACCGATTACATTCCGAAGCCGTTCACGCCGGCCCAGGTGACCCTCGCCGTCCGCAAGATGGCGGAAGTGCGGTCGATGGAGCAGAAGATCGCGGCCCTCCAGGAGGACCTGGGGAGAGCGGCGCCCGAGGCGGATTTCGCAAGCAACAGCCTGCTCATGCAGAGGGCGCTGAACATGGCACGGCAGGTCGCCCCTACGGAGGCGACCGTTCTTCTGCGGGGAGAGAGCGGAACGGGGAAAACCGTCCTGGCCCGCGCGATCCATGGCTGGAGCCCGCGGGTCGGCAAGCCGTTCGCCGTAATTTCCTGCCCGGCCATTTCCCCGGAGCTGCTGGAGAGCGAGCTGTTCGGACACGTAAAGGGGGCGTTCACCGGTGCCGTCCGCGACAATCCCGGCCGCATCGCATCCTGCGAGGGCGGGACCCTTCTCCTGGACGAAATCGGGGACCTTCCCCTGCCCCTCCAGCCGAAATTACTGCGGTTCCTCCAGGACCGGGAATACGAGCGCGTAGGGGATTCCGCGACCCGGAAGGCGGACGTTCGCATTCTATCGGCCACCAACACCGACCTGGAGAAAGCGGCCAGGGAAGGCCGGTTCCGGGAAGATCTTCTTTATCGGCTGAACGTCATCCAGGTCGACATGCCTGCGTTGCGCGACCGCCCGGAGGACATCCCTCCCATCGCGGAGCGCCTCCTTGCGTTCTACGGACGAATCCATCACAGGCGGTTTCTCGGTTTCAGCAAAGAGGGGCGGGAAGCGCTCCTGGCGTATCCATGGCCGGGAAACCTCCGGGAACTGCGAAACGTGGTCGAGCGCGCGTCCATTCTTTGCACTTCCGAACGGATCGGCATCGAGTTCCTTCCCGCAACCGTGGCGCCGAGAGACGTCTCCCCCAAGGTGGGGGACGCGCTTCCCCTGGACCGGATCGAAGAGGAACACATCCGGCGCGTGGTGGCATCGTCAAAATCGCTGCAGGAAGCCGCCGACATCCTGGGCATCGACCAGGCGACGCTTTGGCGCCGCCGGAAACAGTACGGCATTTAACGCACTTCCACCCGCCATTGCAATCTGCAATGGCCTGTTCCGGTTTCCCTTGCATTAAGCAACGCGCTTGCGCACGCCCGGACGAGATTATCCAGTGATTACGGCAGGTAGCCTGAAAACCGCTCAGGGCATGTCCTTTGCGTTTCCTGTGGATCGAGAGATCGAACGTGGAGGAGTGACTTGAGCCTGCGCCAAAAACTGGCCCTGGGTTTCGGCGGCCTGTTGGTCATCATCGCCGCGATCGGAATACACAACATCTCGCGGATCACCGCCCTGGGGCAATCAATCGACGTGATCCTCCGGGAAAACAACCGGAGCATGGTCGCCTGCCAGGAGATGAAGGAAGCCCTGGAACGGATGGACAGCGGGGCGGCGTTAGTGCTCCTGGGCGCCGAGCAGAAGGGGAACGACCAGATCGCGCTGAACGAGGGGCGTTTCGAGAAGGCGTTACAGGTCGAGCTGGGAAACATCACGCTTCCGGGGGAAGGGGAAAAAGCGGAAGCATTGAGCCGGCTTTTCGGGCAATACCGGTCGGACATCAAGGTTATGGGCAATCCCGCGTTCGGGCGGGAAGCCCGGAGGAAAGCATATTTCGACGGGCTCCAGCCGCTGTTCCTGCAGATCAAGGACGCGTCGGACGACATCCTCCGGATGAACCAGGAGAACATGGTGGCGATGGATGCGAAGGCCCGTCAGCAGGCGCTTTCGGTGCGGCGCCAGATGTACCTGATGCTTTTCGCCGCCACGGTCGTCGCGGCGGGATTCCTGTTTCTCACGGGGAAATGGATCCTGCGGCCGATCACCCGTCTTACGGAATCCGCCAAAGAGATCCGGAAAGGAAACCTGGACCTCGTCGTCCCGGTCGGATCCGGCGACGAGATCGGCCAGCTGACAAAAGCGTTCGACGAAATGGCGGCTTCCTTGCGGGAATTCCGGCGGACCGGCCAGGCCAGCCTCCTGCGCATCCAGCGCTCCACCCAGCAGGCGTTCGACAGCCTGCCCGATGCGATCGCAGTGATCAATCCGGAGGGAGATGTGGAAGTGGCGACCGAGCCGGCCAGGGATGCATTCGGTTTGAAATCGAGCGCCCGGGTCCGGGATTTGCCTTCCCCCTGGATGGCGGGACTCTGTGAAGAGGCTCTTGCGAGCGGCCGCATCGCGGAGCTGGAGGGCGCCCAGGCCGTCGTGCAGCAGTTTGTACGGAACGAGGAGCGATTCTACCGTCCCAGGGCCGTGCCGATCCTGGATTCGGGAAGAGTTCCCGCGGGGGTCGTACTTATTCTTCAGGACGTCACGCAGCAGCGCCGGCAGGACGAGTTGAAAAGCGGGGTGATTTCGACGGTCTCCCACCAGCTGAAGACCCCGCTCACATCCATACGCATGGCGATCCACCTGCTGCTGGATGAAAAAACCGGGTCGCTCTCCCCGAAGCAGGAGGATCTCCTGGTGACCGCCCGGGAGGACGCCGACCGGCTTCACACGATCGTGGAGGAGCTCCTGGACATCGGACGGATCGGATCCGGAAAGGTCCGTATGGATCTTTCCCCCCTCCCGCCGCAACGGATGGTCCTGGAGGGGTTGGAGCCGTACCGCAGCGCCGCCCGGGACCAAGGAGTGACGCTCGGCGTGGACGTGCCCGAAGAATTGCCGAACGTCTGGGCGGATCCGACGCGGATCGCGCATGTCTTCGCCAACCTGCTCTCGAACGCCCTGAAATATACTCCCCCGGGCGGCAGGATCTCCCTTTCCGCCCGGGCTGAAGAGGAGGTCGTCCGGTTCCAGGTTTCCGATACCGGGATCGGGATCCCCGACAGGTATCTCCCCCGCATTTTCGAGCAATTCTTCCGCGTTCCCGACCAGGGGCCCGGGACGGGGGCGGGGCTGGGACTGGCCATCATGAAAGAGATCGTGGAAGCCCACGGGGGAACCGTCGGGGTGGAAAGCCGCGAGGGCGCGGGGAGCACGTTTCTCTTTTCCCTCCGGAGAACGGACCGCACAACCATGGAGGCAAGACCATCATGATCGACGCCATTTACCTGATCGTCCTCGCAGTTGCATTCGGCCTGTGCTGGCTGTTCTCGAAATCCCTGGAAAGGATGTAAATCCATGATGGACATCCTTGTCGGCATCGTCGGCGTCCTGTTGATCGCGTATCTCTTCGTCTCGGTCATCAAACCCGAGAAATTCTAGGAAAGAGGCCGTCCCATGGATCGATTCGGCTGGATTCAACTCGGGCTTTTTCTGGGAATTCTCCTTGCCCTTACCAAGCCGATGGGCATCCATCTTCACCGGGCCCTGGATGCGGCGGGGAAGACGTTCCTCGATCCGGTTCTTAAACCCGTAGAGAGGCTCGTATACCGGTTCCTGCGGATCGACCCGAAAGAGGAACAGGACTGGAAGCGGTACACGTTATCCCTGCTGGCGTTCGGTTTGGTCGGCGTCGTCTTCACCTATGCGGTCCTGCGCCTGCAGCACCTGCTGCCCCTCAACCCGCAGAAATTCGGTCCGGTGAGCGAGCACCTGGCATTCAACACTGCGGTGAGCTTCACCACGAACACGAACTGGCAAAGCTACGGGGGAGAGTCGACGTTGTCGTATTTCTCCCAGATGGTGGCGCTAGCCTTCCACAACTTCGCCTCGGCCGCTTCAGGCATCGCGGTGGCCGCGGCGCTCGCGCGCGGAATCGCGCGGCATACGGCAAAAACGATCGGAAACTTCTGGTCGGACCTGGTCCGGGTCCACCTCTACGTGCTGCTCCCCATCTGCCTTCTCTACGCGGTCTTCCTGGTCTCCCAGGGGATGATCCAGAACTTCAAGCCGTATGAGAGCGCCAAGCTCGTGGAGCCGGCGATCGTGGAGGTCCAGACCATCGTGCAGGGCCCGATGGCTTCGCAGGTGGCGATCAAGATGCTCGGAACCAACGGGGGGGGGTACGCGAACGCCAACGCCGCGCATCCGTACGAGAACCCGACGCCTCTGTCCAACTTCATTCAAATCCTCTCGATCTTCCTGATCCCCAGCGGGCTCACCTATTACCTCGGACGGATGGTGAAGAACCAGCGCCACGGCTGGGCGGTGTGGGGGGCGATGGCCGTCCTGTTCCTGGCGGGAGTCCTTTCCTGCTGGTGGGCGGAAAGCGCGGGGAATCCCAGGCTCCACGCGCTGGGCGTGAATCCCGCCTGGGGGAACATGGAGGGGAAGGAGGTCCGGTTCGGGATCTTCGATTCCGCCCTGTTCGCCACCGTGACCACGGACGCCTCCTGCGGGGCGGTGAACTCGATGCACGACTCCTTCACGCCGCTCGGGGGGCTCGTCCCGCTGGTCAACATGCAGCTGGGAGAGGTGGTCTTCGGCGGGGTGGGCGCGGGCCTGTACGGGATGCTAGTGTTCGTGGTGCTGACCGTGTTCCTGGCGGGGCTGATGGTGGGCCGCACGCCGGAATACCTCGGAAAGAAGATCGAATCGTACGACGTGAAGGTGAGCGCGCTGGCCGTGCTGATCCTCATTTTCGACATCATGGGGTTCACGGCGTGGGCGGTCGTCAGACAATGGGGTCTTGCCGGCCTGAACAACGCGGGCCCGCACGGCTTCAGCGAGATCCTGTACGCGTTTTCCTCCGGCACGGGCAACAACGGTAGCGCCTTCGCGGGACTCGCCGCCAACACCTGTTGGTACAACACGACGCTTGGGCTGGCGATGCTGATCGGGCGGTTCTTCTTCATCGTGCCGGTCCTCGCACTGGCCGGGAACCTGGCGAAGAAGAGGATCGTCCCGGAAAGCGGCGGAAGCTTCCCGGTCTCGGGCGTGATGTTCGCCCTTCTGCTGGTGGGCACGGTCCTCATCGTCGGCCTGCTGTCGTTCTTCCCCGCCCTCTCCCTGGGGCCCATCGTCGAGCACTTCCTGATGGTCCATTCCAACGTCGTCTTCTAGAGAGGAACCGAATCCATGGCCGCGAAAAAACATTCGCTGTTCGATAAAGAGATCATCCGGCGGGCGGTTCTCGCTTCGTTTCCGAAGCTGCACCCGCGAACCCTGATGAGGAATCCCGTAATCTTCGTGACCGAAGTGGGGGCATTCTTAACGACCGTCGGACTCTTTTTCCGACCCGCCGGCGAACCGCTTGGGTTCAGCCTCCAGGTGGCGGCATGGCTGTGGTTCACCGTGCTGTTCGCGAACTTCGCCGAGGCAATGGCCGAAGGAAGGGGAAAGGCGCAAGCCGACGAACTTCGGAAGATGCGCACCCAGACGATGGCGAACCGGCTCGGGAAGGACGGCTCGCCGGAATCGGTGCCCGCCGAGCAGCTCCGGAAGGAGGACGTCGTGATCGTCTCCGCGGGGGAGCTGATCCCCGGAGACGGGGAGGTGATAGAGGGGATCGCCTCCGTGGACGAGTCCGCCATCACGGGGGAGTCGGCCCCGGTGATCCGCGAGGCGGGGGGCGACCGCAGCTCCGTCACGGGAGGCACACGCGTACTGTCGGACCGGATCAAGGTCCGCATCTCCGCGAACCCGGGGGAGAGCTTCCTGGACCGCATGATTCTGCTGGTGGAGGGAGCGAGGCGCCAGAAGACGCCGAACGAGATCGCCTTGACGATCCTCCTCTCCGGGCTGACGATCATCTTCCTGGTGGTCGTGATGACGCTGAAATTTTTCGGTGCCTATTCGGGCGTGCCCTTGTCCGTCACCGTCCTTATCGCCCTGCTTGTTTGCCTCATCCCCACGACCATCGGCGGGCTCCTGTCCGCCATCGGGATCGCCGGCATCGATCGCCTGGTCCAGAAGAACGTGCTCGCCATGAGCGGACGCGCGGTGGAGGCGGCGGGAGACGTCAACGTTCTGCTTTTGGACAAGACCGGTACGATCACCCTCGGCGACCGGCAAGCGACGGAATACCTCCCGGCGGAATCCGTTACGGTCGAGGAGCTGGCGGACGCCGCACAGCTCGCTTCCCTGGCCGACGAGACGCCGGAAGGCCGCAGCATCGTCGTGCTGGCGAAGAAATTCGGCTTGAGGGGCCGGACCCTTTCCGAGATGCCCCATGCCCGTTTTCTCCCCTTCTCGGCGCAGACGCGGATGAGCGGCGTAGACTTCGACGGAAGGAGGATCCGCAAGGGGGCGGCCGACGCCGTCAAGAACTTCGTCGGCGGAAAGTTTCCCCAGATGATCGAAGATGCGGTGATTCGCGTTTCTTTCCAGGGAGGCACCCCGCTCGTCGTGGCGGAAGGCCGCCGGGTCCTTGGGGTGATCCACCTGAAGGACATCGTCAAGGGGGGGTTAAGCGACCGGTTCGAGCGCTTCCGGGCGATGGGGATCAAGACCGTCATGATCACCGGCGACAACCCGCTCACGGCGGCCGCGATCGCGCGGGAGGCCGGAGTGGACGACTTCCTGGCGGAGGCGAAGCCGGAGCACAAGCTGGCCCTCATCCGGAAGGAACAGGCGGCCGGATACCTGGTCGCCATGACGGGAGACGGCACCAACGACGCGCCGGCGCTGGCCCAGGCCGACGTGGGGGTGGCGATGAATACGGGAACCCAGGCCGCCAAGGAGGCTGGCAACATGGTGGACCTGGATTCCAATCCCACCAAGCTCATCGAGATCGTTGAAATCGGCAAGCAGATGCTAATGACCAGGGGGGCGCTCACCACGTTCAGCATCGCCAACGACGCGGCCAAGTATTTCGCGATCCTGCCGGCCATGCTGATCGGGGTGTTCCCGGTGATCGGGCCGTTGAACATCATGCGGCTTGCCTCTCCCCAGAGCGCTATCCTGAGCGCGGTCGTCTTCAACGCCCTCATCATCGTCGCGCTCATTCCTTTGGCCCTGAAAGGGGTCCGTTTCCGGCCGCTGGGCGCGGGGGCGCTTCTGCGCCGCAATCTGTTGATTTACGGGCTGGGAGGCGTCGCGCTTCCGTTTCCCGGGATCAAGCTCATCGACCTGGCGGTGAACGCGCTCCATCTGGCGTAAGGAAGGAGTCCCAATGAAGAACCTGATCTCGGAATTCCGCACGTCGCTTATCGTCACGCTGCTCCTTGTCGTCCTGTGCTGCGGCATCTACCCGCTGGCCGTCTGGGCGATCGCGCAAGGCGTGTTTCCTAACCAGGCCAACGGGTCGCTGGTCGCCGTGAACGGCATTGTCGTCGGCTCGTCGCTTCTTGGCCAGGGATTCGCCGGCCCCGCCTACTTCCATCCCCGCCCTTCCGCGGCGGGGCAGGGGTATGACGCGGCAAAATCCTCGGGCACGAACCTCGGACCGACGTCGAAAAAGCTGATCGAGGCCGTGCAGCAACGGGTCGCCGATTACCGGGTGGAAAACGGTCTGCCCCCGGATGCCCCGGTGCCGGCGGACGCGGTGACCTCCTCGGCGAGCGGCCTCGATCCCCACATAAGCGTTGAAAACGCGATGCTCCAGGCGGGCCGGGTGGCGAAAACGCGGGGCCTGTCCAGAGAGGAAGTCCTTCGCAAGATCGCCGCCCATGCGGAGGGGCGGACCATTATGATATTGGGAGAACCACGGGTGAACGTGGTGATGCTCAATCTGGACCTGGACGGTAAAATGTAACCATGCTGCTCGAAGAGCGAGCCGATTCCTTTCTCCGGATGATCCGCCGCGCCGATCGCGGGCGGCTCAAGATCTATCTCGGATACTGTCCCGGCGTCGGTAAGACCTACCAGATGCTGCTGGAAGGCCACCGGCTCAGGGAGGAAGGGATCGACGTCGCGATCGGGTACCTGGAAACCCACGGCAGAGCCGAGATCGCGAAGCTCGCCGAGGGGCTTGAGGCGATCCCCCGCAGAAAGACGGAATACCGGGGAGTTCCCCTGGAGGAAATGGACGTGGACGCCGTTCTGGCGCGCAAACCCCAGGTCGCCCTCGTCGACGAGCTTGCCCACACCAACGTTCCGGGAAGCGGGAACGCGAAGCGGTACCAGGATATCCAGGATATCCTGGCCGCGGGGATCCACGTCATCACCACGCTGAACATCCAGCACATGGAAAGCCTCTACGATACGGTGGAGAGCGCCGTCCACGTCAGGGTTCGCGAACGCCTGCCCGACAACGTCGTCGCGGAGGCGGACCAGATCGTGAACGTGGACGTTACGACCGAGGACCTGCTGAAGCGCCTGAAGGAGGGGAAGATCTACAAGGCGGACCGGATCGGGACGGCGATGAGCAATTTCTTCAAGACCTCGAACCTTGAGAAGCTGCGGGAGCTGGCTCTTCGGGAGATGGCGTCCCAGATCGACCTGCGAAGGAGGGAGGCCGTGGAGGAGGAGATCGCGGCGGCTCCCGACCAGATCATGGTGGCCTTGAGCTCCCGCGGGCCCAACAGCGAGATGCTGCTCCGTTATGCTTCCCGATTGGCGGGAAAGCTCAACCGGAACTGGTACGCGGTCTACGTCCAGACTCCGTCCGAGGAGCCCACCGTGATCGACGCCCATACCCAGCGCATCCTTTCGGGCACCCTTACCCTTGCCAAGCAGCTGGGAGCGACGGTCTTCACCTACAAGGGGGAGGACATCCCTGCAACGATCCTGCGTTTCGCGAAGGAGTACCGCGTCGGAACCATCGTGGTCGGTACGCCCACACCGAAACCGTTCTGGAAGATGCTCTGGAGGAAGACCACCGTCGAACGCCTGATCCACGAAGCGAAGGGATTCACGGTGGTGATTCTGGATACCCGCAAGGAGGAGCCTTCCGCATTGAAGGTGCCGGAAGAGGCGCCGAGAGCGACAGTCGTCGAGCCGTCCATTCCGGTTTCTGCGGGCGCTCCGGCATTGAGCGGATTCCTCTCTACCGAACGGATCGTGATCTGGGACCAGCCGGTGGACAGGGATATGGTCCTTCGGACCCTGGCGGAGGCAGCGGTGGCCGGTCGCGGAGAGGAGGACCTGAACCTGGTATTGGCCGGCATCGCGAAACGCGAGGAGCAGGGATCCACCTTTATGAACGAAGGCGTCGCCCTGCCCCACGCCCGGATCGAGGGACTTGTCCGGCCGGTCGTCGCCATCGGATTGACCCGGAAAGGGGTTTCGGACGTATCGACCGAGAAACCGATCGAACATGTCTTTCTGATACTGTCCCCGGCGGAGGTTCCCGAGGTGCAGATCCAGATCCTGGCGCAGGTGAGCAGGGCGTCCAGGAACCGGGAGCTGGTTCGGAACCTTGGGAAGTGCAGGACCCCGCAGGAAGTCTTCGCCGCCGTCCGGGACTGGGAAGCTCCGCAGGTCGCACGCCCAGGCCTGCCTAATTGATCGTCACCCTGCCCGGCTTCCCTATTTCGCCCTCGATAGTGTGCGTGAAGGTCCGGAAAAGCCCGGTCACCCAAAGGTTGGACAGTAGATGCTGCGTGATGCGGGAGGTCGTGAACTCCGACTTCTTCCCGCACAGGGACAGGTAGGGCACGATCTGGTCGGGCAGGTGCGCGTCCATCGCCGATCCCGCCGATACGTAATCGAGCAGTTCCGCCGCCGCTTCCTCTCCGACCGCTTCGGCGCGCTTGCCGATCGCGCCGAGGGATGTGAATCCCGCAACGGAATGCTCGGCCTCCGCGCGCAGGAACAGGAACGTCCCCTGGCCTGGAGTCTGCGCATCCAGAATGTCGATGCGCACCAGGTCATCCGAGCCGGCTATGCCGGAACCGATTTTATCCTCCGCCGCCCTGCTCTGGCGTTCCGCGATCGAACGGGGGAGGCGGCCGACAGCGGAGGTCCCGGCGATCCCGAGAAGTTTTCCGCGTTTCACGCTCCGCAACGGAAGGATTTTTCCGGCAGGGCGTATTTCGGCGTGGATTTTCCCGCCTCCGCGCGGGTAGAAACCGTACGATTCTATCGAAAGCCGGACATCCAGCCCCAGCTTCGCAAGGACCGGCGCGAAGACATCGGATACGTAATCAAAAGAAGGGCTGAAGGGGACATGCGTACCCCCGGAGAGCGTTATCCGGCTCCCGGATTCCGCAAGGAAAAGGGGAGGGAGAAGCGTCTGGAGAACGAGCAAGGTGGAGCCGGCGGTCCCGACGTCGAAAGAGAATTCCCCGGCCTTTACTTCTCCGGGGATGAACGTAAGCTCCATGGATCCCGCGCTGTCGCCGGCGACCTTTGCCCCTGAAACGGCCTGCGCCGCCCGGACTCCGGTCAGATGCTGCGGCTGAAGCCCCGGTTTTTTCCTGTTCCTTCGGATATTCACGATATGGAACGGTTTCCGGTTAAGGCAGGAAAGAGCAAGGGCCGTCCGCAGGATCTGCCCGCCGCCTTCCCCCCGGCTCCCGTCGATTTCAATCATGCCTAAACACTG
>JBLNEW010000090.1:0-25471 GCA_050263095.1 Deltaproteobacteria bacterium | reverse complement strand
TGAGAGGGGGGGGCCCCGGGGTGCATTTTCATGGGGGTTAGAATCCTTTCCATCGGCCTGAACACCTTCCGCGAGACGATCAGGAACAAGATCCTGTACGCGATCCTGGCCTTCGCGCTTTTCGTCATCGGGATCTCCTTCTTCCTTGCCGACCTGTCCGTCGGGGACCTGACCCGGATAATCGTCGACGTCGGCCTTGCGTGCATTCACATCTTCGGCGTCATCATGGCGGTGTTCATCGGGATAAACCTGATAAGCCAGGAAGTCGAACGGAAAACCGTATACCTCATCCTCTCGAAACCGGTCCCCCGCTGGGAATTCATCGTCGGGAAGGCGTTGGGGTTGAGCATGACTCTCGCGTTGACCACCGTCGTCATGGCTGCGACGCTGTTTCTCGTCCATGCCGGCTACGGGGGGTCGCCGGAACCAGGCATTTTCATAGCCTCGGCTGGGATCTACATGGAGCTCATCCTGCTCATCTGCCTGGCCACGTTCTTTTCGACGTTCACCACGCCGGTGCTGAGCGCGATCTTCACGCTCTCCATGTTCCTTATCGGCCACGTATCGGGGGACCTGCTCGTCTTCGGCGGGCGCGCCGCATCGTCCGCGGTGCGATGGACTTCGAAGCTCCTCTATTACGCCCTTCCCGGCCTGGAGAATTTCAACTGGAAGAACGAGGTGGCGTACGGCGGTGTGCGGTCCGCCGGAGTCCTGGTCCCCGCGATCGGATATCTTGCCTGCTATTGCGCAGCCGTTCTGTGCGCGGCCTGCCTGCTTTTCTCCAGGAAGGACTTCAAGTGACGGGGATCGGGATCGTCCCCCTTGCGGCTTCCGGCGCCGCCGCCTTCGTCGCTTCGTTGCTGCTTTCGTTCTACCTGACGCCGATATTCAGGGATTCCGCCCGCCGATTCGGGGTCGTCGACAGGCCCGACGGGGCGCTCAAGAATCAGAAGGCCCCCGTTCCCTATTTCGGGGGCCTGGCGGTATTCAGCGCCATGCTTTTCCCGGTTTCCATATTCCTGCGGTTAAGCGACGAACTCATGGGGCTGCTTCTGGCCTCCTGCATAATCGTCCTGCTGGGATTGATCGACGACATAGGCAGGCTCTCGCCGCGCATCAAGCTGCTTGTGCAGGTCATAGCCGTGTTCCTGCTGATCAAGTCCGGGATCCGGATCCGTATAGGCCTGCTGCCCCCGCTTGCCTGCGTTGCGCTTACCTTCCTCTGGATGGTAGTCATGACGAACGGCTTCAACCTGATCGACGTCATGGACGGCCTTGCGGGAGGCGTCGCATGCGTGTCCGCGGCCGCCCTTGCCGTGATATTCCTGCTGCAGGGCAAACAGATCGGGTTCGTGGTATGCGTCTCCCTGATCGGCGCCCTGCTGGGCTTTCTGCGCTACAATCGTTATCCCGCCCAGATCTACCTGGGCGACACCGGCTCTCTCCTGCTCGGGTTCCTGCTCGGAGGACTTGCCATAGACGGGGACTACACCGCCTGGAACCCCATGGGGTGGCTCACCGCGGTCGCCATATTCGCGGTGCCTCTCTTCGAGATCGTGTTCGTATCGTACTTGCGCTTCCGGAGAGGC
Source organism: Deltaproteobacteria bacterium (assembly GCA_050263095.1). Taxonomy (GTDB): domain Bacteria; phylum Desulfobacterota; class Deferrimicrobia; order Deferrimicrobiales; family Deferrimicrobiaceae; genus FEB-35. The sequence continues at coordinate 23,882 of JBLNEW010000090.1, read as the reverse complement.
GCTTCCATTCTGGCCGGCAGCCGCGACCATTTCAGCCTTCGCCTCCGGAAATGGAGGCTCACCACCGGCCAGACAGTGGTTTGCAGTTGCGCGGCGGCCGCCCTGACTTCGGGGATGGGCCTGGCCGCGATGCGGATGCTGCCCGTCGCCTCCCTTGTCGTGTACGGGATCGTCGCTGCGCTGTTCCTGGCGGTCGCAGTGTGGCTCAAGGCCATCGACATGAGCTTGTAGGGCGGTTTGACCGGATGATAGTGATACTGGGCGGAGGGCTGACGGGTCTTGCCGCGGCGCGGGCACTGGAAGCGGCCGGAGAGGATTTTCTTGTGCTCGAGCGCGAGCCCGAACCGGGGGGATGGTGCCGTTCGATCCTCGCCGGGCGGTACACCTTCGACCTGAGCGGCCACTTTCTGCATTCCTCCGACCCCGAAGTGCGCGAATGGATCCTCGGCGTCCCCGGGGTGCGATGGCGGAATATCGCGAGGGATGCGCGAATCTGGCTCCGTGGAAGGCTGACCCCGTATCCCTTCCAGGTTCACCTGAAAGGGCACGCCCCCGCGTTCGTCTCGCGGTGCCTGGACGATTTCGCCGCCGAACGGATACAGGCCGCCGTACGCGGCGAGCGCGCGCCCGGGCACTTCGCAGGTTGGCTCCTGCAAAGGTTCGGGAAGTCGATGTGCGAAGCCTTTTTCTTTCCGTACAACAGGAAAATGTGGCGCACGCCGCTCTCGAAGCTGGGATACGAGTGGACAGGCTGGTCCGTCCCCGTCCCCCGGTTCGACGACCTGCTTGCGGGGGCATCGGGGGAAACAAGGCAGGGAATGGGGTACAACTCCACCTTTTACTATCCGGCGCGGGGGGGCATAGGTTCGCTCGCCGGCGCCATGTCACGCACCCTGGGAGCGCGGCTGCGCACAGGCGAGGAGGTCGTCCGCATAGACCTGGGGAAAAAAGCGGTACTCACCGCCGGCGGCGAAACGCTGCCGTACCGGGCCGTGATCTCCAGTATACCGCTGCCGCGCCTTGCGGCTTGTTCGGACGGGCTTGGTGCCGCAGCCCGCAAGGCCGCAGGCCTCCTTTCGTGGGTCAAGGTCCTCGCGATCAACATGGGCGTGCGCGATCCCGGCCCGACCCCCGGCCACTGGGTCTACGTGCCGGAGAGCGACTATCCTTTCTTCCGGGTAGGGTTCCTATCCAATGTCGCCCGATCTTCCGCGCCCGCGGGATGCGTATCGCTTTTCGTCGAGAAGAGCTTCCCGTCTGGCGCACGGGTGAATATGGACCGTGAGATCGAGTCGGCCGTCCGGGGATTGAAAAGGATAGGCGTGCTGCGGCGCGGCAGCCGCATCGAGGAGCTTCACCCCGTGATGCTGGACCCCGCCTACGTCCTGTTCGACCGCTCGCGCGGGAGCGCCGTGCGGCTGCTGGACCGGGAGTTCCGACGGCGCTGCGTATTCCCGGCGGGCAGGTACGGCGCCTGGGACTATTACGGGATGGAAAAATCGATTTCGGACGGCCTGCGCGCCGCACATGAAGCCGCGCGCAACCGCGGGCGGTAGAATCGGGATGCATGCGTCGGGGGAGCGCCGCGCGGTCGTCGCGCACATCATTACCATGCTGGAGTGGGGAGGGGCCCAGGAGAACACCCTGTTCACCGTTGGCGCCCTCGATCCGCGGAGATTCGAGCGCGTCCTCATAGCGGGGAAGGGAGGCATGCTCGATTCCCGTGCCGCGGCTATCGAGGGGTGCGGGTTCCGCCAGGTCGATTCCCTTGTGCGGGAGATACGGCCGGTCCTCGATGCGAGGGCCTTCCTTTCCCTGCGCGCGATCCTCCGTAAGGAAAAGAAACGGGCGCGGGGCCTTCCTCTCGTCGTTCATACGCACAGCTCCAAGGCCGGGATACTCGGACGGGCGGCCGCCAGGGCGGCGGGCGCGGAAGTCGTCGTCCATTCGATTCACGGTTTCGGATTCCACGATTCCCAGCCGCCGCCGCTTCGAAGGTTGCTGGTCGGCCTTGAACGGGCGGCCTCCCGCTGGACGGACGCGTTCATAGCGGTCTCCGAGGAAAACATAAGGCAAGGCGTCCGCGAGAAGATATTGTCGGCCGATCGGGCGCGGCTGATCCGCAGCGGCTTCGACACGGCCCGGTTCCTTGCCGGCTCGCGGGAGCGGGGGAAGCGCCTGCTGGGGATCCCCGACGGCGTGCCGGTAGTTGGAACGATTGCGGTGCTCAAGCCCCAGAAAGCGCCCCTGGATTTCGTCGAGGTCGCGCGCAGGGTGCGGGAGCGCGTTCCGGCCGCCCGTTTCGTTATTATCGGCGACGGCGAGCTCAGGGCGGAGGTCGAGAAGGCGGCGGCCGGGTCGCTTGCCGGGAATTTCGTTTTGGCGGGATGGAGAGAGGAGATCCCGGACCTGCTGCGCGCCTTCGACGTCTTCCTGCTGACCTCCCGCTGGGAAGGACTTCCGAAGGTCGTCCCCCAGGCGTTGCTTTCGGGCGTCCCTGTCGTGGCTACCGCCGTGGACGGCACGCGCGAGATCGTGGACGACGGCGTGGACGGCTTCCTTGCGCCCGCCGGGGACGTCGAGGCGCTCGCGCGGCGGGTGGCGGACCTGCTTGCGGGGGACGCGACGCTGGATCCCCTGTTCAAGCGGGACAGGCTTCTGCGGGAGTTCGACCAGGAGGAGATGGTGCGCGCCCAGGAGCGGCTGTACGATGAGCTGCTGGCGGTGAAGGCTCGACAATGACGGTCGTCCTCCCTGTCGCCGCGTTCCTCGTCGGAATCTGCATGGGCAGTTTCTTCAACGTCATCATCCACAGGCTTCCCCGTGAAGAATCGATCGTGCGGCCCGGTTCGCGCTGTCCCGCCTGCGGCAGGTCCATACCGCCGTGGGAGAACATCCCGCTCGCAAGCTTCGTGCTTCTCGGAGGAAAATGCCGCGGGTGCGGCGGGAAGATCTCCCTGCGTTATCCCGCCGTGGAACTGCTGACCGGAATCGGCTACCTCCTGCTGGCCGTGGCGGACGGACCCGGCTTCACGCTTTTCCGGGATGTCGCCTTCTTCTCCCTCCTGGTGCCCATCACCTTCATCGACATCGATCACCGGATCATCCCGGACGAACTCTCGATCGGCGGCCTGGCGGCGGGGATTCTGCTGTCGTTCCTACCCGGTGGCGACTGGAAGGGCAGCGTCCTCGGCGGCGTTCTCGGAGGCGGGATCCTTTACGCGACCGCGTCCGCGTACGAAAAAATCGCCGGGAGGGAGGGGATGGGGGGAGGCGACGTCAAGCTCATCGCCATGATAGGCGCCTTCATCGGCTGGAAAGGGGCCTTGTTCACGATCTTCATCGGCTCGATCCTGGGGGTGGCCGGAGGCCTGTTCGCGATGCGGAAAGGGAAGGAAGGGCTTAAGACCGCTATCCCCTTCGGACCTTACCTGTGCGCCGCCGCGCTTGCAGCGCGGTTTGCCGGAGATGCGCTCTGGTCCCTGCTCCTTACCGGAAAATAGACGTATTGTCCTGCTTCGGCTCGCCTTCCTTGCGGATTGTCCAGAGGTCGCCCGTCATTGCGCCGACTCCCGTGGCGTACCCGGTGAAGTCGAAGCCGGTGTTGTCGATGACGACGGAAACGTTGTAGTAGTTGTATTTCGTGGGATCGAAATCGAGCAGGACCAGGTTGTCGAGATAACGCTCGTGCTCCGTGAAATAGATGATCTCGGTCTTCTGCAGGTGCTTGAGCGCGGTCTGGGCCTGGGTCATGCGGGCCTTGTTGGCGTACTTGTTGTAGGTCACGACCGCCAGCGATGCGAGTATCGCGACGATGACCAGCACGATCGACAGCTCGACGATGGTGAACCCGCGGGATCCGCGGCGAGGGAGGATGCCGCTCATTTTACATCTGCCCCCGGGGGCCCGTTTCCTCCTGCCCCTGATCTCGCCTTCCCGCCGGAGATCCTTCGCGACAGCTGCTCCAGGAGTTCGGCGGTGTCGCGGAAATAGTCCCCGGACCGCAGCGACACCTTTTCCGGGAATTCCCCCTCGATCATTCCCTTGATGACCGCGTTGATCCTGTATATCGGGCCGGCGATCCGCCGGCTCAGCAGGAGCGTGTAGACGAACACGCCTCCGAAAACGAGAAGGGCGGCCGGCCATATCCTGTAGTGCAGAACGAGGAACTCGCGCGCGGCAGGTTCAAGCTCCGCCAGGCTTCGGCCCGTGGCCAGGATGTACATCGAGGGCGCGAACACGATGACCAGCCACGCGATGAAAAACATGAAAAACGCCATCATCACCCGCCAGGCCAGTCCGACCTGGAATTTCCTGTCGACCAGGCGGGGCTTCCTTCGATTCACGGGGCTAGCCAAGTTCGCCTCCTCCGGCTGTTTTTTGCTATCCTATTAGCCGTGGACCCGGTTTCGATTTACTTTATCTTCCGGCGGGCCGGTTGAAAAGGGATATCTCGGTCCGCGCGGGGGTCGTCGTCCAGCTGACGATGATCGCCGTCGCCTCCCTATCCCTCCTTGCCGTCTTCGCCCTGAAAGCCATCCAGCTGAGCATGGAGCGCCGCCACGTCGAGGCGGCCGTCTCCGTCGCGTACGCCGTGCGTGGTGCGGTGGAGGGGGGGGGAGTCGCCCGCATCTCCCCTTACATCCGGGAAATAAACCTTCTGCCCGAGGCCCCGCCCGCAGGCGGTCCGATCGTGGTTCCGGCGGGGGAAAAGTCCGGCGGCATCCTGTCCATCCATCCGGCGGTCGACGTGACGCTTCCTCTTGCCGGGGGGAAGGCCGGATCGAGGGGGATCAGGGTCCGGTATTTCTCACCGGGGATCGAGGAGGAGGCCCGGCATCTCGTGCAGGTCGCAGGCGTCCTTGTGGGGATCGACGTCATCGTCATGGTCCTGTTCGGGGCATTCCTTATGGACCGTTCTGTCGTGCGGCCCATACGCCGCCTGGCGGCCGTTTCCGAAAAGATCGCGGTGGGGGACAATCTCCTTCGGGCCGACGAGTCGCCGGGAAACGAGCTGGGACAGCTGGGCGCATCCTTCAACCGGATGGTGACGGCGATGCAATCCGCGCAGGAGAAGGCCCGCCAGGCGGAACACGACGCTTACCGGTCGGAAAAGCTTGCGACCGTAGGGCGGTTGGCCGCGGGTGTTGCGCACGAGGTCGGCAACCCGCTCATGGCGGTACGCGGATACGCGGAATACCTGCGCAAGACCCCTCCGTCGCGCTCCGAACAGGACGAATGCCTCGACAGGATCGTGGGGGAAACGCAGAAGATCGAGAATATAGTTCGCGGGTTGTTGTCCGTTGCGGCGCCGGGCGGCAGGGAGGGGGAAGACGCCGACGTCGACGCCGTAGTGCGCGAAACCGTCGAGCTTCTTTCTTTCCGGCGAATTTTCCGCGATGTGGACGTTCGCGTCGAGTACGGCGGAGCGGGAAGGGCCCGCCTCGCCTCGGGCCGCCTTCAGCAGGTGCTTCTGAACCTCTTGATCAACGCGGTGGATTCCATGGGAAACGGCGGGACCATCAATATCCGCACCTTCCCGGCGGATCCCTGGATCCCGCCGCCCGCAAGGGCAGTGCGAAGGCGCGCATCCGATCCGCCATGGGTGGATGTCGCCCCTCTCCGCGGAGGGGTTGGAAGGATCCCGCCCGTTGGAGCGGCGGTTTCCGTAACGGATACGGGCTGCGGGATACGGCAGGCGGACATGGAGAACATCTTCGATCCGTTTTTCACCACCAAGGAGCCCGGGAAGGGGACCGGCCTCGGCCTGTCGGTTTCGCGCGCGATCGTCGAGGGCGCCGGCGGAGAGATCCTGGCCGAGAGCCAGGAGGGGAAGGGATCGACTTTCACGGTGATAGTCCCGTCCAGCCGGGAAGCCCCCGGGGGTGAAAAGGGGGGGGAGGGAGCGGATGGCTGAGCGGGTCCTGGTGGTCGACGACGAAGCCGGCATGCGAGACGTTCTCGGCAAGATTCTTTCGGCCGAAGGGTACGTCGTGGCGCAGGCGCGAAGCGGCGTCGAGGCGCTGAAGGCGCTCGAAAAGAACCGGTACGACTTCATCCTGTGCGACATCAGGATGCCGGAGATGGGCGGGCTCGAGATGCTCAAGGAGCTCTCCGCGCGCAAAACCCCGGGGACCGTGATAATGATGTCGGCGTTCGGCACGGTAGAGACGGCCGTCGAGGCGATGAAGCTGGGGGCGTACGACTACATCTCCAAACCATTCATGAGCGACGAAATCCTGCTGACCCTCAGGAAGGCGCAGGAGCGGGAGGCCTTGAGGAAGGAGAACGAGTACCTCCGCAGCGAGGTCGAGAAGGCGTTCCGCCCGGAAGATCTTCTTTACTCCAGCCCGGCCATGGAGGAGGTCGTGCGGATGGTGGAGAAGGTCAAGGATTACGATTCGACGGTCCTCGTCACCGGGGAAAGCGGTACGGGCAAGGAGCTGGTTGCCCGCATGCTTCACTACGGCGGGCGTCGCAGGGCAAAGCCGTTCGTCGCCGTAAACTGCGGGGCGATCCCGGAATCCCTGCTGGAGAGCGAGCTTTTCGGCTACAGGAAAGGGGCGTTCACGGAGGCGAAATCGGACCGTGCGGGACTGCTGGAGGAGGCGGAGGGAGGCACTTTGTTCCTCGACGAGATCGGCGAGCTGCCGGTATTGCTGCAAACCAAGCTGCTTCGCTTCCTGCAGGAGGGAGAGGTGCGCCGGCTGGGAGACACCGAAACCAGGAGGGTAAACGTGCGCATCGTAGCCGCCACGGCGCGGGAGCTGGAGGAGGAGGCGGCGGGCGGGAGGTTCCGCGAGGACCTGTTTTACCGGTTGAACGTGATCCGGATACACGTTCCCCCGCTGCGGGACCGGCGGGAGGACATTCCATTGCTCTCGCAGCATTTCCTGGACGGGTTCTGCAGGAAATTCCGCAAGCCGGAAATGCGGCTGCTGCCATCCGCGCATGAAGCACTGGCGGCCCATGACTGGCGCGGGAACGTCAGGGAGCTCGAGAACCTTATCGAGAGATGCGTCCTCCTGGGAGGAGGGCCGGAGATATCCAGGGAAGGACTTCTCTCCGTCTGGAGGCATGGCGCGACGGGGGAGGGGAAATCAGGCGAAGGAGCGAAGGAGGGGAAAGGGCTGCGGGATACTTCCGCGCTGCTTGTCCGGATCCAGGTCTCCCCTGAACGGCCGGACTTGAGAGAAGCGGTGAAAGAGGTGGAAAAACAGATGATCCGGATCGCCCTGGACAGGGCGGGCGGGAGCAGGCCGAAGGCGGCCGAACTGCTCGGCATCAGCCATCCCGCGCTCCTGTACAAGGCGAAAGCATACGGCCTGAATTGACCATAATTTAGTATAATTATGTTACTTTAACATTCAGTTAAAAATAGCTTGACATAAATTTACGGGACGGTATTATTTGCTCCAGGTGCAGAATTGTTGATTTGATAACGTGGTTTTTCGGACGGGGGATCATGTGGGCGCCATAAAAGAACGGAAAGCCACGAAGATTAAAGTGGAAGCGAACAACGTCCGAAAGATAAGGGAAGGGCTCCTCATGAGCAAGGCGGAGCTGGCGCGGCGCGCGGGGCTTTCGGTCCTGACGATAGACCGCGTGGAAAAGGGGATGGCGTGCCGGATGGACACGAAACGGAAAATCATCCTTTCCCTGGGCTTGCAGCTTTCCGACCGGGACAAGGTGTTCATCAAAGAAGACTGAAAGGCCGGGTGCGGCGATGGGACTCTTCGGATCTAAAGAGCTGATCGGCCTCGACATCGGGTCCAGTTCGATCAAGCTGGCTCACGTCAAGTCGTCGGGCAGCGAATACGGTCTCAAGAAGTTCGGGGTGTACCCCCTTCCGCCGGACGCCATCGTCGACGGGGCCATAATGGACCACGCCTCGGTGATCGAGGGAATCAAGACCGCCCTCCGCGAATTGAAGGTCAAGGAAAAGGAGGTGGCCACCTCCCTCTCGGGCCATTCGGTCATCATCAAGAAGGTCGTCCTTCCCACGACGACCCCCGAAGAGCTGGAGGAATCGATCCAGTGGGAAGTCGAGCAGTACATACCGTTCGACATCAAGGACGTGAAGATAGATTTCCAGGTGATCGGACCGCTGAAGGAGGATCCATCCAAGATGGACGTCCTCCTTGTGGCGGTGAAGTCCGACCTGGTCAATGACTATATATCGGTGGTCAAGGACGCCGGCCTCTCTCCCGAGATAGTCGACATCGATTCCATCGCAGCGGGGAACGCCTTCGAATTCTGCCACCCGGTTTCCGACGAGCAGGTGCCCATGGTGATAAACGTCGGGTCCTCGTTCATGAACGTGAACATCCTCCACACCGGCGTGCCGCTCTTCACGCGCGACGTGCCGATGGGCGGGGGGATGTACACCTCTGAGATCCAGAAACAGCTGGCCGTCAGCTTCGAGACCGCGGAGTCGCTGAAGATCGGAGCGAAGGACGCAGGCGACCGCGCGGAGAAGCTCGCCGAGGTCATGAAGACGGTGTCGAACATTCTCGCCACGGAAGCGCAGCGGTCCTACAATTTCTTCTCGGCCACCTACCCCGACCGGCTCGTCACCAAGGTTTACCTCACCGGCGGAGCCGCCAAGTCCACGTTCCTAAAGGAGATGATGGGGGAGAAGATAGGGGTCGAGGTGGAGCTCTTCAATCCCTTCGAAGGTCTTTCGGTCGATGATCGGCTCGTGGATCCGGCCGTGGTTTCCAAGTACACCACGGCAGGGACGGTAGCCGTCGGCCTTGCGCTGCGGAACCTGGAGGATCGCCGATGATCCGGATAAACCTGATCCGGGGGAAGAGGAAGAAGCGCAGGGAGCTTAACCTCAATTTCGTGTACCTTATCGTCCCGCTGCTGACCCTGGCGGGGTTGTTCGCGTACCACCATATGATCTCCAACCGGATAGAGACGCTCCAGGCGAACATACAGAAGGCCACCACCGAGATCGCGCGCCTGAAGAAAGAGATCGGGGAGGTCGAGAAGTTCAAGCTGCGGAAGGCCGAGCTCCAGCAGAAGGTGGACATCATATCGAACCTGCAGACGGACAGGACCGCTCCCGTGAAGGTGTTCGAGGCGATTTCGGCCTCTATTCCCGAGAAATGCTGGATCGACCAGCTTGACGTCAAGAGCGGCAGGATCACCCTTTCGGGGATCGCCTTGAACAACCATACGATCGCAAATTTCATGACGGCCCTGGGCCAGACCGGGCGTTTCCAGGGCGTGGAGCTGGGATCGGCGGAACAGACAACGGTGATGGGCGTCAAGCTGATGAAGTTCAACCTTAAGTTCCAAGCGGTTTCCCAAGGAAAGGGCGCGTGAGCGAGGTGACGGGATGGCGCTGAAACTCGGAGACCTGGGCCGGGTCCCGCCTAAACAGAAGGTGTTCCTGGTCGTGCTGACGTGCCTCATGATGGTGGTCGGATACTACTATCTGTATTACGCCGCCGCGGCCGTCCGGATGGCGGAACTGGAGAAGAAGCTGGGCGAGCTCGAGCACGAAATAAAGACGCAGGCGGCGATAGCCCAGAACCTGCCGGCATTCAAGGCCGAAGTCCGCAGGCTGGAGGAGCAGCTTGCCCTGCTCCTGGAGCAGTTGCCAAACTCCGCCGAAATCCCCAGCCTGCTCAAGAACATTTCGGACCTGGGCAAGGAATCCGGACTTGAATTCCTGAAATTCGCCCCCTCGGCGGAGATCAAGAAGGATTTCTACGCGGAGATCCCCGTTTCGATCATCGTCGACGGGGAATACCACAGCTTCGTTCTCTTCGCCGACAAGGTCAGCCACCTTCCGCGCATCGTGAACATTTCGGATATTTCCTTCTCGGGGCCGAGGTCCGGCGGGGAAGACCGCATGCAGGTGAAAGTGAGCTGCACGGCGACCACATACCGGTTCATGGAGCAGGCGAAGCAGGAGCCGGCCGGAGCCGGGAAGAGCGCTGCGGCCGGAAAAGGAACCGCGAAATGAAGCGGACGATCAGGAGATCGTTGATGGTCCTGCTGGCGGCGACCGCGCCGCTGGTCGCAGGGATCGCCGGATGCGCAAAGGATGAGCCGCCTCCGCAGCCGGTGGTGAAGAAAGTCGTTCCGAAGGCGCAGGCGGCAGCCGCGGAAGCCGCAAAACCCGCGGATGCCCAGGCGGCAAAGGCGCCGGCAGTCGCCTTCTACAACCCGACGGGGAAACGGGACCCCTTCATACGCTTCCTCAAGGTCGAACCGAGGGCGTTGCGCGCCGAGATGGACTCCGTGCCGCCCCTCCAGCGTTACGACCTGGGAGAGCTCAAGTTCGTGGGAGTCATCCGGGGTCCGAAGGGGGCATTCGCCCTCGTCGAGGACGCGGAAGGGAAAGGGTACACGGTGACGAAAGGAACGAAGATAGGGCGCGGGGGCGGAACCGTCACGCGCGTGACCGACGACGAAATATTCATAAAGGAAGACTTCCGGGACTACACCGGAGCGAAGGTAGTGCGGGAAACCTCAATGAAGTTACAGAATGCGGGAGGAAAATGACGATGAACCTGTCCCGGGGGATGCGGGCACACAAGCGTAACCCGGCCTGGCCGGCCGCCATGCTCCTGCTGGCGATTGCGGCGGCGGTCCCGCCCTGGCTTCCGGCCGCCGAGAAGGAGCCGCCCGTCGTCCCCGGCGGGAGCATCAAGGAACTGACGGTCTCCAAGACGCCGTACTACACCAACATTGAGGCCAGCGTCGAGGGTAAAATCGAGAACTACAACTCCTTCAAGCTCAACGATCCGTTCAGGATCGTAGTCGACGTGTGGGGCATATCCCAGGGAGCCGCCGCATCGGACATACCGGTCGACACGCCGCAGGTAAAGGCGGTAAAGCTTTCCCAGCAGGACAACAAGCTGCGGATCCTGGTGGAAACCCCGGAGGACCGCCCATTGCCGTTCCTTGTTACGGCGGAGGGGGGGAAGCTCGTCGTGTCGGTCGGAGGCGGCCAGGAAGAGAAGGTGACAAGCCTTGACCGCGGCGAGGAGGGGAAGCCGGACGCGAAGGGGACGGCCGTTGTAGGCATAGACCTGGAGGATCTGCCCGAAGTTTCCAACGTGGTGATAACGACCGCCGGCGGCGCAACCCATCAGGTCCGGAAGAAGCAGGGAGGGGTCACGCTGGCGTTTCCGGGAGCGACTGCGGAGAAGGGGCTGCTTCGGGCGATCGACGCCCGCAAGCTCGGCATTCCGGTAACCAGGATCGCCCCTGCGGCGGACAAGAAGGGGGTGACGGTCGCCGTCACTTTCGCCGGCGATTCACAATATACGGTGGAAAAGCGCGGAGACGCCGTCCTTGTCTCGTTCCCGAAGAAAGCGTCCGTCGCGGCGCAGGGCGAAGTCGTGGCCCGGGTGGCTGAGGCGAAACCGGCCCAGGCCGCAGGACCGGCGGAAGACGGGATCCCGGCCGGCCCTTCCGACAATGCGAATCAGCTGGGATTCCTGACGAGCAGCACGGAATCCCGGGTGAAATACATCGGGCAGAGGATCTCGCTGGACTTCAAGGATGCGGACCTCCAGAACGTTTTCCGAATAATTGCGGAGGTGAGCAATCTGAACATAATCACCTCCGACGACGTCAAGGGTAAAGTAACGCTCCGGCTGGTCAACGTGCCGTGGGACCAGGCCCTGGACCTGGTCCTTCAGGCGAAGTCGCTGGGAGCGAAGCAGGAAGGCAACGTGATCAGGATTGCTCCTCTCGCCGCGCTGCGGACGGAAGAAAGGGCCCGTCTTGACGCGAAGAAAGAAGTGGACAAGCTTAAAGCGACGCTCGAAGCGGTGACGGTAACCATCCCGGTCAGCTATACCAAGGCCTCGGACCTCCAGGCGAAGATAAAGGACCTCCTGTCGGAGGGCGGGAAGATCCAGGTCGACGAACGGACCAACACGATCGTGGTCCGCGATCTCGCCAAGAACATCGAAGAGGCAAGGGCGCTGATCGCCAAGCTCGACACCGCAACGCCGCAGGTCCTGATAGAGGCCAGGATCGTGGAAGTGGACACCTCGTTCTCGAGGGAGTTGGGAGTCCAGTGGGGCGGCTCGTACAGCGGCAAATCCGGCAGGTCGAACGTGGGGATTTCGGGGATCCAGGATTCGACGGGAATTTTCCTGCCCGGAGCTCCGGTGACGAATACGGGCCTGGTTCCGTTCTCTCCGACGCTTCCTACTCCCAACTTCGCCGTGAACCTTCCCGCAAGGATCGGGTTGGGCGCCGGCGGCGGGATAAGCTTCGGCATATTGAGGGACAACCTGCGGCTGGACCTGTCGCTGTCGGCGCTGGAAGCTTCGAACAAGGGGAGGGTGATATCATCCCCTAAGGTAATCACCATCGACAACAAGGAAGCGACCATCGAGCAGGGGACCCAGATCCCGTACTCCACTGTCTCGGCATCCGGCACCAACACGCAGTTCGTGGACGCCACCTTGAGCCTGAAGGTGACCCCCCACATAACGCCGGACGGGGGCGTGATCATGAAGCTGGAGGCGAAAAACGATTCGCAGGGCGAGGTCGGGGTTTCCGGCCAGCCGGCGATCAACAAGAAGAAGGCCACGACCGAGGTCCTGGTCCGCGACGGCGAGACCGCGGTAATCGGCGGGATCCTCCAGATCAGCCGCAGGGAGACGGAGTCCGGCGTCCCGTGGCTTTCCAAGATCCCGATCCTTGGGTATTTCTTCCGGACCGACTCCAACCAGTCCACCAACAGGGAGCTGTTGATATTCATTACGCCGAAGATACTGAAGCAGGAGGTCGCGCAGTCGAAGGCGTCCTGATCGGAGCATAACCGGATCTTTGCCGGAGCACCTGGTCTAAAGGGGACCGGGTGCTCCTTGTTTTTGGAGGAGGTATTTCCATCGGACGGCTGAATTTCCATACGGCAGGAGAGACTCACGGGCCGGCGCTTATCGTCATCGTGGAAGGCCTGCCCGCCGGCATGGGCGTCCGGGCGGAGGACGTCACCCAGGAGCTGGCGAGGCGCCAGGCGGGTTACGGGCGCGGCGACAGGATGAAGATCGAGCGGGACGAGACCGAGCTCCTGTCCGGGGTCCGGTTCGGAAGGACTCTCGGAGGGCCTGTCGCGCTGATGATCCGGAACAGGGACTGGGTGAACTGGCGCGAAAAAATGGCGCAGAACGGGACGGGCTCGGGTGTGCCGCCGCTCACTACCGCCAGGCCGGGGCATGCCGACCTGGCCGGCGTGCTGAAATACGGCCACAGTGACGTTCGCAATGTGCTGGAGAGGGCAAGCGCGAGGGAAACGGCCGCGCGGGTCGCGGCCGCCGCGCTGGCGCGCATTTTCCTGCGCTGCATGGGGATAACGATCGCGGGGCAAGTCCTGTCGATCGGAAACGTCCGGGTGGCCGATGAGGCCGGCGGGAGCCGCGAATACGCGGCGCGAGCGGAGAAGAGCGAGCTTCGCATGGGCGACGCGCACGCCGAGGCGCGCGCCAGGCGGCTTATCGACCGGGCGAGGAAAACGGGGACTTCCGCCGGAGGGCTGGTGGAAGCGATCGCGTGGGGCGTTCCCCCGGGGCTTGGATCATTCGTTTCCTGGGACCGCAGGCTGGACGCCCGGCTCGCGTACGGCGCGATGAGCATCCCGGCCGTCAAGGGAGTGGAAATCGGAGGAGGCATAGCGCTTTCCGCACTTCCGGGGCTTATGGTCCACGACGAGGTCTTTCCCGGACGAAAGAGGGGCAATCCGCTCCAGGGAAAGCTTGTTCTTCCGTTTCACAGGAGGACCAACCGCGCGGGTGGCCTTGAAGGAGGCATGAGCAACGGGGAGCCCATCGTCGTGCGCGCAGCGATGAAACCCATACCGACCCAGTCCCGGCCCCTGCGCACGGTCAAAATAGGGAACTGGAAGCCAGCGGAGGCCCATCGCGAGCGCAGCGACGTCTGCGCGGTCCCGGCCTGCTCGGTCGTCCTGGAGGCGATGGTCGGGATAGTCGTTGCGGATGCTTTCCTTGAAAAATTCGGTGGCGATTCGATGCGGGAAATCCAATATAATTATGGCCATTATCTGCGCGACATCGGCGCCAGATGAGGCGTGGCGGCGAACGAAGGCGGCAAGCGGTGCTCGTGGGATTCATGGGAGCGGGCAAGAGCTCCGTCGGCAAGGTCCTGGCGCAGCGTCTCGGCGCAGAATTCGTGGACGTGGACGAACGGATAGAATCGGCCGCGGGAAGGCGCATCGGGGAGATCTTCGCCTCTTGCGGGGAGGGGGCGTTCAGGGAAATGGAGAAGGCGGCGATCCGGGATGCCGTGTCGGCGCCAGGGCGGGTGGTTGCGGCCGGAGGGGGGGCTTTCGTCGACGAGGCGAACCGGCGCGCGCTCAAGGCGTACGCCCCGGTATTTTTCCTTGAAGTCTCCGTCGAATCGGTCATGGAGCGCCTTTCGGGCGACCGTTCCAGGCCGTTGTTTCCCGCGGGAAGGGAAGCGGGAAAGCTGCGGGAATTGATGGAAAGGCGCCGCCCGTCCTACCTGGAGGCCGATTTCACGGTGCAAACGGACAACCGTTCGATTCCCGACATAGCGGACGGCATCCTTGCCCTGATGGCAAGGAAGCCCGGCGCCCGGCGGGAAGGGGGGCGGGCTTGAACCCCGATATGCTCACGGTCGAACTGGGCGAGCGCACGTACGATATATTTTTCGGGGAAGACATCTATTCCCTGTTCCAGGAATGGATCTGCCGCTTCTATCCCGGGGGCTCGGTGTTCGTGGTCACGGACCGGAACGTTTCCTCGATCTACGGCGGGGACATCCGGAGGTGGCTCATCGGGATCCCTCACCACGTCCACGATATCGAGCCCGGCGAGGAGTCGAAGACCTGGGAAACGGTCCGCGGCATCTACGCCTTCCTCGCGGGCGGCGGCGCCGACCGCGAGGCGCTGATTGTGGCTTTCGGCGGCGGGGTCGTCGGTGACCTCGCAGGCTTCGCGGCCGCAACCTATCTGCGCGGCATCCCCTACATCCAGGTCCCGACCACGCTTCTGTCGCAGGTGGACAGCAGCGTGGGAGGGAAGACGGGATTCAACCTGCAGGAGGGAAAGAACCTCGTCGGATCGTTCCACCAGCCGCGGGCGGTATTCATAGACCACGGATTCCTGCGCACGCTGGACGACCGGAACCTTCGCGCAGGCATGGCCGAAGTGGTCAAGTGCGCCCTTGCGGGCGACGCCGCCCTGTGGGAGACGCTGTGCGCCAAGGGCGCCGGATGGAAGTCCATGTCAGGGCGCGAGTGGCACGACGTCATACGGCGTTCCGTCGCCTTCAAGACGTCGATCGTCGTGAAGGACGAAAAGGAGTCGTCCGTACGCCGCATACTGAACCTCGGTCACACGATCGGGCATGCCATCGAACAGTCTTCCGGTTATGGAGCCCTGCTGCACGGAGAGGCCGTGGCGATGGGGCTTGCCTGGGAGGCGATCTTCGCGCGCCGCCAGGGCATCATGCCCCCGGCGCTGGAGGAGAGGCTGTTCACCCTGTTGCGGGAAATGGGATTTGCCCTCGACGATCCAGGCCTGGCGCTGTCCTCGATCGCCTCGGCGGTCGGCATGGACAAGAAGCGGGTCCTGTCGGACGTGGACCTGCCGATGGTGACCGCTCCCGGATCCTGCCGTCTTTCGCGCACGCCGCTGTCGCTCCTGCGCAAGGAGCTGCCGGCGATACGCGCCGAAATTCTGCGGAGGGGGCGAGAGACGGGCATCGATTCGGCCTCCGTGCGCGAGCTGCAGGAAAGGATGGAGCGGGGGGGGCTCGAGGAAGCGACTGCGCTCCTGGAAGCGAGGGTGGGCTCCAATCCGAGCGACCTGACGGCCATGGTCCTTCTGACGGACGCCTACAGGCGCGCCGGCAAGCACGCCGCCGCGTGGGAGATGATCAAGGAGGCGCTGCAGCAGTATCCGGCCGATGCGCGCGCGCAGCGCATGGCCCGCGAGATAGAGGAGGATCTCCACAACGCGCCCCGAAGGTCCGGCGATGCCCCTCCGGAGCCGCTTGAGGACGTCATCCTCCTGCCGGAGGGGGCGTTCGCGATCCGCCCGGCCGACATGCCGCAGGGCGCTCCGGCAGGCGCCGCTCCCGCCATGGAAGCCGAAGCAGGCGCGCCGCCGGTACGCACGATCACCATGGCCGACGTGTACTGGGAGCAGGGCGAGAGGGACACGGCCCGCAGGATAGTCGACGATATACTCATGCGCGACCCGGAAGATCGCAGGGCGGCGCAATGGAAGAAGGCGCACGAGGATGAAGTATCGCAGGAGGCCGCCCTGACTGCATTCCTCGGCGCAATCGCAAAGGAGTACGGATATGACCTTTCGTGACCTCATCGAAGGCATGCACCGTAAGGATGCATCCATCCGCGCAGGCGCGCTGGCGGGGGCCGACGGGCTTGTCGTGGAGGAATGGCAGTTTTCGCCGCATGATCGCGACCTCGCCGCTCTCTGCGCCGAAATGGCGCAGTTCTTCAAGGAATCCGGTCGAATAACAGGGGAAAGCGGCCTCGGCGGCGCGTATGAGCTGATCCTGGCCGGGGAGCAGGGGATGGTCCTGGTGCGCAAGGTGACGGAGGATTATCTCCTCCTGCTTGTCGCCGAGCCGGGCGCCGTAACGGGCAAGTGCCGCTTCTACCTTCGCCTGGGGGCGCGGCGCGCAAAGGAGATGCTGTGAAGCCGAAGCGGCGGATCCGCCCCCGGATTCTGTTCATCGACGGACCCAACCTGAACGTTCTTGGCGTGCGGGAGCCCAAGGTTTACGGCGATACGACGCTCGACGAGATACGGCGCGATGTCGCGCGGGCAGCGCGCAGCGAAGGGGCATCCGTGGAGTTCTTCCAGTCGAACCACGAGGGGGAGATCGTCGGCAGGCTCCAGGAAGCCCGGGGCAAATTCGACGGGATCGTGATCAATCCGGGCGGCTATACGCACACCAGCGTTGCGATCCGCGACGCGCTCATTTACTCGGAGGCGCCCGCCGTAGAGGTTCATTTGAGCAATCCGGGAAAGCGAGAGCCTTTCCGTCGGACTTCGCTGGTGGAGGATGTCGTCGTGGGCAGGATCGCGGGCTTCGGCGGATACGGGTACGTCCTTGCCCTGTCGGCCCTGTTGAAACATCTGCGGGAAGCGGGCGGACTTGCCGCCAGGTGAACTTCGCATCCGGCGCCTGGTCTCCCTCCTGAAGCGCCGCGGGATCGACCTGTTTCTCTGCGCCCGCATGACGAACATCCGGTACATGTGCGGATTCGGCGGCAGCGACGCCGCGCTGGTCGTGTCGCCGGCAGGAGCAACGCTCGTAACGGACGGGCGGTATGCCGAGCAGTCGCGGCGGGAGGTGCGCGGCGCCGAAGTCGCCGTCGCCGACAGGAAATGGAAGGAGGTGACCCGGCGGATCAGGCGGGCCCGCCCGTCCCGGATCGGATTCGAGTCGCGCCACCTGTCCGTGGAGCTGTTCCGCCTGCTTTCCCGCGGCTGCGGTGGAGAGTGGGTGGCGCTGCCGGACCCGGTGGAAGGCTTGAGGATGCGGAAAGATGCGGATGAAATACGCGCAATGGAGGAAGCCGCCGTCGCCGCTTCGGGCGCGGTTCTTTCCGTGATCTCCAGGGGGATCCGGGGACGGTCCGAATCGGAAGTCGCGGCGGATCTCGAGCGCGAGATGAAAATCCTGGGGGCGGAGGAAACCTCCTTCCGCCCCATCGTCGCCTCCGGACCGCGCGCCGCCATGCCCCACGCCGTCCCGACATCCGCCAGGATAGGCGACGCGGATCCGGTCATCGTCGATTTCGGCGCTCGCAAGGGCGGTTACTGCTCGGATGAAACGGTTACTTTGCTTCCCGGCAGGTCTTCGACCGCGCTGCGCAAGGCGTACGACGCAGTCCGCCGGGCGCAGGACGCCGGCATCCGCGCGATAAGGCCAGGGGTCCCATGCAGGGAGGTCGACTCCCGCGTGCGGGAATCGCTGGACCGCTCGGGATATTTGAAGTATTTTGTTCATTCCACCGGCCACGGGGTAGGCCTGGACATCCACGAGCGCCCCTCGCTCTCTCCCCGGTCGAAGGACCGGTTAGACGAGGGGATGGTGGTCACAGTGGAGCCGGGCGTCTACTTTCCGGGATTGGGGGGGGTGCGGCTGGAGGATATGGTCCGGGTCTCCGGGACGCGGGCGGAGCGGATCACATACCTCCCGAAAGCGATTTCACCGGTGGGCTAGAGGAGGGGAAGGGTTCGTGTATACAACATCGGATTTTCGCAACGGGCTGAAGATCGAGTTCGAGGGTGACCCGTACGTCATCGTATATTTCCAGCACGTAAAGCCTGGAAAGGGAGGGGCGTTCGTCCGGACGAAGCTGAAGAACCTGAAGACGGGCTCGGTGCTCGAGCACACCTTCCGGAGCGGGGACAAGGTCGAAAAACCGGACCTCGAAGATCGCGACATGCAGTTCATGTACAGGATGGAGAACGCGTATCATTTCATGGACACCGCTTCCTACGAACAGATTTACCTCGACCAGGACCACGTCGGCGACGCGGGGAACTACCTGATCGAGAACCTGCCGGTCAAGATCCTCTTCTACCGCGGGGAGCCGATCGGCATGGACCTTCCCATCTTCATCGAGCTGCGGATCGTCGAGTCGGAGCCGGGGGTCAGGGGGGACACGGTGAGCGGCGGCAGCAAGCCGGCCAAGCTGGAGTCCGGAGCGGTGGTGCAGGTCCCCCTGTTTCTCAACGTGGGGGACAAGATAAAGGTGGATACCCGAACGGGTACCTACATCGAGCGGGTGTAGCGGCCACTGGAGGGGAGAGAGATGAATCTCAAGGAAATAAAGGAAATCCTGGAACTCCTGAAGGGGTCCGACGTTTCGGAGCTCGAGGTCGCCCGGGGGGAGAACGTTTTGAAGGTACGGCGCGGACCGCAGGTCGAGGTCCGCCACGCAGCGCCGGTTCAGCCTCCCCCGCCGCCGCCGGCCGGCGAGCCTCCCCGTGCGGCGAAGGAACCGGCGCCCAAGGCGAACGTAAAGGAGATCGTATCTCCCATCGTGGGTACGTTCTACCGGGCTCCCGCGCCGGACGCCTCACCGTTCGTCGAAGTAGGCACGCGCGTCACGAAGGGGCAGGTCCTCTGCATAGTCGAGGCGATGAAGATAATGAACCAGATCGAGTCGGATACCGGGGGCACGGTGGCCGCCATCCTCGTCGAGAACGGGCAGCCCGTGGCGTACGGGCAGCCGCTGTTCCACATCGCGCTGGATTGACGGGTACGCGATGATCCACAAGGTTCTGATCGCGAACAGGGGAGAGATCGCCGTCCGCATCATCCGGAGCTGCCGCGAGATGGGGATAAAAACGGTCGCGATCTACTCCACCGTCGACAAGGACGCGATGCACGTGCGCATGGCCGACCAGTCTGTCTGCGTCGGGCCGCCGGAGAGCTCCGAGAGCTATCTGAACGTCCCGTCCATCCTGAGCGCGATCGAGATCACCGACGCCGACTCGGTCCACCCGGGGTACGGCTTCCTGGCGGAGAACCCGGCGTTCGCCGAAATATGCGAGAACTACGGCGTGAAGTTCATCGGGCCTTCCTCGGAGGCGATCCGCCTCATGGGCGACAAGATCGAGGCGCGGCACGCTGTCCAGAAGGTGAAGGTCCCGGTCGTTCCCGGGAGCGACAGCGCGATCACGGAAGAGGATGAAGGGCTCAAGATATCCAAGGAGATCGGGTTCCCCGTGATAATCAAGGCGGCCGCCGGGGGCGGCGGGAGGGGGATGAAGATCGTCCACAGCCCCGCCTCCTTCATCAACGCCTTCCTGACGGCGCAGTCGGAGGCGCTTTCGGCGTTCGGCGTGCCGGACGTCTACATAGAAAAATATTTCGAGCAGTCCCGCCACGTCGAGGTGCAGGTCATGGGCGACCGCTTCGGCAAGGTTGTCCACCTCGGGGACCGCGACTGCTCGATACAGCGCCGCCACCAGAAGCTCATAGAGGAGGCGCCCGCTCCGTTCATCCCCGCCCGGACGCGAACGCGCCTCTGGAAGGCGGCCGTGGACGCGGCTACGGCCGTGGGTTATAACAATGTGGGAACGATCGAGTTCCTTTACGTGCCGGACGGGGAATTCTACTTCCTGGAGATGAATACCCGCATACAGGTGGAACATCCGGTAACGGAGGCTGTCACGGGGATCGACATCGTACGGGAACAGTTCCGGATCGCCGACGGGAAAAAGCTACGGTTCGAGCAGAAGGACATCCATTTCCGCGGGCACAGCATCGAATGCCGGATAAATGCGGAAGACCCAGAAAGCTTCGTTCCTCATCCCGGAACTATACGGTCCTGCCTGTTCCCCGGAGGGTTCGGCGTGCGCGTGGACACGGCGATCTATCCCGGGTACGTCATCCCCCCCACGTACGATTCGCTCCTCGGGAAGCTGATCGTACACGGCGAAGACCGGAACGAGGCGATAAGCCGTATGCGGCGGGCGCTGGAGGAGCTTCATATCGAGGGCGTGAAAACGACTACGAGCTTCCACAGGAAAATGATGAGCAATACGGATTTCACCGAGGGTAGGCTGTGGACGAACTTCCTGGCGAAGGCGCGCACTTGAAAGAGCCGGCGCCTGCCGTGCCGCCGTCCGCCGCGGTCGTTTGAGGAGCCGAAGCAGAGTGGGCCTCTACGATTCCATAAAGAAGATGTTCTCCAGCCGTGAGGGGGATGACAGGCTCTCGCTGTCGAGGCGGGTGCAGTCGGCGCCCCAGGATCCGCAGGCCCGGCAGAAGCTGGGCATCTACCTGCTGCGACAGGGCGAGGTGGTCGAGGGGCTCGACCAGCTTGCGCGCGCCGCGGTCATGTACGAAAAGGACGGATTCGCCGGCAAGGCCGTGGCGGTCCTGAGGCAGATGCTCAAGCACGACCCGACCAATGTCGATTTTCTCCGTTGGCTCATCAGGCTGCTTGCCCAGGAGGGCCTTGCCGCTGACGCGATCGGCGAGCTGGAAACCGTGGCCGCGCGCCAGGGCCTGTTCGTATCGGACGACCAGAAGATAGAGTTCTTCCGCCAGGCGGGCGAGTGCCTTCCAAAGTCTCCGCTCCCGTCGCTTTACATCGCGGACATGCTGCGTTCACAGCGGAAATTCTACGAGGCGATCAACGAGCTCGTGAAGGCGGCAAGACGGGCGGTACCATCCGGGATGGTGGCGGAATTCGCCGAACGGATGAACGGGATGGTGCTTGCCGCCGGGGACGACGCGGAGCTGCTCGAGTCGTGCGGATTCCTGTGGCTGAGGGTGGGAAGGAACGCCGAGGGAGAGGCGCTCCTTTCGCGGGTCATCAGGAGACACCGCGAGGAGGGGCAGGTCGGGGAACTCGCGGAGAAGGAACAGGTCCTGGATGCGATACGGGGGGGCTGGAACGTGGCGGCGGCGGACGCATTTTCGTTCGCCGATGCCGCGCGCAAGCTTGCCGAGCCGAAGGAGGCTCCCGCCCCCGTTCCCGAGGAACCCCCGGCGCCTGCCGCGCCTTCGCCGTCCGATGCGGGGTATCGCGAGGAGGACAGCATCGTCCAGGATGCGCTGTCGCGGCTCCAGGCGAAGGTTCATGAGGAGATAGGGGAATCCGACCCGGACGCCCGGTACAATCTCGGGATTGCCTACAAGGAGATGGGGCTGCTCGACGAGGCCGCCGGAGAATTCATCATGGCGCGGCAGAAACCGGAGCTGTTCGTGGGCGCCTCCTCCCTGCTGGCGGACACGCTCGCCGCGAAGGGCGATTTCGCGGCGGCCGTAGCGACGCTCGAAGAGCTGCTTTCGTCGGAATCGCTGTCCGAGGCGGAAACAAGGGACGTGCGATACCACAAGGCGGTGATGCTTTCGAGGGCCGGGCGGGACGAAGAAGCAAAGGAGATTTTCCTGTCCATTTTCGAGGAGTCGCCGCAATACCGCGACGTGGCCTCGCGCGTGGAGCAATACTCCCGCTGACGAGCCGGGCGGGCCGTTTCCAGCCTCGGCGGGGTTGCATTCCCATCGGTTCCTGTGGTAAAGAACGGGAGACAGGCGGGCGTAATTCAGGGGTAGAATGCAAGCTTCCCAAGCTTGACGTCGCCGGTTCGAATCCGGTCGCCCGCTCCATAAGACTGGTTCCGGGACGGCTTCCCGGTGTAACGAGAGCCTCTTCCCACGCGGGGAAGGGGCTCTTCGTTTTTTAGCGATTTCCTCTATAATTGGTAGTCATGTCGAGGCGATGGGCGTGGTGGACAGCAGGCGGCCTCCTCGTCGTCGTCCTCCTGGTGTTCGGGGCATGGCGGCTTTCCCGCGAGATCCCCGACCGCCTGAGAATGGCGGAGGAGGCGATCCGTGCGGAGGCCGCAAAGTACGGTCTTCGTGTGTCGTACACGAACCTGCGGTTCCATCTCCTTTACCCGCATGTCTCGCTCGACAACGTTGCTGTCGTGGACGAGCGGCCCGGGATCGAGCTCCTGAGGGCGGAAAGCGTAGACGTTTCCCTTTCTCCGGGACGCCTGATCTCCGGCGATTCGCCGGTGTCCCGCATACGCCTCCGGAAGTTCATCGTCCACGCCGAGGACGCGAATCAGCCTTTGATCGACCGGATTCGCTCGGGAAAGCGAACCGGGCAGATTCCGGAAATCCTTCTTCTCGAGGGAAAAATCCGGATCGGGCCGTTCGGGCCCGTCAAATCGTGGGAGGCGAGGATCCCCGAGCTGCGCGTGCGGGACGTCAAGTATCTCGGGACAAGGCTTTCCCTGCAGGCGGAAGGCGCTTCCGGGGAGATCGAGTTCCCAGGCGGAGAAGCGTGGAAATGGCCGTTCGCCTCCCTGGATGCCGATCTGTTCGACCAGGAAGGCGTGATCCGCATTCGGAAGCTCCGCGCCTCGGGGCCGTCCGCCACGGTCAGGCTCTCCGGCTCCATGGATCCCGAAAGAAGGTCCGGCGATGTCAAGCTGTCCGGCGACATCGACCTGGCGCGCTGGATTTCGGCGGGTGCGCCCTATTCGAGCCGGGTAGGGAGGATCGCCGAGAACGGGACCCTGGATTTTTCCGCCGCGGTCGCGGGGAGCCTCGAAGATCCTGAAGGATCGGCGAAGCTAAGCCTGAAAAACGGCCGGTTCCGCTGGAACACGGCCGCGGAAGTGGAACTCGCCGCCGCGGTGTCGAAGCGGAAGATAAGGCTGGAATCGGTTAAGGGGAAGCTCTGGGGAGGGACACTTTCGGGCGGCGGAACATATGATATGGCATCCGGCCTCGGTGAAAGCAGGTTATCCCTGGCGCGCGCGCATTTCGGGGCGGCTCCATGGAAGGAATGGGGGTTTCCCTGGCGTCCCGCGGGCGCTGGAGACGCCGAAATAGCCATTTCCGGGAACCCCGGGGAAAAAGTCCACGCGGCGTTCTCCTGGAAGAACCCGGCGGGTTTGGAGCCTGCAGACGCGGGCAGGAGCCCTGCGGCGAACCTGCGCCTTCCTCTGGCGGCGACCGCCGCCGGCGATTATTATCCGGACGGTCGGGTCGCGATCCGGTCGCTTCAGCTGCGCGCCGGGGATTCGGCGATTTCGGGCGCGGGGGAAGTCCATTTGCCGGAGAAGAGCCTCCGCGTTGCGGGGGAGTTCTCCGCCCATAAAGGGAAGGCATCGGATTACGGGTTGGAAACCTCCTTGTCGTGGGCGAGTCTTGCCGGCAGGTGGGAGGCCGGCGGTCCGTTTTCCGGGCCGCTGGTTTCCGTGCGGCTGGAAGCGCAGTCCCTCGCCGCCGGAGCGTTTCCGCCCGTCACTCTAGTGGTCAAGATGGAGGGGGATCCGGCCGATGTCCTGCATTTCGTGGCCGACGTCCCCGCGCCGGTCGCCAAGGCCACCGCCACCGGCACG
>JBLNEW010000089.1:0-3265 GCA_050263095.1 Deltaproteobacteria bacterium | reverse complement strand
TTCCGCCGGGGGGGTCGGTTTCCTCTTGCCGAGCGAGCGGGAAGCCTGCTCCAGGCAGTGATCCACCAGCAGGGGCAGATCGTCCATGCGCTCCCTGAGAGGCGGGACATGAACGTGGTGTGCGTGAAGCCGGAAGTAGAGGTCTTTCCGGAATTCCCCCGCGGCGACCATCTCAGGCAGATCGTGGTGGGTAGCGCACAATATGCGCACGTCGGATTTGCGCGGATCGTCCGAGCCAAGGGGGTAATACTCCCCCTCCTCCAGCAGGCGCAGAAGCTTTACCTGGGATCGCGTCTCCAGGTCCCCGATCTCGTCAAGAAACAGCGTCCCGCCCGACGCCTTGGCAAGAAGGCCTTGCCGGTCCTCGACCGCTCCCGTGAAGGCGCCTTTTTTGTGGCCGAACAACGTATCGGAATACATCGTGTCGTCCAGTCCGGCGATGTTCACGGCGAGGAAGGCGTTTTCGCGTCCGCTGAGATCGTGGATCGCCCGTGCGACCAGTTCCTTGCCGGCGCCCGTCTCTCCGGTTATCAGCACGGGATGGGGAGACTTTGCGATCGCATCCACATAGGCGAAGATGGATTGCATCTTCCGGTTCCGGGTGACGATTCCATGGAAGATTTGTATTTTGTCCGGCCAGGGAGCAAGAAGGTGCTCCTGAAGGGCGAAAACCTCCTGCCGCAATTCCCGCAACTCCAACGCCCTCCGGACGGAGGACACGAGCCTTCGGCTATCCACCGGCTTGACGAAACAGTCGAAGGCGCCCGACTTCATGCAGCGGACGATCGTGTCCACATCCGCCGTCCGCGCTACGGCGATGACCGGTATTTGCGGAAACTCCTCGCGAAGCTTCGCCAGGAGCCCCGCACATGACAATTCGGAAAATTTCCCGTCGAGCACTATGGCCGCCGGTTCGGTCCGCATGAGGAACGAGAGAAGCTCTTGTCCGTATTCGAGCGTGAGTACCGGTTCTATCCCCGCGGCTCCCAGGGAGGCTGAAGCGGAGAGAAGAAACTCCGGATCGTCATATACGATAAGGACCGGGGGCTTGCGCGCATGATACGAGTGGCGCCCCCCCGGAGGGGCAAAGAACTGCGCCATTCCCGTCACCTACTTTCCGCCGCGTTGTAATCAACAGGCTTTTCAAAGGTTTGGATTACTTGCAGAAGGGAAGGTTTCGCTTATTGAGAATAATTACAAACTGCCGAGGGTGGCCAAGGAACGAAAATGCCCGGGAGCCGGCGACTGCCCCCGGGCATTAATAAGTTAAAGAACGTACCCGGTTTACGTCCCCGGGTTAAAGCAGCGGGTTCTTGTGCATCTCCTTGAGACGGAGCCAGCGGCGGTCAACCTCGGCCTGGAATGCGTCGAGCACCGGCTTGCAGTCGGGTTTCAGCATGTGCTTGGTCTTGCCCATCTGCTTGACCCATTCAGTTACCGGGACCTTCTTCCCCTTCTCCTCCGGGTCGTAGTTGATCGTCGTGATCCCGTGCTCGATCTCGTAGAGCGGGAAGAAGCAGGAGTCCACGGCCGCCTGGATGATCGGAACGGAGATCCGCTCCTCCGTACGCCACGCGAGCGGGCACATCGAGATGAGCTTGCCGAAGACCAGCCCTTCGTCCGAGAGCTTCTGCGCCTTGGCCGCCTTGCGGACCATGTCGCGCGGGTGGGACTCGGCCGCCGTGAAGACGTACGGGATGTGGGCGGCGTTGAAGATCTGCGCCGTGTCCTTGTGGTGCGTCGCCTTCCCTTTTTGCGCCGGCCCGTAGTTGGACGTGGAGGTCGACTGCCCGATCGGCACCGTGAACGAGAGCTGGGAGCCGGTGTTCTGGTATCCCTGGTTGTCGTACTCGATGATGATCATCCGGCTGTTGCGCGCCGCGGCCCCAAGGGACGGGCCGATCCCGATGTCGTGCCCGCCGTCCCCGGTGACCATCAGGAAGGTTATCTTCTCGTCCTTGGGAATCTCGCCGCGCTTCTTGCGCTCCTCGAACATCTCGACGACGCCCGACAGCGTCGCCGCTCCGTTCTGGAAAAGGTTGTGGATATAAGTGATCTTGTGGGAGGTGTACGGGTAGCCGGTGGTGACCACCATACCGCATCCCGTGTGGAACAGGACGGTCACGAACCCCTCGAGTCCTTTAAGGAACGTATTCAGATTTACGAAGATCCCGCAGCCGGGGCAGGCGCCGTGGCCGGGGCCGACCCGCTTGGGGCGCTCGGTCAGGGCCCGCATGTTCAGGCCCTTGACGTCCATCTTGCCCTCCGGCGTGGTCTCGACGCGGACAAGCCCTTTCGCATCTTCCTCGGTGATCGGGTCGAACGCCTTGGGCGGCTCATACCCCTTCTCGCCCGGGTTGACCCCGAAGTAGTCGTATGGGACCTTCACCTCCCCGGTCTTCGCGATGTCCAGCGCTTCTTTAAGCATCTCCGCGGCGTCCTCGACGAAGAACTCCTTTCCTCCGATGCCGTAGATGCGGCAGGCGACCTGCGTGCTGTTCCCCTTCACTCCCTGCAGGGCTGCCTTGACCTCGAGGGACATCGCCCCGCCGTACGCGCCGAAATTGTCCTGCCGGTCGGCGACCACAAGGCCCTTCACTTTTTTCAGAGCATTGCGTATCTCCGCCAGCGGGAAAGGCCGAATCACGTTGGGCCGGATGAGCCCCACCTTCTTCCCCTGTTTCCGCAGGTCGTCGACCGCTTCCTTGGCCGTCTCCGCCGCCGAGTTCAGGATGAACAGGGCTGCTTCCGCGTCCTCCATCCGGTACAGCTCGACGACCGGGTACTCGCGCCCCGACAGTTTCGCGTATTCCGTGAAGACCTTCTTTATGACCGCGTCGGCCCGCACGATCGCGTCGGCCTGCTGCTTCTTGTTGTTGATGAGATCCGGGTCGTTCATGTAGGGGCCGATGGTGACCGGCTTGCGCGGGTCGACGGAGGTCACCGTGGGGACGAACGGACCCAAAAACTCCTGGACCACCGCCTGCGGTTCGGAGAAGATCTCCACCCGGCGCTTCTGGTGCGAGGTGAAGAAGCCGTCGTACGCCACCATCACGGGGAGCCGCACCGACATGTCCTCGCCGATCTTCGGCGCCATGATGTTCATGTCGTAGACCGCCTGGACGTCGGAGGCCATCAGGATGATCCAGCCGGTGTTCATCGCCAGCATGATGTCGCTGTGGTCGCCGCGGATGTCCAGCGGCCCCGACACCGACCGGGTGACGATGTTGAACACCATCGGGAAGCGGGTCCCCGACTGGACGGG
>JBLNEW010000088.1:0-13053 GCA_050263095.1 Deltaproteobacteria bacterium | reverse complement strand
GAGACCTTGCGGAGCGCGTCAGACCCGAGCCGCGCCGCACAGGCCGATGGCGAGAACGCCGAGGCTCAGGCGGGCGACCCCCTCCTCCGGCACCAGGCGAACATTGATGGCCAGCAGAATCGCTGGCCATTTTCATTTCGCTCGGAGAATGTCGGCGGTGGACTTGAAGCCGGCCTTGAATTCGACCTTCTTCCCGTCAACATGCGTTATGTAGCGGTCTACCCTTTTCCCCACGAACCTCTTCGGAAGCCAGCAGACGGGAATGGGGGATGCGTTGCCTTGCCGGTTTCTCACGACGACGGATCCGTGGATTCCCCGGTCGACCTTGAACTCCCCCCGTTCGTCGATCCGGTACTCGACCCCGTAAGCGAATTCGCCCGGAATCGGCACCGCCACCCTGTATATGGAGAGGGTGCGCATGCGGGAGGACCCGTTCCCCACGAAGAGCGTGCTCCCCTGTATTGTAACCGTCCGTGATGAGACGGCGGCGGGGAACAGCCACTTCCGGATCCTGGAAGCAAGTGAATTCATCATGAATGATTAAAAAGCAATATCCGTTCCCGCCTGTCCGCTCACGAAAATGCACGGAATCATCGACATTTTTATAACCAATCCTTGCCGGCGGGACAATCTTTTTCCACCATTGGGAATAATTGTCCATCGCGACGCCGACGGCGGCATGATCGCACTCACGACTGAAGGAGGATGCAAATCCGGCCGGAAAGTGCGAATATATCGGGGGCAAACACCCGGAAAGGAGGGGGAAAGAGACAAACGATGAATATCGCCAACCAACCTGCCGCGCCATCGCGGAAAAAACCGAGGCCTTCGGACGAATCGGCGCTCGGGTTCGGAAAGATTTTTACCGACCATATGTTCCTCATGGATTACTCGCAGCGGAAGGGGTGGCACGGCGAAAGGATTGTGCCTTACGGTCCCATCGCCCTTGACCCGGCCTCAATGGTCCTGCATTACGGACAGGAGATATTCGAGGGGTTGAAGGCATACCGCGGGCCCGGCGGGACGGTCTGCCTTTTCCGCCCTCTCATGAACTTCGAGCGGTTCAACCGGTCGGCGGCCCGCCTGTGCATGCCCGGAATCCCGGCGGAAGACCAGCTGCAGGCTGTTTCCGCGCTGGTGCGCGCCGACGCCGAGTGGATTCCGTCCTCACGGGGCACCTCGCTTTACGTACGGCCCGCGATGATCGCCACCGAGGCCGGATTGGGGGTGCGCCCCTCGGCCGAGTACCTCTACTTCATCATAGCCGGGCCGGTCGGTAACTATTACGCCCGGGGATTCGAACCGGTGCGCATTCTTGTCGAGCAGCGGTACGTCCGCGCGGCCAAGGGAGGGCTGGGCGAGGCCAAGACCGGGGCCAATTACGCCGCGAGCCTGCTGGCGGCAAAAAACGCAAAGGAAAAGGGATTCGACCAGGTATTGTGGCTGGACGCCGGCCTGGTGGAAAACGTCGAAGAAGTGGGGACGATGAACATCTTCTTCGTGATCGGCGACGAGCTGGTGACCCCCCCGCTTTCCGGCTCGATCCTCCCCGGGGTAACGCGGGACTCGGTCATTCGCATAGCGCGGGACTGGGGATGGAAGGCGGCCGAACGCGTCGTATCGATCGAACAGGTCGGCAAGGCCGCCAAGGACGGATCGCTGCGGGAGGTGTTCGGCACGGGGACGGCCGCCGTCATATCCCCGGTGGGGAACCTTAGCTACAGGGGGATGGATTTCACCGTCAACGGCGGAAAGGTGGGAGAGTTGTCCAGGAAACTGTTCGACGAGATCACCGGAATGCAGTACGGAGAGGTCCCGGACCGTTACGGATGGGTGCACAAGGTGTCATTGCCCGACAAGGTGGGCTAATCCGGAGCCCGCTCCAGGCCCAAGCGCCGGTAAACCTCTTCGCTCGACAAGCCGTGGATGCGAACCAGCTTGCGCCGTCCGCGCTCCCCGACCAGCAGCTCCACCTGCCTGCGCGGAATCCCGAGAGACCGGGACAGGAACCGCACCAGAGCATCGTTCGCCCGGTTCTCGACGGCCGGAGCCGTCAGCCGTATGCGCACGGCGCCCTCCGCGAGTCCCGCCACTTCATCCCTGGGGGAGCGGGGCAGCACGCGTACGGAGAGCGTGGCCGACGGTCCCGTCACCGTGCGACGAACGACAGCCAGGTCGAAATCGAATGGAACAGCCGGTCCAGGACCATCTGGAGGAACCACGCGATAAGGACGGCCACCATGGGGGAGAAATCGATGCTCCCCGCCATCAGCGGGAACTTTCGGCGCAGGAAGGACAGGACGGGCTCCGTTATCGAGTAGAGCCCGCGGACTATGGGGTTGTACGGATCCGGGCTTACCCAGGAAAGCAGCGCGCGGATGATAAGGATCCAGATGTACGCGCCCAGGACATAGTGAAGGATGATGCCGACCGGCTCGAGGAAGGCTCTCAACAGATCCTGAAGAACTATCATTGCGCATCACCTCAAGAGGAAAGTTCCCTGCACCTCTGCCAGGCGGCGAACACCGCGTCCATCACCGCACCGCGGAAGGCGCCCCGCTCCAGGGCGGCGATCCCCGCCGCCGTCGTGCCGCCGGGAGACGTGACCGTGTCCTTCAATTGCCCCGGGTGCCTTCCCGATTCCCGCACCATCCGCGCGGCCCCTTCCACGGTTGACGCCGCCAGGAGAATCGCCTCTTCCCGCCCCATGCCGCTGCGGACCGCGCCGTCCGCCAGCGCCTCGATGAAGAGGAAAACGTAGGCGGGACCGGAGCCCGACAGGGCCGTCACGACGTCAAGCGCCTCCTCGCGCGCGAATTCGGCGATAGTGCCGAAGGATGAGAAGATCCTGCGCGTCCGCTCCTTCTGGGTTTCGCTGACCCCCGCTGCGAAAAAGAGGCCGGTGCTTCCCATTCCCACCTGAGCCGGGGTGTTCGGCATGGCGCGCACAAGGCTGCTGCCCTTGCCCAGGGCATCGTGGAAAACGCGCGTCTTGACCCCAGCCGCAATCGAGATGAACAGTCTCCCCTTGCCCGCGTTTACGGGCATCCTGCCGAGCACATCGGGGAGGATCTGCGGCTTGACGGCGAACACGACTGTCTCGCTCGCCGCAAGAAGATCCGGTAGCGCCGCCGAAACGGAGACGCCGAACCGTTTCTTGAGCTCGCGGGTCCGCCCCGGCCGGACGTCCAGCACGAACAGCCTTTCGGGCGGCAGCAGCTTCGCCGCCAGGATACCCCGGATCATGGCCTCTGCCATGTTTCCGGCGCCGATGAACCCCAAGCCCTTCATCATGCCCTCCTTGGGCGGCTCCCGAAGATCGCTGTCCCCACGCGGACCATCGTCGCCCCCTCTTCTATGGCCGCCTCGAAATCGCCGGACATCCCCATCGACAGTTCCGTCATCCCCCCCGCCGCCCCTCCGATCGAGGCGCACCTTCCAAGCATATCCCGCAGCCGCGCGAAATGGGGACGGCTTTCCTCCGGATTCGCCGCGGCGGGGGGAATCGCCATCAAGCCCCGGACCAGGACGCCCGGCATGTCCGCGGCGGCCGATACGATGTCCGGGAGCCCGTCCGGCGGGATCCCCGCCTTGCTGCCCTCTTCGGCCAGGTTGACCTCGATAAGTACCGGCATCGTCTTTCCCGTCTCGACGCAACGGCGCGAGATCTCGGCAAGCAGCCGGATGGAATCGACCGTCTGGACCCACCCGAACAGGGTTACGGCCTTCTTTGCCTTGTTCGCCTGGAGCTTCCCGATCAGGTGCCATTCCGCGTCCGGGAAAGCCCGTACCTTCCCTTCGGCCTCCTGGACGTAGTTCTCGCCGAAGATCCTCAATCCCGCCTCGCGCGCCTCGGCTACGCGCTCCGCCGGCTGCGTCTTGGAAACCGCCACGAGCCGGATCGATTCCGGGGACCGGCCCGATCGGGCCGCGGCCCCGGCGATCCTTTCCATCACCCGCGCCACGCGGTCCCTGACGGGCTCCTCCATTACTTCACGGCCTTCCGCGCCGCGAACGCGTACCAGCCCGGGCCCTTCCCCGAAACGGCAAGCAGCCCCGCCCGCTTGAGCAACCCGAGCGTCTGCGTCATAGGAAGGCCGACCACGTTGGTGAAGGAGCCGGAGATCCGGTCGATAAGAAGGTTCCCGGCTCCCTGCGCCGCATAGGCGCCCGCCTTGTCGTCGCTCTCGCCGGTGCGCAGATACGCGCCTATTTCCTCCTGCGTCAGCGGCCGGAACCTGACGCGTGTGGTCACGCACAGGTCGTCGCGGTACCCGTCCTCCGCGCGGATCAGGCAGGCCGCCGTGTGCACCAGGTGCTCCCGCCCCGCAAGCATGGAAAGCATGCGGCGCCCCTCGTCCCGGTCCGCCGGCTTCCCGAGGATCATTCCCTTCACGACGACGATGGTGTCCGCCGACAGGACGAAAGCCGCGGAGTGGCGGGAGGCCACCTCCTCCCCCTTGTCGCGGGCTGCCCGCCGCACGAACCGCAACGGTCGCTCCCCCGGCAGCGGCGCCTCCTCGACGCGCGAAGGGACCACCCGGAACGGCACCCCCACGGCGCGCATCAGCTCCCGGCGACGGGGCGAGGCCGATGCCAGAATCAAGAGCGTCTTCGGCGTCACGGAACCCATTATAGCGGGAAGTCCGCCGGCGGGGACACCCTTCCTTGACCCCCGCGAATCTCCTGTGCTACAAAGGGATGCCAGGGGGGAGCGCGATGAACGTCAAAACCGTCACGGTAAAGACCGAAGCCGCACAGCAGCTGGTGGACATAACCGCGACGGTGCGCCACGTGGTCCGTGAAAGCGGGATCACCCGCGGCGCATGCATGATTTTCGTCCCCCACACGACCGCGGCCGTCACCATCAACGAGAACGCCGACCCGAACGTCCGGAAGGACCTGCTGAACATTCTCGAGTCCATGGTCCCTTCCAAGGGCAGCTACCTGCACACCGAGGGGAACGCGCACGCGCACGCGAAGGCAAGCCTGGTCGGTCCTTCCGTTTCCGTCCTTGTCGAAGCGGGACAGCTTGTGCTGGGCACCTGGCAGGCGATCTTCCTCTGCGAGTTCGACGGACCCAGGACCCGCAACGTTCTACTGCGGGTCACCTCCGCCTGACGGCGGCTTATCCCCGAACCATACCTCCTGGAGGGCCTGCCTGCCCGATCAGCGTGCGGTTATGCGGAAGACGCTGCGCCCGGAGGCCGATTCCATTCATTCACCCCCGTTCCAGGACTTCACGGATCTTCTTCGCCAAGGCCGGGGGAGAGAACGGTTTCCCGATGAAATCCACCCCCTCGTTCAATACACCTTGTTGGTATATCGCGTTCTCCGTGTACCCCGATGTGAAGAGCACCTTCATCTCCGGGTGGATCCGCAGCAGCTTTTCCGCAAGTTCCCGGCCGTTGATCCCCGGCATCACGATATCCGTCAATAACAGGTCGATCCGCCCGCCGTGCGCCTTGGCCGTTTCGACCGCCGCATTGCCGTTCGAGGCGTGCACCACGTTGTACCCTAGCCCTTCGAGAGCCTCGATCCATAAGTTCCGAACGAGGTCTTCGTCCTCCACGATAAGCACCGTCTCGCATCCTCCAGGGGGATTCGCCTCCGCCCCCATGGCGCCCGCATCGCCTGGCTTTTCCCCCGTCCTGGGCAGGTAGATCCTGAAGGTGGTTCCCATCCCGACCTCCGAATACACCTCGATGGATCCGCCGGCCTGCTTCACCGATCCGTAGACCATCGCCAGCCCCAGCCCCGTTCCGGCGCCCTTGGGTTTCGTCGTGAAAAACGGCTCGAAAAGATGGGTTTTCACCTGCTCGCTCATTCCGCACCCCGTGTCGCTCACGGCGAGCATGACGAATTGCTCGCCCCTCTTCACGTAAGGGTGCCGGGAACGGTAATCGTCGTCCAGGACCGCATTCGAGGTCTCGATGACGATCTTCCCGCCGCCGGGCATCGCATCCCTCGCGTTCACCACGAGGTTGACCAGGACCTGCTCGAACTGGCTTGCGTCGACCTTTACCATCCCAAGTCCCTCTCCGGGAACGTATCGTATCTCGATGTCCTCCCTGATCAGGCGGACCAGCATCGAATGCAGGTCGGCGATGAGTTCGTTCAGGTCCAGGACCTTCGGCTCTATGATCTGCTTTCGGGAAAAGGCGAGCAGCTTCTGCGTCAGCGCGGCCGCCCTTTCGGCGGCTTTCCCGGCTTCGGCAAGCCGTGCGGATGCCATGTCCGAAGACGGAATCCGCATCTGCGCCAATGAAACGTTCCCCATGATGGCCGTCAGAAGGTTGTTGAAGTCGTGCGCCACGCCGCCGGCAAGCCTGCCCACCGCCTCCATCTTTGCCGCCTGCTGGAGCTGGGCCTCCAGCCTTTTGTTCTCCTCCTCGGCGCGCTTGCGGTCGGTGATCTCGAAGACGTAATGGACGTAATAGTCGTCCGAGAACGGGACCCAGATGCCTTGCCAGAACCTGCCCATGTACTCGGTTTCCAGCTGCCTGCTTTCGCCCGTTTCCCACAGCTCGGGGGCCCTGCAGAACGGACAGGGCGAGCCTGGAACCGCGAGGGTGTCGTAGCACGTCTTGCCGACGACCGCGCCGCATTTCTTGGCGATTTCGTTGCACGCGACGATCTCGCGCGTTTCCTTGCTGAGGACCAGCGCTACGCACGGCAGGTTGTCCAGAAGAACGTTCCTGAGCGCCGTTTCCCTCCGGGTAACCTCCTCGATGCGGTCGCGCTCGGCGTCCAGGACGCTCTTTACCCCCTCCCGCTGCTTTTCCTGGCGCCGGATGACGCTGAACCCCGCGCCGATGAGCGTCATGCCCACCAGCCATATTCCGCCGTGCCCGAACAGCATGTCCCTGATATTGCCTTCTGCCACCGCCCTGTACGGCGCCATCGGCACCGACACGCTTATGCCGCCCCTGATGTCCCCCACCTTGTATCCCTGCGGCCCGTGGCACTTGATGCAGCGCTCCTCCGTTACCAGGGGGCGCATTAGGCGCATGAACGGCTCTCCGTCAAGCAGGTCTACGGAAGAGACCTCCTTCACCCCCGACTGGAACGCCTTCAATGCGCGGCCTTCCCAGGGGTCCGCACCGTTCTCGGAGAGCAAGGGATTGAGGCTGGTCACATGGCCCCGAGCCCCCCCCTGCAGGTCCGCCAGCTCGTAGACCTGGCGCATCATGTATTCGGGATTGACGAGTATCAGGCGGATTCCCGAGGAGGTGACGACCTCCCTTCCCGGAAGGTGCGAAAGGCGGGGATTGGGGCTCGTCTCTCCGCCGAATGGAACATACACTCCTCCGCGATCGGAAACCCAGCGGCGGTACACGAGGTCCTTCATCATGATCGCCCGCGCCTCGACCAGCGCCAGGCCCTGGGTTTGCTCCCGCTTGTCCCTGAAGTTCCATGCGACCGACGCTATTATGCAGATCGTCCAGAAAAGGACGACAAGTGATATTCCGAGCCGGCCGTCGGGGAATCGATTCCCCCGATCGGCCTCTTCCTTGTTGTTCCCCGCGTTGTCCGCCATAGCGACCGGATTCCCCCTTGCCCGTTTACGTCATCACGATCTTAAACGTCGCATGCATTTACGACTAATCCTCATCGAAATCGATTCCACAACGGGGGCAACCTCCGAGCGTCTCCTCGGAGAAGACGAACTTAAGCCCCAATATCGCGCCGCACCTGGGACACCTGATGCCGAAGTACAACAGTAAAATCCCCGCCGCGAACACGGCGCCCGCCCCCATCGCTATCGCCTTGTACAATGATTGCGGCAGATACTTGTCCAGGTATGCGATTACGGCCAACGCGAGAAAACCCGATCCCGTGATCACGAAATAGAGCTTCTTCCTCCGGTTTATCGCGTCCCTGGGTTTCATCGCGCGTTCCGGCCGACGTGTCCGCTACATTTCATCGTAATCTCCCGGCGGAACGTCTTTCACCCTGGACAGCGCGCGTTCGAACTTGCGCCTGCTTCCGCGGCCGGCGCGCTCCTCGAGGTACTCTTCGGCCATCAGCGCCGAAATCTTCTCCGCCAGCGCCGTTGCGATGAACTGGTTGATCGAGGTCTTGTCCTTCCGCGCAAGTTCCCTTACCCTGCGGTGAAGCGAATCCGGAATGCGAAGACTGACCGTGCTCATCGCGTGCCTCCTGTAATCCGCAGGAAATCCTTCGGGGTCACCGCTCGAATCCCGAACGTCTCCGCTTCCTTGAAATCGCCGACGTTATGCGCAACGATGAACCTGCACCCCGCCTCCACCGCCAGTTCCAGCACGTGATCGACCTTCTGGCCTTTAAGGCGCGGCCGCCACAGGAAATGAACGGTATGCCGGTTCGCGACTTTGCATAAATAATCGATTATGTCGTCGATGCCGGCCTGGGTCAGCCCGGCCTTGCCCGCGACCCGCCTGGCCGCATCCTCGTATTCCAGGATCAGGGAAACGGAAACGTTGATCTCGTAACCGGCGCGCCCGAGGAGAAGAAGAAGCCTGTGGGAAGCCCCGCCGCCGGATTCAAGGGCTGAAGCCAGCACGCCTGCGTCCAGGACCGCCTGCCTTACCATGTTGGTATCATATGTAATACCACAATTTATGTCAACCGTCGACCGTCATGTCGATCGCGCATCATCGATTCGTACCGTTTCCGAAGGACATCCCCCGGCAGTCCGCCTTCGATGATGGACCAGGGGAAATATTCGCCTGCGCCCTTTTCGCGGTGGACGATCTCCGGCAGCGGGACGGCCAGGTTTCCCGCCGGGAGCTTGAGCCTGCCTTTGCGGGCATTGCGCAGCGCGCGCTCCACCCTCCGATCCGACAGGCCGAGGAAGCCCTGCAATATGGCTGTTCGAGGAGCTTCGGACTCCACGCGCACGTTCGGAATCGAGCGAACGCCGGATGCGATCCTTTCCTGGCGGAGTTTGAGCTCCGATTCGACGGCCATCGCCGCCCATTGCAGCGGGGTGAAGGGTTTGGGCACGAAGGGGGACAGTACGACCGTTACGGTTCCCATCCGACCGACCGCCTTGCTCTCCTCGAGCACGGCTTTCCTGAACTCCCGCAGGAATCCTACGGCGCCTTCTGTTTCATCGTCCCGCTCCGCCCCGGGAACCCCGACGAGGAAGTACAGCTTGAACGACACGATCCCCGAACGGGCGAGGGTCTTTCCGGCGGAGAAAAAGGTCCGGTCCGGCACCCGCTTGCCGATGCGCGCGCGCAGGGGTTCACTGCCGCATTCGGGGGCTAGCGCGACCGTCCTGTGTCCGCTTCGTTTCAGGATGTCCGCTATCTCCTCATCGACCAGGTCCGCCCGCACCGAGGCGGGAGACACGGCGCCGCCTCGCGCGACGATTTCCCTCGAAAACTCCCGGAAATGGCTCCAGTCGAGCACCGCCGCCCCTATCAGCCCGATCTTGCGGCGATGCGGCCACGCCGCGTCGACCGCCGCGCGCGCGAACCGAAGCGGCGTCTCGCGGAACTGCGGGCAGGCGTGCGCCGCGGCGCAGAATCCGCACATCCTTGGGCATCCCCGCGAGGTTTCCACCAGGGCCATTTTGCCCAGTTCGGCGTCCTCGGCCATGACCGTGGGAAGCGGGGGGTACTCGGACAGGTCGACGGTCTCCCGCACGACCCGCGGCGGAAATCCGGGACGGCCGCAAAGCTCCCGCAGTCTTCCTTCCCCGCCGGTAGCGCCTCCCCGCGCCTCGCCGTATTCGGCAGCGTACCCCGCCGGAACGTACACTCCGGGAATGGCGGCAAGGCATTTCATGTATTCCATGTCCGCGGGGCGGGGATCTCCCAGGTCAACAACCGCTCCCGCCGCCCTTTCCCCGTCGCCGACGACGACCGCGTCCGCGAAAACTCCGACCGGCTCTGGATTCAGCGACGCCGCGAACCCTCCCGCGATGACAAGCGGGCGGGCGCCGCCGCATTTTTCCCGGTCTTCGCGAAAAGGCGGGACCCCGCCCGCGGAAAGGATCGACGGCAGGTTAAGCAGGTCGTTCTCGTAAGACAGTGATAAGGCGACGACGTCGAAATCCTTCAGGGCGCTGCCGCTCTCGAGCGTCGAGAGCGGGAGAGACCGGCGAAGGAGTATGCGCTCTTCCTCCGCCGACGGCAGGAAGGCCCGTTCGCACAGGGCGCCGGCCCTAACGTTGATGCGCGCGTGGATCGAGAGGAATCCCAGGTTCGACATCCCGGCCGCGTACCGGTTCGGGTATACGAGCGCGACCCGGAGCCTGCCGCCCCTCTCCTTCCTCGTCGTTCCGATCTCCCGGGACAGGACGGCGTCGTGGATCTTCCGTATTTCCCACGCCATGCGCTGCCCTGGCGCCACCAGGCGTAAGGCCTACTCTCCCCGGCGGCGCAGGAACGTCGGGATCTCGAATTCCTCGAGGGCCTCCACCTCGGCATCCTTGTCGATGACGGGCAGGTCCTCGATCCGCTCCGGGGGTTTCTGCGCCGCGGCCCGCAGGAAAGCCGGCTTTTCGAGGTCCTCCTTCCCGACCAGCTTGATCGTGCGCCGCGGCCCCTTCCACAGGCTCTCCGCCATGCCGGGCTCGAATCCGGTCGCGATTACCGTCACCTTGAGCTCCTCGCCCAGGGCTTCGTCGATCACGGTCCCGAAGATGATGTTAGCCTCGTCGTCGGCTTCCTGCTGGACCAGGCTCGCCGCCTCGTGCACCTCGCTCAATGACAGCGACGGCCCCGCGGTGATGTTGATCAGCACGCCGCGCGCCCCCCGGATCGAGACGTCCTCCAGGAGCGGGCTGGAGATGGCCTTCTCCGCCGCGGCGACCGCGCGGTTCTGGCCGGAGGCGGCGCCGGTGCCCATCAGCGCAACGCCCATGCCGGACATGATCGTCTTGACGTCCGCGAAGTCCAGGTTGATGTACCCGGGCTTTGTGACCAGCTCGGAGATGCCGCGGACCGCCTGGAACAGGACCTCGTCGGCCTTCCGGAACGCCTCCACGAACCGCATCTCCTTGCCGGCGATCAGCAGCAGCTTCTCGTTCGGGATAACGATGATCGTGTCGACCAGGCTGCGCAGGTCCTTTACTCCGATCTCGGCCTGCCGCCGCCGCGTCGACCCCTCGAACGAAAAGGGACGCGTGACCACCGCCACGGTAAGCGCTCCCGCCTCCCTGGCGACCTCGGCGACGATCGGACCCGCGCCGGTGCCGGTGCCCCCGCCCAGGCCCGCCGTAATGAACACCATGTCAGCCCCTGAGAGCGATTCGCGCAGAAGGTCCCGGTCCTCGAGCGCCGCCTCGCGCCCGACGTCGGGATTGGCTCCCGCCCCGAGCCCCTTGGTAAGCCTGGTCCCCAGCTGGATCTTAAGCGGGGCGAGATTCTTGGCGAGGGCCTGGGCGTCCGTGTTCGCCGCGATGAACTCCACGCCCGAGAGCCCCTCCTCGATCATCGTGTTTATCGCGTTGCCGCCCCCTCCTCCCACGCCGAATACCTTGATGACCGCGTGGCACCGATTCTCCTCGACCAGTGTGAACATTTACGCCCTCCTTCGCGTTTATTCGAATTAGAAAATATCCGTAAGGAACCGCTTGACCTTGTGGATCAATCCCCCGTTTCCCGCCTCCGCCTCGCGGGCGACCAGCACCTCGGCCATGCTGGCTCCGTAGATGGCAAGACCCACCGCTGTGGCGTACCCGGGGCTTCCGACCACCTCCACTAGCCCGCCGATTCCGATCGGGCCTCCGCGCCGCACGGGCAGCTGGAATACCCTTTCTCCCAGGTCGGTCAGACCGTCGAGGAGGGAGCTGCCGCCGGTCAGCACGACGCCCGCCCCCAGCATTTCCTCGAATCCCGAGCGGAGAATTTCCTTCCGGAGAAGCCCGAAGATCTCCTCGGCCCTCGGCTCGATGATCTCGCTCAGGTATTGGCGCCGGATGGGCCGCGGCTGGCGGCCTCCCACCCCGGGAAGCTCCACAAGCTCGTCCCGCCGCACCTTCTGGATCATGGCGCATCCCGACGAGATCTTCAGGCCTTCCGCGTCGGCCCAGGGCACCTTGAGCCCGACCGCCACATCCGAAGTGATGTTCGCGCCGCCCAGCGGAAGGACGAAGGTGTGCCGCAGCGCCCCGTCGTAGAACACCGCCATCTCCACGGTGCCTGCCCCGAAATCCAGCAGCACGACGCCGACTTCCTTCTCCTCGGGGGTAAGCACCGCGTTCGCCGAAGCCAGCGGGCCGAGGGCGATGTCGTCGATTGACAGCTCCGCCTTCTCTACGCACTTTACGAGGTTGCGGGTCCCCGGGACGTCGTCGGTCACCACGTGCACCCTGGCGTCGAGCCGTATGCCGGTCATCCCCCGCGGGTCCTTGATCCCTCCGGTGTCGTCTACGATGAACTCCTGCGTCAGGACGTGCAGAACCTCCCGGTCGTTCGGAAGCTCGACCGCCTTGGCGAGCTCCAGGACGCGCGCCACGTCCGTATCCGTCACCTCCCGCTCGTTGCGGACGGAGATCGCGGCGTGGCTGTTGAACGACTTGATCAGCGGGCCGGAAACGCCCACGAAGACGGACTGTATCGAGGCTCCCGTCATCTTCTCGGCCTCGCCGACGCTCTGCTGGATCGACTTGACCGTGGCGTCCACGTTCACCACGGCCCCTTTGCGCATCCCGTCCGTGTCTGCCCTTCCGACGCCCAGGATTTCCAGGCCTTCCGGGCCCTTCCTGGCGACGACGGTGGCGACCTTGCTCGACCCGACGTCCAGCCCGGCGATCACCGGTCCCGAAACCGTTTCCATTTATTCCCCCGGCCGCACGAAGATGCGGCCCGCAGTCTTGAGATCCACGATCCCCCGCGCCTGGCCGACGCTGGAGAGCTTGGGCATCGCTTCCTCCACCCTCTTCATCGCCTCGCGGAAATCCATCATGCCTATCTTGAGCTGCAGCCCCGTATCCCTTGTCACCAGCGTGTATCCCTCCTGCGCGTCGAAGTGGACCTCGGAGACGTTCTGCCGTAGCACTCCGGACTCCGTGGACCGGAGCAGCTCGAGCGTCTTCTTGAGGTTCTGGAGCGTGAC
>JBLNEW010000087.1:0-54546 GCA_050263095.1 Deltaproteobacteria bacterium | reverse complement strand
TGAGGTCCCGCCGCAGCGGCGTGTCGATGCCGTAAAAGCACGGGAAGGCGGTGGGAGGCGAACTAATGCGGACGTGGACCTCCTTTGCCCCCGCCGCGCGGATCATCTTTATTATCTTGCGCCCCGTCGTCCCGCGCACGATCGAGTCGTCGACGACGATGACGCGCTTGCCCTCGACCACGCCGCGGACCGCGTTCAGCTTTATCTTTACCCCGAAGTGCCTGATCGACTGCTGGGGCTCGATGAACGTCCGGCCGACGTAGTGGTTGCGGATCAGCCCCATCTCGAAGGGTATGCCGGACTCCTCCGAGTAGCCGATCGCCGCCGGAACGCCGGAGTCGGGAACGGGTATTACGACGTCGGCGTCCGCCGGGTGCATCCGCGCGAGCTCGCGCCCCAGCCGTTTACGGACTTCGTACACGCTGACGCCGCCCATGACGGAGTCGGGCCTCGAGAAGTAGATGTACTCGAACACGCAGAAGTGCGCGGGCGCGGGGAAGAAGGGGTGCGACGAGTGGATCCCGCGCTCGTCGATGACTATCATCTCCCCGGGCTCGACGTCCCGGACCAGCTCGCCCTCGATGAGGTCGAGGGCGCACGATTCCGAGCAGACGACGTGCCCCCCCTTTATCTTCCCCAGCACCATGGGACGGATTCCGTGCGGGTCGCGCACGGCTATGAGCTTGTCCCGCGTCAGGAACAGCAGCGAATAGGCGCCGCGCACCCGCGCCAGCGCATCCGCGATGCGCTCCTCGAGCTTCCCCCGGCGGGAACGGGCGATGAGGTGGACTATGACCTCCGTGTCCATGGTGGACTGGAAGATCGATCCGCCCACCTCGAGCTCCTGCTTCAGCACGTGGGCGTTCACCAGGTTGCCGTTGTGCGCGACCGCGATCGAGCCGCTCTCGAAATCGACGACGAACGGCTGCGCGTTCTTCAGTTCCGAGCTCCCGGTCGTCGAGTAGCGGACGTGCCCGATCGATATGTGGCCGGGAAGCCGCGCCAGGACATCCTCCGAGAAGATGTCCGCGACCAGCCCCATCTCCTTGTGGAAGGTGATCACGTCGCCGTCGGCGCAGGCGATCCCCGCGCTCTCCTGGCCGCGGTGCTGCAGGGCGTAGAGCCCCAGGTAGGCCAGGTTGGCGGCCTCAGGGTGACCCATGACGCCGAAGATTCCGCACATGCTCCGGATTAACCCCCGAACCCGAGCGCGCCGGTCAGGCCGCCCGCCCAGGCGGTTTTCATCTCCTGGGCGTCCACACGGGCGATTCCCTCGATCTCGACGGCCGTTCCCCCCACTGTGCCCAATGCTTCCATTGTAATACGGAATTCCGCGGCGGTCGCCAGCAGCCCTGTTTTCTTTTCCGGCGGGCACGACAGGAGAACCCTGCCCTGGTTCTCGGAGAACATCGCGAAATCCGCGCGGATCGATTCGGGAAACGGGTTGGCGATCGCAGCCCCGATCGGCCCCGCGGGCCGGGTCACGCACGCCTCGGCCAGCGCGCATGCCAGCCCTCCCTCGGCAAGGTCGTGCGCGGATGCAAGAAGCCTCCTCGAAGCGGCCGCGCGCAGGAACCCGCACAGGCGCGCCTCGTGCGCCGGGTCCGCCTCGGGCGGGGTTCCGGACACCTTGCCGTGGACCTCGTTCAGGTAGAGAGAGCCTCCCAGCTCCACCGCGTTGCGGTCCGCCCCGGCCAGAAAAATCAGGTCGCCCTCCTGCCGGAACCACTGGACGAGGCGGGTTGAAACGTCTTCGAGCAGCCCGACCATCGCCACGGTCGGCGTGGGATTGATCCCTTTTCCCTTCGTCTCGTTGTAGAAAGAA
This sequence comes from Deltaproteobacteria bacterium, assembly GCA_050263095.1. Taxonomy (GTDB): domain Bacteria; phylum Desulfobacterota; class Deferrimicrobia; order Deferrimicrobiales; family Deferrimicrobiaceae; genus FEB-35. The sequence goes on along the minus strand of JBLNEW010000087.1, from coordinate 52,721 downwards.
ACGTTTCCCGAGACGACCGGAACCTTGAACGCCTCGCACGCCTTGGCCATCCCCTCGATGGCGGAGCGGAACTGCCACATGATCTCGGGCTTTTCCGGGTTCCCGAAATTCAGGCAGTCGGTTACCCCTATCGGCTCGGCGCCCGAGCACGCGACGTTGCGGGCCGACTCGCAGACCGCGAGCATCCCCCCGACGTAGGGGTCCAGGAGGCAGTAGCGGCTGTTGCAGTCCACCGACAGCGCGATCCCCTTCTTCGTCCCCTTTACCCGGAGGACCGCGGCGTCCGACCCCGGCAGGACCAGGGTGTTCGTGCGTATCATGTAATCGTACTGCCTGTATACCCAGCGCTTGTCGGCCATCTCCGGACAGCCCATCATCCGCTTCCACGTCTCCGTGAGGTCCGCCGGGGACGGCAGCGCGGAGAAATCGAGGCGCAGCATCGCGTCCTGCCCCTCCGGCCTTGCCGCCGGCCGGTTGTAGACCGGCGCATCGTCGGTGACGGCGGCGATCGGGATCTCGGCGACTGTCCTTCCGCCCATGCGGACCCGCCCTACCCCGTCGCCCGTGACCTCCCCGATGACCGAGAAATCAAGGTCCCACTTCTCGAAGATCCCGCGGACCTCGTCCTCCCGCCCCTTCTTCGCCACGATCAGCATCCGCTCCTGCGATTCGGAGAGCATCAGCTCGTAGGGAGTCATCTTCTCCTCGCGCTGGGGCACGAGGTCCAGGTCCATCAGGAAACCCGTCCCCGCGCGGGACGCCATCTCGAAGGAGGAGCTCGTAAGCCCCGCGGCGCCCATGTCCTGGATTCCGACTATGGCGTCGGTCTTCATGAGCTCCAGGCATGCCTCCAGAAGAAGCTTCTCCGTGAAGGGGTCGCCGACCTGGACGGTCGGGCGCTTTTCCTCGGATTTCTCGTCGAACTCCTCCGAGGCCATGGTGGCGCCGTGGATGCCGTCGCGGCCGGTCTTCGAGCCGACGTAGATGACCGGGTTGCCAACGCCCGACGCCGTGCCGCGGAATATGCGGTCGTGGCGCACCACCCCGAGGGTGAAGACGTTTACCAGGATGTTGCCGTCGTAGCTCTCGTCGAAGTAGACCTCGCCCCCGACCGTGGGGACGCCGATGCAGTTGCCGTATCCCGCGATCCCGGATACGACGCCGTCGACCAGGTACCGGGTCCGGGGATGGTCGATCCGTCCGAACCTCAGCGAGTCGAGCAGGGCGATGGGCCTGGCCCCCATGGTGAAGACGTCGCGCAGGATCCCGCCCACCCCGGTCGCCGCGCCCTGGTACGGCTCGATGTAGGAGGGATGGTTGTGGCTCTCCATCTTGAAGGCGACGGCCAAGCCGTCCCCGATGTCCAGGATGCCGGCGTTCTCGCCGGGACCCTGCAGGACGCGGGGGCCCTTGGTCGGGAATTTCTTCAGGTGCACGCGCGAGCTCTTGTAGGAGCAGTGCTCGCTCCACATGACCGAGAATATGCCAAGCTCGGTCACGCTTGGATCGCGGCCCATGATCTTCCGGATCCGCTCGTACTCCTCGGCGGAGAGACCGTGCTGCCTGGCCAGTTCCGGCGTTACGGCGACCTCCCTCATCGCCCCTTCTCCTCGAGCCACCGGACCATGGACGCGAATATCCTCCTGCCGTCGGCGCTTCCCATCTCCTCCTCCGAGCAGCGCTCCGGATGGGGCATCATCCCGAGGACGTTTCCGCCCGCGTTGCAGATGCCGGCGATGTTGCCCACCGAACCGTTGGGGTTGGCATCCGGCGAGACGTTGCCCGCTTCGTCGCAGTAGCGGAACACCACCTGGCCGTTGCCCTCGAGAGCCGAAAGCGTCTCACGGTCCGCGTAGTAGTTGCCCTGGTAATGCGCGATCGGGATCTTAAGGATCGATGCCGAAGGGATGCCGTGAGTAAAAGGCACGGTTGAGGATTCGCTCTTCAAGTATACGTAATCGCAAATGAATTTCAACGACTCGTTGGCGATCATCGCACCGGGCAGGAGCCCCGATTCCAGGAGGATCTGGAAGCCGTTGCAAATGCCGATCACCGGCCCTCCGCCCTCGGCGAACCGCCTGACCGCCCCCATGACCGGGGAGAGCTTGGCCATCGCACCGGTGCGCAGGTAGTCGCCGTAGGTGAAGCCGCCCGGAATCACCACCGCGTCGTAGCCGGTCAGCCGGTCCTCCTTATGCCAGACGAAACAGGCGTCAAGTCCCAGCACGTGCCTTAGCGCATGGTACGCGTCGTGATCGCAGTTTGATCCGGGGAATACCAGGACGGCGATCTTCATGGCGTCACGTCAACCGTCGATCTCGAAACGGAAGTCTTCGATCACGGTGTTCGCCAGCAGCCGCTGGCAGGCCTCGTGAAGCAGCTTCTCCGCATCCGCGCGCCCCATGGCCGCAAGCCGCACCTCCATGAACTTGCCGACCCGGACCTCTTCCACGCCTTCGAAGCCCAGGTGGGAGAGCGACCGCTGGATGGCCTTCCCCTGCGGGTCCAGCACACCCCTTTTCAACGTGACGAAGATGCGCGCCTTCACGCGGTACCCCCTTTAATTTCCGAATACGCGGCCGAATATCGCGTCGACGTTCCTCAGGTAATACCGGATGTCGAACAGTTCGTCAAATTCCTCCCTGCGAAGCAGCGCCCGGACTTCGCGGTCCTTCCAGAGCAGGGAGGCCAGGCCCTTCTTTCCCCGCCACGCCTCCATAGCCGCCTTCTGGACGATCTCGTACGCCCTCTCCCTCGAAAGGCCCTTGGCGGCCAGCGCCAGGAGGACCCGCTGGGAATAGATGAGCCCCCCGGTGCTCTCCAGGTTCGCTTTCATGCGGTCAGGATAGACGACCAGCTTCTCCATCATGCCGCGGAAGCGGTCGAGCGCGAAGTCCAGGACTATGGTGGCGTCGGGCGCGATCACGCGCTCCGCCGAGGAGTGGCTGATGTCACGTTCGTGCCAGAGCGCGACGTTCTCCATGGCGGTCACCGAGTACCCGCGCAGGAGGCGCGAAAGCCCCGAGATGTTCTCCGACAGGACGGGATTGCGCTTGTGGGGCATCGCGGAGGAGCCTTTCTGCCCCTCCGAGAAGTACTCCTCGACCTCCAGCACCTCCGTTCGCTGCAGGTGCCGTATTTCGGTCGCGAACTTGTCCAGCGAGGACCCGACGATCGCGAGGGTCGCGAACACTTCCGCATGGCGGTCGCGCTGGACCACCTGGGTCGAGGCCGGGGCGGCCCCCAGCCCCAGCTTCCGGCAGACGTACTCCTCGACGAACGGCTCTATGTTGGCGAACGTCCCCACCGCCCCCGACAGCTTTCCCACGGAGATGACGTCCCGGGCGCGCTTCAGGCGGGAGACGTTGCGGCGCATCTCGTCGGCCCACAGCGCCATCTTCAGGCCGAAGGTGACGGGCTCGGCGTGGATGCCGTGGGTGCGGCCGATCATGACCGTGTCCTTGTGCTCCATTGCCCTCTTCCGCAGCACGTCGAACACGTTTTCAGCTTCCCGGATGAGGCGCGACAGCGCCTGCCGCATCTGCACGGCGAAAGACGTGTCAAGGACGTCGGAGCTGGTCATGCCGACGTGGAGGAACCGGGAGTCGTCCCCGATGTGCTCGGCGACCGACGTCAGAAAGGCGATCACGTCGTGCTTTACGCGCTTCTCGATCTCGTTGATCCGGGAGACGTCGAACCGGGCGCGCTTTCGCACCCGCGCGAGGGCGCCGGGGGGGATCCACCCCTTCTTCACCATCGCCTCCATCGCGAGCAGCTCGATGTCGAGCCAGATCCTGAACCGGTTCTCCGGCTCCCAGATCTTTCCCATCTCCGCCCTGGTGTACCGTTCGATCATGGCGCCTCCTAGATCCCGGTGTGTCCGAATCCGCCTTCCCCGCGCGTCGTCGTGTCGAGGTCGTCGACGATCCGCAGGGACGCGCGCAGCACCGGCGAGAAGACCAGCTGCGCGATCCGGTCGCCCCTCCTCACCGGAAAAGGCTCGCTTCCCAGGTTGACCAGAACCACGCGGATCTCTCCGCGGTAATCGGAATCGACGGTGCCGGGCGAGTTGAGGCACGTTACTCCGTGCCGGGCGGCAAGGCCGCTGCGGGGCCGCACCTGCGCCTCCACGCCTGCCGGCAGCGCCACCGAGATTCCCGTCGGGACCAGCGCGCGCCCCATCGGAGGCAGCACGATCTCCGCTTCGATGTCGGCGCGCAGGTCCATGCCTGCCGCGCCTTCGGTCTGGTATGCGGGCACCAGGTCGCCGGCCCCCTCGCGGACCAGGCAAACCGGGATCACTCGATCGCCCTCGCCGCTCATCCTAGAAGGCCAACGCGCTTCCCGCCGGCAGGTCGCCGACGGCGGCAAGAGAGAACCGCTCCCGGCCCAGCATGGACGCGGCGAAACCGCGTACTTTATCCGGGGTCACGTCGTCCACCCGCCGAAGCGCATCCTCCGGCGTTTCGAGTCGCCCCAGGAACAGTTCGTTCATCGCCAGCCGGGACATGCGGTACTCGGCGCTCTCCAGGTTGAGGATCATGTTCCCCTTGATCAGCTCCTTGGCGAGGACGACCTCCGTTTCGTCGAACCGCCCTTCCCGCACGGCGTCGACGACCTCGGCCGTAACGGCGAGCACCTCGCGTACCTTGTCGCGCGACGTCCCGGCGCAGATCTTCAGTATCCCCGAATCGGCGTAGGCGGAAATCGTCGAATATACGGAATATGCTAGGCCCCGCTTCTCGCGGATTTCCTGGAACAGGCGGCTGCTCATGCTGCCGCCGAGAATGGTGTTCATGACGTAGGCGACGTACTTGAGCTCGCTTCTGCGGGAGACCGACGGAGCGCCCAGGGCGATGTGGAGCTGTTCTAGCGGCCGTTTTTTGAGGAATACGCCGGGCTCCGGGAGTGGAGGCGCGTCGGGCAAAAGGCGCTCTCCAAGCGCCAGCGGGGCAAGCGCCGCCGCGAAGGCGTCGACGATCGCGCCGTGCGGAAGGTTTCCCACCACGGTAACGACCGTGCCGCAGCGCCGGAATCGGTCTCCGAAATATCGCATCACCCGGTCGCGGTCGAACGACGACACGCTCACGTGCGTCCCCTGGATGGGATATCCCAGCGGATGCCCTCCCCAGTAAGATTCGTGGAAGAAGTCGTGCAGGTAGTCCTCGGGGTTGTCCTCCACCATGAGGATCTCCTGAAGAACGACGCCCTTTTCGCGCTCCATCTCCTCCCCGTCGAACCGGGAGTTGAGGAAAATGTCGCAGAGAAGGTCCGCGGCCAGGGGGAAGTCCTTCGAAAGGACCTTCGCGAAAAAGAAAGTGTATTCCCGATCGGTATACGCGTTCATCGAGCCGCCGACCGACTCGATCTCGCGCGATATGTCGATCGCCTTCCGGCGGGCGGTCCCCTTGAAGAGCATGTGCTCGATGAAGTGGGAGATGCCGTTGTCCTGCGGGGACTCCGCGCGGGAACCGGCGGAAACCCATATCCCCACCGTCGCGGAGCGGAGGTGGGGCACCTCCTCGCTTATGATCGTGACGCCGCTGTCGAGGACTGTTCTGCCGACCGTCATCGGTAGGGCCGTCAGCGCCGGCCTCTCCGGCCCCCGTGCTCGCGGTCCTTGTCGCGCGGCGGGCGCTCGCCCTGTCCCGCCCGCTCCCCGCGCTGCTCGCCGCCGCGCCCTTCCGAATCGCCCGGCCCCGCGAATGCCGTGGGGGGAAACTCCCCTTCCTTCTCGAATTCCTTGTGGGAAAGCCTGATCTTGCCGTCGCGGTCGACCTCGAGGACGCTGACGGTGACGGTGTCGCCTTCCTTGAAGCAGTCGGAGACCGACCGGATTCGCTTCCTGGATATCTGCGAGACGTGCAGCAGCCCGTCGGTGCCCGGGAAAAGCTCCACGAATGCGCCGAATTCCATAATCTTGCGCACCCTTCCCTCGTAGACTTTTCCTACCTGCGCCTCCTGGACGATGCCCTCTATGATCGAGATCGCCGCCCTTGCCCCGGCGGCGTCGACGGCGGCGATCTTCACCGTTCCGTCGTCCTCGATGTCGATCTTCACCCCGGTCTGCTCCTGTATTCCGCGGATGACCTTGCCTCCCGGGCCTATGATCTCCCTGATCTTGTCGGTCTTGACGTTCATGACGTAGATGCGCGGCGCGAACGGCGAAAGTTCGGGCCTGTGGCTGTCGAGGGTCGAGTTCATCCTTCCCAGGATGTGCATCCGCCCTTCCCTGGCCTGTCTCAGAGCGGACATCAGTATGTCACGGCTCACGCCGCCGATCTTTATGTCCATCTGTATGGCGGTTACACCCTTCGACGTCCCGGCCACCTTGAAGTCCATGTCTCCCAGGTGGTCCTCGTCGCCTAGTATGTCGGACAGGACCGCGACCCGGTCCCCCTCCTTGATCAGCCCCATGGCGATGCCCGACACGGCGCCGGTGGTCGGTATCCCGGCATCCATCATGGCCAGCGAGGCGCCGCATACGGTGGCCATGGAGGAGGAGCCGTTGGACTCGAGGACTTCCGAAACGATGCGAACGGTGTAGGGGAACTCCAGCTCCCCCGGCAGCACCTTGGTTACGGCCCTTTCGGCCAGCGCGCCGTGGCCGACTTCACGGCGGGCCGGGGCGCGCAGCATCTTCACCTCCCCGACGCTGAAAGGCGGGAAGTTGTAATGAAGCATGAACGCCTTGGTCGTATCGCCGAGCAGGGAATCGATCCTCTGCTCGTCCTGCGTGGTGCCGAGAGTCGCCGTGACCAGCACCTGTGTCTCCCCGCGCGTGAAAATTGCGGAGCCGTGCGTGCGGGGCAGAACGCCCACCCGCGAATCTATCTGCCGGATGTCGGAAAGGCCCCGGCCGTCGATTCGCCGTCCCGTTTCGAGTATCTTCCCGCGGACGATCCGTTTTTCCACGTTCTTGAAGGCGTCGCCGATGAGCGCCGCCTTCTCCGCTCTCTCCTCCTCCGGGAAGGAGTTCCGGACCGCCTCAGCGATTTCGTCCACCCTTTTGCGGCGCTCCTGCTTGGCCTGGATGTCGTAAGCCGCCCGGAGTTCGTTCTCGGCGATTTCCTGGATCCTGCCCAGCTCTTCGGAGGACAGCTCCTTTTTCTCGAATACGCGCTTGGGCTTGCCTATCTCCTCCCTCATGCGCTCCTGCATCTCGAGGATCGGCCGGAGCGACTCGTGGGCGAACAGTATGGCGTCCAGGACTTCCTCTTCCGGGACCTCGCCCGCCTCTCCCTCCACCATCAGGATCGCGTCGCGGCTGCCGGCCACGAAAATGTTCAGGTCGCTGCGCGAAAGGTCTGGAATGAGCGGATTGATGACGAGCTTCCCGTCAATCCTCCCCACGCGCGCGCCGGCGATCGGCCCGTTGAACGGCAGGTCGGAGAGGGTCAGCGCGGCGGAGGCGCCTATCATCGCCAATACGCCTGTGTCGTTTTCCTTGTCCGCCGACAGGACCGTGGCGATCACCTGGGTCTCGTTGTAGAACCCTTTAGGGAAAAGAGGGCGGATCGGCCGGTCGATGAGCCTCGACGTCAGCACTTCGTATTCGGAGAGCCTGCCTTCGCGCTTGAAGAAGCCGCCGGGGATCTTTCCCACGGCGAACGTTTTTTCCACGTAATCCACGACAAGGGGAAGGAAATCTATGCCCTGCCTGGGAGTCTCGGTCCCGCAGGCCGTCACGAGGACGACCGAGTCGCCGTACTGGACGACTACGGAGCCGCCCGCCTGCTTGGCCACCACGCCGGTCTCGATGCCGAGTTTCCGGCCCGCCACTTCCATTTCGTACACGTGTCCCAATTTATTTGTATTCCCTTCTTGTGCCGCTTCTGCGGCAACGATGATTTGGATGTCGTTCGTTTCCCGAATTACTTGCGCAGGCCCAGAGCTTCCACCACCGCCTTGTACCGCAACGATTCCTTCGACTTAAGGTAGTCGAGGAGCCGGCGTCTCTGGCCGACCAGCTTCAACAGACCCCGCCGCGAGTTGAAGTCCTTGGTATGAGTTTTGAGATGATCCGTGATCTCGTTGATCCTCTCGGTCAGGAGGGCGATCTGTACCTCTGGTGAACCGGTGTCCGACTCGTGCACCCTGAACTTGCCGATCAAGTCCTTCTTCTTCTCCGTCTCCAAGCCCATTTAGCTTCGCCCTTCCCCTTTCAAAGGATCAGATAATTCTATGGATTTGCCGGATTTTTATTTTATAACACAATCACGAGGGGAAGTAAATTCATATGCCCCGAACGATCCTCCACCGTCCCTCGCCGATCCGCTCCACCAGCGCGACCGCCCCCTCGGTTCCGTGCGTCAACAGGACCATTCCGTGCGACGGCCCCGGATCGCACCCGGCAAGCCATGGCGCCGGCGAACCGCCGTGGCGGACCGCGTCGACGGCGGCCGGGGGTATCTCCCACTGCGTGAACCCGGACAGGGCCTTGCCGATCGGAACAAGCCGGGACGCGGCCTCGCCGCGCCTTCCTTCCTCGATGAGATCGGAAAGCGTCACCGAATCCTCAATGCGGAAACGCCCCGAAGCCAGCCTTCGAAGGGACGAAACGGCCGTCGGGACGCCGAGCAGCCGCCCCAGCTCCGCGGGAAGCGCGCGGACGTAGAATCCCTTGGAACAACGCAACAATACGTCGAATCCTTCCGCCGACCACGAAAGAAGGCGTGCCTCGTGGACCGTCACCGTCCGCGGCGCAAGTTCCGGGCGCTCCCCCCGGCGGGCCATTTCGTATGCGCGCATCCCCGCCACCTTGACCGCCGAGAATGCGGGCGGGACCTGCTCACGGGTGCCGACGAGTCCCGAGACGGCGGCAGCGACCGTCTCCTGCGGGGCAAAAGCCCCCGGAGCGCTTTCCACCGGCTTCCCCGTAATGTCCCCCGTGTCGGTGGCCGTGCCGAACCGGAAACCGGCCTCGTATTCCTTGTCCTGCGCGGCAAGGTAACCCGCGATCTTGGTCGCCCTGCCGACGCACACGAGGAGGACCCCGGTCGCCATCGGGTCCAGGGTCCCCGCGTGCCCGCGCTTCTTCGCCCCGAGCGCCTTGCCGGCCTTCTCGACGGCGCGGAAGGAGGTGATGCCGGCGGGCTTGTCCAGGACGATCACGCCGTCCGTCACCGCAGCGCCGCCTCCAGCGCCCCGAAGACCTTGCTCCTGACCTCGTCGAGGGAGCCCTGCACCGTGCATCCCGCGGCGTTGCGGTGCCCTCCTCCTCCGAACGACTGCGCGACCGCGGAAACGTCCACGCGCCCCTTGGACCGGAAGCTCACCCGGAATTCGCGCGGGCTCTCCTCGCGGAACGAAACGGCCACCTCTACGCCGATCACCGAGCGGGGATAGTTGATGAATCCCTCGAGGAAATCCTTCCTGGCGGAGAACTCGTCCAGGTCGCTTTTCATCGTCGTGATGGCGGCTACCCTCCCTTCCGCCGCGATCTCCAGGGAGCTTAAGACCCTCCCAAGGAGGCGCAGCCGCCCTGCGCTCTGGGTTTCGTAGACCTGCTCCGCAACCGCCCACGGGTCGATCCCGCGCCGGATCATCTCACCCGCAATGTGGAACGCCTCCGGCGATGAGTTCGAGTAATGGAACGAACCCGTGTCCGTCAATATGGCCACGTATATGTTGACGGCGACATCGTAGTCGATCTCGGCGCCCATGCCCGAAAGTATCCGGTAGACGAGCATGCCCGTGGCGGCCGCCTCCGGGTCGATAAGGCAATAATCCCCGCAGCCGCCGTTCGTCCTGTGGTGGTCGATGTTGACCATGACGGCCGGCTTCGCGAGCTCCGCTTCCACGCGCCCGGTTCTTTCCCGGGAACCGCAATCGACCACTACGGCGACTTCGTACCCGGATCCGTCCTCGTCGTGAACCACGCTTTCCGCCCCGGGGAGGAACGCCAGGTTTCCCGGCACCGGGTCCGCGTTCAGGACGGTCGCGGTCTTCCCCATCTTCCGCAAGGCCAGGGCAAGCGCCAGCTGCGAGCCGATCGCGTCCCCTTCCGGGTTTTCGTGGCAGGCTATCAGGAACCTGTTCTTTTCCCGGAAGAGGCGGCAGATCGCCTCGATGTCATTTCTCACCGTCGCCCTCCGACCGTATTTCCCTGAGCAGCCGGTCTATCCGGGCCCCCTTCTCGTACGTGTTGTCGTATATGAACGCCACCTCGGGTGAGTACCTGAGCTGCAGGCTCCGACCCAGCTCCATTCGTATGAATCCCTTGGACCGCCGCAGCGCGTCCCGGACGGCGAGCTTCTCCTCGTCGCCGCCCAGTACGGAATAATGCACGCGCGCGATCTTGAGATCCGGGGTCACGGTGACTTCCGTGACCGTCACAACGCCCATGCCGGGGTCCTTCACCTTGTTCTGGAGAATGAGGGAAACCTCTTCCCGGATCCGTTCCGCCACGCGCGCGGGGCGGTCGCCGCGGCCTTTCATGTCTCCCCCTCTTCCATCCTCATGAATTCGATCCGGCGGCCGATGAGCTCGATCTCCCCGTCGCGCCCCACGAGATCGCTGATCCGGTCCAGCATCGACTGCGCCAGGCGCGTGTCGGTGGACACCAGCGCGACCCCTATCCGGCCACGCTGCCACAGGTCCTGGCAGCCGACTTCGGCGACGGAAACCGGGAACCCGGAACGGATCCTTCCGGTCAGCCCGGAAAGCCTCCTGCGCTTGTCTTTGAGGGAGGCGGCGTCCGGGAAGAGAAGATCGGCCAGCAGCACCGCCACTATCATGGCACCCCGCCCCCAGGCGCGGCCGGTTGCCGGCCGCAAGCCTGCCCGTCTTACGCGAGCGTCCCGGCGACCTTCTCCATAACGAACGCCTCTATCTGGTCGCCCACCTGGATGTCGTTGAAGCTCTCGATCCCGATGCCGCATTCGTACCCTTCAGACACCTCGCGGACGTCGTCCTTGAAACGCTTCAGGGACGAGAGCTTCCCTTCGAAAACGACCACGCTGTCGCGCAGCAGGCGAATGCTGGAGTTGCGCGTGATCTTGCCCGCCAGCACGTAGCATCCGGCGATCGTGCCGACCTTCGAGATGTGGAAGGTGTTGCGCACCTCGGCGCGACCCTGGGAGCTCTCCCGGAAGGTGGGCGAGAGGAGCCCTTCCATGGCCTTCTTTATGTCGTCGACGACGTCGTAGATCACGGAATAAAGCCGGACGTCGACGCTCTCCCGCTCGGCGAGCTCCGCCGCCTTCGGCTCGGGCCGGACGCTGAAGCCGATTATGACGGCCGTCGAGGCCGAAGCCAGCATGACGTCCGATTCGGAGATCCCCCCGACCCCGGAGTGGATCACGTTCACCTTGACCTTCTCCCCGGACAGCTTGTCGAGGGAGAACTGCAGCGCCTCCATCGATCCCTGGACGTCCGCCTTTATGACGATGTTCAGCTCCTTGAGCGCCCCCACCTCTATCTGGCGATGGAGATCCTCGAGGCTGAACTTCGGCCGGGCGACGGTCTTCTCACGGTCCTTCTCCTGGCGGTGCAGCGCGATCTGGCGCGCAGTGCGCTCGTCCTTCAGGACGGCGAACTTCTGGCCGGCCGCCGGAAGACCGTCGAGCCCCTGGATCTCCGCGGGAGTCCCCGGCGGGGATTCCATGAGCCGCTTGCCCTTGTGGTTGGCGAGCGCCCGGACCCTCCCGTAGTGGATGCCCGTGACGATCGGATCTCCGACTCGCAGGGTCCCTTCCTGGACGAGGACCGTCGCCACCGGACCCCGTCCCTTCTCCAGGCGGGACTCGATGACCGTTCCGCGCGCCATCTTGACGGGATTGGATTTAAGCTCCAGCAGGTCGGCCTGCAGCAGGACCAGCTCGATCAGCGAGTCGATGCCCGTCTTCCTCTTCGCGGAGATGTTTGCGAACAGCGTCTGGCCGCCCCACTCCTCCGGGACGAGCCCGTGCTCGGACAGCTGCTGCCGGATGCGGTCGGGCTGGGCCCCCGGCTTGTCGATCTTGTTGACCGCCACCACTATGGGCACGCCTGCGGCCTTGGCGTGGTCGATCGCCTCGATCGTCTGCGGCATCACGCCGTCGTCGGCCCCGACGACCAGCACGACTATGTCTGTGACCGACGCGCCGCGGGCGCGCATCGAAGTGAACGCTTCGTGGCCGGGAGTATCCAGCAGGACGAGCTTGCGGCCGCCGTGCTCCACCTCGTAGGCCCCTATGTGCTGGGTGATCCCGCCGGCCTCCTGGCCGGTGACGTTGCTCTGCCGGATCGCGTCCAGCAGGGTGGTCTTGCCGTGGTCCACGTGCCCCATGATGGTGACTACCGGCGGGCGCGCGACGAGGTCCTCGATGCGGTCTTCTTCCTGGTCGATGAGGCTTTCCACCTCGGGGGCGACGTTCTCCACCTCGTAGCCGTATTCCTGTGCCAGTATCCGCGCCGTGTCCGCGTCAAGAAGCTGGTTGACGGTCGTCGGCATCCCCATCTCGATCAGCTTCTTGATCACGTCGGCTGCCTTTATCCCCATCCGGTGAGCGAGATCACCGACGGTGATGACCTCCTCGATCTTGAAAACGCGCTTGCTGGCCTTGGGAGGAAGGGTGGAGGGAGCCTTCTTTTCCTTTACGGGCTTTCCCCTCCGTTTGAGCGCCCGAACCGGCTGGAACTGGCGCACCACCACGGGCTCCGCCTCGGCCACCGGGGCCGCCGGCGCCTTCGGGGCTTCGGGCTCTTCGATGATTTCCTGGATTATCGTTCTCTTGAGGACTCCCTTCTGGACTTTCTTCTCGTGGGGCTTGGCCTTCTTCCACTTCTTTTCCTTCTCCTTGCGCTCCTCCGCAGCCTTCTCGGCCGGAGACTTTTCCACGACCCGGACCACCGCTTCCGCCGGCTGCGCGCTTTCCGCCTCCGCCGCCGCGGTTTCCGCGGGTTGTGCCGCCTCCGGGGCGGGCATGCCGGCCCGAACCGGCTCCTCGGGGGCACGCTCCTCGGACGGCGCCGGTGCGCCCGCGACCGACGGGGGCGCCTCCTGCGGCGGCGCCGACGGCTCTTCCGGCACGGGGGGCTTCTCGACCACCGGCGCTCCGCGCCGCAGGACCACCCTGCTGGAGCGGCGCTCCAGGGTCCCGTCCGCCCGCGTGACCACTAGCGTCTGTTTGGGGGGAGGGGGCGGCGAGGTCTTGCGGAAATGACTCTTGACCCGCTCTATGATGTCCCCCTCGATGTTGCTGGAGGCAGATTTGCCTTTCTGTCCGATCCGCTCAAGAAACGCCAGTATCTCCTTGCTCGTCTCCATCCCCAGTTCCTTGGCCAGATCCCGAACGCGAGCCTTGTCCATCCACCCTCCCTACTTTCTTGCTTGCGCCGCCCACCAGGCGGCGACCTTGTCCGCCAGCGCCGGTCCGTCGGCTCCCATCTTCCACCTGGCCGCGCCTTTCGGCGTCCGGATCCGCCTTGCGAATCCTTCCACGCACTCCGCCGCCCGGCACATGTATATCCCGCGGCCCGGCTTGCGTCCTTCCGGATCGGGCTCCCAGCCCGTCTCCGGCCGTCCGGCTAACCTGAAAAACGACGCCTTCTCCGCGGAGCGGCCGCACTGGACGCAAGTCCGCTCCATACGGATGCGTTCACCCCTTCGATTCACCGCCGCCCTCTTCCGGGGGCGGACCTTCCGCTGCAGGGGGCTCGCCGCCTTCCGGCGGCTCCGGCGCCGGTTCCGACTCCGGAAGAACGGTCGCTGGTCCCTCCGCGGCCCCTGGCTGCACGGCCTCGTCCGTCTTCCTGGGGGCGAAAAGCCCCTCCGCGCGCTTGAGCGCGTCCTCGACCTGCCCTTCTGCGCGAACCTCGATGTGCCAGCCCACGAGCTTCGAGGCCAGCTTCACGTTCTGCCCCCTCTTGCCGATCGCCAGCAGCAGCTGTTCCTCGGGGACGATGACCTCCATGCTCTTCTCGGACTCGTTGACGAGCACCCGGATGATTTCGGCCGGCTGGAGGGCGTTGCAGACGAACTTCGCCGGGTCTTCGTCCCACGCGATTATGTCTATCCTCTCGCCGCGCAGCTCCTGCACGACGCTCTGCACGCGCGACCCCTTCATCCCGACGCACGCTCCCACCGGGTCGACGTCGCGATCCTTCGACCGGACGGCTATCTTCGTGCGGAATCCGGGCTCCCTCGCGACGCTTAATATCGAGACCACGCCCTCGTATACCTCGGGAACCTCCTGCTCGAACAGCTTCAGGATCACCCTCGGGTCGGATCTCGACAGAAGGATCTCGGGACCGCGCGGGGTCTTGGTGACGTCCTTGATGTACGCCCTTATCCGGTCTCCCTGGCGATACCGCTCGCGGGGGATCTGCTCCGACATCGGCATGACGGCCTCGGTCTTCCCCAGGTCGACGACCAGGCAGTCCCGCTCGTAGCGCTGCACGATGCCGTTGATGATCTCTCCCTTGCGGCCGATGAACTCGTTGTATATCACTTCCCGCTCGGCGTCCTTGACCTTCTGCATTATGATCTGCCGCGCCGTCTGCGCGGCGATGCGGCCGAGGTCGCGGGTGCTCATCCGGAACCCTATGTTGTCCTCATAGGCGGCCTCGGGATCGAGCTCGCGCGCTGCGTCGAGCGAGATTTCCGATTCGGGATCCTTTACCTCCTCGACGACCGTGCGGAACTCGAGGATCTCGAACTCGCCCGTCTCGCCGTCGTAGGTGGCCTCCAGCCGCTTGTTCATCCCGTACTTCTTCCTCGCGGCTATTTCCAGGGCTTCCTTGATCGCGTCGACGATCACGGTCCGGTCGATCCCCTTCTCCTTGCCCAGCTGCGTGATGATCTGCCCTATGTCCAGGATCATTGCTTCCTCTTTCCCTTCCCGAAAAGTTCTTCCTGCGACACTTCCAGGTTCGCCTTCCGAACGGCGCGGTACGGGAACCTGAACGTCCTGCCGTCCCGCTCCAGCTCGATTCCTTCCTCGTCGGCCCGCAGGAGCGTCCCCGAATAGTTCCGGCTGCCTTCCACCTGCTCGATGAGCGACACCCGCACCCTGCGTCCCGCGACTGCGGCGAAATGGGCTGGCCTGACCAGCCTCCTGTTGAGGCCGGGCGAGGAAACCTCGAGCACGTAGGGGCCGGGCATCGGATCGCTGACGTCCAGCACCGCGCTCATCTTCCGGCTGAACGACTCGCATTCGCCGAGGCTGATTCCGCCCTCCCGGTCCAGGAAGACGCGCACCACGGTCCGCGGGCCTTCCCTCGCCACGGCGAGGTCGAAGACCTCCAACATTTCCTCCTGCGCCACCTGGGTGACCAGGGCTTCGATCTTTTCGATGTCGGGTTTCATGGGTTTGTCACATCAGGCCGCCGCGAAAAACCGTAGGCCGCAGCCATGCCCTTCGCCGAGCCTGCGAAAAAAAAAGTGGGCGACGGCCCACTTTCCTTAAAGAATCCCCGCTAAGTCATTATACTAGGAATGTAAAATCGCCCACAAGACATTTCTTTTTTTTCCTATAGAAGCAGCTTCCCCCTGAACGAATCGATACCGGGTAAGCGCTCCTCCCGCATGAACGCCTCCATACCCTCTATGATTTCCACGCACGCCCTGGGGTTCCGGAAATTTGCCGTGCCCACCTGCACCGCGGATGCCCCCACGAGGATGAACTCGAGCGCGTCGGCTGCCGTCTGGATCCCGCCTATCCCGATCACGGGAATCTTTACGCGTTTGCATGCCTCCCATACCATCCGCAGGGCGACCGGCTTGATTGCGGGTCCCGAAAGCCCGCCGGTGACGTTGGACAGCCTGGGCCTGCGTGTGCGGTGATCCACGGCCATACCGACTATGGTGTTAATGAGCGAAACGGCATCCGCCCCGGCATCCTCGGCGGCCGCCGCCACTGAGCCGATGTCGGCGACATTGGGACTGAGCTTGACCCACAGCGGTTTTGCCGTCGACTTGCGCACAGCGCCGGTCAGCCGCGCCACCCCTTCCGCCGTCGCCCCGAACGCCATCCCGCCCTCCTTAACGTTGGGGCACGACGCGTTGACCTCGATCGCGGACAGCGAGGGCAGCTCCGACAGCCTCGAGGCGACCGCCGAGTACTCGTCCGTCGTCCTGCCGTAGATGTTCGCGGCGAACGTGGCGCCGGCGTCCGCAAGCCTCGGCGCTACGTCCGTCATGAACCGCTCGACGCCGATGTTCTGCAGGCCGATGGCGTTGAGCATGCCGGACGCGGTCTCGACGATGCGGCCCGGAGGGTTGCCCGGCGTCGGCGCAAGCGACAATCCCTTGACCACTATGGCCCCGAGGCGCGAGATGTCGTAGAAAGGGACGAACTCGAGCCCGTATCCGAACGTCCCCGACGCGCTCATCACCGGGTTCTTAAGGCGCAGCGCTCCCAGGGATACGGAAAGGTCCGTCTTCACCATACGACCTCCCGCGCGTCGAACACGGGCCCTTCCCTGCATACCCGCCGGTAGCTGGTCTTCTCGCCTTCCCGCAGGGCCACGACGCATCCCCAGCACACGCCGAACCCGCACGCCATGTGGTTTTCCAGCGCCGCCTGCATTTCGGCGCCGCGCGCGGAGGCGGCCAGGGCGATATCTTTAAGCATCTCCCGGGGGCCGCATGCCAGGATCGTCAAGCGGGATGCGTCGGCGTCGGCCAGGGCCGCCATCTTCTCCCGCACGAAGTCGGTGACACGCCCGAAATAGCCGGCCGTGCCGTCCTCCGTGCAAAGGTGGACGCGTCCCTTCGCATCGCCGCCGGGCGTCCATTCCTTCGGGGGAAGCTGCTCGCGCGTGCGGCTTCCCAGGAACATCTCGTGCTCCGCCCGCCGCCTGCCCAGCGCCGCGGCGGCGGGAAAGACGGTCGAGAATCCTACGCCGCCGCCTACAAGCCAGTACAGCCGCCCGTCGCCGCCCAGGTCGAATCCCCGTCCCAGAGGCATGGTGAGAGAAAGCGGCTCCCCGGGGTGCATCCCCGACAGCAGCGCGGTGCCGCGTCCCACCACCTTGTAGACGAACTCGACGGTCCCCTTGCCCTTCTGCCCCGCGCCCGCGCGGAAGATCGCGAGCGGCCTCGGAAGCAGCGGGTCGCTGCCCGGCCAGCCGGAAACCATCGCGAACTGCCCCGGCTCGAACTCCACCGGTTCGGGAACGGACGCCTCCAGGCGATAGAAGATGTCGCCGTGCCCCTCGTTGCGCAGGATCCTTCCCGCCACGAACCGCATCCGGCTATGAGGCATCGGACCTCCGAAGCGCCCGGGAGTAAAGGACCGCGTCCTCTCCGGTGTCGGTGTAATATCCCCTCCTGATTCCCACGAAGGAAAACCCCTTCCGCTCGTACATCCTGATCGCATGGACGTTCCCGGCGCGCACCTCGAGGTGTATGCGGCCCGCCCCCGCCCCGGCTCCCCTTCTGATGCATTCGGCCAGGAGCATGCCGCCCACGCCGCGCCCTCGGGCATCGGGCCTGACCGCGATGTTCAACAGGTGGGACTCGTCCGCTACGTTCCAGCAGATCGAGTATCCCAAAACGCCCCCTCCTTCCGCGGAAACCGCGACGAGAGCGTCGGAAAAATCCCTCTCGATCTCCTCCTCGAACAGCCTGCGCGACCAGGGCGTAGGGAATGAAACGGCCTCGATCGCCATGACCTCGTCGAGGTCCTCGGGCTTCATGTCACGGATATGGAAGCCCGCAATTCCGCCCACGCTACCAGCGGATCAGCGACGCGGCCCAGGTGAAACCGGACCCGAAGGCCGCGAGGCATACGAGATCGCCCTCATGAATCCTGCCCTGCTCGACGCACTCGTCGAGGGCGATGGGTATGGAGGCGGCTGTCGTGTTCCCGTACTTCTCGACGTTCGAGAAGACCTTCTCCCCGGGAACTTCCAGGGCTGAGGCCACGGCCTGGGTTATCCTCAAGTTCGCCTGGTGCGGTATGACCAGGGACAGGTCCGCCACGGACATCCCGTTCGCGGCCAGGGCCTCCCGTATCACCTCCGGAAACCGCCTCACGGCGTGGGTGAACACGTACCGGCCGTTCATCCTGGGCAGGTGGCGTCCGGCGTCCAGCATCTCGTGGCTCAGGCGCGGGTGCTCGATCGAAGAGGGCGCCTCGCACATCAGGTCCTTCGCGTACTTCCCCTCGGCGTGCAGGTGGGATGAGAGGATCCCCCTTCCGGGCTCGCACGGTCCCACTACCGCCGCCCCCGCCCCGTCCCCGAAGATTACCGAGACGTCCCGCCCCGCGGTGCTCATGTCCAGACCGGTGCTCTGCACCTCGGAGCCGATAACCAGGACGTGGTCGTAGAACCCGCCCTTGACGTACGCCTCGGCCACCGAGAGGCCGTAGATGAAACCTGTGCACTGCGTCCGGACGTCAAGCGCGCCGATCGTGGGAAGCCCGAGCTTTTCCTGCACGAAAACCCCGCCGCCGGGGAAGAAGTAATCCGGCGTGAGGGTCGCGAAAACGATGAAATCGATGTCGGAGACGGAAATCCCCGCGCGGGCGATCGCCTCGCGAGCGGCGTCCGTGCCGAGGTCGGCGGTCCCGGTCCCCGGGTCGACGAATCGCCGCTCCCTGATGCCGGTCCGCTGGACGATCCATTCCTCGGTCGTATCCATCGACTTCATCAATTCCGCGTTGGTGACCACGCGCGCGGGCAGCGCCCTGCCGGTCCCGACGACCTTCGCCCCTCTCATGCCTCCCCCCGTATCCCGCCGTCAGATGACCAGGACGGCGGCTGCGAGCACGGTCGTATACTCGTCCCGCACTATCGCCGACTGGGTGATGTTGAACGACCGGTAGATCTTGCCGCTGATCTTCCACACCTCTTTCTTTTCGTCCCAGCTCTTCTCCTCGTCGAACTCGATCCCCAGCGTGGACGCCAGCATGGCTGCCGCCAGGTCCTCGGAATAGTCCCCGGCCACCTTCTCGGTCTGCCCGTAGGCGTGGTGCTCGCTCAGGTAGCCGTACACGTCCCGGTCGCTCGGGAGGGCGCATCCAACCGAAGCGGCGATCAGCCTGCGCGGCTCGTCGCTCTGGCACCGGCTCATGACGACGAAGACTATCTCGCCCGGCGACAGGAGCTTCAACCCGTCCTCCTTCTTTATGATCTTGCACTTAGGGGGGAAGATGCTGGAAACCTGGACGAGGTTGTATTTCTCGATCCCTGCGTCCCGGAGAGCGAGCTCGAACGAGGTAAGCTGCTCCCGGTGCCGCCCTACTCCCTTGGTGAAGAAGATCTTTGAGGGCACGAACATCGGCTGATTCTCCTTTGCGGGGGCCGACCCTATTTTTCCTCTAGCTTGGCGAGGACCCAGCCCATCATGCGGTAGCACAGCTTGGCGGCGAGAAAGTCCGGGGCGACCACCCCGGGGATCGGCGCCAGCTCCATGATGTCGAACCCTACGATGTTGCAGTTGGAAAGCATGACGTCGCGCAGGATGTCGACCGCCTCGAACCAGCTCAAGCCTCCGGGCTCCGGCGTCCCCACCGAGGGCATGATCCCCGGATCGAAGGCGTCGAGGTCGAAGGTTATGTAGACGTTGCCCGAAAGGCTGCTGACGATGCCCTTGGTGACGTCGCCCAGGCTTTCCCTGAGCTCGGAGGCATAGAATGTTTTCACGCTCTCCGACTTCTTGAGGAAGCGGTCCTCTTCCTCCGACATGCTGCGGATCCCGACCTGGACCAGTTTGGCGCCGGAGTCCACGATGCGGCGCCCGACGCAGGCATGGTTCCAGGGGCTGCCCAGGTACGAGTCCCTCAGGTCCGCATGCGCGTCGAACTGGAGCACCGTCAGCTCCCCGTACTTCTTCCTGAGCGCCGCCACGGCGCCGCAGGTCCCCGAATGCTCGCCGCCCAGCAGAATGGGGAATTTCCCGGCCTTGATGACCGAGCGGAACCGGCGCTCCACCTGCTTCAGCATGGAGATCGGTCCCGTCGTGACAAGCGGGACCTCAGTCGACGTGAAAATCCCCGCGCGGTAAGGCTCTATCTTGTTCTCCTCGTCGAAGAGCTCCATGTGGCTGGAGGCCTCCATGATGGCGCGCGGGCCGTTGCGGGCTCCCGCCACGTACGTGGCGGTGAGGTCGATCGGGAACGGAATGACCGCGAACGAGGAATTCTTCCAGGAGGAATACTTGTCGGTGATCCCTCCGAAACTCACGGAGTAGGGCTTCACTTTAACGCCTCCTTTTCGAACGGCGTCCCGCCCGGGATCGCCTTTGCTCTCATGTTTTCCGCCGCGTGGATTTTAACCTGACGGCGATCCGGTAGACAACAACATACGCTACCGCGGCGGCGGCCAGGCCCACGACCGCAGTCCCGAGGAAAAGCGGGGCGGCGTACGGCACGGCCGCCTTCAGGAACGTGTGCAGCGTCCAGCGCTCGAACTCCGGCGGGGGCACGCGGATCCCCAGCATCCACTCGCCGAGCCGGAAGCAGCCGTAGAACACGAAGGGCATCGTGTAAGGGTTGTTGACCCACACGCCGGCCGCGGCCGCCACCTTGCTGAGACGGAATATGAACGCCACCATGAGCGCCAGGACGGTGTGGAGGGACAGCAGCGGGGAAAAGCTGAAAAAGACGCCGACGGCGAATCCGGCGGCAAGCGCCTTCTCGTCCATATCGCCCGAGAGCGCATCGTGAAGCTTGTCGCGGATCTTGCTCCAACCCAGCACTTCGACCTCGCCGGGCGGCGCTATTCGGACGGACGGACGTCGCGCAAAAGCAGGCGCAGGCTCCGGTTCCCCCGGAAATGGACCGCCTGCGGGGTGAAGAGCAGGTCCACGCGCCCCTCCGGCCTGACGGGGAGCGACGCGCGGTTGAACGCCACCACCTCGAACTTCCGGCTGTCGCCCGCCACCTCGAACTTCAAATGCTGCCCCCCCGCCCCGAAAACGTTCATCCGGAGAACCTTGAGCCTGCATGCGAGAAACACCGGCTCCTCGTTCCCCATGCCGAACGGCCGCATTTTCTCCAGCTCCTCCATGAAGCCCGGATTCAGGTCGTCCAGCCCGGCTTTCGCGTCCGCATGCGCGACCGGCGCGCCCGCCCGCCTCGATGCGTAAGCCAGGGCGATGCGGTTCATTCCCTCCCTGAACTCCGCAAGGTTCCCGGCGGGAAGGGCCAGGCCCGCCGCCTGGCTGTGCCCCCCGTAGCGGGTCAGAAGGCCGGACAATTCCTCGAGCGCATCGACCAGCGGGAACCCGTCGACGCTGCGGCAGGAGCCCCTGGCCTCGGCGGCTTCGAGCTTCAGGAGGAACGTCGGGCGGAAGAATCTCTCCGCCAGCTTGGAAGCCACGATCCCCAGCATCCCGGGATGCCAGTCGGGGTCGGCCAGAACGATGGCGCCCATGGCGGATGCGGGCGGGCCGGACCGAATGGCCGCTTCGGCCGAACGCAGGATCCGCTCCTCCTCCCGCTGCCGGCGCGAATTGTCCACGTTCAGCTCCGCGGCAAGCCGGCGGGCCTCGTTGCCGTCCCCGGTGACCAGGATGTCGGAGCTGCGCCTGGACTCCCCCACCCTGCCCGCGGCATTAAGGCGCGGCCCGATCCTGAAACCCAGGTCCGACTCGTTGGCGGTTCCCGGATCGATGCCGGCCACCGACATGAGGGCGGTCACTCCGGCCCGCGGGCGCTCCCGTATCTCGTGGATCCCCTCCTTCACGAGGATCCGGTTGTCCCCGCGCAGGGGGACCATGTCCGCCACCGTTCCCAGCGCCACCAGGTCGAGATACCGGCGCAGGCCGGCGTCGTCCGCCTCCGCCGAAAATGATCCGCCCCCCCGCAGCGTCGCGCGCACCCCGCGCACCAGCGTGAAGGCGACGCCCACGCCGGCCAGGTCCTTTTCAGGGAATCCGCAGTCGCGCCGCTTGGGATTAAGGACTGCGTATGCCGGAGGCAGCTCCGGCCCGGGGAGGTGGTGGTCGGTGACGATCACGTCCATGCCGAGCCCGGCCGCGTACCTGATCGACTCGGCATCGGAAATTCCGCAGTCGACCGTCACTACGAGCTTCACGCCGGAAGCCGCAGCCGCGTCCAGGTGCGCAGGCCGGAGCCCGTAGCCGTCGGCGACCCTGTGGTTCTGGTGGATACGCACCGGGAGCCCGGGGAAGGCCTCCCGCAGGGACAACAGCAGGCACGCGGCCCCTGTAGCGCCGTCCACGTCGTAGTCGGCGTAGATCAGCACCGGCTCGTTCCGCCGCGCAGCCTCGATCAGGCGCAGCGCCGCCTTCTCGAGGTCCTTCATCGACATGGGATTGGATATGTCCCGCAGGGTCCCCGACAGAAACCGGCCGGCCCCGCCGTCGCCGGTTATCCCGCGGTTCGCCAGGATCCTGGCCGAGATATGGGAAAGCCCGGTTTCATGGATGATATCCCGGACGATCGCCGGGTCGGGAGTCCGGAGCGCCCACTCTCGTCGGGTTCGCCCCTCCACTCCTTACCTTTTGACCTCGGCCATCTTCTCCCCCCGCCAGATCGCGATGATCGGGCTGGCGACGAAGATGGATGAGTAGGTCCCCACGACCAGGCCGATCGTCAATGCCAGCGCGAACTCCTTGAGCACGACGCCGCCGAAGAAGAGCAGCGCCATGCAGGTCAGCATGACCGTGAGCGTCGTGACCAGGGTGCGGCTCAAGACCTCGTTCACGCTCAGGTTGATCGTTTCGGAGAAGGTCGTCCTCTTTCTCAGCCGTATGTTCTCCCGGATGCGGTCGAAGATGACGACGGTGTCGGTCAGCGAATACCCCGCGATCGTCAGGAGGGCGGTGATGAACAGGAGGTCCATCTCCCTGCCCAGCACGTAGAAGATCCCGACGACCGCCGCGACATCGTGGAACGTGGCGATCGCCGCCGCTACGCCGAACTTGAACTCAAACCTCCAGGCCAGGTACACGATGATCGCCAGCGCGGAGACCGCCATCGCGAGGATCGCGTCCGAGCGCAGCTTCCTGCCGATAGCGGGCCCGATCTCGGCGACGCTCTCCACCGTCGCCGGGTTGTCCGGCAACGCCTGCCGGAGAAGGTTCACCACCTGGTCGGAGACCATCTTTTCCTCTGCGCCCTTCGCCCCCACCTTGATTATCAGTATGTTCTCCCCCGGGACCTCCTGCAGGTTCGCTTCCCCGTGGCCCGCACCGGCCAGCAGCTGGCGGACCCGGTCCATCGACACCGGCTTCTGGAACTTGAGCTGGATCGAGGTTCCGCCCGCGAGGTCGATCCCCAGGTTGGCGTTCCCGCGGTAAATCTGGAAGACGCCGAACAGGCCGAGCACGACGAGGACGCCCGAGATTGCGAACGCGTACCTCCTTATCTTCATGAAGTCTACGCTGGTATTCCTGATGATCTCCATCATGGCCGTTCGCTTCCCCTGTCCTTCCTAGATGCTCAGCGCCTGCATCGGCCGCTTCGCGTTGATGTAATCGAACACCACCTTCGTGCAGACGAGCGCCGTGAAGAGGTTGATCGCTACGCCCATGGAGAGCGTGACTGCGAATCCCTTTATCGGCCCCGTTCCGAACTGGAACAGGATCACGGCGGTGATGAGCGTCGTAACGTGGGAGTCGACCACCGTCCAGAACGCCTTGTCGTAACCGGCGTCTATCGCCGCGCGGATCGCCTTCTTCGCGCGGATCTCCTCGCGGATGCGCTCGAAGATGAGCACGTTGGAATCGACCGCCATTCCGATCGCCAGGATTATGCCGGCGATCCCCGGCAGGGTGAGGGTGGCCTCAAGGAGCGCCATTCCGGACAGCAGGAAGAGTATATTGAAGATCAGGGCGAAATTGGCCACCAAGCCCGCGAACCTGTAGTAGACCGCCATGAAGACGACGACGAGGAACGCGCCGATGAAGGCCGCGCGCACCCCCTTCTGGATGGAATCCCGCCCCAGCGACGGGCCCACGGTCACGTTCTGGATCACCTTGACGGGCGCGGGAAGCGAGCCGGCCCGCAGCACGATCGCAAGGTCCGAGGCCTGCTCGGCGGTGAAGTCGCCGGTGATCTGCGCCTCGCCGCCGGATATGCGCTCCTGTATGACGGGGGCCGAGTATACGGTGCCGTCCAGGACGATCGCCAGGCGGCGCTTCACGTTCTCGGCGGTTACCCTGTCGAATATCTTCGTTCCCCTTGCGTCGAACGAGAGGGAAACGTAGGCCCCGCCCCCCCGCTCGGATCCGAAGTTCACCTTGGCGGTCTTGATCGTGTCCCCGGTGAGCGGCGCCCGCTTCTTGACCAGGAGGGGGGTTTTGGTGGTGCGCCCGGTCTGAGGATCCGTGGCCCGCTGGTAAAGGATCTCGGAGTCCTCGGGGACGTTCCCCTTCATCGCCTCCTCCATGCTTGCCCCCTCGTCCACCAGCTTGAACTCGAGGAGCGCGGTCTTGCCCACAAGCTCGATCGCGCGCTGCTGGTCCTTTACGCCGGGCAGCTGGATCACGATGCGGTCGTCGCCTTCCGCCACTATCTGCGGTTCACGCACCCCGAACTGGTCTATGCGGTTGCGGATCGTCTCGACGCCCTGCACCACGGCGTTCGTCCGGATCGCCTGTACCTCCGCCGGCTTCATCCTGCCGACGATCGTAGCGCCCGCAGGCGTGGTAACCCCCAGCGCGACGTCCAGGGAACCCAGCTCGTCCTTGAGCACGGTCATGGCCCGCCCCGCGAAGTCTCCGGGGGGGAACTTCAGGGAGAACCCGTCCGTCCCCTCCTTCTGCCATCCCAGCACGGGGATCCCCTTTTCCCGGCAGATCGCGCGAGCGTCGTCGGCGTACCGAAGCGTCGTGTTCTCTATGGCTTTTTCAATATCGACGGCCAGCCGGAGAAAAACCCCCCCCTGGAGGTCCAGCCCCAGGTTGATCTTCGGCAGCTTCTTCATTGTGTCGGGCAGGTTGTCGGTCAGGCTCGGGAGCACCGCCGCGATCGAGGCAACCGTCAGCACGGCGATCAGCGTCGCCCTCCACTTGATGCTCTTCCACATGGTCCCTACCCCTTGACCGGCTTTGCTTCCGGGGACGCAGCATCCTGGCTCTTCCCGGTCACGGCGGCGCGCGTAACCTTGACGCGCACGCGGTCGGCGATTTCAAGCGTGATCGTCGTGTCGGTCATCCCCGTGATCTCGCCGTGCAGCCCGCCGCTGGTCACTACGCGGTCGCCGGCCTTGAGGTTCTGCAGGAACTCCTTCTGCCGTTTCGCCTGCTTCTGCTGAGGCCGGAAGACAAGAAGATAGAAGATGCCGAAAAAGAGCAGGGGAAGGACGAGCACCTCGATGCCCCCTCCACCTCCCGCGCCTTTCGATCCCATTGCGTATGCAACACCCGTAAACAGCGCCATCGCGACCTCCACCAAGGGCTAATCGTTGCCTGAACCGAGTGATTCTTTCACAAATCCCGCAAAATTTCCAACCAAAATCGCCTTACGGATGCCCTCCATCAGACGGGCGTAGAAGTGCAGGTTATGGACAGTCATGAGCATCGAGGACAGGATCTCCTTCTGAAGGTAGAGGTGGCGCAAGTAGGCGCGCGAGAACGACCGGCAGGTCTGGCATCCGCAATCCACGTCGGGGGGACGCGGGTCTTCCGCGTATCTGGCCTGCTTGATCACGATCGGCCCCGTCGAGGTGAAAAGCATCCCGTTCCGCGCGTTCCGGGTAGGCAGGACGCAGTCGAACATGTCCACGCCGCACGAGACGGCGAACAGGATGTCTGCGGGCGTCCCCACGCCCATCAGGTACCTCGGCTTTTCCGCGGGAAGCATAGGCGCGGTGAGCGCCACCATCTCCCGCTGGAGCTCTTTCCCCTCCCCGACGCTCACCCCGCCGATCGCGAACCCCGAAAAACCGAGGGCGCACACTTCCTCGGCGCTGCGCTTCCGCAGGTCCGGGAACATCCCCCCCTGGATTATCCCGAAAAGCCCTCCCTTCTCGCGCCCGGAGGCGGCCAGGCTCCTTCGCGCCCAGCCGGTCGTGCGCCGCACCGCCTCCTCCACGTCCAGGCGCGGCGCCGGGTACTCGACGCACTCGTCGAGCGCCATCCTGATGTCGGACCCCAGCGCCTCCTGCGCGGAAACTGCGAGCTCCGGCGACAGGACGTGAAGCGAACCGTCGATGTGCGACCGGAAAGTCACCGCCTCGTCGGTCACCTTCCGCAGGGAGCTCAAGGAAAAGACCTGATACCCGCCGCTGTCGGTGAGAAGGGAACCCTCCCATCCCATGAAGCGGTGCAGCCCTCCCAGCCTGCGGACCCGTTCGTGTCCGGGCCGCAGGTAAAGGTGGTACGTATTGGACAGTACGCACCGGTATCCCATTTCCCCAAGCTGAGCGGGCCATACCCCCTTGACCGTCGCGGCCGTCCCCACGGGCATGAAGGCGGGCGTGCGAAACTCCCCGTGCTCCGTCGTTACGATACCGGCCCGGGCGGCCGTCCCGGCATCGCTAGACTCGATCTGGAATCCGACCGGCAATCCGGCCCCCTAATAGATGAACATCGCGTCGCCGTAGCTGAAGAACCGGTACCGCTCCGAAACGGCCTCGGCGTATGCCTCCCGGACCAGGTCCGCGCCTGCGAATGCCATCACGAGCGCGAGCAGGCTTGAGCGGGGAAGGTGAAAGTTGGTCAACAGGGCGTCGACCGCGCGGAAACGGTACCCCGGCGATATGAACAGTCGAGTGGTTCCCTCCGACGGCGCGACCCTTCCGTCGGGACCCGCGCATGTCTCCAACGTCCGGACGCTTGTCGTCCCCACCGCCACGACTCTTCCCCCGCGGTCCCTCGCGGCGTCGACGGCGGCCGCCGCTTCCCCGCCGAGGCGAAACTCCTCGGCGTGGATCTCGTGGCTTTCAACGTCCTCGGAGCGTATCGCCGAGAAGGTGCCGTACCCGATCGCCAATGTCACCGCGGCCGTGGACACGCCGGCGGCGGCCAACTCCGCCAGCAGCGCGTCCTCGAAGTGCAGCCCTGCGGTCGGCGCCGCGACGGATCCCGGGATTTCCGCGTACACCGTCTGGTACCTTTCCGCGTCAATCCGCAGCCTCGGGTCCCCGGCCTTTCGCCTGATATAGGGAGGCAACGGAATCTCGCCCGCCCGCTCCACGGCGTCGCGGACGGATCCCGCGGCGGATAGCCGCACCGTCCACCTGCCGCTCCCCAGGCGGCGCACGAGCGTCGCTCCGAGATCCTCGCCCACACGGAAAGACATGCCTTCGCCCAGGCGCTTCGACGGCCGCGCGAGGGCTTCCCATGTCTCCGCGCCGGGCTCCCGCTTTCCATCGGGTGAGAGAAGGAAAATCTCCACCGCGGCGCCCGTCGGCTTTCTCGCCCGCAGGCGGCCCCGGATAACCTTCGTGTCGTTGAGCACGAGGAGATCGCCCCGGCGCAATAGCCCCGCGATGTCAGGGAACCGCCGGTGACTTATCTCTCCCGTTTCCCTGCAGACCGTCATCAGGCGCGCGTTGCCGCGCTTATCCGCCGGGACCTGGGCGACCAGTTCGCGCGGCAGGGCGTACTCCAGATCCGATGTTTTCAGGGGATGCCCCTGGCAAGGGCGGTATCGGGGTAGTAGCGCGCCAGGATCCGGCGGTATGTCCTGCCGTTCTTCGCCATGCCGTTGGCCCCCCATTGGCACATCCCCACGCCGTGGCCGTATCCGCTGCCGGCGAACACCCACCCGTTTCCAACGGGGACTATCTCCATCTTCAGGCTTCTGACGCGGGCATAGCCGGCCTCGCGTCGGAACGCAGCCGCGGAAACCTCCCGGGTGACCCTTCCCGAGGAAATGCTGACCCGGCTCGCCCGGCCAGTCGAAGAGCGACCCGTAATTTCGAGCGTGACGGCGCCGTCGGCCCTGACCCCGAGCAGGAGCGCCACCCGCCTGCCTTCCTGCTCGCTCATGCGGTAATCCCAGCGGCGAACGGGGCTGTCGATGCAGTCGTCGCACGCAAGCGAGCGAAGGTACGGCACCTCGGTGCCCCAGGCGTCTTTCGCGTTTTCGGTTTTTCCCCCGCAGGTGGAATGGTAAACAGTGCGCGCCAGCCCTCCCCGGTAAGAAAGGACTTCCCCTGCCGTCGACATCGCCGCCTGGCGGAAAATCCCGCCGGCATCGTCCATTCCGTCGAAGACCTGGTCCTCCACGCCTCCCACGACGTCATGCCCGGGATCACGCGGCTTCTCCATGGCCAGCATCGCGTAGGTACGCACCGCGACCGCCAGGGCGCAGAGCGCCTCCCGGTGGAAAGACCGGGGGGCCTCCCTGCTTACGACCGCCGTCACGTAATCTTCCAGCGGAACGACGGCAACGGCGAAAAGCCGCCCCTTGCGCGCCGAAATACGCACCCTTCCCGCGAGCTGTTTCCCGCCCAGCCGCAAGCCCGACGGCGAGGCGACGTCGATCGGGGAGGAAAGGGTTTTTTCCCTTCCCCACTGGATCTTGTCGCCCAGGGCTGCAAGGCTTACCGTCCCGCTCCCCTCTGCCGCCAGCGCACCGTTGAAGCTCCAGGCCCGTATCGTATCCCCTGCGACCGATATCTCCTTCCGGCCCTCCCCGAGAAGCACGCGGACGGGGCGGCCCGACGCGGCCCCCGAGCGGACGGTCGGCAGCGGGGCCTGCCGAGCCGCGGCATCCGCCGGAGGGCCCGCGGGCGAGGGATGCCCGGGCAAAACGGCGGGGGCACTCTCGCCGGGGGGAGCGGCGGGAGGCAAGTCGGCCCGTGGCGGCGCGGCTGCGCAGCCGCCCAACAAAAACACCGCTGCGGCAGAAACGAGAAGAAGAGCGGCCGCGCTCCCCGGAGGTCTGCGGTTTCCTGCCATCGACGTCGGCTTTATTCCTGCGGCGTGCCGCCGGCGGGGGGAACTCCGCCCTTCACCGCTTTCGCCAGCTCCATGAAAGGCGTGAACAGGTCTATCGGGACGGGGAAAATGGTCGTCGAGTTGTTCTCGGCCGCCACCTCCCGCAGCGTCTGCAGGTACCGGAGCTGCAGCGCTATCGGCTGGAGGCCGATGATCTGAGCGGCATCCGCGAGCTTCTGCGCCGCCTGGTACTCCCCTTCCGACCCGATCACCTTGGCGCGCCGTTCACGCTCTGCCTCCGCCTGCTTGGCCATCGCGCGCTGCATCTCCTGCGGCAGGTCGATGTGCTTGATCTCGACCTTCGCGACCTTGATCCCCCAGGGCTCCGTGTCCTTGTCGAGGATCTCCTGTATGTGCGCGTTGATCTTCTCGCGCTCCGAGAGGAGATCGTCCAGCTCGGCCTGGCCGCACACCGACCGGAGCGTGGTTTGCGCCAGCTGCGATGTGGCGTACAGGTAGTTCTCCACGCTTACGATCGCGCGGTTGGGATCGAGGACCCTGAAGTACAGCACGGCGCTCACCTTGATCGAGACGTTGTCCCGGGTTATCACGTCCTGCGGAGGGACGTCCATGGCCACGACGCGCAGGTCCACCCGCACCATCTTGTCTATGACCGGGATGAGCAGGATAAGCCCCGGCCCCTTGGCTCCGATGACCCTGCCCAGCCGGAATATCACCCCGCGCTCGTACTCGTTGAGGATCTTGATTGCGCTGTACAGGAACAGGATCACGATGACCAGCGTGGCAAGATACGGAACCATTCCCTTACCTCCTTCCGGTTTCCCGGCTTATCCCATTCAACCCGGCGTATTCCTGGGCTTGACCAGGAGAGTCATCCCCTCCCGGCCGACAACTACGACCTTGTCGCCCTTCTTCAAGGGGACGCCGCATCGCGCGTTCCACCACTCCCCCTGGACGAATACCTTCCCGTCTCCCGCGAAGTCCTCCTTCGCCTCGCCCGTCTCCCCTATCATCCCTTCCGCGCCCGTGACCGGCCTGCGGAGCTGGCTGCGCACCGCGAGCGTCACCACCGTCGTGAAAAAAACGACCGAGAGGCCGACCATTGCGAGCAGCACGCCCCACGAGATCCGCAGGTAAGGGTCCACCGAGGAGCGGAACAGCATGAGGCTCCCCAGGAGCAGGGCGACGACCCCCCCGATCGTCAGCGCGCCGTAGGACTGGACCTTTATCTCGAGTATGAAGAGTATGAGCGCCAGCGCGATGAGCAGGAACCCGGCGTAGTTGGCGGAGAGCGTCTGCAGGGAGTAGAATCCCAGGATCAGCGAGATCCCGCCCACGATTCCCGGGAACACCGCGCCGGGGTTCGACAGCTCGAAAAAGATGCCGTATATGCCTATCATCATCAGGATGTACGCGATGTTGGGGTCGGCAAGCGAGGACAGTATGCGGTGACGGATCCCCATGGGCACCCTGGTCACCCTGATCCCCTTCGTGCGCAGGACGATCGTCTCCTCCCCTTTGCGGATCTCCTTCCCGTCCAGGCGGGCCAGCAGGTCTTGGAGCGACGGCGCGACCATGTCGATGACCCGCTTCTCCAGGGCGTCCTTCTCGGTCAGCGAAGTGCTCTCCCGGACCGCGCTCTCGGCCCAGTCCGCGTTGCGTCCCTTCTTTTCCGCCAGGGAACGCGCATAGGCGGCCGCGTCGTTCTCCACCTTCTTCGCCATCGTGTTGTCCATCCCGCCGCCCCCGACGCTTACCGGGTGCGCCGCCCCGATGTTCGTGCCGGGCGCCATGGCGGCGACGTCCGACGCAAGCGTTATGAGCACACCGGCGGAAGCGGAACGGGCGCCCGACGGCGAGACGTAGACGACCACGGGAATGCGGGTCTTTATGATCTCCTGGACCATCTGCCTCATGGCGCTGTCCAGGCCGCCGGGGGTGTCCAGCTCCACGACGATCAGCGCGGCTCCCGCCTCTTCCGCCTTTTCTATGACGGAAGACAGGTAATCGGCGGTGACGGGATTCACGGAGGCGGCGATCGTCGCCACCATGGCCTCGCGCGGCGCTTCGGCGCATGCCGCCTGCGACGGAAGCACGGCGGCGAAAAGCACGACCGCGAAGATGAGCACCAGCCGCGCAGACCGCATTGTCATCACGACCTCTTCCGAAAGACGGCGAATTTCAGGTACTCGGTTTCCGGCACCCCCAGCAGGACGGGGTGGTCCGGCGGCTGCCCGCCGGAGGCAAGCTGCTGAAGGTCCACGCGCGCATCCGCGGCGGCCGCCTTGAGCGCCTCCCTCCATTTCGCCATATCGACCAGCTGGGTGCAAGAAGAGGTCGCGAGGATGCCGCCCGGCGCGAGCACCGAGAGCCCCAGCCTGTTGATGTCCCGGTACCCGCGCATCGCACCCTCGCGCCCCTCCCGGGACTTGGCGAAGGAGGGCGGATCCAGGACCACGAGGTCGAACCGCCGCCCGGACGAGGACAGCTCGCGCAGCTCCGCGAACAGGTCGGCCGGCTTTCCCTCCCATCGAGAGGCAAAGCCGTTGCGCGCGGCGTTTTCCCCGGCCGCTGCAACCGCGGGGCCCGATGAGTCGATCGCGAGGACGCCCTCCGCGCCTCCGGCCAGGGCGTAAAGGCCGAAGGCCCCGGTGGAGCAGAAACCGTCCAGCACCCGCTTCCCGCGTGAAAATCCCCGGACGATCCGGCGGTTATCCCGCTGGTCGATGAAGAAGCCGGTCTTGGGCCCGGTTCCCATATCGACGCTGAACCGCAGGCCGTCAAGCTCGACTTCCTCGATCGGATCGCCGCCGCCGCGCACCGCCCCCCTTCTTTCCGCCAGGCCTTCCCGCTTCCTGCCGCTCCCCTCGGACCGTTCGTAGATAAGGCGGCACGGGAACCTCTCGGCGAGCGAATCGACGATCTCTTCACGGAGGACTTCCATCCCCGCGGTCAGGACCTGGATGCAGATGGCCGACCCGTACCTGTCGACGACGAGGCCCGGGAGAAAATCTCCTTCGGAGAATACGAGCCGCAGCGCGTTCTCCCCCGCAAGGCCCGCCTCCGCGCGCCGATCCCAAGCCGCTTCAAGGCGATCGAGGAGGAACGGCTTTCCCGGTCGCGCCTCGCCGCGCGAGACGAGCCTCAGGGCGATCCGGCTGGCGAGGTTAAGGGTCCCGGTCCCCAGGAACTCCCCGGCGCGGGAGAGGACCCGAACCCACGAGCCCGGCGGCAGCTCGAGGGGAATGTCGCGGAGGTCGTCGCCGAAGACCCACAAGTGGCCGGAGCGGAGACGCTCTTCCCCCTTGCGGCTTACCCCCACTGCCGGCAACGCGCGCATTTCAACGCCGATGGAGGCGCTCCGCGAGAAGGTCGAAATCCGCGAACGCTTCCGGTTCCCTGGTCTGGTTGCGAAGGATGAATGCGGGGTGATAAGTGGGGAGCACCGGGATCCCGTCAAGCTCCCGCCACTTCCCCCGCACCCGCGTAATCTTCTCGTTCGTGCCCAGGAGGTACTGCAGGGCAACGGCGCCCAGCGTGCAGATGACTTCGGGCCGTATCGCCCGGATCTGGCGCTTGAGGTAAGGAAGGCAGGATGCAGCCTCGTCCGGAAGCGGGGCCCGGTTCCCGGGCGGACGGCACTTTACGATGTTGGCGATGTAGACGTCGTCGCGCCGTAATCCGATGCGGGCGATCCACTGGTTGAGCCGCCTGCCGGCCGCCCCCACGAACGGCTCGCCCTGCCGGTCCTCTTCCTCGCCGGGGCCTTCGCCGACGAACATCAATCGTGCATTCGGATTGCCGACTCCGAAGACGACGGTCCTGCGCCCGCCGCACAGCGGGCACCCGCGGCACGCCGACAGCTCGCTGCGGATGTCCTCGAGCGTCTCGGCCGCTCCACCCTTCTTCCCCGCGGAAGCGGCCGGGCCGTCATCGGCGACGGCGCTTCCCGCGCGCGGCGGAACCGGCACGTAGTCGATTCCTATCTCGCGCAGGTACGCCGCGACCATTTTCGGGGAGACGCTTCGCTTCATCGCCGGAAAAGCTTCCCGTTCAACGCCAGCCAGACTCCCACCGCAATCCCGTCCTTGGTTGCCAGCGGAAGCTCCCTGACCTCGCCGTCGGGGAAAAAGACGCGGACCTCGTTGTCGTCCGACTCGAACCCGATGTCTGTCCGCGAGACGTCGTTGGCCACGATGGCATCCAGCTTCTTCCTGCGCATCTTTTCCCGCGCGTTGCGTGCCAGGTCCTCGGTTTCCGCCGCGAACCCTACCAGCAACCGGTTCCCCTTCTTCTTCGCCAGGCTCGCCAGGATGTCGACGGTCGGAGAAAGCTCCACGCGGTAATCGAATCCCTCCTTCTTGATCTTGGACGGCGCCTGCTTTCTCGCCCTGAAATCGGCCACCGCCGCGCACATCACCACGATCTCTGCGTCCTCGGCCGCGCCGGACACGGCTGAATACATCTCGTCCGCGGTCCTGACGCGAAAGGTTTTAATGAAAAGGGGATCGGGCAGGGCGGTCGGGCCGGACACGAGCGTCACTTCCGCCCCCAGCCGGCGCGCTGCCCGCGCCATCGCGAATCCCATCTTTCCCGACGCCCGGTTGGAGAGGAATCGGACAGGGTCCAGCGGCTCCGCCGTCGGACCGGCGCTCACCACGACCTTCCTGCCGGCCATCGGCTTCTCCGACAGAAGGATGCGGGCCATTTCGAGTATCTTCTCCACGTCCGCGAGCCGCCCGGGCCCCACCGTTCCGCAGGCCAGTTCGCCCTCGTCCGGCTCCACGAAGTGGAATCCCCTCTCCTTCAATACCGAAATGTTCTCCCGCACAGCCGCGGAGGCGTACATCTGCGAGTTCATGGCCGGGGCGAGGAGCACCGGCGCCGCCGTCGCCATCACGACCGTCGAGAGCATGTCGTCCGCGATGCCGTTGCGTATCTTCCCGATGACGTTCGCGGTAGCGGGCGCGATCAGCATGAGGTGGGCGCGCTGGGCCAGAGATATGTGGCCGATCTCCGACTCGGAGATGAGGTTGAACAGGTCCGTCACCACCGGGTTCTTCGCCAGCGTCTGCAGGGTAAGCGGAGTGATGAACTGCGCCCCGGACGCGGTGAGGATCGGGTGGACGTTCGCCGACTCCTTGCGGAGCTCCCGGACGATCTCGCACGCCTTGTATGCGGCGATTCCACCCGTCACTCCCAGGACCACCTCCTTGCCGGAGAAAATGCCCATCAACTAACCTCCCGTGAAAAATGGATTGGACCGCTTCTCCCGTCCTACGGTCGTGGCCGGCCCGTGCCCCGGGAAAAGGACGGTGTCGCCGGGAAGAACGAATATCTTCTCCCGCACCGCCCTGATCAGCGCGTCGTAGTCGCCGCCCGGCAGGTCGGTCCTGCCTATCGAGCCTGCGAAGATCAGGTCCCCGACGAACGCCATCTTCTCGCCGCCCATTATGTAGGATACACACCCGGGAGTGTGCCCGGGAGTGTGCGCCACGAGGAACTCCAGGTCCGCGAAAGCGACGCGGTCCCCCTCCCCGACAAGGACGTCCGGCGGAGGCGGGTCCGGAACACGCAGGCCGAACATCAGCCCCTGGCGCCTGGCGGTCTTCATCCGCTCTGCGTCGTCCATATGTATGTGCACAAACGCGCCCGACGTTTTGCGCAGAAGCCCGACCGCGCCTACGTGGTCGAAGTGGCCGTGCGTGAGCAGGATCTTGTCCAGCGAAAGCCCCAGCTTCCCTATCTCCGCTAGGACGGCCTCGCCGTCGTCGCCGGGGTCGACCACAACCGCCTTGCGGGAGGAGACATGCTCGACGATGTAGCAGTTCACCGAAAGCGGTCCCACCTCCATGACGTGGACGCGGACCGCCTGCCCATCGCTCACAGGCCCTTGCTCCAGGAGGAAAAGAGTTCCATGTATTCGAACGCGATGCCCTCGGCGTTTCGCCTGTCCTCCGCCTCGACGCACAGGTGGAAGTACGCCTCGTCCTGGCTGGGGTAGATGAGCGCCCAGTCCTCGCCGTGGAATATCTTCACGCCGTCGATGAACTGGCTGGGCTTCCCCTTGGCATGGTCCGATACGAGCCTCATCAGTGTGCCCTTGTGCTCCCAGGGGCAGGGAATCTTCTTCTGCACGAACGCAGTCGGGGGGATCTCCCGCAGGACGTCGGAGAGCGTGCGCTCCTCCCCGGCCAGGAGCTCCATCAGCTTGACGATCGCGAACATGCCGTCGAATGCCGGCTGGAACCGGGGGAAGACGTAGCCGCCGTTGCCGTCGCCGACGAATATCACCCCGTCCCGGGAGGCGGTTTCCACGAGCGATCGCGGCAGGGTCCGGCTGCGCACCACGTCCATCCCGAACTTCGCGGCGATCTTTTCGATATTGCGGGAAGCGGTCACCGGCACGCCGACCGAGCCTTTGCGGCTCTTCCGGCAGATCAGCAGGCAGATGATCTGGAGCGCGGCCCAGTCGGAGAGGACGTCGCCTTTTTCGTCGATCAGGAAGATCTTTTCCCCGCCGGTGTCGATCATCACGCCGAAGCCGGCGGACAGCGACCGCGCTATGGCGGAAAGGTGGTGCAGGCCCCTGTCGAACTCCTCCTGCGTCCGGGTGATCTTCTCCGGGTCCAGCATGGCGTTAAGCGCAACGGTCTCGACCCCGAGCCTCCCCAGGATGCGGGGGAATATGAGGGCGGATGCGCCGTACGAGTAATCGATGACGATGTTGAATCCGCGCCCGCGGATCGTCTCCTCGTCGACCGATTTCAGGAAGCCGTCCACGTAAGTGTCGAATCCACCGACCGGGAAGGATATCTGCCCGGTATCCTCTATTTCCGCGCGGACGAAATCCTCGCGGAAGAAAAGAGACTCGATGTTCTTCTCGAGTCCCATCGAAAGGTCGAGGCCGGAATCGTCGAAGAACTTGAGGTCGATGAACTTGGCGTCGAAGGGGCTCTTCCGGGTATGGACCCCCCCGCGCTCGTCCCGGTGGCTGCGCGCCAGGAACCGCACCACCGGCAGCGGCGTTACCCCGTAATCGTGGACGTCGACGCCCACCGAAAGCATCCCGGTCATGATCGCCCTGTTGATCATGCGGGAGGCCTTGTGGCTGTCCCTGCTGGTGGAAAGCACCACCTTCCTGCCGAACGTCGCGGCGTATGCGGCGCCCAGCTTCGCCGCGAACTCCGGAGAGATCTCCAGGTTCGCCAGGCCGTAGATGCCGTAGGCGCCGAACAGGGAACGCGCCCACTTCTCCCCCCATATGAGCGATGACGAGAGAACCGCTCCGTCCTCGACCACCTTGTGGGGCCAGACCTTCACGTTCGCCTTGACTACGGCCTCGGTCCCTATGCGGCAATGGTCGCTTATGACCGCCCTCTCGGCGAGGAACGCGCGTCCCTTTATCTCGCAGTCCGAGCCGATGATGTTCTCGAGGAGCCGGGCGCCCTTGTGTATTATCGTGCGTGGCCAAACGACGGAGGACTGGACGACGGAGCCGTCCTCCACCGTGCACCCGTCCCCGAGCACCGAGTTCTCGACGACGGCCCCTCCCGATACGGAGCAGTTTTTTCCGATGACGACGTTTTTCAGCTCCGTGGTGTATTCGACGTGGGTATTCTCGCCGATCCAGACGTTGGCGCCGCCGGCTTTCTTCCCCTCGAACTCGATGGCGGCCTTCCCGGCGAGGATATCCAGGTGCACGTTCAGGTACTCGGACAGGTTGCCGACGTCTTTCCAGTACCCCTCCGCGATGTAACCCAGGAGGCGGTCCCCCCGCGAAAGCATCGCGGGGAAGAGGTTCTTGCTGAAATCGAAGTTCTTCTTCTCCGGGATCAGGGAGAGCACTTCGGGCTCAATGATATAGATCCCGGTGTTTATCGTGTCGGAGAACACCTCGCCCCAGGAAGGCTTCTCCAGGAACCGTACGATGCGGCCGTCCTCCTCCGTCAGGACGATGCCGTACTGGAGCGGGTTGGGGACCCTGGTGAGCACGATCGTCGCGGCGGCCTTTCGCTCGGTGTGGAACTCCAGGGCCTTGGACAGGTCGAAATCCGTGATGATGTCCGCGCTTATGACCAGGAACGCGCCGTTCAGCCGCTCCTCGGCCATCTTGACCGCCCCCGCGGTTCCGTAGTCGGCCTCGGCTCCGACGTAATTGATCCTCACCCCCCAGCGGGATCCGTCTCCGAAGTAGGATGTTATCTTCTCAGGGTAGAAATAGAGCAGGACTTCGAGGTCGGTGATCCCCTCCTTGGCGAGCAGGCGGATCACGTGCTCCATCATGGGACGGTTGGCCACGTACGCCATGGGCTTCGGCAGCTTTTCCGTCAGGGGCCGCAACCTGGTTCCGAATCCCCCGGCCATCACGACAGCCTTCATGATCGGCCTCCTTGCGAGGTTTTTCGGTTCACAGCAGGCGGAACAGCTTCGTCACCCCGAAATACCCGAACGACAGCGCGAAGAAGAAGAGGAATCCGGCGCAGACGCCTACTACCCCGCGGTAGATGCGGTCGGTGAACCGCCCGCGCCCGGCCGACACCGTAAGGCCTACGAACATGAACCAGGCGGCGTCGGCAAGGATGTGGCCGGCGAAAAAGAAGGCGACGCCGGCGAGGCCCTGGCTGCGGGACAGCGCCAGGTACCCGAGCCCTATCGTCGCCCACCAGAGAGACCAGTACGGGTTGGATACCGATGCGACGATGCCGTCGGCCACCGGACGCCAGAGGCTTCCCGCTCCTTCCTTCCGCGGCGTCGATGCATCGGCGGCGCCCGCGTCGAAGCGCAGGGACCGGACCTCGCGCGCCATCCCCGCCGCCATCCACAAAAGAGCGCCTGCCCCCGCAAGGGCGATGACGGTAGTCGCCGCCTCTCCTTTCAGCCACTCCGCCAGCCCCAGCAAGAGAAGCGCCAGGAGCCCGAGTTCAAGGATCCCGTGCCCCAGGACGAGCAGCGGCGCAGCGACGAAACCTCGGCGGGTGGTGTCCCGTATGGTCACCGCAAGCAGCGGCCCCGGCATCAGCGCCCCGGAGAGCGCAATGATGAAGGAAGACACGAAGATTGCGGCGGGATTCGCGAAATTCATATAGTAGAATTTTATAGCATAAATAGGGGGATCACGCATGAAACCGGACCCGCCCGTCCCCACGGTCGACGTGATCATCGAAGTCGAGGGCCTTGTCGTGCTTGTCAGGCGCAAGCACCCTCCGCCGGGTTGGGCGATCCCAGGCGGATTCATCGACCATGGCGAAAAAGCGCAGGACGCCGCCGTCCGGGAGGCTCTTGAAGAGACGGGGCTGCGCGTCACCCTGACGGGATTGCTGGGCGTCTATTCGGACCCGGCGCGCGACGCGCGCAGGCACACGATATCAACGGTTTACGTGGGGAAAGCGGAAGGAACGCCTAAAGGGGCCGACGACGCCGTCGAGGCGCGGCTTTTCTCGGAGCGCGACCTCCCGTCGCCGCTCGCCTTCGACCACGCGCAGATCCTCGCCGACTACTTCCGCTTCAAGAAGACCGGCGAGCGCCCGATCTAGGCGCCCGACACGCATCCCGGGAATGGCCTCCGCGACAGCCGCGGAGCACTCCATCGCTTGCCAGGATACGGACTACTTGAGCGCCTTGACGGCAGCCTCGATCCGGTCGAGCCCCTTGACGATTTTGGCCATCGACGTTGCGTATGAGAGCCTCTGGCACGCGTCCTCGCCGAATGCGACGCCCGGCACGGAAGCGACCTTGTGCTCCTCGAGCAGGTAGGCGGCAAGTTCGGTCGAGTTGCCGATCCTCTTCCCGGAAGGGGTGCTTTTCCCGTACACCTTCGAGAAGTTCGGGAATACGTAAAACGCCCCCTGCGGCAACAGGCAGGTCACGCCCGGGATTCCGTTCAGCCGGTCGACGATGTAGCGGCGGCGCTTGTCGAACTCCGCCACCCAGTCCTTCATGAACTCCTGCGGGCCGTTCAGAGCGGTGATCGCCGCCTTGTCGCAGAAGGAGACGGGGTTGGATGTGCTCTGGCTCTGGATGTTGTTCATCGCCGCCACCAGGTCCTTGTCGGCCGCGACGTAGCCGATCCGCCAGCCGGTCATCGAGAACGCCTTGGACAGCCCGTTCACGAGGATCGTTCGCTTCTTGATCTCCGGTCCGAACGAGGCGATGCTCGCGAACTCGAACCCGTCGTAAACGAGCTTCTCGTATATCTCGTCGGAGAGGACGGTGACGTCCCGCTTGACGATAACCTTAGACAGCTTTTCGAGCTCTCCCTTCGAGTACGCCGAACCCGTGGGGTTGGAAGGGCTGTTCAGCACCACGCATTTCGTCCTTGGGGTGATCGCCTTGTCGAGCTGCGCGGCCGTCATCTTGAACCCGTTTTTCTGCGACGTCTCGACGATCACCGGAGTGCCGCCGGCAAGCAGGGCGATGTCGGGATAGGAGACCCAGTACGGGGCAGGGATGACGACCTCGTCCCCCTTGTCGATGAATGCCTGCGCCACGTTGTAGATGGAATGCTTGGCGCCCAGCGACACGATGATGTTCTCCCGGCCGTATTCGAGCCCGTTGTCCCGTTTCAGCTTGGCGATGATCGCGTCCTTGAGCTCCGGCGAGCCGGGGACCGGCGTGTATTTCGTGTATCCGGCGTCCAGCGCCTTCTTCGCCGCCTCCTTGATGTGATCGGGAGTGTCGAAATCAGGCTCTCCCGCGCCGAAGCCGACCACGTCGATTCCCTGCGCCTTCATGGCCTTCGCCTTGCTCGTGATCGCAAGCGTCGGTGACGGCTTGATTTTACCCACCCTTCCTGCAAGCTTCATCATGTTGCGCTCCTTTCCACGGATGCGGTGTCTGGTTACCTGCTCTTATCGATTTTCCGAAGGACCTGATCCCTGACCAGGACGGGAACGAGGTCGTCGATTTTACCGCCGAAGCCGGCGATCTCCTTGACGATGTTTGAGCTTATGTAGGAGTACCGCTCCCCGGTCATCATGAAGACCGTGTCCACGTCCGGCGCCAGCTTCTTGTTCATGTGCGCCATCTGGAATTCATACTCGAAGTCCGAAATCGCCCGCAGCCCCCGCACAAGCACGTGGGCTCCCTTGTCGCGGGCGTAATCGACCAGGAGTCCCTTGAAGGAGTGGATCTCCACGTTGGAGTACGGCCGCGTCAGCCTGCGCAGCATGGCCACCCGCTCCGCGGGAGTGAACATTATGTTCTTCCGTATGTTCATGGCCACGGCGACTATCACCCTGGAGAACACCCTGGACGACCGCTCGATTATGTCCAGATGGCCGAAGGTAGGGGGGTCGAACGAACCGGGGTAGACCGCGACCGTCCTCATCTGTTCTCCCTCTCGGAAAAATTCGCTCTTCCGTTCAGGATGGAACCCTGAACATCGTCACCCTCGTGTCGCCGTAGCGCCTGTCGACGGAGAGCTCCCAGCCCGCCGGGAACGCGGCATCGGGAGCGCGGAACGCCTCCTCGACCACGACCGTGCATCCCGGCTGAAGAATACCCGCCCGGACAAGGTCCGCGGCGGAGTACGCGGCGAGCCCCTTCCCGTAGGGTGGGTCCAGAAACACGATGCCGAACCGCGTCGATCGTGCCCGCAGGCGGCGAAGCGCCTGCCGGAAATCCATGTGGAGGCATTCCGCTTCCGCGGCGCCTAGCGATGCGATGTTCGTTCCCAGAACGCCGAACGCGGCCGGATCCGATTCGACGAACACCGCGCTCGACGACCCGCGGGAGAGCGCCTCCAGGCCCAGCGCACCGCTTCCGGCGAAAAGATCCAGGACGGCGGCGCCATCAACGCTTTCCCCGAGGATGTCGAATATCGCTTCCCTGACCCGGTCGGACGTGGGCCTGACCGCCATTCCTTTCGGGGCCCGCAGGGCCCTTCCCCGCCATTTCCCCGCCACGATCCTCAAACGTTCCGCTACGCCCTGACTGCCAGGGTATCGGCGACGATCTTCGCGGTCCCCTCGGCGCGGAACGCGCGGAAGAGCTGCAGGGCTTCCCGGCGGGCGGCCTCCTCTATCTTCCCCGCGAACTCCGCCGGTATCGCGTCGATCTCCGCCTTGAATTGCTTCGTGGCGAACTTGATGTCCTTTCCGGCGCCCTTGGCCCACTCCCGCATCCTCTGCATCAGCGCTGGAGGCAGACCCTGGTGGGCGATGTTCTGCCACTGCGTGCCGACGTTTCCCTTGCGGATCCCGTAGTCGGCGAACCGGCCTATGAGATGCAGCGGCGTTCCGGTGATGCCGTGCTGCGCTATGTCGACGCCGAAACGGCCGTGGACCGCCGCATGAATCTGCCCGGTCCGCTCGAGGTCGATGAAGATCTTCTCCCCTTCGAGGTAGTTGCCGTGCTTGGAGCCGTTGTTGACGGCGAGCAGATCCGGCGCGACCCCCGCGGCGGAGAGCAGATCCATCAGCTCGACCGCCTCTTCCACGGTCGACAGCGCCGACTCGCTCCCCGCGGATTTGATCTCCCCGACCTCCACCTCGAGCCCGAGATTCCTGGCCCTTATCGGGGCGGAGAGCTCCACGGTTATGCGCGCGTTGTCCGGGATCGGGTTGAAGGAGGCGTCTATGGCGAACGACGTGTACCCGGCCGCAAGCTCGGCGGCGATCAAGGCGCGGGCATCGTCGATCTCCTTGGCGGAGCTGTTCTTCACCGTGATGTGGTCGCCGTGGATGACGAACGGAACGGAGAAGTTCACCTTTTTCGCATAGGCGAGGATCGTGTCGACGAATATCTGCGGATTCATCCCCGTATATCCGCCGTCCACGTTCCCTTCCGTCTTCGCCAGCTCGAACGCGACGACCGCCCCCAGCTCCTCGGCGGCCTTCATGATACCCGGGATCACCGAGGGGATCCGGATGTTGCACGCCATGACGATCGTCTTGTGCGGCGAGAGGGCCTTGAAGACGTCGCGTCCGTTGACCGGGCAGGCGGGATTGTCCATCGGGATCCTGGCCGCGGCGTTCGGCGGCACGAACTTCTTCAACGCCGTCAAGTTCATATGAGGTCCTCCGTCGAGATTCCCATCATTATTGGAATTTCGCGCCCCCGCGTCAAGGCGGATCGACCCTAAGGCCCGCCCAGGATCGCCGGCAGGAGTTCACCGGCTTTCCCGCGGAACGAGAAGACGGCCGCTTCCGAGACCGGCGTCGCGTCGAGATTCACCTCGATAACCTTCCCGCCCCTGCGTGCGACCTGGAAAGCGAACGACGCCGACGGCTGCACTACCGAGGAGGTGCCCGCGACCAAAAGGACTTCGCACCGCTCCACCATCGCGATGGACGCATCGAGCGCTTCGCGGGGGATCTGCTCCCCGAACCAGACCACGCCCGGACGAAGCAGGGAGCCGCAGGCCGGGCAGCGGGGAGGAAGAACGGCGAATTCGGACCGGATCTCCTCCTCGCGCCCGCACCCGACGCACCGGACGTCCCAGATGCTGCCGTGGAATTCCACCATCTTCCTCGATCCCGCCGCCCGGTGCAGTCCGTCGACGTTCTGGGTGACGAGGAGGAATTCCGCCTTCCTCCCCTCGATCGTGGCGATCGCCCGGTGGCCGGGGTTGGGCGAGCATTTCCGGATCAGCTCGCGGCGCCACTGGTACCACTCCCAGACCGTCTTGGGGTCCGCGGCGAACGCTTCCGGCGTGGCGAGCGACATGGGGTCCCGGTTCCTCCACAATCCACCGGGCCCGCGGAACGTGGGCACGCCGCTCTCCGCGGAGACGCCCGCTCCGGTCAGAACGCACAGGGAACGGCAACCCTCAACTGCGTCGATTGCGTTTCTAAAGCCGGCGTCGGACGGTGTCATACCCTCGTTTCCTTCGG
Organism: Deltaproteobacteria bacterium; assembly: GCA_050263095.1. Classification (GTDB taxonomy): domain Bacteria; phylum Desulfobacterota; class Deferrimicrobia; order Deferrimicrobiales; family Deferrimicrobiaceae; genus FEB-35. The sequence goes on along the minus strand of JBLNEW010000087.1, from coordinate 10,133 downwards.
GGACCCCGGGGCGATGAGCCCGGAGCATCGCCCCGCTTCTTGCGACAATATACAGCCGGCGGACGTGTTACACTATCTTCCGTCTGCGCCCGAGGGACACCGATGAAGACATCCCCTACCCTCATCGTCCTGCTGGCCCTCCTGGCCCCCGTTTCATCCGCTTTCCCCGCCGGGGAATCCCCCTCGTCGCGTGTCATCTCGCTGCGGGAGTGCGTCGAGACCGCGCTCCGCGGCAACATCGACATTGCCGTCTCCCGGACCGGGCGGGACATCGCGGCCTTCGGCGTGCCGATCGAGGAAGCGGCCTTCCTGCCGAAATTCACCGGCGACCTGGCCTATAACCGGGCCAACTCCCCGAGCGGATCGGTGCTCGACGGAAACCTCTCGCTGGAGCAGAAGGACTTAAGGTTCAACGTCGGCGTCCGCGATCTTCTTCCTTACGGCACGGCATTGTCGCTGGACTTCGAGAACCAGCGGCAGGAGTCCGGTTCCTCCATTGCCCTTCTTTCCCCCCAGTACCTGACCGCGCTCACCCTTTCGGCGCGGCAGCCGCTCCTTAAAAACAGGGGGCGGCAGGTCACCGAAGCCGCTCTCGCGGTAGCCCGAGCCGGTGAGGCCGCGAAGACCGGGGAGTGGCGGGAGAAGGTGATGGAGGTGGTCGCAGCGGCGAGGAGCGCCTTTTTCTCGCTTTCGGCGGCGCACGGCGAGGTGGAGGTGAGAAGGTCGGCCCTGCGGCTGGCGGAAAGGCTCCTGTCCGAGATAGAGGCCCGCATCGAGTCGGGCTTCGCCGCGCCGATGGACCGGCTTCCCGCGGACGCCGCAGTCGCGTCCCGACGGGAGGAGCTGATCCGGGCCGAATCGCAGGAGAATAACGCGATGGACGGCCTCAAGGCCGCCCTGGGCGTTAGGACCTCGGGGGAATGGGAGGAACGTCTCGTACCGGAACCGCTGCCCGGGGATCCCGATCCTCCCGGAGACAACGATACCTTCGAGGAGGCGCTCCGACTGCGCCCCGAGATGTCTTCCCTGGCCGCGCGCAGGCAGCAGGCGGAAATACAGGAGGCGGCGGCCAGGAACCGTACGCTTCCTTCCCTCGACCTGACCGTTTCCGCAGGCCTGTCCGGCCTCGCCGGGACGCCCAATCCCAACCCTTTGTTCCCCGTTTCCTCGACGGCGTTTTCGGGGAATTACCGCGACAGCCTCGACCAGATGTTCTCGGGCAGGTACTACAACTGGTTCGTCGGGCTTAAATCCGAGATCCCCTGGAGGTTCGACCGGGAAAAGGCGGAATGGGCCAGGGCCCGGTCTGCGCTGGAGGAGCAGCGGCTGCTCGGCGAAGGGCTCGAATTGCGGATCCGGGCCGATGTGCGTAAAGGGAGGCGCGACCTGGAGTCATCCCTTGAACGTATCGCCGCATCGCGCGCCTTCGCGGCCGCGTCCTCGAAAAAACTGGAGGCGGAAGAGAAAAAGCTCGCCCTGGGGGCATCCACCGCTGTCGAGGTCCTCCGGTTCCAGCAGGACCTGTCGGAGGCGCTCCTTGCGGAGATCAGGTCGCTATCGGACGCGCATCTCGCGCAGACCCGCCTGCGCCGCGCCGTCGGGAACATCCTCGACAAGGAAGGCATCGTCATCCGATGAAGCGGATAAAGCTGGTTGCAGGCGCCGCCGCCGTCCTTGCGCTGGGCGCCGCCGTTGCATTCATGCGGTTCTCGGGGGGCATCGAGGTCGACGTCTTCGAGGCGAAAAAAGGCCCGATCGGGGAGTACGTGACCTCGGTGTCCGCCGGCACGGTGAAATCCCGCATGGAATCCACTCTCTCCGCCGAGGTCGGAGGAAGCGTCGCCAGGGCGATCGCGGGAGAAGGAACCTTGGTGCGCCGCGGGGAGCTCCTCGCGGTCCTTTCCGATCCGGAGCTTGACAGGCAGGTGGATGCCGCCCGCGCGGACGTCCAGTCGGCGCGGGAGGGCTTGCGCGAGGCGGAGGCGAGAAAGGACGAGGCGGAGCGCAGATTCCGGGCGGAAACCGCGCGGGCCGCGAACAACCTGCGCAAGGCCAGGGAGGACCACCTGCGCTCCTCCGGGCTGTTCCGGGGCGGATTCCTGTCGAAGTCCGACATGGAGCAGGCCGACATGCGCCTTGCCAACTCCGAGGAGGATGCGCGGATTGCCGCCGCCGGGGAAGACACGCTGCGGGCGATCGGGCGGGAAATCGAATCCCTGAAGGCGCGGGTCGATTCCGCGACCGCCAGGGCGCAATCACTGGAGGATCGCCGTAAAAAACTGCGCATAACGGCTCCGTATGCAGGCGTGGTGATCAGGAAGACCGTCGAGGTGGGAGAAACGAAGACGCCGGGCGCTCCGCTTTACGTCATGGCGGACCCCGGGGATATCTACATCGAGGCGCCCATAGACGAATCGGAATCCGCCAAGCTCCGGGTAGGCCAGAAAGCGAAGCTGTTCCCCGACGCATACCTCGGGGAGACGTTCGCGGGTAAGGTCTCCGAGATAAAGCCGGTCGTGGAGGTCTCCAAGGAAGTCTCCCGCGCCAACACGATCCGCCTCGTGCCCGAAGCTCCCCACAAGCCGCTGCGTCTCGGGATGTCGGTCGATGTGGAGATTTTAACCGGCGGCAAGGACAACGTCCTCCTGGTCCCCTCGGCGGCGGTGATGGAGCGGGAAGGCCGGAAATTCGTCTTCGTGGTCGTGAACGGAAAAGCCATCCGCAAGGACGTGACCACCGGGATCTCCAACTGGGAGTGGTCGGAGGTGATGACCGGCATCTCCGCGGGAGAGCCCGTCATCACTTCCCTGGAGATCAAGAACCTCGTCCCCGGGAGCCGCGTTGGAATCCGCACCCGCAAGTGAGCCGCTTCTCCGCCTGAGGGGGGTCGGCAAGATCTACGAGGCCGGAGAGCAGCCCGTCGTAGGGCTCGAGGGAGTCGACCTCGACATCTTCCCGGGCGACTTCCTCGCCGTGATGGGGCCCTCGGGATCGGGCAAGTCCACCCTCATGAACATCCTGGGGTGCCTGGACGTCCCCACATCCGGCACATACGAGATCAAGGGGATGCCGGTAACGCGGCTGTCGCCCGAAGCCCTGGCGTCGATGCGGAACCGGGAGATCGGGTTCATATTCCAGGTGTTCCACCTCCTGCCGCGCTATACCGCCCTGCGCAACGTCGAGCTCCCCCTGCTCTATGCGGGAGTCGGCCGCGAGGAGCGCTCCCGCAGGGCGGTCGAAGCATTGCGTGCCGTCGGGATAGAGGACAGGAAACACCACCTGTCCAACCAGCTCTCCGGGGGCCAGAAGCAGAAAGTGGCGATAGCGCGCGCACTGGTGAACCGCCCCTCGCTCCTGCTTGCCGACGAGCCGACCGGGAACCTGGATTCCAGGTCCGGCGAGGAGCTGCTGGCGATCCTCACGCGCCTCAACGCCGAAGGTTCTACGATCGTCCTTGTCACCCACGACCTTTCCATAGCCCGCAACGCCAGGCGCATCGTATATATCGTCGACGGCCGCCTGGTGACCCCGGAGGAGTACCGGGAGCTGCGCGGATGAGCCCCCTCGAATTCATCGCGGTTGCGCTCGACGCCCTTCGCGCCAACCGGCTGCGGTCCGCGCTCACCATGCTCGGCGTGATCATCGGCGTGGCCGCCGTCATCCTCCTCGTGTCGCTCGGCGAGGGGACGAAAAACTACGTCGAGGAGCAGTTCGCCGGGCTAGGCGCGAATATCCTGATCGTGACTCCCGGGAAGATAGAGACAAGGGGCGGGCCTCCCATCATCGGCGCCGCGCGGCACAAGCTGACCCTTGACGACTCGCGGATCCTCGAGAAGAAGGGGTATCTCTTCGGCGGAGTCGCGCCGGTGGTATTCGGCGCCGCCGAGGTAAGGCAGGGCTCCCGGTCGCGCAACGTCACCGTCCTGGGAGTTAACAAGGACTTCTCTCCCGTCCGCAACATCCACGTCGAAGTGGGCAGTTTCGTCACCGACTCGGACGACGAGGCCAAGCGAAGGGTCTGCATGCTCGGAAGAACCGTGAAGCGCGAGCTGTTCGGCAACGCCAATGCGCTCGGCCAGGTCGTCAAGATCGCGGGGACCAGGTTCCGCGTGACGGGGATCATGGAGCGCAAGGGCGTAAGCCTGGGCTTCGACATCGACGACATCGTCTTCGTCCCGGTACGAACGGCGATGGACATCTTCGATACCGACGCCCTTATCGAGATCCTGATATCCGTCCGGAACAAGAACGACATCGAAAGCGGCAAAGAGCTTGCCCGGTCGCTCCTGTTCAAGAACCACAACCGGCACGAGGACTTCACCATAACCAACCAGGCCGCCATGCTCTCGTCGCTTTTCACCATCCTGGACACCCTCACCTACGTCCTCGGCGGCATCGCGGCCATCTCGCTCCTTGTCGGCGGGATCGGAATCATGAACATCATGCTGGTGACGGTCAAGGAGCGGACGAACGAGATCGGGATCAGGAAAGCCGTAGGCGCCAGGGACCGGGACATCCTCTTCCAGTTCCTGCTGGAGTCGACCGCCCTGTCCGCCTCGGGCGGGCTGGCCGGGGTGCTCGTCGGCGCGCTGGGCGCGGGAGCCATCAGGGTCCTGGTCCCCAAGATGCCGGTGGCGGTCCCGCCGTGGGCGATCCTCCTGGCCTTTACCTTTTCCGTGTTCGTCGGTATCTTCTTCGGAGTCTACCCTGCGCGGAAAGCGGCCGCGCTGCACCCCATCGAGGCGCTGAGATACGAATGAGCGAGGAACCAACCTTTATGAGTATCAGCGGAGGTTCCGAGCTCCGAGGGGCCGCCGACCGATCAGGGAGGAAAAGCGGCCAGGATGGCCGCGACAGGCTCCGAGGCCGCCCCCGGAGCGAGGGCAGGGATGTCCGAGCGCGAGGGGGGAAACCGTCGCTGCGCGTAGGGCGCATCCCGTACGCGAACCTTGCCCCGATATTCCACGCGCTCACCACTCACTTCTTCCTGGAGGACGTCCGGTTCGTCTCCGGAACCCCCTCGGAGCTGAACCGGCGGCTTCGGGCGGGGCGGCTGGACATATCGCCCTCCTCCTCGATCGAATACGGGAAGCACCCGGACCGGTACCTCCTCTGCCCGGACATATCCATATCCTCCCGCTCCAAGGTAATGAGCGTGCTCCTGCTCTCCAACGAACCTTTGAAAAAGCTTCCGGACGGCCCGATCGCCGTCACGAGGGCCTCCGACACGTCTGTAGTGATGCTGGAGATCCTCCTTCGCGAATTCCTGGGGAAGGGAAATCGCCTGGCCAGGACGTCTTTGCCGCCGGGAGAGGCGCTGCGCCGGCACCCCGCGTACCTCGCCATCGGGGACGAGGCGCTGCAGGCGAGCATCTCGGGGACCGCGAAGCATGTTACCGACCTTGGCCAATGGTGGCGCCGCGAAACAGGGACCCCGTTCGTATTCGCCCTATGGATAGTCTCCCGGAAATCGCTCCCCGGGCGGCGGGAGGCCCTTCGCGGATTCGCGCGTACGCTCCTCACCGCCAAGCGGATCGCGCGGGAATCGCTCACCCGCCCGGAGCATCTCCTGATCGGCCCCGACTGGATGCCGAAGGAGCAGCGCACCGCCTACTGGAAAAACCTCTCCTACGATCTCGAGGAGGAGTCGGAAGGCCTCGCGCTTTTCTATCGCCTCGCGAAGAAGATCGGACGGATCCCCGCGGCGCCCCCCTTGAGATTCCTCGATCTTTCCTGACGCGCCGCCGTGGTAAAATCAGCCATACCCGCCTCTGGAGGGCAGCGATGATAAACAAGGACATGAAGATCGAGGACGTCCTCCGGAAATATCCCCAGACGATCCCGGTATTCGAGCGGTTCGGCATAGATTGCGCCGGCTGCCAGCTATCCGAATTCGAGAACCTGGAGCACGGCGCGAGGGTCCACGGGATCGACCTGAAGGAACTGCTTGAAAAGCTGAACGAGACGCTTAAGTCGTGACGCGGCCGGGAGCCCGGCGGGAATACTCCGCACGGGCGTCGTCGGACTCCCAGACCGTGATCCTGCACAGGCGGGCCGGCGCGGGGATCTTTCCTTCCATCTCTCCGAAAATATAGCAGGCGATGTTTTCCGAGGACGGGTTCCGCGCGTCGAACGGGGGCATTTCGTTCAGATACATGTGGTCCATACGGGAAATGATGTCGTTCAGGGCTCCCTTGATCGCCCGGAAATCCATCGCCATCCCCTGTTCGTCCAGCCTCTCGGACTCGACGGTCGCTTCCACGCGCCAGTTGTGCCCGTGCATTCGTTCGCAATTGCCCGCATATTCCCGCAGGCGGTGCGCCGCCGCGAACGACGAGCTGACAGTTAGGGTGTAGACATCCATGTTCACGGCTCCGACAAGGGCGAAAGAACTATCCTGGATCTAGATGTCGACCGCGAGAACCAGTTTCGGATCTCCGCAGCCGCCTTTTCCGCGTAGAGGCTTTTGCGCACGGCCTCCTCGGACAGGTCGGCAGGCGGCGCGCCCGCGTGCGAGCGCTGCCCGATTTCACGCCGCACCTCTTCCTCGTTGACTTCTATGAAGACGGCGATGCGCTTCTCGAGGAAATCCCGCACCAGCAGCCTGCGACGCACGAGGTCGCGGACATGCGCCTCGGTGACGCCTTCCGCGCAGGCATGCCCGCATTTCCTCGTCCGCGACAGGGATTCCGCCGTCGGAGCCGCGAGGGCGGCGTTGTCCACCGCCCCCAACCCGAGCTTTTCCGCTTCCTGGATGACCAGCGTATCCGCTATGAGCTTTTCCCTCGCCTGCGCAAGCGACAATTCCTGCGGAGCCTGGCCCGGGACCGTCCCGCAGCGGTAAAAACAGGCCTCGCGCGCCACGTCCGACAGGAATACGACCTCCCCGTTCACCGACGCCGCCACGGACTCGACCGCCCGGTATCCTTCGGGGGCCGCCGCGCACGTGCCGGAAAGCGCAAAAAAAAGGCAAAGGAACAGGGAAGGCCGTTTCATACGGACAGTTCGAAGGAAAGATCTAGCGCCGGCGCGGAGTGCGTCAGGGCCCCGATGGAGATCGCGGCAACGCCGGTCCGCGCGTATTCCTCGACGTTGTCCAAACCGATCCCGCCGGACGCCTCAAGGAATACGCGGCCTCCGAAGCGCCGCACCGCTTCGCGAACCGCATCGGGGGGCATGTTGTCGAGAAGCACGGCGTCGGCCCCCTCCTCTACGGCTTTACCCGCGTCTTCAAGGCTCTCGACTTCGACCTCCACGCGGACGAGGTGGGAGGCGTGACGACGCGCGGCTGCCACCGCCTGCGGGATCCCCCCGGCGGCGCGTATGCCGTTCTCCTTGATGAGAATGCCGTCGGACAGCGAGAAGCGATGGTTGAAGCCGCCGCCCACCCGGACGGCGTACTTCTCCAGCACCCGATGAAGCGGGGTCGTCTTCCTCGTGTCGAGGATGCGGGCGCCGTGGGGGGCCGCCTTCTCGACGAACCTGGCCGTCGCCGAAGCGATTCCGGACAGCCGCTGCAGGAAGTTGAGGGCCACCCGCTCGGCGCGCAGAAGCGAACCCGCGGGCCCGCGGGCCTCCCCCGCCCGGTCTCCCGCCGACATCAGGCGCCCCTCCTCCGCGAATTCGACAGTGACCGCAGGGTCGACTTGGCGGAAAACCTCGGCGGCGACGGGACCGCCGCAGAACAGCCCCGGCGCACCGGCGAGAAACAGGCCGCGGACCGGCTGGGGAAAAGCGGATCCGAAGGGGTCTCCGAAGGGGGCGTCCTCGCGCAGCGCCAGGCGCACGAGCTCCTCGTAATCGGGGGGGCGGATCACGAAAGGTACCGCGTCACCAGCTCCAGGTTCCTGGACAGCTTCGAAAGCTTGGCTTCCAGGTCGTCCTTCCTCGAGCGGTGGGCCTCGACGATATCCGCGGGCGCGTTCGACACGAACCTTTCGTTGGAAAGCTTGCCGGTGACCACGGAGAGCTCCGCTCCGGCCTTGTCGACCTCCTTGCGCAGGCGCCTCGCTTCCTGGTCGAAGTCAATGAGCCCCGCAAGGGGAAGGCAGACCTCGATGTCGTTCACGACAGCGGTCGCGTCCTTGACCGGAATGTAATCCGGGTCCTTGTGAACCACCCTGTCCGCGCGCGCCAGCCTGCGAAGGATCTCTTCGTGCTCCCGCAGGAAAGCAAGATCCTCTACCTTTCCCTTCAGCCGGACCTCCACTTTTTTCGCCGGGGAGACGTTCAGCTCGCTGCGGATGTTGCGCACCGCCCGGATGACTTCCATGAGGTGCCCCATGTCCTCTTCGACGTCGACGTCGGTCCTATCCGGGTCTACCGAGGGGTAACCCTGACGAAGGATGCTGTCACGCTTCGCACCCGGCAACGACTGCCAGATTTCCTCCGTAAGGAACGGTATGAACGGCTGCCCGAGGGCGATTATCGTCTCGAACACCCTGAGCAGAACCGCGCGCTGGTTCCGCCGTACCGCCGGATCGGCCTCTGGCGAAAGGGACGGCTTTATCATCTCGACGTACCAGTCGCAGAACTCGTGCCACGTGAACTGGTAGAAGGCCTGGCCCGCGTCGTTGAATCGGTACTCCTCGATCCCGCGCCGGACCTCGTCTATCACGCGCTGCAGCCGCGAGAGGATCCACCGGTCCACTACCGACAGATCCTCCGGCAGCTCCCGCGAAGTTTCCGCGTCGACGTGCATGCGGACGAAACGGCCGGCCTGAAAGATCTTGTTCATGAAATTCCGGTATCCTTCCACCCGGTCGTCGGACATACGGATGTCGCGCCCCTGCGCCGCCAGCGCCACCAGCGTGAATCGGAAGGCGTCGGTCCCGTAACGGTCCATCACCTCGAGGGGATCGATGACGTTGCCGCGGGTCTTGCTCATCTTCTCTCCCCTGGCGTCCCGCACCAGCGCATGGATAACCACGTCCCTGAAGGGGGCCTTGCCCGTGAACTCGATCCCCATCATCATCATCCGCGCGACCCAGAAGAACAGGATGTCGAAGCCGGTCACGAGCGCGGACGTCGGGTAGTACCGGGAGAAATCCGGCGTGTCTTTCGGCCATCCCAGCGTCGAGAAGGGCCACAGCGCCGACGAGAACCACGTGTCGAGTACGTCTTCCTCCTGCTTCAGGTTGCCGGAGCCGCATGATGCGCACTTCTCCGGGGGATCCGTCTCGACGGTGGTCTGGCCGCAGTCTCCGCAGTGATGCGCGGGGATCCGGTGCCCCCACCAGATCTGCCGCGAGATGCACCAGTCGCGGATGTTGTCCATCCATTCGAAGTAGGTCTTCTCCCACTGCGGCGGGACGATGCGGGTCTCGCCTTCCCTGACGGCGCGGATCGCGGGCCCGGCCAGGGGCTTCGTCCGCACGAACCACTGGATGCTCTCCGCGGGCTCGACGACGGTCCGGCACCTGTAGCAGTGCCCGACGTTGTGCAGGTAAGGCTCCTCCTTGACCAGGAGGCCGTCGGCTTTCAGCTTTTCCACGACGGCCTCGCGGCAGGCGAACCTGTCCATGCCGGCGAAGGCGCCCGCATCCGCGGTCATCCTCCCGGATTCGTCGATGACCCGAACGGACGGGAGCTCGTGGCGCCTGGCCACTTCGAAGTCGTTCGCGTCGTGGGCCGGCGTGATCTTCACGGCCCCGGTCCCGAATTCGCGGTCGACCATCCCGTCGGAGATCAGGGGGATCGGCCTGTCCATCAGCGGAAGGCGAAGCGTCGCCCCGACGCGGCCGGCGAACCGATCGTCGGCGGGGTTCACTGCGACGGCGGTGTCGCCCAGCATCGTCTCCGGACGGGTAGTCGCCACCACGACGCTGCGGCGGCCGGACAGCTCCGGATAGCGGATGAAATAGAGCGCCCCGCGGGTCTCCTCGTAGCTCACTTCAAGGTCGGACAGGGCCGTGCGGCAGCGGGGACACCAGTTTATTATGTAGCGGCCGCGGTAGATCAGCCCCTTCCGGTACAGCCGGACGAACGCCTCGCGCACCGCGCGGGACAGCCCTTCGTCCATCGTGAACCGCTCCCGCTCCCAGTCGCACGACGCCCCCAGGCGCTTCAGCTGGCGCAGGATGACGCCGCCGCTCTCCTCCTTCCACTTCCATACCCGCTCGACGAATTTTTCA
>JBLNEW010000086.1:0-44044 GCA_050263095.1 Deltaproteobacteria bacterium | reverse complement strand
CGCCCTACTGGCCCTACTCGAGGGGCCGGCCCGCCGCCGCGCGAGCGCGTGAAGCCGTAGGCTGATCGCCGATTGCGGGCCGCGGGAACCGGCAAGGTTCCCGCGGCCTTTTGATTTAATGGCCAAAGGGAATCCGGTTCCCCGCGGCCTTTTTTTATTGGAGCGCGTTCAAGTAGAAAAAATCAGGAGGAGGAGCAGATGGCCGAGAAGGTATTCGTATTCGACACGACATTGAGGGACGGGGAGCAGGTGCCGGGGGCGAAGCTCGCCAAGGAACAGAAGGTGGAGATCGCCAAGCAGCTTGCGGCATTGAAGGTGGACATCATAGAAGCGGGGTTCCCGGCGTCTTCGCCCGGAGACTTCGACGCGGTGCGGGAGGTCGCCCGGGTAGTGAAGGGCCCCGTCATCACGGGGCTTGCCCGGGCGGTGCGCAAGGACATAGATACCCTTTGGGAGGCGGTGAAGGTCGCGAGGCGTCCGCGGATCCACACTTTCCTTGGAACCTCCGACATCCATATCCAGAAGAAGTTCCGCTCCGACAGGGACAAGATCCTGCAGTGGTGCGTGGACACGGTCAAGTACGCCAGGTCGCTGTGCCCGGACGTGGAGTTCTCCACGGAGGACGCGGCGCGGACCGATTTCGAGTTCCTCTGCCGGAGCGTGGAGGCCGTCGTCAAGGCCGGGGCGACGACGATCAACGTGCCCGATACCGTGGGGTACGCGACTCCGCAGGAGATGGGCGACCGGATACGTCGCCTCAAGGAGAAGGTGCCGGCGCTGGACAAGGCGGTTCTGTCCATGCACTGCCATAACGACCTCGGCATGGCCACGGCGAACACGCTGGCGGGGATCCTGGCGGGGGCCAGGCAGGCGGAAGTGACGATGAACGGGATCGGCGAGCGGGCCGGCAACGCCGCGCTGGAAGAGGTCGTAATGGCGATCCGGACCCGTAAGGAGATCTTCGGGAATCTCTACACGGAGGTCAACGTCAGGGAAATATCCAAGACCAGCAAGATGGTCTCTGCCCTCATGGGGCTGCCGATCCAGAGGAACAAGGCCATCGTGGGAACGAACGCCTTCGCCCACTCTTCAGGCATCCACCAGGACGGGATCCTGAAGGACCGGTCCACCTACGAGATCATCCGGCCCGAGGACGTCGGGGTTTCCGCCCACACGTTCACGCTTACGGCACGCTCGGGGCGGGCGGCGCTCAAGCATCACATCTCTTCCTTCGGACATGCCCTTACCGACGCGCAGCTGGACGCCGTATACACGAAGTTCCTGGAGCTGGCGGACAAGAAGAAGGAGGTGCAGGTCGAGGACCTGGAGATTCTCGTTCAGGAGGAGCTGTTCAAGGTCCCCGAGACCTACCGCCTGGAGCACATACAGATCCTTTCGGGCACAAAGGCGACGCCGATGGCCGCTCTCCGGGTGCGGTGCGGAAACGAGGTGGTCGAGGAGGCGTCCACGGGAAACGGGCCTATCGACGCGGCCTACAAGTGCATAGAACGGATCGTCGGGCACAAGTTCACGCTGATAAACTTCGGCCTGAACGCGATAACTTCCGGGGAAGACGCCATCGGGGAGGCGACCGTCCGCATTCGGACGAACGGGACGATATTCGCGGGAGGGGCGAGCTCGACGGATATCATCGAGGCGGCCGTGAAGGCTTACATTTCCGCCATCAACCGTTGGGTTGCGGCCGAGGAGCGGGAGAAGATCGCGCGAAAAGGATCGCGAAAGGCCAGGGAAAAGGCGCCGACCGCGGCGGTCTGACGCAGGCGTGTTCGCGGGCCGGCCCGGACGAGCGGGCCGGCCCCTTGGCGCTGCCTACCTGTACTCTTCCCGGGGGGGAGAGAATGCATCCAGCGCAAGCGCCCCCCGCGGCCCGGTGACGACCTTGTGGGGGACGCCCCCGGGGACGAGGTATATGTCGTTCGCCGAAAGGAGCCTCGACTCCCCCGCGACCGTCAGCTCCATATCCCCCGACATCATGATTCCCATCTGCTCGTGCGGGTGGGAGTGCTCCGGCACCACGGAGTCGGGCTCCAGGGTTACGAGGGAGAACATAAGCTTCTCACCCGATGCGATTTTCGCCGTCACCCCAGGCGCTAGCTCCCGGGACTTCATCTCGTCGGGATTCCAGATCCGATGCATCGGCGATACCTCCATCCTGTTTACCCGGCGGGGTCCGGAAGGACGTACCCGGCGTCGGGGATGACGAGCGGCTGGGGCAGCCCGCCCAGGTGTCTGCGCGCCATGTCGACGGCCTCCCCAAGCGAGGCCGCGGGAGTCATACCCATCCGCTCCACGTCCCCCGGCCGCAGGGAGGAAATCAGGATTGCGCGGCAGGCTCCCGCCTTTACGAGGGCGGCGTGCGCCGTCTGCCCGTAAATCTGGTAGTTCGCGCGCAGCTCCGCTTCCATCTCCGCGGCTTCGCTGAACCGGAACCACGGAAAGAACTGCGGGCTACCGAATCCGTCCGGGCACTCCGCAAGAAGAATAAGCGCGCCGCCCGGCTCCAGAGCCGCGAACGCCTGGTCCATCGCCTTGTGCGCCTGTATGAAATTGATGTCCTTGGGGTATCCGCCGGCCGAGGCGATGACGAGCGGGTACCTTCGCGGTATTCGCACCCGGTAGATCCTGGCGTACCGCTCGCACCCCTCCTCGTGCGCCTTCTGCCAATGGCCGGCCACGGCATCGAACAGCTGTTTGTCGGGCGTGAGGAGGGTATTGACCATGAACGAAGGCGGCGCCATCGAAACGGCCTCGACGATGTCCTCGTGCACGGGGTTGCCGGCGAGCATTCCGGGGCGTGCAAGCGGGTGTTTTCCGGGGCCGTCCGGGAGGAAGATGCGGAAGTGGGTGGCCTCCGCGGTCTTGCGCGCGGCGCAGCCCGGGACCAGCGCCTTCCTCCCTCCCCCGAATCCGGCGAAGTAATGGAAGGAGATCGTCCCGGTCAGGACGACCCGGTCTTTTTCCGTCAACGATCGGCACAGCATGACGGGCGTTCCGCGGGAAGTGGTCCCTACGCGGACCGTCTCCCCGTCCGGGTCCGACTGCTCAACGTGTATTCCGGAAGCCATCTCGGGACCGACCGCCGACCGGAGCTCCTCAACCGATAGCGCGCGATGCGTCCCCCGGGCCACGTAAATGGTGACCCTGTCCCTGGGAATTCCAGCCGCGTCCATTTCCCGCAGCAGGGGGGTAAGGAGCTTTTCCGTGGCGCTGTACCTGGTCACGTCCGAGACCGCGACGGCGACGGATTCGCCGGACTTGAGCATCTGGCGCAGGGGGAGGCATCCGATGGGCCGCGCGATCCGATTCCGGAGCAGCTCCTCCTCGGACGGAGGCGGCATGGGCGATCGCGCGGAAAGCACGTCGAAGGTCTCGAATACGCCCTCGGGGAACGCCACCTTCGTTCGGCCGTAGTTAAGCGCCTGGATGCGGTTAGTCCCGGAGCCAGGCGTTCGAGGGATCGGGTTCATTTGTCCTTTTCCCCCTCCGAAGGATCGTCGGGATGTCGATGGACATGGTGAATCTCGGGGTGCTCGTGCTCATGCTCGTGCCAATAGTCCTCGTGCAGATGGCGGTGGAGATGGACCAGGTTTGCCTCCAGGAGCAGGGAGCGGTCGGAAAGGATGCTCTCGGGAGTCCCTGCGGCGAGAACCCTGCGGTCCTCTCCGAGCACTATGACCCGCCGCGCGATGTCCGGGACGATATGCAGGTCGTGGGTCGCGGTGACCACGGTCTTCCCTCGTTTTTCCATCTCCATGATCAGGTCCACCAGCCCCCTGCTGCTGCGCGGGTCGAGCCCCGCCGTCGGTTCGTCGAGCAGGAGGACCTGCGGGTCCATCACCAGCACGGAAGCTATGGCCACTTTCTTTTTCTCTCCCGCCGAAAGAGCGAACGGAGGTCTGCCTGCAAGTCCCCGCAGCCCGAAACGGTCCATCGCCTCCATCACCCGCGAGTGCGCCTCTTCCGGAGGGTCGTTCATCTGGAGCGGGCCGAAGGCGATCTCGTCCTCGACGGTCGGGTTGAAGAGCTGGGCGTCGGGATTCTGGAAAAGGATGCCGATTTCCTTCCTGAAGTACATCCCGAAGTCGTCGCGGGAGAGGAGTGAATCGGTGATCCTGCGGCCGAAGGCGCGGTAGTCTCCCTTATGAGGGAATATAAGCCCGCCCATAAGCTTGAGGAGCGTCGACTTGCCGCACCCGTTCGCCCCGAGCACGGCGATCCGCTCGCCGGTGCCGACCGCCAGGGAAAGGCCGGAAAGCGCCGGGTTCCCGTCTTCGTATGCGAAATGGACGTCGGAAAGCTCAAGGATGGGAGGAGGATCTGACTCCGTGCCGTGCCTGGACGCATGCATATCAGAGGAGATGTGCACCTGTACAGAATAGCACGACGGCGGCGACGAACCCCCAGTCACGCCCCCGCAGCCTTTTTTCCGCCGGGAATTTCGCCTCCCCGGTGAATCCGCGCGCCTTCATTGCGCCGCTGACTTCCTCCATCAGGTGGAGGCTGCGCTCCCAGGAGGCCGCGAGCCGCGAGCCGGCCCATGCCTGCTCCGCCCCTGCCGGCATCCTGCAAACCATGCGGCTCTTTTTGCCATGGTGCATATCCTCGGACGCCCGGAGAAGGGCGTGGACGTATCGCACCGCCATCCCGCCTACCTGCAGGAAGAGAGGGGGGAGGCGCAGGAACCGTAAGGAGCGAAGCAGGTCGGCCCATCGGGTGGTCAGTGTCAGCAGCAGGGCCGCCGCTGCGGAGGGAAGGACGCGCAGCAGGAAGGTGGCCGCTGTCAGGAGCCCCTCGCGGGTGATTCCCACGACTGCGGGCAATGAATACGGGCCGATGGACCTTCCTTCGCCGAGAGCAAGCAGCGGGTAGACCACCGTCCCTTCGTAAAAAAGATTGAGCAACGAGGGCGCCGACATCAGAAGGGAAAAGAGCAGCGCGAACAGGAAGCCGGCGCCCATGAACTCCCGGAGGCGGATTCGGGAGAGCGCGGCGGCGGCAACAGGCAGGACGGCATGCGACGCGAGCGTGGGGAACCGCTTCGCAATGCTCAGGCTGAAAATGAACCACAGGACGGCGAGAAGGCGGGCCCGTGGATCGACTCCCTGCATGAGTCCATGGCGGCGGGCGGTTTCTTCGCGGAAAAAGGCGCCGGAAAAAAAGGAGGACAGGCCCCGAAGGGTCCTGTCGATGTGCGTATTCGCGGGGAGCCGCAGACCGCGAACATCGGCAAAAGCGCGGAATTGCCGCTCCCTTTCGGTCTGCACCGAACGCACCGCTACTTTTTTTTCCCGGCCAGCCATCGGCCAAGCAGCCAGGCTCCTCCACCGCACAGCAGGATGCCCGTAAATCCCGACAGGATATAGAAGACGCCCTGCCGGGAAAGGGGGACGTTCTCCCCTGAGGGCGGCCCGTAATCGGGCATCGGCGCTTTCCAGAGATTCGCATCCCGCTCCATGCCGGCGGGAGCGTACCCGGCGATTTTCCTTATTTCATCGAGGCCCCATTCCCCCCAGGCGGAGCCGGCCGAAAGGATTCGCGGCATGTACAGCCCCAGGGGGGACAGGAGCGCCAGGACGACCAGCGCAACCAGGAATTTCCGATATTCCCTGAACTCCCTGGAAAAGCTCATTCAGAGGTATCCTCCCCGTTCGGCGTCAACATCCAGGCGGACCGCGACTGCTGCAGGTAACGGACGACGAGGCCGGTGACCAATCCTTCGACGACCCCGAAAACAATGAGATGCTCCAGCATCATGGCCGGAATCGCCACCGAAAGGGGGTACGGGGCGTAATAGGCGCGGCCGTCGGTACCCGTGTGCAGAAGGGGTTGGATGCCGAACTCCACGGCGGTGGCCAATGCGGCGGCGTTCAGGCCGAACCACCCTGCGATCCCCGCGGCGATAGCCTTCCCCTTCCCGGAAGATATCCCGGCAACCCTGGAAATGATCATGTATGCGAAGTACCCGGCGAACGGCATGACGAACGCGATATTGAGGCAGTTGGCGCCGATGGCCGTGATCCCGCCGTCCCCGAACAGCAGGGCCTGGATGACAAGCGCGATGCTGATCGAAAGGAACGCCCCCCAAGGCCCCACGGCGATGGCGATAAGGACCCCCCCGACGGCGTGACCGGTAGTCGCGCCCGGAAGCGGGATGTTGAACATCATTACGAGGAACGAGAACGCCGCCGAGATGGCGAGGAGCGGCACCCTGCGCGCATCGAGGGTCCGGCGGACCTTTCGCGCGGCGACGGCCCACAGGGGCGCGCAGATAGCGTATGCGGCAATATATGTTGGGGGGCCGAGGTATCCGTCGGGAATATGCAAGGGACCTTTACCTGCAGCTCCCTATTGCGCGAGTTCCCGCTTATTTGCCCAGCTTTTCGGGGACCGGGAAGCTGCGTCCGCAATGCGGGCAGATGATGCTTTCGCCCGGCTGCCAGGGGCGCGACTCCTTCTTTGCCGTCGCGCAGGCGCCGAGCAGGACAACGATCGTTATAAGAAATACCGCGAAGCCGCGTTTCATATTCGAAGCCTCCCTCCGGATTCCCCACCATACTATAATGCCGGAGTCAGGATGCAAGCTTCTGTAAGCCGGGAGGCGGAATGGATAACCGGGAACTGCTTGAATTCGCGGTGGACATGGCTAAGGGGGCGGGCGAGATCCTGCGCAGGAACTACGGGCGAAAACAATCGATCCGCTACAAGGGGGAGATAAACCTGGTGACCGAGGTGGACCAACTGTCCGAGGCGTACATCATGGAAAGGATCCGATCGGCCTTTCCGGACCACGGGATCCTCTCGGAGGAAACCCCCGAAATCATGACGTCATCGCCTTATCGGTGGATAGTCGATCCCCTGGACGGCACGACCAACTATGCGCACAACTACCCCTGTTTCTGCGTCTCGATCGCCGTGGAGAGGGCCGGAGTTGCGCTGGCGGGAGCGGTATTCGACCCGCTTCTGTCGGAGCTGTTCACTGCAACGCCCGGGGGAGGGGCGTTCCTCAACGGCGAGCGCATATTCGTATCCGCCACGGAAAAGCTGCGGCAGTCACTGCTGGCAACCGGGTTTGCATACGACATCAAGACGTCCACCGAAAACAACCTGGACTATTTCCGGGAGTTCGTCTTCGCCGGGCAGGCGATACGGCGGGACGGGTCGGCTGCGCTGGACATGTGCTACCTCGCCTGCGGGAGGTTCGACGGATTCTGGGAGCTCAAGCTCCGCCCGTGGGATACGGCGGCGGGACTCCTGATCCTCACGGAGGCCGGGGGGGTGGCGACCCGCCTGGACGGGTCGCCCTATGACATCCACCAGCCCGATATACTTGCCTCAAACGGACGAGTTCACGCACAGATGCTGGCGGTGGTTAACCGCGCCGTTAAATAACCCGGGCGCCCGCCGCCCGCATCCGTTACTTCTTCACTCCATCGACCAGCGTAATGCCGTACTTGTCGTGCTGGAACGGATGGACCGTAGGGAACTTCGAGAAAAGCCATCCGTGGAATATCTCCTTCTGGTTCTGGAAGACCTCCAGCTGTGCCGCCGGGTTCTCCGGGTTGTTTGAGCTGGAAGTGATCGATTCGGCCGCCATCGTGAAGTGGGGCAGGAACTCGCCCGTCTTGATGACGAGGTCGGTTTCAGGGACCTTGAATTCCGAATTAAGGGGAACCGTAAACTGCTTCTTGGATTTCTTCTCCTTGAATTCCACCTCTATCTTTACGGCTTTCCACGCTCCCTTCACCGCATCGGGGACGACGACCTTCTTCTCGGGGCCTCCGCCCATCGGGGGCATGCCGCCGGGCTGGCCGGGCATCCCCTGACCGGGCATCGGAGGCGGGGGAGCCGGCGCTTCCTTCTTCTTGCAGGCGGCCGTGGCAAGGGTGAACATCATAACCGTCGCAATCAGCAATGCGATTCTCTTCATCGTTCCTCCTCGTTCCTTCCGTACTTTCACTGCATGAAAGTACGGGTGGTATGGATTTGATTTTGTTTTATAAAAATCCTGGCGGAGAGGGAGGGATTCGAACCCTCGGTACGGTTTTACCCGTACAACCGCTTAGCAGGCGGTTGCCTTCAGCCGACTCGGCCACCTCTCCGGCTGTTTTTCATCATTCATACCGGCGGCAAGCTCGCGTTCGAATCCCGGTATCTCCGTTTTCAAACATCCTGGCGGAGAGGGAGGGATTCGCCCGATGAGCCTCCGGCGATCTTGCCTCCGGCCTCCCGGCGACTCGCCTTCCTTCCGCCCTCCGCAAGGTCGGGCTTCTCCTCGCTATCCGCTCGGCGGAAGGCTCGGGTTCGAATCCCCGCTTCTCCGATTGTCAAACATCCTGGCGGAGAGGGAGGGATTCGCCCGCCGAGGCTCCGGCGATCTCGCCTGCGCCTATCCGGCAGCTCGCTTGCCTTTCGCCCTCCGCAAGGTCGGGCTCCTCCTCGCTAATCGCTCGGCGGCAAGCTCGCGTTCGAATCCCCGGATCTCCGTCTGTCAAACATCCTGGCGGAGAGGGAGGGATTCGAACCCTCGAGGCGGGTATAAGCCGCCTACGCGATTTCCAGTCGCGTTCCTTCGGCCAGCTCGGACACCTCTCCGCGAATACTCTTGTGCAAAAATAACGGCGGAAGGCTCGGGTTCAAATCCACATGCCTCCGTCGTTAAACACCTTGGCGGAGGGAGTAGGATTCGACCGATGGGGCTCCGGCGATCACGCCTCACCCCTCCGCAATTTTGAAGCGGGGTGCCCCAGGGGGCGCCCTTTAAGCGGGAGTGGGGACGCCCTCCACAAGGTCGGGCTTTTCCTCGCTATCCGCTCGGCGGAAGGCTCGGGTTCGAATCCCTGCCCCTCCGATGTCAAACTCCATGGCGGAGGGAGTAGGATTCGAACCTACGGAGCGTTTCCGCTCAGCGGTTTTCAAGACCGCCGCCTTAAGCCGCTCGGCCATCCCTCCCAGAACCGTATATGTATAACAGACCGTATTCTCCGCGGTCAATGTCACATTCGCGGGTCCCGGGTCCCCTTGTCAAAAGCGTCTCATGAATGCTTCTAGGCATTCGATCAGCCTGTCCATCGCCGCATCTTCCACGAAGGGCGACAGGCCGACGTAGAATCCACGGTCGTGGACGACGTCTGCGCCCGGAAATGACCCGGCGCGCAGGCTCTCGAAAAGTCTTGCCGCAGGCTGGCGCGTGAGATTCCCCGCGACGATCGGCCTTGTTTCGATCCCCGAGCTCTCAAGGTAGGCGGTGATGTCATGGCGCCGGAACGGCGCGCATTCCTTGAGAAGCAC
This sequence comes from Deltaproteobacteria bacterium, assembly GCA_050263095.1. Taxonomy (GTDB): domain Bacteria; phylum Desulfobacterota; class Deferrimicrobia; order Deferrimicrobiales; family Deferrimicrobiaceae; genus FEB-35. The sequence goes on along the minus strand of JBLNEW010000086.1, from coordinate 34,735 downwards.
CGGGAGGGCCATCCAGACGGGACGGCCGGAGGCGGACACTGCAGGCCTCGATAGGAACCGGCTGCCGTCGATGTATGAGAAGAACCTGGAAGCGAGTTTGCCGCGGCGCCCTGTGAATTCCGGAAGCTTGGCGAGCTGCTGCAAGCCGAATCCGGCCTGCAGCTCCGTGGGCCGCAGATTGAATCCCCAATTCACGAAGGAGTACCTTGCGTCCGTTTCGTCGTCGCCTGCCGGGACCCGACTGGGGTCCACGTTGCGGAGCCAGCCGTGGGCTCTGAGGATTCGCAGCCGGTCCGCAAGCTCGGGATCGTTTGTCGTTATCATCCCGCCTTCCATGGTGGTGATGTGATGGGAGAAGAAAAACGAGAAGGCGGCCCCGAGCCCGAAGTTTCCCACTTTCACCCCGTTCCATTCGGAGCCCAGCGCCTCGCAGCAGTCTTCGATGACGATCAGGCCGTGCTTCCCGGCGAGTTCGAGAATTCCTCCCATGTCGCATGGATTCCCCAGCAGATGGACAAGGAAGATCGCCCGGCTGGAATCGGTGATCTTCCGTTCGAGGTCCGTAAGGGAGATGTTCAGTGTATCCGGATCGACGTCCACGAGGCTTACCCTGAGCCCCGCCATGATCGGGGACCAAACCTGCGTGGGCCAGGTTACCGCCGGGATGAGGATCTCGTCCCCCCTCTCCAGCCTGGGGGACGGCGGGCTGGTCAGGAGGAATGACAGGAGGAGGTCGGCGGACGATCCGCTGTTCACCATGACCGCGTCCGAACAGTTCTGGAATTTCGCGAACGAACGCTCGAATTCCGCGGTTTTTTCCCACATCGACGTCCGGAAGCTGCACATCGAGTCCAGCGCCTCGAGTATTTCCTCTACGCCGTAGGAGGCCATGCTCAACGGGTACCAGTATTTTACCGGCTTCGCCTCGTTTATCCTGCTGTGCGCCTCCAGCAGCATCTCGATGACGCCGCCCAGTTTGTTCGTGACATCCAGGTTTATGGGATCCTCCCTTCCGCCTTGAGCAGCCGGTATTCTTCGATCGTCCTTTGGACGCCGGCCTCAAGGTTGATTTTATGCCTGAAACCTGCATTCGAGAGCCGCCCGATGTCCAGGCATTTCCTGGGCATTCCGTCCGGTTTGCCGTGGTCCCAGCGGATGTCGCCGCGAAATCCGACCATCCGGGAGATCCGCTCCGCGAGTTCGCGAACGGATATTTCTTCCCCGGTGCCGACGTTCACGATATCCGAATCGTCGCACCGCTCCATAAGGAAAACGATCGCCTCCGCCGCGTCGATGACATGCAGGAACTCGCGCCTCGCAGCCCCCGTTCCCCAGAGGGTAACATCCGGCCGACCTTCGTCGCAGGCGTCGACGAATCGCCTGACGAGGGCCGAGAGGACGTGGGAACGCTGGAAATCGAAGTGGTCGTTCGTGCCGTATATGTTGCACGGCATGGGGCACACGGTGACCATTCCATATTGCCGTTGATAATACCTTGCGAGCTTCAATCCTACTATTTTGGCGAGAGCGTACCCTTCATTCGTCGACTCGAGCGGGCCGGTCAGGAGGTACTCCTCCTTCATCGGCTGGGGACACTCCCGCGGATAGATGCAGGAACTTCCCAGGAAAAGATTCTTCCGGGTCTTGTATTTAAAGCATGACTCGAATAGATTCAATTGCATCCTCACGTTTTCACTCAGAAAACCGACCGGGTCCGCCTGGTTTGCCGCGATCCCCCCCACTTTCGCCGCGATCATGAAGACATATTCGGGACGGTTCACGCTCATGTAGCCGTCGACCATTTCCGGGTCGCATAGGTCAAGTTCTTTCCGGGAAGGGGCCAGAACGCGTTCGTACCCACGCCGGCAAAGCAGGTCCCGAACGGCAGATCCCACCATGCCGCCGGCCCCGGTGACCAAGACGATTGAATCCCTGTCCATCCACCCCCCCTTCCGGGACGCCTTCCCCTCCCGTTATGCTAAATTAGCATACAGCCTGCCGCCGGAAGCGCAGAATCTACGCCCTTGAAGTCGCGGGGAATTACCTCTATAAAAGTGGAAAGCCGGAGGGGAAGGTGCGAGGGGATGGGAATTCCGTTTGTCGACCTGAAAGCGCAATTCAGTGAATACGAAGCCGATATCAGAGCGCAGATCGACTCCGTTCTGAAAAGCTCCCAGTTCATCCTCGGACCCAAGGGGGCCGAACTGGAACGAATGCTGGCTTCCTTTATCGGAGCCAAGCACGCTCTCGGATGCTCCTCGGGAACCGACGCCCTCCTGCTTGCGTTGCTGGCTTACGGCGTGGGGCCGGGAGACGAGATAATCACGACGCCCTTCACCTTCATTGCGACGGCCGAAGTCATAGCGCTCACCGGGGCCACCCCGGTCTTCGTCGACATAGAGCCGAAGACTTACAATATCGATCCACTGAAGGTCGAGGAAGCCTTGACCACGAATACTCGCGGCATCATCGCGGTCAGCCTCTACGGCCAGTGCGCGGACATCGAGGCCCTGCTGAAGATCACGTCCGAATACGGGATATTTCTGATCGAGGACGGATGCCAGTCGTTCGGCGCCGAACGCAACGGGAAGAAGTCGTGCGGATTCCCGCACGTGGGGACGACCTCCTTCTTCCCTTCGAAGCCGCTCGGCTGCTACGGGGACGGAGGAATGGTATTCACCTCGGACGACGGTATGGCGGACAGGATCGCGGGGCTCCGCAACCACGGGCAGTGGCAGCGTTACCGTCACAAGGCGATCGGGATCAACGGGCGGCTGGACGAGATTCAGGCCGCGGTGCTCCTGGCCAAACTCCCGCATTTCCCCTCCGAGGTGGAGCGTCGCGCCGAAGCCGGCGCCCGCTATTCGAAAGCGCTGGGGGAAGTCGTCGCCGTTCCGTCGATCGCGCCCGGCAACACGCACGTCTACGCGCAGTATTCGATCAGGACTTCCCGCAGGGAGGAACTGGCGGCCTACCTGGGCGCGAACGGCATCCCGACGGCCGTCCATTACCCTATACCGCTGCACAAGCAGGAGGCCTTCTCGGGACTGGGATACGGAAAGGATGATTTCCCCGTCGCCTCCGCCGTTTCCGATGAAATCCTGTCCCTGCCCATGTCGGCTTTCCTTTCCCGAAAGGACCAGGACGAGGTCATACGGCAGGTCCGACGGTTCTTCGGGGAGTGATATCCTGTTTTCATGCAAGCCAGCATGAAGAAGGAACCGCCGGCGACGCTGCTCGTGCGCGCCGTCAACTGGCTGGGAGACGCGGTGCTGACCACCCCTGCCCTTGGCGCGGTGCGGGCCGCTTTCCCCGGCTCCAGGATCGTTCTTGCCGCAAAGCCGCTTGTCGCCGAACTGTTCCTCCATCATCCCGACGTCGACGAGATCGTCGTTTACGAAAAGGAGGGCAGGCACGCCGGGGCGGCCGGGATCCTGCGGATGGCGGCGGAGCTTCGCCGCAGGCGCATCGGCAAGGCGATCCTGTTTCAGAACGCATTCGACGCGGCGCTATTGGCCTTCCTTGCCGGCATTCCCGCACGGGAGGGGTATGCGACCGACGGAAGGCGGATGCTCCTTTCACGGGCCGTTCCCGCGACCGGGAAGGTCCTCCATCTGCACCATGCGGAATATTACCTCCACCTGGTTTCGGAATTGGGAATCGCAAGGCCGGCGAACCCGGCAATGCGCCTCCAGGTTACCGGCGGGGAAAGGGAATCCATGGCGGAGCGGCTTGCCGGCCTGGGAGTCCCGAAGGGCGGGAGGATCCTCGGCATCAATCCGGGCGCGACTTACGGATCGGCGAAGCGCTGGTTCCCCGACCGGTTCGCATCGGCGGCCGACGCCCTTTCCGAGGAGTGGGGGTCTTCCGTTGTGCTGATGGGATCGATTCCCGAGATGCCCCTGTCGGCGGAGATCGAGGCGGCCATGCGGCGCCGGCCCGTGAACCTTGCGGGAAAGACGACCGTGCGCGAGCTCATGGCCTTGCTTTCCCTCTGCGGGTTCCTGGTCACCAACGATTCCGGACCGATGCATATAGCAGCGGCCCTGGGGGTTCCGATTGCGGCGATCTTCGGGCCGACCGACTGGCGCACGACGTCCCCCTGGACCGGCAAGGCCAGGATCGTCCGCGTGGACGTGGACTGCTCTCCCTGCATGCTGAGGGAGTGCGACCGCGGGCACGAGTGCATGCTGGGAGTCACGTCTGACATGGTCGTCGACGCCGCGCGGAGCTTGATGGCGGAGTGTACCCGTGAGTCAACCTGATATCCGCCGGATACTGATCGTCAAGCTTTCGGCGTTGGGAGACGTCGTTCATGCGCTTCCGGTAATCGACTTCCTGGGGCGGGCGGCTCCCGGGGCGCAGGTCGACTGGGCGGTCGACAGGCGGTTCGCCGGCCTGCTCGAAGGGAATCCGGGATTGCGGAGGGTGGTGTCGCTCGATATCAAGAGATGGAAGCGGGGTTGGACCACGGCTTCGGCGAGGCGGGAGGCGTCGGATGCGGTCCGGGACCTGCGCGAGGGGAAGTACGACGTGGCGTTCGATCTCCAGGGGAACGCGAAGAGCGGGGTCGTGGTCGGGCTTTCCGGCGCCCCCGTACGGTACGGATTCGACAGGAACGGCGTCCGCGAGGCCCCCAATCTCCTTTTCACCAATCGGAGGGTTGCGCTTCAGCCGGGGGATCGCCATATAAGCCAGAAGCTCCTTCGGATCGTCAGCGCCCCCTTCGGCGGGAAGTTCGAACTGGCGGGTCTCCGGTCAAGGATACATGTGACCGAATCGCAGGCCCGGCGGGCGGATCGGATCGTGGATGGGGCTTTTCCGGACGCCCATCCCCTCGTCGTGGTGCACGCGGGGACCACTTGGGGGACCAAGCGGATGGATCCCGCCTTCTGGGCTGAAGCGCTGCGCATCCTTGCCGCCCGTTTCCCGGCGATGGGGGCATTCCTTTCCTGGGGAAGCGAGGAAGAGCGGCGCGAGGCCGGGGAGATCCGCGAAAGCGCGGGCGGAAGGGTGGAGCTGCTGCCGAAGATGCCGCTGGGGGAGCTCGCCGCCGTGTATCGAAGATGCGGCAACCTCATGGCTCCGGACACAGGTCCCCTGCACGTGGCGGCCGCCGCCGGGGCGAAGACCGTTTCCGTATTCCGGGTCACCGACGGGAACCGGAACGCCCCGATGGGCCCCGGTCACCGGTTTCTGCAGGCCCCGATGCCATGCACGGCGTGCCTGAGGAAACGGTGCGCGAGGGACGCCGAATGCCGGCGTAGCATCTCCCCCGGGGCGGTCGCGGATGCGATGGCCGGGTTGATGGTCTGAAGGAGCGGCGGATGCGATACGGAGGGAACCCGGCCGACCGGGAGATGCGCGAGAAGCTTATGGTGTGGGAATATTTCGGTTTTGCAACCGAAGGCGTATTCGTCGAGGTGGGCGCGAACGATCCGATACATCTCTCGCAGACGTGGCTCCTCGAGAAGGTAGGATGGACGGGTGTATTGGTCGAGCCGCTCCCCGACAAATGCGAATCCCTTCGGAAGGACCGTTCCCGTTCGCGTGTTTTCGAGGTCGCCGTCAGCTCCCCCGACCGGGTCGGGGAAGCTGATTTCCACGTCTACGGCACGTTCTCCTCCTTGGAAAAAAATGCCGTGGACAACCAGATTCCCTTTTCTACATCCATCAGGGTGCGGGTCGTCACGCTCGATGCGGTGCTGCTGGAAGCGGGCGTCGGCAGGGTCGATTTCCTGTCCATCGACACGGAAGGGACGGAGCTGGACGTTCTTGCAGGGCTCGATTTCGACAGGGTGCAACCGGCGCTTATCCTGGTCGAAGATCACGTTCATTCGCTGCGCATCCATCGCCACATGAAGGGGAAGGGATACCGGCTCATCCGCCGCACGGGCTACAATAACTGGTACGTGCCTGGATCGTCCCGTCATGAAACGCCTTTGCTCGAAAGGCTTGAGCTGTTCCGGAAGATCCACCTGGGAACTCCCCTTCGCGCCTTCAAATTCGAGAGGGAGAAACGGAAGAAGCAGACGGGATGACTCAGGCCGTCCTTCATATCGTCGAGCCCACTCTCGAGTCCGAAGCGGGGCACTGCCACAGTTTCGTCGATAGCTTCTGCGGAGGGCGCGGGAAGAGCGGTTGCGCCCTTATCCTTTACGCGGGACGCGGGGCGAAGCTTCCACGCCTCGAGGAAGCGGGCGTGCGCGTTTTCCCGTACTTCCGCAGGAGGCTGCGCCGGTTCCAGGCGGCCCTCCTGTTTCGGCGGCTTCTGCGGGAGCCGGGCCGGATCTTCCTTCCGACGGCCACGCGGATAGACCTTGCGCTCCTCTCCCTCGCGGCGGGAGGGATCCTGCCGCCCAAAAAGGCGATTCTCTATTTTCACTGGTTCCGGCCGGACGGGAAGAAAAGGGCGTTCCTGGCGCGGATGGCGAGACGGCAGCCGAACGTCTTCGTGCTGGGGCCGACCGATTCCGTCGTGCGCGTGTTCCGCGAATGCGGATTCGAGCATGCCCTGACAGCCCCCTATCCGATCACCCCCGTCCCTACGGACACGTCGCCGGCGGATGCGGGATTCAAGCATCTGCTTTTCGCCGGCGCCGCAAGGGTCGACAAGGGATTTCCGGATGTCGTGAACCTGGTGGCATGCATGATGGAACGGAACAAGACCCTGCCGATTTCCATCCAGGCCTCTCCCGACCACTACGGCAGACTCGAAGCGCGCGTGCTCGCGGAGATAGACCGTCTCGGCCGGATCGGCTACTCCCGAATGGCGCTGCGCAGGGAAACGCTGACGAGCGGCGAATACATGGAACAGTTCCGGGGGGCGATCTGCCTGCAGCTATACGATCCCGCCGATTTCGCGGACCGCGTAAGCGGCGTCGCGCTGGATGCGCTTTCCAGCGGATGCCCCATCGTGACTCTCGCCGGGACGTGGATGGGACGCGTGACGGAGCGTTTCGAGGCGGGGAAAGTCGTCGGCGCGGCCGAACCGGGGCGGATTCTGGCGGCCGTGGAGGAGATAGCAGGTGATTACGCTCGCTACCGGCGGAACGCATTGCGGGCGGGGGCGGCGCTCCAGCAGGAATATAACGCCGGACGCCTTTTCGAAATCGTGACGGCCTGACCTGAAAAATATCGAGGAGCTCATGGAAAATCCGGATCGTCGCCCCGTCTCCGCAGTGGTGATCTGCTTCAACGAGAGGGACCGGATCGCGGGGTGCCTGGAATCCCTTGCCTGGGCCGATGAGATCGTGGTCGTCGATTCGGGGAGCGCGGACGGGACACGGGAGATCGCGCGCGGCTACACGTCGCGGGTCTTCGAAATCGCGTGGCTGGGATTCGGCCCTCAGAAGCAGGCCGCAGTCGACCGGGCGGCCCATGACATGATCTTCAGCCTCGACTGCGACGAGAGGGCGACGCCGGAGCTTGCGGTTGAAATCATGGATGTCCTGCGCGCGGACGGCACGCCGCCCGCATTCTCGGTCCCGCGCCGCACCTTCCTCGGAGAAAAGGAGATCCGGCATTCCGGATGGTCTCCCGACCGCACAGTACGCCTGTTCGACCGGCGGCATGCCCGCTTCTCCGACGCGGCGGTCCACGAACGGGTCCTGGTGGCCGGAGAGACCGGCAGGCTCACGAATCCCATCATCCATCATTCCTTTGCGGGGATCTCGGACATCCTTGCCAAGATGAACCGGTATACGGATCTTTCTGCGATCCAGATGTTCGAATCCGGGCGCAGGTGCGGCTTCTCCGATATCACTCTTCGGCCGTTTTTCGCATTCGCGAAGTCCTTCCTGCTGCGTGGCGGATTCCTGGACGGCGTAGAAGGGCTGGAAATCGCCGTGGCGGGCGCCCTGCACGTCTTCGCGAAGTACATCAAGCTGCGGGAGATGGAAAGGCGGGCGTCGGTGAGCGGCCGATGACGCGGCTCACGGCGGGAGACGGGGAAGGGCGGCCGCGCGGCAGGCCCCGTGTCGCAGTCGTAATCCCCAAATACGGGCTGATCGGAGGCGGAGAGCGGTTCGCCCGGGAGTTGACGGAACGGCTGGCGCGCACGGGGAAGTACGAATTCCACGTGTTCGCCAACCGGTGGAATCCGGGCCGCGCGGAGATCGCATTCCACAAGGTGCCGATGCTACGGTTTCCCCGTTCCTTACGGCCCCTGGGTTTCGCCTGGTTCGCGGACCGCATGGTGGCGAAGGGAAATTTCGATCTCGTGCATGCCCACGAGCGCATCTTCCGCGCCGATGTCTTCTCGGTCCACTCGGTCCCGCATGCGGGGTGGGTTCGGGACGTGCGGCGAAAGCGCCCGAGCCTTTTCGACCGGGCGACGATACGGGTCGAAAAGACGATGATGGCGGGCGAGAGGAGCGTGTTCCTCCCCGTCTCGACGATGGCAGGGGAGGCGTTTGCGCGCGAATATGGCGTCGATCCCGCGAGAATAAGGGTGGTGCATCCGGGTGTGGACATCGAAAGATTCTCAGTGCCCGACCGCGGATCCTGCCGGCGTGAGATCCGCTTGCGCTACGGGATAGGGCCGGCTGAGATCGTCGTCCTGTTCGTCGGGATGAACTTCGAGGTCAAGGGGCTGGATGGTATCATGGCTTCCCTGGCCGGGGCGCGCAGAAGCCATCCCGGGAGGAGCATCCGGCTGCTGGTGGTCGGGAAGGGGAATGTCGGGGAATACGGCAGGATAGCCCGGAAGTTGGGCCTCGCGGATTCGGTGGTCTTCGCCGGGCCCCAGCCGGAAGGGATGGAGCGCTTCTACCTTGCCTCAGACATATTCATGATGCTTTCCAGGTACGACACCTTCGGCATGGCGGTTCTCGAGGCGATGGCCGCGCGCCTTCCGGTGATCATCAGCCCCGGAGTCGGGGCGAAGGACCTCGTGGACGACGGCAAAAACGGGTTCGTCGTGGAAAACGCATGCGACGCGGATTCCGTCGCCGAACGGATCGGCCTGCTGCTCGAGGAGGATCTACGGGCACGCATGGGGGAAGCGGCGTTTTGCACCGCCGGGCGTCACTCTTGGGATGCCATGGCAGCGCAGGTCGAGGGAATCTACGAGGAAAAGATCGATCGCGGCCGGAATCGATGAGGAAGGACTTCATCAGTGAACGCGGTAAACGATAAGGAATTCTCGGTCGTTATCGTGTCGTACAACACGGCGGACCTGATAGGGGGGTGCATCGCCTCCGTCGAGGAGGGCCAAGGGGCGAAGCCCGAAATCTTCGTCGTCGACAACGCGTCGACAGACGGAAGCGCGGAGGCGGTCAGGAAGGGATTCCCGGCCGTCCATCTCGTCGAGAATCCGGAAAACCGCGGATTCGGGGCGGCCAACAACCAGGTCTTTTCGCAGTGCCGGGGGAGGTATCTCGTGCTTCTCAACCCGGACACCGTGGTTTCGCCCGGCGCGTTCCGGGAGATGGCGGCGTACATGGACGCGCACCCGCGCGTCGGCCTTGCCGGGCCGAGGATCACGAATCCCGACGGCTCGCACCAGGACTCGGTTTCCTTCCGGTACCCGGGGCAAAAATATACCTCGGGAGAGCTGGACGGCCTGGCCGGATCGATCGCCTGCGTCATGGGCGCCTGCCAGATCGTGCGGCCGGAGCTGATGAAGCGGATCGGGGGATTCGACGAGGACTTTTTCCTGTACGGGGAGGACCAGGACCTTTGCCTGAGAATCCGGCGGTCCGGATACGAGATCGGCTACGTCGAATCGGCCGTCGTGGTCCACCATGGAGGGAAAAGCGAGCGCGGCTCCACGCCGCCGGAAGTGTGGAAGAAGAAGATGAATGCCGAATACCTGTTCTACGAAAAACATTATCGAAGAGGCAGCGTCCGGAAGATCATGAAGGCGCACCTGGCGAAAGCCAAATGGCGCCTGGCGATTCTCAACCTCTCCCTTCCATTCGCGGCGGATCGTGCCGCCGCGATGGGAAAGATGCATAAATACCGGGCTCTCGAGGAAGTCGTCCGGCAGCAAAGATCAAGGCCGCGGTGATCCCTTAAATGGAACACGCTCCCAAAGAGTGCGCCTGCTGCGGCAAAACGGAGAGGAGGCTCCTCGTCCGGATAGGGGAGTGGACCGTTTACAAGTGCAACGGTTGCGGATTGGGTGTCCTTGATCCCCGGCCCGGTCCCGCGGAGCTTGGGGCCCTCTACGGGGAGAACTACTTCGTAAGCCATTACGAAGAAGAGCTGGAGCCGGATTCTCCGGGGATGCAACGGCGGATCTCGCAGGAAGCTCACCGGATCCGGTTCTTCGGGAAGTTCAAGAGAAAAGGCCTGGTCCTGGACATCGGGTGCGGGAGGGGATACTTCCTCCATGCGTGCAGGGTCCGCGGGTACGAAGTGGTCGGGCTGGACTTTTCGGAGGACGCCGCGTCCTCCGTCTGGAAGACGCTGCGGATCCAGGTCAAGGCGGGACTTTTGAGGGACGGGCTGTTCGAACCGGAATCGATCGATGTCATAACGATGTGGCACTCGCTGGAACATACGGAGGATCCGGGCCGGTATCTCGGCCAGGCCTGGAGATGGCTGAGGCCGGGGGGGCTCCTGGTCGTCGATGTGCCGAACCACGAGGGGACCGACGCGATAAGGATAGGCACCGCATGGGACGGCTGGAGCCTGCCGTACCACTTTTTTCACTTCACGCCGTCGACCCTTTCCTCCATGATCGCCCGGCACGGGTTCCGGCTGCTGCGGTCGAAGGATTACCACTCCGAATACGTGAAGGGCAGGCTGAGGAGGATACCCGTCGTCGGACTGCTCGCCCGTCCCATCGCGAAGCTCTATTCGGGGACAAGTTACGCGGTTGTCGCCGAAAAGACGGAGAGTCCGCCAAGCGGAGGTGAGAATGCAGGGACGAAGTGAGGGGGCGAACGCTTTGGGCTCGCTGGTCAAGCCCGGCGAATTCCGCTTCGGAAGGCTGGTCATCGAGGGGATCGACAATTCGAGGGTCATAGGATTTTTCGGCCCGGGGATCCGGGATCAGGAGACGTGCCTCCTGCACGAAAGCGTCGCGGGCGGGGACGGCTACATGGACCTTCTGCACGAACTCGTTACGGCCGGCATGCGCAAGCGGAAAGGAACGCCGGTGGTCCGGTTCGCCGACGGGGAGTATTCCTTCTATGAAGGCTCGCTCCGGTGCAACGGGCTGTACCGGCAGGCCGAATCGGTGGAGGCCATCCGCGCCGTCATACCCGCACACGTGAAGGACCTGAAATACGTGGCGAATGAAGGATTGCTCGCACCGCTTGTGTTCCCCGGGAACAGTTCCCGCGGGAAAAGGAAGTTCCCCCGGTTCTGGAAGTTTTCGGGGGACGACTCCGGGGCGGCGTTTTTGGACTTTCTTTCCCGGAACGGCGTCACGTTGACCCGATCGAACTACGTCCCTTTCTATGCCGTATACGCCTATTTGACGTCGCGGCGCTTCGCGCTGTCGCTGGACGGGAAGAAGCTCTGCATCCTTAATTCGGATATAGATCTTGGGGCGTGCAGGCGCTGGTTCGACCGGTTTTCCTCCCGCCCCGTGCTCGAGGAGGTGCGGATCCCCGATTCGCTCGTTGCAACCCGATGGGCCTCGATGGAAGCGGACGTTCTTGGCCGCGTGCCGGAGGATGCGGACCTGTGCCTGGTCGGTGCGGGCATCGGCGCCATGCAGGTCTGCGCCGCCCTTTCCCGGCGCTTTTCGATCCCGTCGGTGGACGCCGGCCATGCCTTGAACATGATGAACGACATGGAAAACAAGTCGGCGGGCCCCCGGCTGTACACGATCCACGCATGAACGATCCCCTGAAGCCATACCGGAAATCGTTCCGGGCCTGGAGAAACAAGCGGCGCCTGGAGAGGGAAGAGGCGCACTACCTTGCCCTCTTCCGGGGAAAAGGACTTGTGATTCCTGACGACAGGGCCATTTCGCAGGCGGTCCTGTCGAAGTTCCCTCTATTGCGGCCCGTCCCGAAAGGAAGCTTCAATATCATAGCCGTCTATCCCAACTACAACTGGGAAAACGAATCTCTGCTGCCTGCGCTCGCGAAGTTCGGGCGCGTCCGCCATTACGACTGGACGAAGGAATACGACCACGGGTCGAAAGCGTGGAGCTCGTCCCTCAAGCAGAAGATGAACAGGGATCTTGTGGAATTCGTGCGCGGTTGCGCGGAGGAAGCGCCCGTCCACTTCATCTTTGCCTATCTTTCCGGGGGTTTGGTGTCTCCCGGAACGTTGGAGGCGCTGTCGCGATTCCGGGCTCCCATGGTGAATCTTGCGTTGAACGACAAGGAGGCGTTCATCGGCAGGATCCGCGGCGGGCTTGCCACTGGGGCCAGGGACATCTGCAGGCATTTCGACCTGTGCTGGACGAGCACCCGGGATGCGCTGGAGAAGTACTGCGTCGAGGGGGCGCTTCCGATATACCTCCCCGAGGGGGCGAACCCGGAGGTCCACCGCCCATACGACGTGGAACGAACGTTCGACGTCACATTCGTCGGCCAATGCTATGGCAATCGGCCCTCGGTCATCGGGAAACTGAGGTCTGCCGGGATACGTGCCGATGCGTTCGGTCCGGGTTGGCCGGGCGGGCCGCTGCCTACGGAAGAGATGGTCAGGATGTATTCGAGGAGCAGGATCAACCTCGGTTTCGGGGGGATAGCCGGGCACAAGGACACCTTTCATCTCAAGGGGCGGGACTTCGAGATACCGATGAGCGGGGGCCTCTACCTGACCGAGCACCACGAGGAGCTCAGGCTGGTTTACGATGTCGAAAACGAGATAGTCACGTATGCCGACATGGATGAACTTGTCGCCAAGATTCGGTGGCTTCTGTCCAACCCTTCGGTCGCGGAGCGCATACGGGCCGCCGGGCACCGCAAGGCCCTGGGCGAGCATACCTGGGAGATGCGGTTCGAAAAAGTCTTTCGGCTGATCGGCCTGATCGAATAGGCCCGCGATGTCTTCATGCGGCTGTCCGCAGCCCTGCGAGGCTTAAAGGTGCATCCGCCACAGATACATCGATCATGACATTCGGGATGGATCGAGTCGGCCGGAGCCTTTCCTGATCGCCTCGATAGCCTTATCGACCTCTTTCCGTACTTTGTCCGCGGGGAGTTCCTCGAGGCAGATGCTTCTTTCCGTGTCGTCGCACCCCTTTCTGCGGCACGGGACGCAATGGTCGTCCGGAGTCACGATCCTGTGGGTATCGTCCGGCACGGTCCAGGACCTCCAGTCCGAAGGACCGAAGATCGTGACGGTGGGCGTTCCGACGGCCGATGCGATGTGGGGCGCGGCGCTGTCCACGCCCAGGTGCAGCGCGCTTCGGCCAAGCATCGCCGCGAGTTCCCCGAGAGTGGTTTTACCGGCGAGGCTGCGCGCGGCGCCGCCGAGGCACTTCCCGACGATGCCTTCGGCGGCCTTTGCCTCCTCCCCGGAGCCGATCAGCACCGATATGAAGCCGTGCTTCGCCCGGAGCCAGTCGATCACCTCCGCCCACTTGTCGTAGCCCCACTCCTTGTACTTCCACCGCGAGAAGGGATTTATCGTTACCCAGCGATCGTTCGCTCCGATCCCTTCCGCCTCTAGAAGCGCCCTGGCCCGAACGGCTGCGGCTGGCGGGATATGGAGCCTTGGCGCGGTGTCCGCGGTGTCTATGCCTATCGCCCTGACCAGCCGCAAAGCCTGGTCCGCCCCCGGGTGCACCGGCGGAGGGGCGGGTTTCGGGTCGTATATCAGGTGGGTAAAAATACCGTTGCGCCAGAAGGATTTGTCGCTTCCGTAAAAGGACACTTTCACGGGAGCGCCGGTGAAAAAGGCCAGGATGGCGCCGCGATCCCCCGTCCGGAGGTCGATCGCGAGGTCGTAGGCCGCCCTTCTCAGACGCCGAATCAGCCGCAAACTCTCGCCTCCGACCTCGGCAATCCTGCCGCCTCTCTTCGCCACCTCGATTATTTCGTGGAGGCAGGGGTCGGATTCCAGAAGCGACCCATAGCCTTTCCTGACAAGGACGGACAGCCGGGCCGCCGGATACGAATCCTTGACCGCCCTGATGGTCGCAGTGGCCAACACGACGTCCCCGATGTCGCCCAGCTGGATCAAAAGGATGTTCGTCCGGTCCGGATAGGTCAGGGGCATATCTCTAGGATATTCGCTTCAGGGAAAATACGTAACGATTGCCCGGGAGAAATGAGACAGGTTCGACGACGAGCTCGTGACCCAGGCCCTCCAGTTCTTCGCGCAGTTCGGCATCGTCCCAGGGTTTCCACTTCTCGTTATAGGCGAGAAGCACGCTCTCGGCGCCGAACCAGCGCCGGCTTTTCACGTACGAATAAGCCTGTCTCGTGCTCTCGCTCAATGCCCAGGTGCTGACGAACAAGTCTCCTTCCACGACGGACCGATCCAGAAAGGGCAACGGCACCAGGCTGACCGTTTCTTCCCCCGCCCCCTCGCGAGTGCCGTTCTCCATGCGCACGCGGTCCGGGCCGAAAGCCGTACACAGGTACACGTACTGGATGCAGCTGAACAGCGGCAGGTCCAGGATCGCATATCGGGCGATATGGCCGAAATTCAGGAATATCCTCGCCAGGTTTCCGTAGCCTCCTCCGAACTCCACCACGCGCCGCGCCTTTTCGATTGCCCGCCCGGTCGTTTGCTCGTGACGGGAAAGATGGTAAAGATGGTGGACGGAGTTTATGGCCGTGGACAGTTTTCGCCTCGTCCCCGACAGATGCGCGCTTGCTCCCGCTCCGATATAAATCCTGATCGCTTCGGCGTTGCGCCATCGCTCGAGCAGGGCCCACTCCGCGGCGTGCGCCTGCCGGTTCGAAAATACCATGGTGCCGTTTATGACCGGGTTGTCGAGGAACGACAGGTCGAAGTCTTCCAGAAAATAGGTTTCCACGTCCCTTATGTTCCGGGCCCAGTCCGGGTGCACGAATTCGGCATGCGTCGCGTCGTCCCTCATGCGTTCGTACGCCGCCCTTGCCGTTTGCAATGCGTCCACGAATCGCGCCCGCGCCGCTTCCCGCTCGGGCGGTGGGGAATCGGGAAAATATTTCTTCGCGCGCCGGGATATGATCGCCTTCCCGACCCACGATCTCAGGAACGACATCGAACCCCCTCCGGCCGCCTCTGAATTACTCTCCCCTGAATCCCGCTTTCTCCTTCGCCAGGAACGCCCTGACCCCTTCCCGGAAATCGCCGGTGCGGGATGACTCCGCGATCCCCTGCCGCTCTTCCTCCATCTGCGTCTCCAGCGGGTGGAGCAGCGCCCTGTTGTACAGCTCCTTCGCCTTTGCGTAGGCCAGGGTGGGGCCTGCGGCAATGCGCTCGGCCAGCGCTGTGGTTTCGGACGCGAAGGTATCGTCGGGGATCACCCGCTGGACAAGCCCCCAGGAGGCGGCCTCGCCCGCGGTCAGAATCCTGCCCGTAAGCGTAAGCTCCATCGCGCGATGCGTCCCCAGGGCTCTCGACAGGAAAAACGTGGCCCCCCCGTCGGGAGAAAGGCCGATGTTCTGATAGGCGAGCGCGAAGCGCGCCGATTCGGCGGCTACGACCATATCCCCGGCAAGCGCAAGGGAGAGTCCTGCCCCCGCCGCCACTCCGTTGACCGCGGAAATCACCGGCTTGCGGCAGCGGCGCACGGAAGCGACGAAGGCGTGCAGCCGGACGGTCAGGTCGAGAAATGCGTGCCCGGCATCTTCCTTCATTCCGCCCATCATGACAACGTCGCCGCCGGCCGAGAACACCTTCCCGGCCCCGGTGAAAACGATGCACCTGACGGCCGGATCGGCTGCAAGCGGGGGGAGGGCGGAGAGCAGCGCCTCTCCCATCTCGAAGTCGTATGCGTTCATCCGTTCCGGGCGGATCATTCGAAGGGTCGCCACGGACCCGTGTCTCTCTATGGTGACGGCGCTCACTTCCTCGTCCCTCCTTGAAGGCGGCATGATGGTCTCCCATTTATACATTTTTCACCGGGGGGTGGGCTATAATTTCGAGCGGGAAAGTGCTTTTCCGTCGTGCAACGAAACAATCCGGGGGCTTGCTCCTATGCCGCTTTCCCGCATGACCTGCCCATCCTGCGGCGCGGAGCTGTCGTTTCACCCGCCGAGGACCGCGAACGGGAAGGTTGCCTGTCCTTACGAAGGATTGGCATATGCGGAACTCCGGGCGGGGCACGACCGGATCTATTTCGGCCCGTGGAGGAAGATGAACTCCGGCCCGGCGGACGTCATGCGGGCGTACAACCAGATCGGCAGGCACCTGTCAGCCATCGAACGGGCGATGGGGGACAAGGACCTGCCCGCGGCGCGGCACGACCTGTCGAAGGCCTCGGAGGCGTACCATTCGGGGGATCCGCGGACCGACGAGCGCGATGCGCTCAGGTACATGGACCACGCCCTTTCCTACGCGCACAGGGTGATCGACGACCTGCTCCACGAAAAGGGGCTGCCTCCGCACGCGCCGATGGATTTCGCGGAGTGGTACGACATGGTGGAAGTTCCGTTCAAGGACGAGTGGTGAACCGGCGAAAAAGGGAGGAGGACCCGGATGATTCCGCTTGATCGTTATCCCAAGGAGATTTCCCTGAGAGACGGTGCGCGGGTCACATTCCGCCCCATGGTGCGGGAGGACGCAGAGATGCTCTGGGAATTTTTCCGCCAGATCCCCCTCGAGGACAAGATGTACCTGCGCGAGGACGTCGACAGCCGCGAGGAGGTGAATCGGTGGGCGAGGAACCTGGACTACGACACGATCCTGCCCATATTGGCGTTCTCGGATGGGCGCGTGGTGGGGGACGCGACGCTTCACCGCAACAGGACCGGCTGGAAACAGCGGGTGGGGACGGTGCGGATCCTCATCGCTCCCGATTTCCGGCACCGCGGGCTGGGGACGGCGATGATCAGGGAGCTTAGGCACCTCGGGGAGAAGGCGTCCCTCCACTACCTGCTTGCCGAAGTGATCGAGAAGCAGCAGGCGGCGGTCCGGGCGTTCGAGAAGCTGGGGTTCGAGCGCGCCGTCGTGCACCGGAACTTCGTCAACGATCAGCACGGCCGGCTTCACAACCTGGTGGTCCTGCTGTACCCGATGTCGCTGTCCGAGGACGAGGAGTTCTATTAGGGAGCGAGTACCGTTAAAGTTCCGCGATCATCCGGCCGATATGAAATGCGAGGGGTTCGTAGACCGTCAACACAACTCCTTACGGGGGGCCGCGGGCCCCCCACTTGTTTTCAGGCTTTGACCCCCCAGGCGCAGAATACTGAACAGTTCCCGCGGGAATGAATATAATATGAAGCGGGGAAAGGTGAATTAACCGGGGGTGGAACCGCGTTGAGGATCGTTTCGGCCAGGTCGGCCTTCCCGCCGGGTCTCCTCCTGGCGGCGCTTCTTCTCCTTCTCCATGCGTGTCCGGCGCATCCGGCGGCCGATCTCCCCGCGAACCCGCACGGTTATTTCCAGCAACAGGCGCAGTGCCCGAGATGCCATCTTTATACCGATTCGAAGCTGGATCCCGGCCGGTTCTCCACAGCCTCCGTCGAATTCTGCCTGGAATGTCACCTGGCCGAGGAACGGGGACAGACCCACCCGCTCAGGGTGCATGCAGGCAGCAAGGTACGGGAAGTGAAGATTCCGTCCGGATTCCCCCTGGGCGACGGTGAGCGCCTTATCTGCCTGAGCTGCCATTCGGCCCACGGCCCCTACGTGTCGGACCGGAAGGCCTTCGCCGGCCAAACGCCCGTCAATGCCGGGGCCGGCGCGGCTTCCCCGTATTACAAGACTTTCTTCCTGCGTCGTTCGAATCCCGCGGACGAGGGGTTCGAATCCATGTGCTCGGGGTGCCACGGGACGCCATGAGCCCCCGCGCGCCCCGTCACGCCGCAAGGAGGACCGTTTTCGTGAACCCCCGGTTCCAGGGGGGGGTCGCGCTGTGCTTCGCCGCGGTCGTGTGCGCGGGGGCGCTGCTGTTCGCCTTTTCCTTCCACAACTACTCGAAGTCCGCGCTCCGGGTCGCGTCCATCCAGGGTCATTACCATTTCCTGACGCCGTACGACATCATCGGCCAAGCGATGGGACGGCACGTCGCGGCGTTGTCGGCCGGAGTGCTTGCCGCGAGCCTTATCGTGTTGTTTCTGCTCGTCCGCCGGATTCGCAGCGGGGTCGAACGGCTCGTGGAGACGTTCAGGATCTCGATGGACGGGGACCTCTCCACCCCCGCGAATGCAGGCGAGATTCGGGATATAGCGGATCTGGGGAAGAAAATAGACGCGGCGCGCGGCAGAACCCTCTCGAAGATACGCCAGATCGCGTCGGAGGCCGAGATCCTCCGGCGCGAGCCGCTGTCGGACGAGGAATTCGCGAGGCGGTGGGACGGGATGAAAGCCGCCATGCGGAGATTGGCGCCGTGAACTCCGGCATGGACCCCAAAATGCAGAGCGTCGCGGAGGCGGGGTACGCGGCCCGGTTCGCGATTCAGCTTCTGTTGATCATCGTCGCCGGCGGAGGGCTTCTTTACGTCGCCTTCTACCTTATCTTCATCCGCCCCCTTCCGGGGACCTATTCGGGCGTGTATTTCGCGCTGCGCAACCTCTCGGCCTTCCTGGCGCCCATACTTGCCTTTTCCATGCTGGCCTACGTGCTTGTCCTTAGCGTGGCGATCGCCCTGATTTCCAGCTACGCCATACACAAGATAGCGGGGCCGCTGTACAGAATGGAGCGGGCGCTGGAGAACTACGAATCCGGGCATGGCGTCAAGGCGGTGTTCCTTCGGGAGGGGGACCAGCTCGTCCCTCTCGCCCGGTCGTACAACGATTTCGTGACGAAGCTGCGTGACGACAGGAAGGAATGGCTGGCCGCGATGGAGCACGCCGAGCGGCTTTGCCTGCAGGACGCAGCCACCTGCCGCGCCGAGATGAGCGGCGCCCTTGCGCGGTTGTCGGAACTCCTTTCCCGGTACAGGTAATGGAAAACGGCTCGTTTTTCCAGCGCGCCAAGCGGTTCCTGTTCGGAGCGCCCCGCGACCTGTTCGACCCGAAGATCTTCCACAAGGTCTCGCTCGTCGCATTCTTCGCGTGGGTGGGGCTCGGCGCCGACGGAATCTCCTCTTCCGCCTACGGTCCGGAGGAAGCCTTTCTGGCGCTTGGAAACCACACGGTGCTGGCCATCTTCGTCGCCATCGCCACGATCGTCACCGTTTTCATCATCTCCGGAAGTTACGCCCAGATCATCGAGGCGTTCCCCTCCGGAGGCGGCGGATACATAGTGGCCTCGAAGCTCCTGGGGGCGAAGGCGGGAGTGGTTTCAGGCTCGGCGCTCGTCATCGACTACGTGCTGACGATAACGATCTCGGTCGCCTCCGGCGCCGACGCCCTGTTCAGTTTCCTGCCGCTGCACTGGCAGGCGCACAAGTTCGGCTTCATCGCGTTCGTCCTGGTCCTGCTCATATGGCTCAACTTGCGCGGCGTGAAGGAGTCCGTGGTCGTCCTTACCCCGATATTCATGGCTTTCATGCTCAGCCACGTTCCGCTTGTCCTCTATGCGGTCCTGCGGCACGTCCCGGAATTGCCTTCAGTGGGGGCCCAGGTATCTACGGAACTCTCCTCCACGGCGAAGCAGCTCGGATGGGTGGGGCTGGGAGCGCTTCTGATGCGCGCCTACTCGATGGGCGCCGGCACCTACACGGGGATCGAGGCGATAAGCAACTCCATGCAGACGCTCAGGGAGCCCCGCGTCCAGACCGGAAAGAGAGCGATGCTGTACATGGCCATCTCGCTTTCCTTCATAGCGGGCGGGATCATCATCGGATACGTCCTGAACGAAGTCAGGCCGGCTGCCGGGAAGACGCTCAACGCAGTCCTGTTCGAAACGATCGGGAGCGATGTATGGGGGGGCGCCACCGGGAAAGCGGCCGTGGTGTTCCTGCTTGTGTCGGAGGCGGCGCTCCTGTTCGTCGCGGCTCAGACGGGATTCCTGGGGGGGCCCCAGGTTCTCTCCAGCATGGCCGTGGACTCCTACATGCCTCACAGGTTCGCGCACCTCTCCGAGCGGCTGGTGACCAAATACGGAATCTACTTCATGGGGGCGATGGCGTTCCTCATGCTCTTCATAACCGGCGGCTCCGTGAGGTATCTCGTCGTCATGTACTCGATCAACGTTTTCCTCACCTTCAGCCTCTCGCAGTTCGGGATGATCGTCCACTGGTGGAAGGACCGCGGGAAAGAAAAGGGATGGAAGCTCAAGTTCGCGATGAACGGGATCGGTTTCATGCTTACCGCCTCGATCCTCTGCTTCACCGTGTGGGTAAAGTTCCCTGAGGGGGGATGGATCACGCTGCTGATAACAGGGACATTCATAGCGCTGTGCTTCCTGGTGCGCCGGCATTACAGGACCGCCCAGAATGCATTGCGCAGGCTCGACGAGCTTCTTTTGCAGCTCCCCCCCGTGACGGTCTCTTCCGTGCAGGAGCCGATGCTGCGCCGCGTCGCCCCCACGGCCGCCATCATGGTGTCCGGCTACAACGGGCTGGGGATGCACGTATTCTTCTCGGTCATCAGGTCGTTCCCGGGGACGTTCCGAAATTTCATCTTCCTTTCGGCCGGCGTCGTGGACAGCAGCGTTTTCAAGGGGGCCGACGAGGTGGTCCACCTGGGGGCGGACCTGAAAAAGCAGCTCCGGAATTACGAGGAGTTCGTCAAGGGGCACGGGTATTACGCGGAATCGCGCAGCGAAGTGGGAACGGAGGTCATAGAGATCATCGGCCACCTCGCCGAGGGAACGGCGAAGGACTTCCCGAACGTCGTGTTCTTCTCCGGCCAGCTGGTATTCCAGGAAGAGAACTTCGTAACGCGCCTGCTCCACAACCAGACGGCATTTCTCGCCCAGAAGAAACTCGTTTTCGCGGGACTGCCGATGATCATACTTCCGGTCCGGGTGCTCTGACGCCGCGAGCCCCCTTCCCGCGTAAAAATCGCGGGGAGGAGGTCCCGGCCGGTTGACCGGCGGGGGCCGATTCTGCGAAGATACAACTGCATCGAAAAATAAGAAGGGGTTTTATAATTCCGAAGGAGGAGCGGAGATGGCATCTATTCGGAAGGCGGGTTGGTTTCTTGCGCTGGCGTTGATGATGGCGGGGTGGATGGGCGCGCTGGGGACTCTCCGTGGGGTGGCCGAGGCAGGCGTGATCGCCTCCCATGGGGGGGGGACCGATCTCCGGGCGGCGGACATCGGCAAGATGCAGGCGTTCCTGGAACGCAAAATAGTGATGCAGAAACTTCTGGATTACGGCGTTTCTCCGCAGGAAGCGGCCGCCAAGATCCGGGCCATGAGCGACGCCGACCTGCATCGCCTGGCATCGCTGACCGACCGCGTGGCGGCGGGAGCCGACGACGGGGTGGGTCTGCTTATCGGCGTCGCGGTCCTGATAATCCTCGTAATCATAATCTTCAAGCTGATGAACAAGGAAATCATCGTACGTTGACGGTCGGAACCCGGATTCACGGCGCCGCCCTGCTGATCGGCGGCGCCGTTTTCTTTCTGGGGGGGTGCGCGGCCTCCGGGAATCTCTACGGATCGGCGGCGGAAACCCAGCCGTCGATCGTCATGGAGAACGTTCCTTTCCTCCCGCAGGAAGACGAAACCTGCGGTCCTTCCTCCCTTGCTATGGTGCTGCGGTTCCTGGGGGGGGAGGTTTCAACGGCGGAGATCGTCCGGGAAACCAGGACGGAAGGGCTGAAAGGAACGCTCATCACGGATCTTGCGGAGGCTGCGCGGAGGCGCGGATTCGCGGCGGAGGTCGTCGACCTCAAGCTTTCAAACCTGCGTGAGCGCATCTCGGAAGGGGCCCCGGTGATCCTGCTTGTCGACCTCGGGGTGTGGGTCTGGAGCCGGCCCCACTACATGGTGGCGTACGGATGGACGCGGGAAGGCGTGGTCGCGCATTCGGGACACGAGCGCGGGAAGTTGATTCCTTTTTCCGCCCTGGATGCCCAGTGGGCCAGGATGGGGCGGCTCGCGCTGGTGGTGCGCCGGGGATAGCGATGGTCATGCCGCTTTTCCGGTCGATGCTTCTTTTGCTGCTCATTGTTGCGGCGGGTTGCTCCCGCGTTCCGAGAATCATCGTTCTCGAGGACCCGTTGACCGCGGACGAACACGTGGAGCTGGGCGTCGCCTACGAGCGGAAGGGGGATCCGGGCCTGGCCCGGCGGGAGTACGAGGCGGCCCTGCGAAAAGACGGCGGATCATTCCAGGCCCGCGTCAACCTCGGCAATGTCTACCTTGCCGGAAAGGATTACTCCAAGGCCCGGGAGGAATACCTGAGAGCGCTCGATCTGCGGCCGGGGGACGCCGAGGCGACGAACAACCTTGCATGGACCGCCGTCTTGTCCGGCGAAGGCATAGACGAGGCCCTTGCCCGCATGGAAGCGGTCGTCTCAGCCCCGGGCGGCCGCAATGCGATCCTCCTCGACACCCTGGGAGTCCTCCGGATGCACGCGAACAAGCCCGAGGAAGCTGGAGAAGCCTTCGCGCTAGCCGAAAAATATTGCATTGAACAGGATGCCGCCCAGGGCGGGAGCGCGGGTCAGGCTTATCGATGCACCGAGGAAGTACGCCGGGAAATCGGCGAGCATCGCCGCGAGCTTGGAAAAAGATTCCCTTCGCCCGCACCGCAGCCCCCTTTGATAAGATAGGCGAAAAAAGGAGCGCCGCCTGTTCCCTCCAATACACCCGGAGTTGAGGTTCCACAACTACGCCTCGTTCCTACGCCGTCGGCTGGGCGGCCCCGCCGCAAGAATAAGCGTGGACGCCGGCTTCACCTGCCCGAACAGGGACGGCACTCGCGGCACGGGCGGCTGCCTTTATTGCAACAACGAATCCTTCACGGAGGGCGTGTTCTTCCCCGGCCTTCCGGTGGAGGAGCAGGTTTTGCGGACAATCGCGACGCATGCCCGGCTCAAGGCTTTCCGCCACCTTCTGGTCTATTTTCAGCCGTACACCAACAGCCACGCGCCTCCCGCAATGCTGGAGCGGACGTATCGCGCGGCGTTCTGCCACCCCGACATCGTCGGCATCGTCGTGGGTACAAGGCCGGACTGCCTGGAACCCGAAGTTCTGGACGTGCTCGGCGGCATCGCGAGAGAGCGGTACGTTTGCGTCGAGATCGGCCTCCAGTCCGTCTCCGACGAAGTTCTGTCGGGGATCAACCGGGGGCACACGGTGCGGGAGTTCACGGAAGCGGTGGCGGCGGTCCGGCGGCGGGGGATAGACGTCGCCGCCCACCTGATCTACGGCCTTCCCGGGGATACGCGGGAGAACTTCGTGTCGGCGGCCGGCATGCTTTCCGGCCTGGACGTGCAGGGGGTGAAGCTGCACCACCTTCACATCGTCTCGGGGAGCGGGTTGGAGGCGCCGTTCCGGCGGGGAGAGATACGCGTGCCGGAATACGGAGAATACGTCGCGGCATGCACGGACCTCCTGGAACGCCTCTGCCCTGAAGTCGCAGTGCTGCGGCTCATGGGGGCCGCCCCCGGGAAGCTGCTGCTGGCGCCCGTCTGGAGAAAGGGCAGCCGGGAGATGTCCCATGACGTCGCCGCGGAGCTTCGGCGCAGGGGGACATGGCAGGGATCGCTGCGGGAGGAGAGGACATGAGCGGAACCGAGCGGGAGTATCTCCCCCATTCGTCGGGATGTTTCCTTTGCGGAGACGAGAACGCCTGCGGCGTGCGGACGAGGTTCTTCGTGGAGGGGGACGCCGTGTGCTCGCGGATAATCCTGCCGCGCCACGTAAACGGGTACAAGAATATCGCCCACGGGGGCGTGCTTGCGGCGCTCCTCGACGAGTCTATGGGATGGGCGGCGACGGTCTTCGGCGGACTGCGCCGGATGTACCTGACCGGCGAGCTGACAGTCAAATACCTGGCCCCGGTACCCGTGGGGGAGGAGATCGAGATCAGGAGCAGGCTGCTGGAGGACGCGGGGCGGATCGCCTACAGCGAGGGGGAGCTCACCTGCGGGGGTACGGTCTGCGTCCGCGCCCGGGGGAAATTTCTTCCCATGAGCAGCGAAGCGACATCCGAGGTTATCCCATACCTGAAATTCGGGAATTGCGGGAAATACCGGACGCTGTTCGGCGGAACAGGGGAGGCGAAATGAAGCGCGTGCTTGGGATCCTCGGCTCGCCAAGGCGGATGGGGAACTGCGAGTTGATCGTCAAGGAGATCTCGGCCCGCCTTCCGGAACCGGCCGAGCTGTCGATGGTGCGGCTGGTCGACAAGGACATACGCGCCTGCAAGGCGTGCTACCGGTGCCTGACAGATGATTGCCCGCACCAGGACGATTTCCGCGCGGTCATGGACGCGATAGCAGCCGCGGACGGATTGATAGTAGCGGCTCCGGCGTATCTTCTCGGGGCGCATTCCTCCCTTCAGCGGTTTCTCGACAGGGGTCTTCAGTTCTTCCGGCGGATCGACGCGCTTTCCGGAAAACCGGCGGTCGGAGCTGCCCTTGCGGGCGTCATCGACGGCGAAGGATCTTCGCTCCTTGGTGTGGAAAACTTCATACGCGGCATGGGGATGGAAGTAAAGGGACGCGCGGTCATCCACGCGGCGCTTCCCGGCGAAGCGATCCTCTCGGAAGATGGGAGAGCCGCCGCGGGGCGGTTGGCAGCCGCCCTGTTCGCGGGGGAGCCGCAGCCTCCGCAGGTTCCCTCATGCACACGGTGCTCCGGGACATATTTCGAGTTCCGGGGAGGGGCGCGCGTCTATTGCCTGCTGTGCGGCGCCAGCGGCACCGTGTCGGCGGATGGAGTCGGCGTGCGGATTGCGACAGTCGCGCCCGTCCACTCGTGGCGCGGCCCCGATGCGAGAAAGACGCACGGCGAGTGGCTCATGGGGATGAAGGAGAAGTTCCGCCGCGACCGGGAGCTGCTGAAAAACGCGGTCCGGGGTTACGCCGGGGGGACCTTCATCTGACCCGGATCCTCACGGTATAGGCTGCCACTTCCCTGGAAAGCCCCGCGGGCAGGTCGTTCCAGCCGTGCAATCCCTCCGCCGGCAGGGTCCCCATCTTCGAAAGCTCCGCAAGGAACGGCTTCGCCGAGTCCGCCGGCAGGTGGACGATCATGGCATCGGCTTCGCTCTCCGCCGCCGGGGCGCCGGCGCGCTCAGGCATGCCCTGCGAGCTTCCTCCGAGCCGCATCGCGGCGGCGGCGATCCTCGCTTCCAGTCCCGGGCGATGTTCGCCGGCCACCTGGATCGTCACCGCTCCCCCCGATGGAACCGGCCGGGCAACCCTCGACATCATGCCGGCAGCGGATGGAGGCTCCATGTTCTGCGGCATCGCCGCGGCGGGCGGGGGCTCGATCTTCTCACCGGCGGTGCTTGCCAGCTGGGCCGGCACCGCGGGGAGGGCAGGCGGAGCCTGGGATGCCGGCTGCGGCGATTGCGGACCGGCATGATCCTTCGAAGCGGCTTCACGGCGCGGAACGGACTGCGGAGGAAGAGCCGCCTTGCGCGCCTTCTTCTCCGCAGGCTCGGCTGCCTTCACCTTCTTTCCCGCCTCGGCGGCGGAAGATGCTTCCATCCGCGCGGAGGGGGGAGGGGCAAGAATCTTCGGAGCCTCCTCCTTTTGTGTTCCGTACACCAGGAGGAAGAGGAGAACGGCCGCCGCCGCTTCCAGGGGGATCTTGACGTGCGCGGGCAGAAACAGCCTCTTCCAGAGCGGCGCCGCCGGCGTTTCCTCGCGCGCGATCCCGCGGCGGATCCCGTCAAGCAGTTCGGGCGGGGTGACCGCCGGGGGCAGCCCGCGCAGAAGCATCAGGGTCTCTTCGAGCCCCTCCTTCGCGGCCCTGCACCGGAGGCAGTCCTGCAGGTGGGCGTGCATGCCAGCTCGCATGCTTTCCTCAAGAGAATCTTCCAGGTAATCGGATAAAAGGCCTTGTGCCCGCTCGCAGTCCATAACCGTATCCCTCATACCACCGGGGCAAGGATTTTCCTCAAGGCCATCCTCGCCCTGTGAAGCCTGGATTTCACCGTGCCGACCGGGATCCCCGCCATGGTGGCTACTTCCTCGTACGTGAATCCTTCAACGTCCGAAAGGAGAAGGAGCCATCTGGAATCCGGATCGATGCGCCCCAGCGCTTTCTCGAGAATACGCGCCATCTCCCGGTTTTCGGCGATCCGGTCCGGCCGGCCCTCTTCGGGGGCGGGCGGCTGGAAAAGAGGCTCGCCGCGTTCCGCCGAATCCGGAAGCACCACCTCCCGCGCCGCCAGGGAGGATCTCTGGCGGATGCGATTCAGGCACCTGTTGGCCGCGATCTTGAGCAGCCAGGTTGACAGCGACGCCTCTTGCCGGAACCCTCCCAGGTTCCGGTAGGCCGAGAGGAAAACTTCCTGCGCTACGTCCATGGCCTCCGTCCGGTCGGACAGCATCCGGGCGCAGAACGAGTACACCCTGTCCTGGTGGGCAAGGACAATGGCATCGAAAGCCCCAGGTTTGCCCTGCCGGAACGCCTGCAGCAACAGGTCCTCCGGCCTGGCTTTTCCCCCGTTCGGATCCACGCCGACTCCCGAATTCTATGACATCCGCGCGGCGGGTTCTGTTCCTTGGTGCGCCGCTTGATTTATTCATTGTACTGTACGGGAGGTTGCGGGGGCCCGGGACTTTAATGTATTTTAGTCTTGCAAGGGCGAAACTGTGTAAAGTCCTGCAATATCCGATCGGAGGTCGATAATTGAGCGGCCAGGCGATCTTGTTCGCGTCCCTGTCACTGGCTGCCATCGCTTTGGCGGTGGCGCTGGTGTTGACGCTCCTGCAGCTCCGCAGGGCGATCGACCACATGGAACGTCGCGTGGACGAGGCGATACGCCAGTTCGAGATGACCGCAGAGGACCTTCGGAAAACAAACGCCGTGGTGCGGGAAATCCTTATTCATGCCGAGAGGGGCGCCGCAAACGTCGCGAACGTTACGGAAGGGGTCCGTGGATTCAGAAAAACGCTGGACGCGGCTACTGCGGTCATGCAGTTCGCCGTCGTCCCCGTTCTGGGAAATGTGGCCGGCGGGCTGGCTGGAGTGAAGGCCGCCGTTTCGCATGTCGTGAACCGAATAGGTCGAAGGGAGGGCAGCCATGAGTGACGAAAGATGTTGCAACGGCAGCGGAGGAGTATTCCTCGCGTTCCTTGCCGGAGGACTGATCGGCGCGGGGCTGGCCCTGCTCTACGCGCCCGTCTCCGGAAAGGAAGCGCGGGAGAGGATCTCGGGCATCGCGGGAGATCTGCAGAAAACGGCGGAGAGCTGGTCCGGCGACCTGAAGCGGAAGGTCGAGTCCTTCATCGATGAGGAGAAGTCGGTCATAAAGGCGGCATACGACGCCGGCCGCGAAGCGATGGCCAAGGAGAAGGCCAAGTTCGAAACCCCCGGCTGAGGCAAGCAGGGCCGTTCTCCCCTCATCGGTTCACCGCAAGGAACGTCCAGCCGTATCTCCAGGGGAGGGGGGGTTCCCCCTCCCCGGCTCCTCCACTCCTGTCGAATCCCCGAATGCGATGTTTCGCCGGTCAGGAAACTTCTCCCCGTGCGAGCCTGAAGGCGGCGGTCAATGCGAAGAACGCCGACGCGAAAAGCACGATCGTGGCGCCCGTGGCGGTGTCCAGGTGGTACGAGGCGGCGATCCCCGCGATCCCGGATGCCAGGGAAACGGCGATCGCTATCCAGAACGCTTCGGCCGCCCCCCTCGCCACGTTACGCGCGGCTGCGGCGGGGACCACGAGGAGGGCGGTGACAAGCAGGATCCCGACGGCCCGAATCGCGGTAGTCACCACCAGCGCAACGACGAGGGAGAAGGAGATTTCGAGCATTCGGCCCCGGACGCCCATGCTGCGGGCGAATCCCTCGTGCACTCCCAGGAGGAGAATCCGGTTGAACGCGAAAAACAGGAAGACGGCTACGCCGAGGAAAAGCGCGGCCATCCAGATTACCTCCGCGCCGGAAATCGCCAGCAGGTCTCCGTACAGGTATTCCTGCAGGTTCCTCGTCAGCCCCTTCCGCGCGCTGATGATGGCGATTCCGAGAGCGATCGCCGAGGAGAAGAACACCCCGATTACCGTGTCGGGGGAAAGCCCTGTGCGGCCCTTGACCATCGTTATCGCGTAGGCGACGAACAGGCCGAATGCGACCATGGTCAGGAGGGGGTGGATCCCGAGGATGACGCCCAGCGCCACCCCCGTGAACGCCGAGTGCCCTATCGCGTCCGAGAAGAACGCCATCCGGAACTGGACCAGGGGCACGCCCACGGCGGCGGCCGCCGGCGCGACGAAGAGAACGGCCAGGATGGCCCTTTTCATGAACGTCGGCTCCGCGAACGCAAGCGGCAACAGCCGGTCCATGGCGGAATAGGCGAGGGAGAGAAGGAAATCCACTCCTACCCCCCCCTTTCGCCGTGCAGGTGGCCGTGTCCGTCGGCCTCACCGTGGCTGAACAGCCGGGCGCCGCTCCCGTACATCGCGCTCAGGTTTTCCGGCGTGAGGACCTCGGTCGTCGCCCCCTGGCATACGATCGACCGGTTGAGGCAGATGACGCGGTCCGCGTGCCTGGTGACCACCGAGAGGTCGTGGCTCACCAGCAGGAGGCTGAAGCGGGATTCCCGGTGGATCTGTTCCAGGAAATCGCAGAAGAGCTCCTCCCCCGACACATCCACGCCCGAGACCGGCTCGTCCAGCAGCAGGATGTCAGGATTGTCGCGCAGCGCGAGCGCGAGCAGGATTCGCTGCATCTCGCCCCCCGATAGCCTTCCCAGGGGGCGGTCGATCAAGTGGCCGGCTCCACCGCGGTCCAGCGCGGTTTTCGCCTCCGCGCGCGATTTGCGGGAACGGCCGAGGAAAACGGGGTATTTCTGGGACGAAAGAGCGAAAAAATCGAGCACCGTCATCGGGGCGTTCCGGTCGAGGTCCATCCTCTGCGGGACGTATCCGATCCTGGGAGTCCCTTTTCCGTGCTCCTCGGCGCGGCAAAACCGGATCTCCCCCGTGAAGGGGACCAGTCCGAGGATCGCCAGGAGAAGGGTTGTCTTGCCCGCGCCGTTGGGACCGATCAAGGCCGTGACCTCCCCGCACCTGATGTCCGCGCTGATGCCGGCAAGGATCTCCATGCCGCCGGCGCGAACCGACAGGTCCCTGATCTCCAGCGTATGGAAGGGGGCGGTCTGTATGTTCACTTTCCAAGAACCTCCGTCAGGGTGCGCAGGTTTTCCCGCATGACCGCCTCGTAGGCGTCGGTCGCCGCGGTGCCGGTGGACAAGGGATCCATGACTCGCGCGGGGACCCCGGCTTCCGCCGCGATCATCTCGGCCAGTCTCTTCGGATATTGCGGCTCCCAGAAGACCGCGGCCGCCCGCTTCTCCCGGATCGCGCGCACCAGCTTGCCGATTTCGCCGGCCGAAGGTTCCTGTCCGGGCGTTTCCTCTATTTTTCCGACTATGTTCAAGCCCATGTCCCTGGCGAGGTAGTCGAAAACGTTATGAAAGGCGACTATGCGCCGGTTTCCGAAGCGGGCGGACGCCGATTCGAATTCCCCTGCGAGGACCGCGAGCCTCGCGGCGTAGGCGTCGGCGTTGCGCCTGAACTTCTCGGCGTTGCGCGGAGAAGCCGAGGCCAGCGCCGCCTCGATGTTGCGCACCTGGATGATCGCGTTCCTGGGGCTCACCCAGGTGTGCGGGTTTATCCCGTCGTGTCCGCCTTCCGCCTCCCGGATCGGCAAAACCCCACGGGCGGTTTCCACGATCCGGATGCGGGGATTCGCTTTCCGGACAGGCGCTCCCAGAAATTCCTCCATACCGTACCCGTTCGCGATGAATAAGTCGGCGGCGGCGATCTTGCGCATGTCTCCCGGCGTCAGGGCATAGTCGTGGGGGCAGCCCATGGAGGCGGGGAGCATGAGGTCGATCGAAACGCCCGGCGCGTCGCCCACAACGTTAAGCGTGAAAATATACATCGGGAGGAAGGAGGCGAGGATGCGCAGTTCCCCCGCGCCCGCGCGGGCGGGGATGGGCAGCAGCGATGCCGCCAGGAAAACGGCGGCGAGCGCGATGATTCGGGAACAACGGCGCTTCATCTCTTGGCCCGCTTTTCACCGCACTCGGCGCATGCGCCGAAAAATTCCAGCGAATGGTCCGTGACGTCGAAGCCCAGCGTCCCGCGTATGTCGCTTTCGAGGCGGGAGAGATCGCACCTCTTCGGCTGGAAGGACTCGATCCGCCCGCAGAGCCGGCAGACCGCCCGGTGCCGATGCGCGCCGTCGGTAGCCGCCTCGTACCGCCGGCTGCGCTCGTGCAGGGCGACGCTGCGGACAAGCCCGATCGAGACCATCAATGAGAGGTTCCTGTAGACGGTGGAAGGATCGGGCCTCGGGGCCGGAATCCTCTCCCTGATCTCCCTCGGGGACAGCGGTATGGAGCTTTCCGCCAGTATGCGCAGAATCTCCTCCCTGCCGCGCGTGGCGGGGTGTCCCAGGCGGCGGAAGGTTTCCGATCCGGTCCTCATGCCGTTTCCTCCCATTGATGCAAATATATTGCATTTGCGAAATTATCGCAATCAGGTCCGGGGCTGAATTAATACTCGTCATTTCACATCTAATCTGAAAGGAGGGAAGGGCGATGAAACGACGATTGCTCGCGACGGGAATACTGGCCGCCTGCACCCTTCTGCTCTTGGGCGATCAGGCAAGAGGGGGATTCATGCGGGTCGACATGGGCGACGGGGGCGGCGGGCCGTACATAAACATAATCGTGCGGCAGGTGACGGTCGCCCCGATAAGCGCCCACGTCGGGGACGTGATCAGGGTCGACATGGTGGTGGAGAACAACGGGGACCTGGGCAGCGACTACGCCGACATAGAGCTTCTCGCCAACGGCAGGAGAGTCGGCAGCAAGATGTACAACTACGGGTTCGGCGGCGAGGGGGAAAGGATCCACCGCGCTACATTTTTCTGGGACACGAAGGGGATCAGGCCCGGAGAGTACAGGATCCGCGGCGAAGTATTCGTCTGGGGCGACGCGTCTCCGTTCGACAATTTCCTCGACCTGGAGCGGCCCCTGGTTCTCCTTGCGCCCGGCGCCGCGTTCCCGGCCGGTGAAACAGGCGGAGGCTCTGCCATGACGCGCGATCCTCGATACAAGCCGGCTGCGGGAGCGGGAAAAGAGGAAGACGGAGCCCGGCCCGGCGGAATGAAGGGCAGCTACTGATAGGCGATTTCTTCCCGGCCGCCGGAATCGGACAACTGGCGGCGGCATCAAAATGGAAACCGAAAGGCGGGAGGATCCCGTGCGAAAGGCGATAGTCTTCGGAGCGGCGTTGTTGCTGCTGGTGGGGGTGTTCCTCGGGTGGCAATCGACGCATCGGCCCGCGGCGCTTGCGGCTTCGACCTTCAGCCAGATCTTCATACACGGGACGCCCGTATGCGTATTCACGTTCGACGGCAATATCATGGCAAGGGTGGGAGAGTGCCCGGATGCCACCGATGAGGACGGAGCCGGCTCCGCGGAGAAGGCGCCGTTCCGCGGCAGGCCGGGGATGGAACTGCCCCCGGGCCACCCGCCGGTGGATCGGGACATGTTCCCCGACGACAAGCGCACCGTGCATATCTGAATGAAAAGGGGGCCTTCAAGGGCCCCCTTTTCATCGTTTCTTTGCCAGCCGTTCTAGAATTTATAAACCATGCGGAACGTGGTGCGGTTCCCTTGAGGCCGGTTCTCCACGGAAGATTCGAACTGTGTCTTGAGGTCGAAGACGAATCCGCTTTTCGTTATCCAGTGAACGGCCGGCCCGAAGGCGAACGCCTTCTCCTTGGTGCCGCTCCCCTTGACGCCGTTGGTCTCGTCCTCTGTAAGCTGGCTTATGTAATAGCCGGTCGCCGCAACCCTCAGGTTCTTCACTACCTCGTACTCGAACGAGTAATTGGCGTGGAACAGCTGGCCGGGCTGGACCTTGGTGTCGTCGTTTTCCGTGTTGTACGCGTAATGGAGGCGCCATGACGTCGAAAACGCGGGCGTCAGGAACCATGTGAAGGCGTAGTACGGCTCGATGGTATATAAATTCGCCCCGGGGTTGAGTATGTACTTCGAGTCGAACTGTCCCGTGGGCAGGATGACGTCCAGCTCCACGCGGTGCAGGAATGGACGTCCCATGAGCTTGTGGGGAAACCACTGGACGAAAGGTCCGACGACCAGGTCGCCCAGCGGTCCCGGGTTGGCGGTCACCGCGGGTCCGCCCGCACCGAAGGTTCCGGACCCGTTGAGCTGCCCGATGGGCTGGAGTACGTCGATCCCGAGGTTCCCGCCGAGGAACGTTTTCGTCGATACGTGCGCCAGCTGGTTCATGGAAAGGACGAACGCCGCCCGGGGATTGCCGGAGATGGAGTTCCCGTCCCGGTCCTTGAATTCATCCGACTGGTAGATCTGGATGTACTCGAAAAAATACGTTCCAGGTCCCGGCACCGCTCCGTCCAGCACGTCGGTCAACCCGAAGTTGAGCAGCGGCTGATTGAATGCGGAGGCCGGACTTCCGCAGAGCCCGGCGAGTGCAGCGGCAAGCAAAAGCGCGATCAATCCCCGTTTCATCATCCCCTCCTTGCGGTTCCGTTCGCATCCGTGAACCGGCTTCACCATACATTTCCATCCGGTTTCGCGGTCGTCAACCATTTCTTTTTGGGAAAGGCCGGCCGGCCCTGTTAAAATAAGGCGCGAGAGGAGGGCGGTTGCCGTTCTACGCGGATCTCAGCGAAGTCTACGATGCCCTGTTCCCGGTGTCCGACGCCCAGCGGGAGCTGTTCGACTGGATCAGCGCGACGGGAGCGATCCGCAGGGTGGCCGACGCAGGCTGCGGTTCCGGGGCGCAGCTTCTCCACTTCGCATCTTCCGGAATAACCTGCACGGGGTTCGATCCCGACCCGGCTCTTGTCGAACTTGCCAGGGAAAAGCTCGCGCCGTTTCCCGGCGCCCGCGTGGAGGTAGGCGGATTCGCCGAAACGACCCGCCTGGTCTCCCCGGCCGCCGACCTGCTCCTGTGCCTCGGAAACTCGCTGGTCCACGTCCCGCAGGAAGCGGCCGCCCGGTTCGTTGCGGACGGCGCGTCGGTCCTGTCGCCCGGGGGAAGCATGCTCCTTCAGATACTCAACTACGAGCGCCTTTTCCGCGATGGGATCACCGAGCTCCCCTTGATGGCTGCCGGGGAAGGATCGATCGAGTTCCGGCGCAGATATTTCTGGGAGGGGCGGCGAGCGGTGCGTTTCCAGACATCTCTTCGCATCGCCGGGGCGGACGGACCCCGGATCCTGCGCAACGATATTCCCCTGTACCCCATCTATCCTGAAGAGCTGTGGGAGATGCTCTCGGGGGCGGGATTTTCGACGATCCGTTACTTTGGCGATTTCGCGCGTTCCGAATTCACGCTGGAATCGGAGGCCCTGGTATGCCTGGCAAGGAAATCATGAAGGGCTCCCGGATACACGGGAAGACCATGAAACGCATCCTGGCGCTGATCGTGGTCGTCCTTGGCGTGTGGCTGGCTTCGCGGGCCGTCGTGGCGGCGAACCGCCATCAGCTGCAACATCCCGAGCGCGCGCTTCCCGCCCGGGACAGCCACGCCGCGCGCGAACACGGCTTCGGGGACCAGGACCTTTTGGCGCTGCTGTCCGAGGGAAGCGCGGAAGGTATTTCCAAGGACGGGACGCGCGTAACGCTCGCGCTGGACGAGGAGTTGCAGAAAAAAATCTTCGAGCTTTTCCGGCGGTTCGATCCTCCATACGGCGTCTTCGCCGCGATGGAGCCTGCGACCGGGCGCGTAATCGCGCTGGTGGGGTACCGGAGGGGGGGCGAGGCGGACCCGAGGCTTCCCCTGAAGGCGGTCTATCCCGCCGCTTCCCTCATAAAGGTCGTGACGGCCTCGGCCGCGCTGGAGAACGGCAGGATCTCCCGGGAAGACGAGATAAGCTATCGCGGCGGTATCTATGGAATAACGCGAAAAGGGATCCACGCAAGGGACGGCAGGGGCGTTCCTTCCATGTCGCTCGAGGAGGCGATAGCAAAGTCCGCAAATTCGGTCTTCGGGAAGGTTGCCGTCAATTACGTGGGCAGCGAATCGCTTTTCAACTACATGACGAAGTTCGGATTCTGCCAGCGGATTCCCTTCGATCTTCCTGTCGAGGACAGCACGTGCGATATACCAAGGGACGAGTACAATCTCGCCCGCACCGGGGCGGGATTCGGGGAAGTTTACGTATCCCCGCTGCACATGGCGATGATCATGTCCGCGATCGGCGCCTCCGGCGAGATGCCGCGCCCGATCCTCATCGAGCGCGTAGAGGACAAGGACGGCGTTCCGCTGTTCGATGCCGAGCCGTCGAAGTGGCGCGACACGGTAAAGCCGGAGACCGCCGACGCATTGCTGCAGATGATGGTGAAGACGATCGAGATGGGGACCTCCCGCCGGACCTTCGGTTCCCCCGATTCGACACCGCTTCTTCAGGACATGGAGGTGGCGGGCAAGACCGGATCGCTGTCGGGCTGGACACCCAGGATGCATTTCGAATGGTTCGCGGGGGTGGCGCCGGTCGGCGATCCGCAACTGGCGGTGGCGGCGCTCGTGGTGAACGACAACCGATGGAAGATCAAGGGAAGCTACGTGGGGAAGGAGGCGTTCAACGCGTACTTCGGCTATCCCTCCTCCACACCTCCGGTCTATGCGAAGGCCAAGGG
>JBLNEW010000085.1:0-11500 GCA_050263095.1 Deltaproteobacteria bacterium | reverse complement strand
GGTCGGTCATCGTGGCAACCGTCCTGACGTTCGTGTCGAGTCTCGATTTCTCCGATCCCTACTTCTCGATTCTTCTGCTTCTGGTCATCGCCCTGGGGATGTCGGTGGGGTTCGTCTTCCTGTCCCAGGCCCTGGGGCCGAAGCGGTACGAACGGATCAAGTTCAGCGTCTACGAGTGCGGCGTCGATCCCTTCACGACCGCGTCGGTCCGCATCTCGGTCAAGTTCTACCTGATCGCCCTTCTGTTCATACTCTTCGACCTGGAGTCGGCGTTCCTGTATCCGTGGGCGGTCCTCTTCCGTCAACTCGGCTGGTTCGGCTTCATCGAGATGGGGATATTCATCCTGATCCTGCTCGCGGGGCTTATCTACGCATGGAAAAAGGGAGCGCTGGAATGGCAGTAGGGGACCGCCCCGCAAGCGCCCCCCCCGGGGGCGGATACGCCCTGACTACGCTCGAGTCGATGATCGCGTGGGGGCGCAAATACTCGATCTACCCGTTCACGTTCGCGACCGCATGCTGCGGGATCGAGGTCATGGGGGCGTTCGGCACGCACTACGACCTGTCCCGGTTCGGCGCCGAGGTCGTCCGGTTCTCCCCGCGGCAGGCCGACATGCTGCTCGTGGCGGGAACGATCAACTACAAGATGGCGCCGGTCCTGGTGCGCATCTACGAGCAGATGCTCGAGCCCAAGTGGGTGGTGGCGATGGGGGCCTGCGCATCCTCGGGCGGGTTCTACAACAATTACAGCGTCCTGCAGGGGATCGACAAGATCATACCCGTCGACGTCTACATCCCCGGCTGCCCGCCGAACCCGGAAGGTATCATCGACGCCGTCGTGGCGATCCAGAAACTGCTTACGACGGGCGCTCCGCGGGCCGCGGAACGCTGGCCGATCAAGATCTGACGGGAATGACGGAAGGAAAATGGCCGAAGAGAACAGAAGCATCGCGCTGAGGAGGCTGGCCGAGAGGTTCGGCGACGCGATCGTCTCGACCCACTCCGGCTTCGGCGACGACACGGCCGTGGTCCGCAGGGAGAAGATCGTGGAGATCTGCACATTCCTGCGCGACGATCCCGAAATGCGCTTCGAATTCGCGATGGACCTGACCGGCGTGGACTACCTGGGCGAGATCCCCCGGTTCGAGGTGGTCTACCACCTCTACTCGATGGAAAAGAGGCGGAGGCTGCGGATCAAGTCTCGCCTCCACGAAGAGGACCCGACGATCGACTCGGTTTCCTCGGTGTGGCCCGGGATGAACTGGTACGAGCGCGAGGCGTTCGACATGTACGGAATCGTCTTCCGCAACCACCCGAACCTCACAAGGATCCTCATGTACGAGGGATTCGTCGGCCACCCGCTGCGGAAGGACTACCCGAAGGCGAAGCGGCAGCCTACCGTCGGGCCGGTGGAGTGAAATGACGGATCTCACGGCCACAAGGAGACGTGGCGGGAAGCTCGACCTCCAGGCCGAGCCGGTGATCCTGAACATCGGCCCGTCGCACCCGGCCACGCATGCCACGCTCCGATTCGTAGCCGAGCTGGACGGGGAGACGATCCTGTCGCTTACCCCCGAGTTCGGCTACCTGCACCGCTGCTTCGAGAAGGAATCGGAGAGCCATACCTGGACCCAGGTTGTCACATACACCGACCGGCTGAACTACGTCTCCCCGCTCATGAACAACGTGGGATACGCGATGGCCGTGGAAAAGCTGTGCGGGATCGAGGTCACCGAGCGGTGCAAGTACGTCCGCGTCCTCATCAGCGAGATCTCCAGGATCATCGACCACATGGTCTGCATCGGCACGAACATGGTCGACCTGGGTGCCCTCACGAACTTCTGGTATTTCTGGAAGCCGCGCGAAGAAGCGTACATGCACCTGATCGAGCCGCTGACGGGTACGCGCCTGACCACCGGGTACACCCGGATCGGCGGGATGCAGTGGGACCTGCCGGAAGGCTGGGTCCGCAAATGCCGGGACATCTGCCGGAACGTGTTTCTCCCGGCGATCGCGGACGTGAACGCGCTTCTGACGAAGAACCGGATCTTCATCGAGCGGACGATGGGAGTGGGATCCATCACGGCGAAGGACGCGATCGCGATGGGCTTTACGGGCCCGTGCCTCCGGGCCGCCGGCGTTCCCCTCGACCTGCGCAAGGACCAGACCTACCTCGTCTACGACCGGTTCGATTTCGACGTGCCGATAGGGGAGCAGGGCGACACGTGCGACAGGTACATGGTCCGCATGGAGGAGATGCGCCAATCGGTGCGCATAATCGAGCAGGCGCTCGACCAGCTTCCCGGTGGGCCGATTAACGTCGACGACACCCGCTACGTCCTGCCCGACAAGCAGCTCGTCTACACGAACATCGAGTCGCTGATGCAGCACTTCAAGAACATCTTCGAAGGGATCCATGTTCCCGCCGGAGAGGTCTACTCCGCCACCGAGGCGGCCAACGGGGAGCTGGGGTATTACATCGTGAGCAAGGGCGGCGGCGGGCCTTACAAGATAAAGGTGCGGCCGCCGTGCTTCAACATGTTCCAGGCGATGCCCCTTCTTTGCGAGGGCCAGATGATCGCGGACCTCATCGCGACCCTGGGCAGCGTCAACATCATCGCGGGGGAGCTCGACCGGTGAGCGTCGCATTTTCCGATACGGCGAGGCGGGAGCTTGAGGCGATCCTTTCGCGCTATCCGGACAAGGAAGCGGCGATACTTCCCGCCCTGCACCTGGCGCAGCGGGAGTTCGGATACGTCTCCGACGAGGCGATCGTGTACGTCGCCGGCCTGTTGGGATTCACACCGGCGCGCATCGAGGGAGTGGCGACCTTCTACACAATGTACAACCGCAAGCCCGTGGGCAAATACCACGTGCAGGTCTGCCGCAACATATCCTGCTCGCTCATGGGCGCCGAGCACCTGATCGAGCACGTCTCCAGGAAGCTGGGCATCCGGCCGGGGGAGACGACGCCGGACGGCAGGTTCACGCTATCCAAGGCCGAGTGCCTGGGAAGCTGCGGCACCGCGCCGGTCATGCAGGTAAACGACGACTACCACGAGGAGCTGACCGAGGAGAAGATCGACGCCCTCCTCGACAGGCTGCCGTAAGGGAAAAAACGAAGACGACGATGGAAACGGTCCTCACAACCCACTTCGCCGACGAACGGTACCGCCGCGTCGACAGGTACCAGGAGCTCGGCGGCTACGAGGCGTTGCGCAAGGCGCTCTCCGGGCCCAGGGAGCGGATCGTCGACGAGGTCAAGAAGGCTAACTTAAGGGGGCGCGGCGGGGCCGGATTCCCGGCCGGGGTAAAGTGGGGGTTCCTCCCGAAGGACCTCTCCCGCCCGCGGGTCCTGGTTATCAACGCGGACGAAGGGGAGCCGGGGACGTTCAAGGACCGGCAGATCATGGCCAGGGCGCCGCACCTTCTCCTGGAGGGGATCGCGATCGCTTCGTACGCCATGACGATCCACTTGAGCTACATCTATATAAGGGGGGAGTTCGTCCGCGAGGCGAAGATCCTGGAAGAGGCGGTCGCCGAGGCGTACGCAAAGGGGTTCTTCGGAAAGAACATCCTGGGCTCAGGGTTCGACATCGACGTGCATGTCCACCGCGGCGCGGGCGCCTACATCTGCGGAGAGGAGACCTCCCTCATCAACTCCCTCGAGGGGAAGAGGGGATGGCCCAGGATCAAGCCGCCATTCCCGGCCTCGGTCGGGGCGTTCGGCCTTCCCACTATAGTGAACAACGTGGAAACGATCGCCGACGTGCCGTGGATAGTCACCCACGGCGGAGAGAAGTTCGCATCGCTTGGGGTGGAGAAGAACGGCGGCACGCGCCTCATCGGCGTCAGCGGCCCGGTGAACCGCCCCGGGGTCTACGAGCTTTCGGCGGGCGTGCTCCTGCGGGACATCATCTACACGCACGCAGGAGGATTGAAGGACGGAAAGGCGCTCAAGGCGGTCATTCCCGGAGGGTCCTCCACGCCGGTGCTTCGCCCCGACGAGATCGACGTGACGTACGACATCGAGTCTATGGGCAAGATCGGGACGATGCCGGGCTCCGGCGGCGTCATCGTGATCGCGGAAGGCACCTGCATGGTCCGGGCGCTCTCGGTGCTGATGAATTTCTACGCCCACGAGTCGTGCGGGCAGTGCACCCCGTGCCGGGAAGGGACCGGGTGGCTGGCGAAGATCATGGGCCGCATAGAGAACGGCCAGGGGCGGGAGGGGGACCTGGAGCTGGTCCTCGACGTGTGCGACAACATGATGGGCAGGACCATCTGCCCGCTGGCGGACGCGGCGGTCATGCCCGCCCAGTCGTTCATATGGAAGTTCCGCGAGGAGTTCGAGCGCCACATCAAGGAAAATAAATGCCCGTTCGGGAATAGATTCTAGGACCCCATGCCGACCTTCGTCATAAACGGAATGTCCGCGACCGTCGCCGACGGGATGACGATCCTCGAGGCCGCGAAGCAGCTCGGGATCGAGATCCCCCACTACTGCTACCATCCCAAGCTGTCG
Organism: Deltaproteobacteria bacterium; assembly: GCA_050263095.1. Classification (GTDB taxonomy): domain Bacteria; phylum Desulfobacterota; class Deferrimicrobia; order Deferrimicrobiales; family Deferrimicrobiaceae; genus FEB-35. The sequence goes on along the minus strand of JBLNEW010000085.1, from coordinate 6,975 downwards.
ATCGCCGGGAACTGCCGGATGTGCCTGGTCGAAGTGGAGAAGTTCCCGAAGCTCCAGATCTCCTGCAACACCGTGGTGACCGAGGGGATGGTGGTGCGGACCGACACCGAGAAGGTGAGGAAGGCCGTCACCGGCGTCCTGGAGCTGATGCTCATCCACCACCCGATCGACTGCCCCATCTGCGACCAGGCGGGAGAGTGCGGCCTGCAGAACTACTACATGAAGTTCGGGCTGCACAAGAGCCGGTTCGCCCTCGAGGACAAGGTACACAAGAAGAAGGTGCAGGACATAGGGGGGCAGATCGTACTGGACGCCGAACGGTGCATCCTCTGCTCCCGCTGCGTGCGGTTCCTGAGGGAGGTCACCGGAACCTGCGAGATGGAGTTCTTCAGCCGCGGCGACCACTCGGAGATCTCCATCTTCCCCGGCCGGCCGCTGTCCAACGATTACACCGGAAACCTGGCCGACATATGCCCCGTGGGCGCGCTGACGAACAAGGACTTCCGGTTCAAGTGCCGGGTCTGGTTCCTCAAAAGCGCCGACTCGATCTGCACCGGGTGCGCCAACGGGTGCAACGTTTACGCCGACTTCAAGGGGGACATACTCTACAGGCTCCGGCCGCGGCGCAACGACGCCGTGAACCGGACGTGGATGTGCGACTTCGGGCGTCTGGAATACAGGAAGGCCAACGAGGACCGGCTGCTCACCCCCGTGATCCGCGAAGGGGGGAAGCCGGTCGCCGCCTCATGGGACTCCGTCATGTTCACGACGGCCTCGAAATTCAAGGACGCCGCGGATTCCCACGGCCCCGAATCCGTGGCCGTCATCGCGTCGCCGCAGTCCTCGAACGAGGAGCTGTTCCTGGTGCGGAAACTGGCGAAGGAAATACTGCGGACGCCGCACGCCGGATTCACGTCCCGGACGCCCGGTGACCGCAAGTCGGACGATTTCCTGATCAAGGCCGACAAGAACCCGAACTCCCTGGGGGCGCAGCTCCTGGGCTTCTCCGAGGAAGGGTTCGAAAGGATACTCAAGGCGGCGGCCGAGGGGAAGATCCGGGCGCTTCTCGTCTTCGGGAACGTGCTGGCCGATCTGCCTGAAGGCGAGATCGTCGCTCTCCTGTCAAAAGTCCCCTTCGTCGCCCACGTGGGCACGAACGACGGCGCGGTCTCGCGGGCTGCGCACGCCGTGCTGCCGTCCGCGTCGTTCGCCGAGCGGGGCGGGACCTTCACCAACTTCGCCGGGATGGTGCAGCGGTTCCAGCCGGGGTTCCCGCCGCGGGGCAAGGCGAGAGCCGGCATCGAGATCGTCACCGGTCTCGCCAACCGGATGGGCGCCGCGTGGGCCTTCGCGGGCGAAGCTTCCGTGTTCCAGGCGCTTTCCGCATCGGAAGAGCCGTTCGCCGGAATGAGCTACGAATCGCTGGGCGAGCAGGGCCATCCGGCCGGAGGGGTGAAATGACCCCCTATTTCGACATCGGCGTATCGGTTGCGCGGATCGCCGTGTTCTTCGCTTTCGTTTTCGGGCTCGTCGTGATCATGACGTGGGTGGAGCGCAAAGGCGCTGCCTACATCCAGGACCGCCGCGGCCCCAACCGGGCGCGCATCCTGGGCCTCACCCTGGGCGGCGTCTTCCATCCGCTGGCCGACGCCCTGAAGTTCCTCTTCAAGGAGGATTTCATCCCGGACGGCGCCCACCGCCTCTTCTACCAGCTTGCGCCGATGTTCGCGCTCGCCCCGGCGGTCATGACGATGGCGATCATCCCGTTCGGCCCCCCTGTCACGATCGCCGGCAAGACGATCGCGCTCCAGATCGCCGACCTGAACGTCGGCATCCTTTACCTTTTCGCCGTATCCGGGATGGCGGTCTACGGCGTCGTGCTGGCGGGATGGTCCTCCAACAGCAAGTACCCGCTCCTGGGGGGCCTGCGCTCCGCGTCCCAGATGATCTCCTACGAAGTCTCGATGGGCTTGTCCATCGTCGGAATCCTGATGGTGTTCGAGTCAGTCCAGCTCTCCGAGATCGCGCGAGGGCAGGGAGAGCTGCTGTTCGGGGTCCTGCCTAAATGGGGAGTTTTCGTCCAGCCGCTGGGATTCGTACTGTTCCTCGTGGCGCTTTACGCCGAGGCGAACCGCACCCCCTTCGACCTGCCCGAAGGGGAATCGGAACTGGTCGCCGGATACCACACGGAGTACGCCTCCTTCAAGTTCTCCATGTTCATGATGGCCGAATACATCCACATGGTCGTGGGCTCGGCGGTCCTTGCGACGCTCTTCTTCGGCGGGTGGCAGTTCCCGTATCTCGGGGATGCCGGGTTTGCGTTCCCCGGCGGCGTTTCCGTCGCCGTCCCGCCCGCCGCGGTGCTGTTCCTGCGGATCGGGTCGTTCGTGGCGAAAACGCTCTTTTTCTGCTGGCTGTACGTCTGGGTCCGGTGGACGATCCCCCGGTTCCGGTACGACCAGGTCATGCGATTAGGGTGGAAGGTGATGCTCCCGCTGGCGCTGGCGAATATTTTCGTGACCGGGCTGGTCCTGCTGCTTCTGGACCGGGGCGGTGTGTGAGATCCATGACGATCGGAGTCAAAAAAGTGGCCAGGCCCCCGAAGATGTCCTTCGGGGAGAGCCTTTACCTGCTCGAGATCGTGAAGGGTCTCGCGGTGACGATGGGGCACATGCTGCACAACTTCGCCCACAACAAGGACATCCCGACCATCGAATATCCCGAGGTGCGCCGGGTGATGCCGCCCAGGTTCCGCGGCTGCCACCGGCTGATGAAGCGGCCCGGCGGCGCTCCGCGGTGCGTTGCCTGCTACATGTGCGCCACCGCCTGCCCCGCCGTGTGCATCACGATCGTGGCCGGGGAGTCCCCCGATCCGAAGATCGAGAAGTACCCGGTGCGGTTCGACATAGACATGCTGCGGTGCATCTTCTGCGGGCAGTGCGTCGAGGCCTGCCCGGTGGACGCGATCCGGATGGACACCGGCTGGTACACCCCTCCGGAGGACACGCGGGAGAAGCTCATCTACACGATCGACCGGCTGCTGGAGAAATAGAGGAAGATGGAACAGATCCTGTTCATCGTTTTCGGCGCGATCGCAGTGGGCGGCGCGATAATGGTGGTGACGCGGAAGCACCCGATGTCCTCCGCCCTCTACCTGATCCTGACGCTGTTCGCGGTCGCGGCGCTGTTCGCGCTGCGGCAGGCCCATTTCCTGGCGGCGATACAGGTGATCGTTTACGCAGGCGCGGTCGTGGTCCTGTTCATTTTCGTCATCATGCTGATCAACGTGCCGGAGAACAGGCTCCCGGCGGAGAAGACGACCGTGATGCGCGTCCTGGGAGTCGTCGCCGCGGGGCTGTTGATCCTGGAGGGGGCCTTGCTCGCCCGGCGGTTCGTCCTGCCGGCCAATCCCGCCGCCGACGCGGGCTCGGTCGAGGCCGTCGGCAGGTCGCTGTTCACCGATTACCTGCTCGCCTTCGAAATCACCTCGGTGCTGCTTCTCGCCGCGGTGATCGGGGCAGTCGCGATGGCGAAAAAGAAGATCTGACGGGGACAAGGCGATGATGGAGCCGTCCGCATACCTGCTGCTCTCCGGGATCCTGTTCGGGATCGGCGTGGTGGGGGTGGTGGCGCGCAAGAACGCGCTCATAATCCTTATGAGCGTCGAGATTATGCTCAACGGCGTAAACGTCGCCTTCATAGCGGTCGGTTCGCACCTGGGCGATCCCACGGGCTCGGTGTTCGCGTTCATGGTGATGACGGTCGCCGCGGCCGAGGCCGCGGTGGGGCTGGCCATCCTCATCGCCATATACAGGCTCAAGGAGACGATCGACATCACCGAGCTGAGCGTGCTGAAATGGTGAGCGGCATCCTCGATTTCCTTTGGCTCGTTCCGGCGCTCCCGCTTCTGGGGGTTATCCTTAACGGCGCGATCGCCCTGTTCTCCGAACGCCCGCTGCTGCTGGCCGAAGCCGCGCACGGGAACGGCGGCCACGGGCACGGGGATGCGCACGGCGGGCATCACGCCGCTCCCGCCTATCGCAAGCTCGTCGCATTCATCGGCCCGGCGGTGGTCGGGGGGGCATTCGCGGTGTCGCTGCTGTCGGTCATGGCGCTGGCCGCAAGGGCGCCGCACGACCGGCTCTTCGTCCAGGTCCTCTTCCCATGGATACAGGCGGGAAGTTTTTCCGCCTCCGCGGCCTTGCAGCTCGACCCGCTCTCCTCCGTGATGATCCTTGTCGTCACCGGCGTCGGATTCCTGATCCACGTCTACTCCGCCGGGTACATGTCCCACGAAAAGGCCTTCGCCCGCTACTTCGTCTACCTGAACCTTTTCACCTTCGCGATGCTCATCCTTGTCCTCGGGAGCAACTACCTCCTGATGTTCGTCGGTTGGGAGGGTGTCGGGTTGTGCTCGTACCTGCTGATCGGATACTGGTATGAAAAGAAGAGCGCATCCGACGCGGGCAAGAAGGCGTTCATCGTCAACAGGATCGGCGATTTCGGATTCATTCTCGGCATGTTCCTCCTGTTCTGGACGTTCGGGACGCTCGACTACACCCAGGTTTTCGCGAAGGTCCCCCTGTTGTCCGCCAACGGCGTGCTGACGACGGAGATCGCCACGGCCATCACCCTCCTGTTCTTCATCGGCGCCACGGGGAAGTCGGCGCAGATCCCGCTCTACGTATGGCTGCCCGACGCCATGGAAGGCCCGACCCCGGTCTCCGCCCTGATCCACGCGGCCACGATGGTCACGGCGGGAGTCTACATGGTCGCGCGGTCGAACGCGCTGTACCTTCTGTCCCCCGCATCGATGGCGGTGGTGGCGGTGGTGGGGGCGGCTACGGCGATCTTCTCCGCAACCATCGGCATCACGCAGAACGACATCAAGCGCGTGCTGGCCTACTCGACCGTCTCGCAGCTCGGATACATGTTCCTCGCATGCGGAGTCGGCGCGTTCACGGCCGGGATCTTCCACCTCATGACGCACGCCTTCTTCAAGGCCCTCCTCTTCCTCGGATCGGGCTCGGTGATCCACGCCCTCTCCGGGGAGCAGGACATGCGGAAGATGGGGAGCTTGAAAAAACACCTGCCCATAACCTTCACGACGATGTTCGTCGCGACGCTGGCGATTGCGGGGATCCCCGGACTGTCGGGCTTCTTCTCCAAGGACGAGATCCTCTGGAAGGCGTTCTCCTCCGAGCACGGGCACCCCGCCCTTTGGGCGGTCGGGGCGCTGGCGGCCGGGATAACCGCCTTCTACATGTTCCGCCTGATCTTCATGACCTTCTTCGGCGCCTCCCGCATGGAGCCGCATGTCGAGAAGCACGTACACGAGTCGCCCTTCTCGATGACCGTGCCGCTCATGCTCCTGGCCGTCCTTTCGGTCGCAGGCGGCTGGATCGGGATTCCAGAGGTGCTCGGCGGGCACAATTATTTCGAGGAGTGGCTCGCGCCGGTCTTCGCGCACGGTGCGGCCGGCGCCCACGGCGCCGCTCACCACCCGATAGCGCTCGAGATGGGACTCATGGCGGGATCGGTGGCGGTGGCGATTTGCGGGATCGGGCTGGCGTACTACCTCTACCGGGTCCGCACGGAAAAGCCCAGGAAGATCGCGGAAGCCGTGCCGGGCCTCTACGACGCGGTCTACAACAAGTACTACGTGGACGAGATCTACGACATCTTCATCGTCCGCAGGATCGTGGACGGATCGGTCTGGCTGTGGAGGGCGTTCGACGCGGCGTTCATCGACGGGATCGTCAACGGCGTCGCCTCGCTGGTGCGGGGGACGGGCGACCGCTTAAGGCGCGTGCAGACCGGCGTCGTCGGCAACTACGCCTTCTCGCTGCTGCTCGGCGCGGTATTAATCGTCGGCTACTTCCTTGCGCGGTAGGACCGGAAAGGAACACATGCGGAGCGTGCGGGCATGACGGGAATCGTGGACACGTTGACGGCGAACCTGCTGACCGCGCTGATCTTCTTCCCGCTGGCGGGGGCCCTGCTGCTGGTCCTGCTGCCCAGGGACGACGGGCGGCTGCTCAAGAACGCCGCGTTCGGCGTGACGCTCGCCGAGTTCCTCCTTTCGCTGCCGCTGGTTTTCGATTTCAACGGCGCCACGGCGGCGATGCAGTTCGTCGTCCGCGCCCCCTGGATCCCCGCATACGGCATCGAGTACCACGTGGGGGTCGACGGCATATCCCTGTGGCTCGTCATGCTGACGACGTTCCTGATGCCGATCGCGATCCTTTCCACCTACGAAGCGGTCCAGAAGCACGTCAAGGAGTTCATGATCTTCATGCTGGTCCTGGAAGTCGGGATGGTGGGGGTGTTCCTGGCGATCGACCTCTTCCTGTTCTACATATTCTGGGAGCTGGTGCTCATCCCGATGTACTTCCTCATAGGCGTGTGGGGGAGCGAGCGGCGCATATATTCGGCCATCAAGTTCTTCCTCTACACCTTCGCCGGGTCGGTGCTGATGCTCGTCGCGATCATCGCGCTCTATTTCCACCATTACCAGGTCACCGGGACATATTCCACCGACCTGCTCAGGATGTACGCGATAGACATTCCCGTGAAGCTGCAGTTCTGGATGTTCGCCGCCTTCGCGCTGGCGTTCGCCTTCAAGGTGCCGATGTTCCCGTTCCACACGTGGCTGCCCGACGCGCACGTGGACGCGCCGACGTCGGGATCGGTCATCCTGGCGGCGGTCCTCCTCAAGATGGGGACGTACGGGTTCCTGCGGTTCGCCATGCCGCTGTTCCCCGTGGCCGCGGTCGACATGATGCCGGTGATCTCCGGGCTTGCGGTGGTCGGGATCATCTACGGGGCGCTGGTGGCCATGGTCCAGAAGGACATGAAGAAGCTCGTCGCCTATTCCTCGGTGTCCCACCTGGGATTCGTGATGCTCGGGCTGTTCGCCTTCAACGTCCAGGGGATCGAGGGGAGCATCCTGCAGATGATCAACCACGGCGTCTC
>JBLNEW010000084.1:0-22220 GCA_050263095.1 Deltaproteobacteria bacterium | reverse complement strand
GGACATAGGCGTAGGGAAGACTACTGTATGCCGCACGCTCCTGTCGCGCCTCCCCGATCGCTTCGTCACCTCCCTTATCGTCAACCCTCTGCTGACGGAGAAGGAGCTGGTCCGGGCGGTCCTGGAGGACTTCGGCGGGGAGTCGCCGCCGGGGACCAAGAAGGACATACTTGACGCGCTGAACCGCTTTCTCCTGGCGGAGGCCGAAAAGGGGAGGCGACCCGTCCTGATCGTGGACGAGGCGCAGAACCTGCCCCCGTCGCTCCTGGAGCAGGTCCGGCTTCTCTCCAACCTGGAGACCGAGAAGCGCAAGCTGCTGCAGATCGTGCTGCTGGGCCAGAACGAGCTGAAGCAGAAGCTTTCCCTTCCTGCTCTCCGGCAGTTGAACCAGAGGGTCACGGTCCGCGCCGTGATCCGGCCGCTTGAGCTCAAGGAGACGATACGGTACATAGAACACAGGCTCGGAGTGGCCGGCGGAGGAGGGCGCGCGCTCCTGTCGCGCGGCGCTTTCGGGGCGATCCACAAGCGCGCCGGCGGCGTGCCCCGCGTCATCAACATGCTCTGCGACCGCGCGTTTCTTTCCGCCTACCTTAGAAACTCCCCCATGGTGGAACGGATGGACGTGCGCAGGGCGTCGCAATCGTTGTCCGACAATGGCGGCCCTGCCGGCAAGCTCCTCCGCTGGATTTCTTGGGTGGCCGCGCCGCTCGCCATTCTGGCAGGATTGCTCGCCGCGTACGGGAGGATCTTTTGAGCCTCCTCCAGGATGCCCTTCGCAGGGCGCAAAAAGGAGAGGGAAGCAAGGCCCCCCCGGCGGCGGGACCGCTTACGGGCGGGAGCCGCAAAGGCATGGCCGCCCGCAGGCGCCTGTGGATCGGCGCGGCAATCGCCGCCGTTTTCCTGGTCGGCGCCGGGGCCGCGGTTCTCCTGGTGCGATTCCCGCGGGAAGCGGCGGTCAAGCAGCCGCGGCCGGAAGCTTCGGCATCCGCTTCGTCGGCACAGGCGCCGCCGGCCCCCGCCGCGTCGGATTCGTCGCAGCCGGCGCACGCCACGCCCGCTCCGGAGCCGGCTGCGGAAACCGCCAAACCCGCCTTGCCTGCCCCGCCGCCGCGAACGCCCCGCGCTTTAGCGCGCCTCAACCCGGTCGCGCCCCGCGCCGCCGATTCCGCCGGAACGCCCGGCGCAAGGAAAGCCCCGTCCGCTGCGACGGATCCGGCCCGGGCCGACGGCGAAAGGCTCGCGCACCTGGCGCGTTTCAACGAGGGAATCGCGGCCCAGGAAAGGGGAGACTGGGAAGCCGCCTCCGCCCTGTTCCGGGAGGTCGTTTCCAGGGATCCGTCGGTCGTCGAAGGCTGGAACGGTCTCGGGAACGCCCTCCTGCGCCTCGGGAAGCTCCCTGAAGCGGACCGGGCGTTCCGGAAAGCCCTCTCTCTCGATCCGAACTACGCCGCCGCGCTGTCGAACGCAGGCCTTCTCCGCCTGAAGGACGGGCGCCCGTCGGAAGCAGCGACTTTATTCGCGCGGGCAGCCGCGCTGGAGCCCCGCAATCCCGCGCCGAGGGTCAACCTGGCCATATCGCATGCGAGGCGGGGCGCAGCGGCGGAGGCCGAGGAGACGCTTGCGGCCGCTCGCCGCGCGTTTCCGTCGAATCCGGACGTCCTTTACCACCTGGGGACATTTTACGAACGGGCCGGCGACATCGAGAAGGCGAGGGAAGCCTACACGTCGTTCCTCGCGGTCTCCGACGGCCGCCAGCCGGTCAACGAGCGGATGGTCCGCGAGCGCCTTAAGGAATTCCAGGGCGGTTCCCATTGACTGTTACCGCTCCGCACGGCAGAATGAAGTGACAGATCGGAAGTTCCCGTCGGGCGCCCATGAAGGGCGACAAGGGAAGATGGTGCGAATCCATCGCTGCCCCGCAACTGTAACCGGCGACGAAATCCGCGAATAGGCCACCGGGGACGAAACCCCCGGGAAGGTGCGGAGAGTAGGCTAGAACCGGAAGCCAGGAGACCGGCCCGACAGGGATTTTCCCGTGACACCTTTCGCGGGCGAAGGGTCGGGACGGCAAAGCGCGTGACAAATCCTCTCCCCCCTACCTTCCTCCGCCGGAGGAGAAAAGGCCGGGGGGATTTCTTTTGCGGCTGGCATCGGGCGCTATCGCAATCGTAATGCTTGCACACATTGCCGCCGTTTCCGCGGCGGGCGCCTCCTTTCCGGTGGAAATCAAGGACGATCGCGGCGTTGCCGTGAAGCTCTCCTCCGCCCCCCGCCGGCTCGTCTCGCTTGCCCCGAGCCTGACCGAGATCGTCTTCCTCCTCGGGCAGGAGAACAAGCTCGTCGGCGTAACACGGTACTGCAACTATCCTGCCCGGGCGGGGGCGCTCCCGAAAGTCGGGGGAATCGCGGACCCGGACATCGAGAGGATCGTCGCGGCCGCGCCAGATCTCGTCCTGTGCACTACGGACGGCAACCCGAAGGAAAAGGTAAGGGCAATAGAGGAAATGGGGATACCGTGCTTCGCGGTTGCGCCGCATGACCTCTCAGGCGTCTACGCGGCGATCGAGCGGGTCGGGGCGCTTCTGGGCGTTGAGGAAAAGGCCCGCAGGGAAGCAGGCGCCTTGCGGGCCCGCGCGGACCGGGCGGCGAAGAAATCCCGCGGCCCCGTCCCGAGCGTGCTTTTCGCGGTTTCGACCTCGCCTATCATCGCGGCGGGGACAGGGACCTTCATGGATGAGCTCCTGGTCCTGGCGGGAGGGATGAATGCCGCCTCGCGGTTTTCCGGGCGCTATCCCCGGCTGACGGTCGAAGATCTGCTGTCCGGCAAGCCGGACATCATCTTCATAGCGGCGATGGCCGGAGTCGAAAGATTCTCCTCCGACGTGGTCCGCTGGAAGGAGATACCGGCATTCAGGGACGGGGAGGTCGTTTCCCTGGATGGCGACATCGTCACGCGGCCGGGACCACGAATGGTCGCGGCGCTGGAGGAGGTATCGAGGGTGCTCGCCGCATGGCGCGAACGCCGCCGCGCCGCGGAGACTGGGCGGAAAAAACGATGAGTCGCCCGGGCGCAGTCATAGCCGCGTTGGGAGCGGCCGCCCTGGCGGCGATATTCCTGTCGCTTTCCACCGGGCCGGCGTCCGTATCGGTCGGGCAGGTTTTGGACGCCCTTGCCGGACAAACGGCGGCGGGGCCCCCGGGCGAGACCGCGGAGCGGATCGTGCTGTCCCTTCGGCTCCCAAGGGCGCTGCTGGGGTGCCTCGTGGGAGGGGCGCTCTCCTCTTCGGGAGTGGCGTTCCAGGCGCTGCTTCGAAACCCGCTTGCCGATCCATACATACTCGGAGTCTCGGCCGGCGCCGCCGTGGGGGCGCTCTGCGCCGCGCTGCTACTGCCCGGCGACGCCTTCCTCCCCCTTCCACTCTGCGCATTCCTCGGCGCCGCGCTTGCCGCCTCGGCCGTGTTCCTGCTGGCCCGCCGCCGCAGCGGTGTGTCCCGCGAGCGGCTGATTCTCATGGGAGTCATCGTCGGCGCGTTCCTGAACGCCCTGATAATGCTCATGGTGGCGCTTGCGCCCCCGGGCAAAATCCCAGGTGCCGTCTACTGGCTCATGGGGGACCTGGGGATGGGCACCCCGCATCGTGTCGGGATCCTGCTCCCGTATGTCGCGGTCGGGACGGCGGTCCTTTTCCTGCTGTCGCGAGGGCTCGACCTGATGCTGCTCGGCGACGACGCGGCATTCCAGGCAGGGCTTCCGGTGGAGAGAGTGAAGGCTGCGGCCTACGTAACGGCTTCGCTGCTGGCGGGATCGGTCGTGGCGGTTTCCGGCCTGATAGGATTCGTCGGTCTGATAGTTCCCCATGGCGCAAGGGTCCTCGTCGGCGCCGGGCACCGGCGGCTGGTCCCTGCCGCGTTCCTGATGGGAGCGACGTTCCTGATCCTTGCGGACATAGCCGCAAGGACGATGAGCCCTTCCGGCGAGCTTCCGGTGGGGGCGGTCACCGCGCTGTCGGGGGCGCCTTTTTTCCTGTACCTGCTGCGCCGCAACGGGGGGAACGCATGAGCGCCGCGCTATTCTCGGCAAGGGGTATAAGGTTCCGGTACCGCGAGCGGGAAGTTCTCGCCGGGGTGGACATGGAAATGGGGGAAGGGGAGGTGGTCGTCCTCCTTGGGCCCAACGGCGTGGGCAAGAGCACCCTCCTTAAAATATTTTCGGGGCTGCTTTCTCCCGATTTGGGAGAGGTTTACCTGCTGGGACGCCCTCCGGCGTCATACGGACGCATGGAGATGGCGCGCCTGATGTCGGTCGTCGGACAGGACCTTCCCGTCGATTTCCCGATGACCGTGGAGGAGTACGTGGCGCTCGGGAGGTTTCCGCACCAGGGATTCTTCGGCGGCCGGACGGCTCAAGACCGGGAGCAGCTGGAGCGCGCGCTTGCGATGACCGGGCTCCTGGAGATGCGGCTTCGCGGCCTGGGGGAGATATCGGCGGGCGAGCGCCAACGGGCCGCTGTCGCGCGGGCGATCTGCCAGGGGGCGAAAGTGATGCTGCTGGACGAGCCGACTGCGTTCCTCGATATCTACCACCGGGTCGCCTTCTACGAGGTCGTGACCCGCCTCAAGGACGAGTGCGGCGTCAGCGCCCTCGTCGCATCGCACGACCTGTCGCTTTGCGCGGAGTACGGAGAGCGGATCGTGCTCCTGTCGGCAGGCCGGGTGATGGCGTCGGGGAGGCCGGAGGAGGTCCTGACGCCGGAGAACGTAAGGAAGTCATACGGAGTGGAGGTGGCGTGCGACCGCAATCCCGCCACGGGGGCGGTGCGCGTCTCCACCCTGAGGAGGAAATAAACAAGACCGGTCTCAAGTCGAGACCGGGGGCGGAAACCGGGGAAGGCGGTGTGAGTCCGTCGCTGCCCCGCATCTGTGACCGGAGCGAAACCCGCGGATGGGCCACTGGGAGGAATGAACCACTCCCGGGAAGGTGCGGGGAGTAGGACGCCGGAAGCCAGAAGACCCGGGCCGCCCGAACCCTAAAAAAACCCTTTCGAGGGAAAGGAGGAAAGATGGGAGAAGCAAGAGGCGTAGGATCATGGATGAGGTTCGCCGCGGTTCTTTTCGCCGCCGCGGCAGGGATCCCGGGACCGGGAATGGCGCAGGAAGCGACCAGGCTGGATCCGATAGTCGTCACGGCAACGCGCATCGAGCAGAGGGCGTCCGAGCAGGCTTCGTCGGTGAGCGTGGTGACGCGCGAGGAGATCGAGCTGAAAAGCCCGGCTGTCGCCGGAGACGTCTTAAGGGGAATTCCCGGCGTCGACGTGCAGAGGACCGGCAGCGCGGGCAACCGCGAAAATATCAAGATCCGCGGCGGGCTCGCGGCGCACACCCTGGTGATGATCGACGGTTTTCCTGTTAACAGCCCAACGCTCGGATCTTTCGACATCGGCTCGCTGCCGCTGGACGATTTCGAGCGCGTGGAGGTGGTCCGCGGCGCGCAGAGCGCGCTCTACGGATCCGGCGCGTTGGGCGGGGTGGTGAACTTCATCCCGCGCAAAGGAGAGGAGGGACGGCAGCAGGGGCTGGGGATAGCCGGGGGCAGTTTCAACTCCGTGAAGGGGACGGCTTTCGCGCAGGGGGCCGGGAAGCGCGGCAACTTCCGCCTGGGGGCGGGAGCGTGGAGGAGCGAGGGAATCCACGCGAACGACGACACCTCTCTCTTCTCCGTCCTCGGAACCGGCGAGGCAAGGCTGGGCGGGGGCAGCAGGATGCACGCGATCGCGTTTTCCACCGACCAGGAGAAAGGAATACCGATAGACTTCGGCACGCCGAGGGACGTCAACCACCTGCTGAAACGGCGCAGCTTCATGTCGGGGGCGCGCTTGGAAACCGCGGTCGCCAAGTCGACGACGCTCTCGGCATCCGGAATGGTGTTCGACGAATTCTTCGACGAAAAGGACCCGGAGGACCCGGGAGAGGCCTTTCCCTTCGTGTTTGGCGACGTGACCAAGACCCGGAAGATGGATTTCCGCATCGAGGGACGATTCTCCCCCGGCCCGGTTTCCACAACGATCCTAGGGATCGAGTACGAGAAGGACCGGGCCACCGACGTATTCCGGTCGGACTTCGGCGGCACCGACCTGGCTTCCTCGACCTTCAACCGCTCGGTCTTCGTCCAGGAGGAGTTCCGGCCATGGAAGCATACGGGCATAAGCGTAGGCGCCCGCGTGGACAGGAACTCCGAGGCGGGAACCCAGTTCAATCCGAAAGCCGCGGCATACCGCGAGTTAGGCGAGGGCTCGGTCAGGGTTCGCGCCGCCGTGGGGCGCGGTTTCCGTGTGCCGACGATCTCGGAAAAAAGGGACGTCTTCGTGGGGAACCCGGCCCTTTCCCCCGAGGTCGCTGTCTCGTACGAGGCGGGCTCGGACGTCGCGTTCGCCGGCGGGCGGGGGAAGCTTTCCGGAACCTGGTTTTACCAGGCGTTCCGCGACCTGATCCAGTTCGACGACTCGGTCCCGGGTCCGCAGGGCTTCGGGCAGCTGCAGAACAGGGGGCGCGCATTCTCGCGGGGAGTCGAGGCGGAGGCTGCGTTCCTCGTCACGCCGGGAGCCGAGGCGATGTTTTCGTATACGCACTCGGACACCTGGGACTCGGCAGGCGGAAAACGGATAATCGGGATTCCAAGGCACAAGGGCGCCACGACGCTTCTCCTGACGCCGTCCCCGGCTTTCCAGGCAAGGGCGGATTGGCTCGTGGAGAGCGACCAGATCGACGCTCCGCTGAACGGAACCGCCAGCCGGCGTCCCGGCTACTCGCGCGTGGACGTCTACTCCAAATACCGATGGGCCGTTCCCGGCGCGGAAATCAGTGAAATCGCGCTCATCGGCAGGATACAGAATCTCCTTAACAGGAAGTACGAGGAAAGGATCGAGTTCCCGGCCCCGGGGATCAACTTCCTTCTGGGCGCGGAGCTGAAGATCTGAAAGGGGATCCGCAAGCTTGAGCGGGATGGATGCGGCTGTGGGCAAACGGCGTGACAAGGGCTGGGGGGCGGCAGGAATCCGGGGGCCGCTCCTCGGCTCGGCTGCGGGACACCTCCTGCTGCTGTCGTGCCTTCTCCTTGCGGGGTACGCGGCGGGTCCGAATTCCCCCGGCGTCGTACAGGTCGCCCTGGTCGAAGGACCGGCGAAAAGCGTCCCCGCGGAGGAAAAGGGTCTCATGGCCGCCGCAGCATCCGCATCGCGCATGAATCCGGCCCGCCAGGCGGCGAAGGACTCCCGGCATCCAGGCGCCGGCGCGTCGACGCCTTTTGTCCTTCCTTCCAGGCTGTCGCCGGTGGAGATTCCCCTGGCTGCCGCAGTCGCCCCCGATGCCGGGCATGGACCCGCGAGCACCGCAGAGCGCCCCGCGCAGCCATCCTCCGTGGCGCCGGCGGGGTCCCTGGAACCGTCTCTACGCGACGCGGAGCATCCCGGGCGCGACCCTGCCGGGGAGGGCGTGATGCCCGCCGGGCGTCCGCCCGCGGGCCCCGCAGGCGTAGTGCGGGAAGGGGCGGAGATACGCCTGCTGCGGGAGCGGATCGAATCGCGCATCGTTTACCCGGAAGAGGCGATACGCCGCGGGCAGGAGGGGGAAGTGCTCCTGCGCATCCGCGTAGGAGCGGGGGGAATTCCGAGGGAGATACGGGTGGCAAGAAGCAGCGGCGCAAGGGCGCTCGACGAGGCCGCCAGCAGCGGGGTCGCCCGCGCCGCGCCGCTGCCTTCCACGCCCGGCTGGTTCGAGGTCCCGGTCCGTTTCCGGCTCCGCTAGACTTGCTTTGCACCTTCCTGCGGAAGAAGATAGATTATAATCCAGTATAGCCGCTCCCCGGGGGCAATCGATGGACCGAAGGGTCCTGGACAAATGCCGCGAGGAACTCCAGCGCCAGATGGACGAGCTTCTGGCGGGGGCAGGGAAAACCGTGTCCGACATGACGGCGATCCTGGAGGAAAATTTCCCCGACCCGACGGACCGTGCCCTTCTCGAGTCGAACCGGAACTTCACCCTCCGGCTCCGCGACCGCGAGCGCAAGCTGCTGGCGAAGGTCAAGGAGGCGATCAAGCGCATCGATAATGCAACTTTCGGGATATGCGAGGGTTGCGGAGGAGAGATAGAGGAAAAGCGCCTGATCGCGCGCCCGATGACCACCATGTGCATCGACTGCAAGACCGTAGCGGAAGAGGAAGAACTAAAATAAGCCCTTCCGCTCCCTTCCGTGTCCTTTCGGAGGACCTATGACGGAGTTGCGAAAAGACCCGATCGTGGGTCGGTGGGTCATAATTTCGACGGAGCGCGCGAAGCGCCCCCACGAATTCCAGCCGGAGCCGACTCCCAGGAAGGAGGGCATGTGCCCCCTGTGTCCAGGGAGCGAGCGGATGACCCCCCCCGAGATCCTGTCGTACCGGCAGTCCGGTTCTTCGGACGAGGCGGGCTGGACGCTGAGGGTGGTCCCCAACAAGTTCCCGGCCTTGCGCATCGAGGGAGACCTGGGCAAGGCGGGAGACGGCGTCTACGACCGGATGAACGGGATCGGGGCCCACGAGGTAGTGATCGAGACCGAGCGGCACGACGTCGACCTGTTCGACCTGAACGAGAGCCGGTTCGAGGACGTGCTCTGGGCCTACAGGGAACGACTGCTGGACCTGAAGAAGGACCGGCGGTTCAAGTCGGTCATCATCTTCAAGAACCACGGCGCGGCGGCCGGGGCGTCGCTATCCCACAGCCACTCCCAGCTTATCGCCCTGCCCGTGGTTCCAAAGCGCGTGATCGAGGAGATGACGGGCTGCCGGGAGTATTTCCGCTTCCGCGATCGCTGCCTTTTCTGCGACATCATAGTCCAGGAGATGGAGCAGAAGGGCCGCATCGTTGAGGAGAGCGGGGAGTTCCTGGCATGCGCCCCGTACGCCCCGCGGTTCCCTTTCGAGACGTGGATAATCCCGAAGCGCCACCAGTGCGCCTACGAGATGATCGAGCGGGACCAGGCGAAGAGCCTGGCCGCCATCTTCAGGCGTACGCTGCGCAGGCTGAACCTGGCACTCGAGAATCCCCCGTTCAACTACATAGTCCACAGCGCGGCGTTCCAGGAAGGCGCGGCGGATTATTATCACTGGCACATCGAGATCATGCCCAAACTGACCAAGGTGGCGGGGTTCGAGTGGGGATCGGGCTTCTATATCAATCCGACCCCGCCGGAAGAGTCGGCAAAGTACATGCGCGAGCTTCCCGAGTAGGGCAAGCGGGGCAAGCAGCTTGAAAGTGCTGATCGCATCCTCGGAAATCGTTCCCTTCGCCAAGACCGGCGGACTGGCGGACGTCACGGGAGCTCTCCCCAGGGCGCTGCGGCGCATCGGCGTCGAGGCCGACTGCATACTCCCCCTGTACCGGTCGGTCGACCGGTCGCGTTTCCCCCTGTCTCCGGCGGGGCCTCCCGTGCGCGTTCCGCTCGGGCACAGGGAGGAGGCCGGTTCGATCGAGGAGACCGACGCGGGCGACGGCGTGCGGGCTTTCCTGGTGCGGAACGACAGGTACTTCGACAGGGAGTTCCTCTACGGCACCAAGGACGGGGAGTACGCCGACAACTGCGAGCGCTTCACGTTCTTCTGCCGGGCGGTGATGGAGTGGCTGGTGCGCATGGGGCGCAGATACGACGTCCTGCACTGCAACGACTGGCAGACCGCGCTCATTCCCGCCTACGTGCGGACCCTGTATTCGCAGGAGGAGGCGATCAAGCCGGCAGCGACCGTGTTCACGATCCACAACCTGGGATACCAGGGCCTTTTCTGGAACCACGACCTTCCGCTGACGGGGCTTGGTTGGGACCTGTTCACCCCCCAGGGGCTGGAATTCTACGGGAAGCTCAACCTGATGAAGGCCGGCCTGGTATTCGCCGACGTCCTTTCCACGGTGAGCCCCACGTACAGCCGCGAGATCCAGACTCCCGAATACGGGCACGGGCTGGAGGGAGTCCTGTACGAGCGCCGGGAAGACCTGTACGGGATAATAAACGGTATCGACGACGCCGAGTGGAATCCCGCCACGGACCGCATGATCGCCGCTAATTTCTCCCGCGACGACCTGTCGGGGAAGAAAGCGTGCCGGGCGGACCTGCTCGCGGAGTTCGGCTGGACCGGCGCGGTCGAGGAGCCGGTGATCGGCATGGTCGGCCGGCTTACGGCGCAGAAAGGGCTGGACCTTCTGACCGAGATCGGGGAATGGTTGGCCCGGCAACCGGTGCGCGTCGTTATCCTGGGGTTCGGGGAACGGCCTTACGAGGAGGCCATGGCCGAGCTGGGCGGGAAATATCCCGACCGGATTTCCGTACGCCTGGCCTACGACAACAGGCTGGCGCACAAGATCGAGGCCGGCGCCGACATCTACCTGATGCCGTCGCGTTACGAGCCGTGCGGATTGAACCAGATCTACAGCCTCAAGTACGGCACCGTGCCCATCGTCCGGCGGACCGGCGGCCTGGCCGACACGGTGGTCGACGCCGACGAGGACCCGCGTGGAGGCACGGGGTTCAAGTTCCACGGGTACGAGGCGGCGGAGCTTTCGGATGCGGTTTCGAGGGCGCTGGCCGCCTGGGCCGACCGCAGGAGATGGGAAGGGATCGTCCGGAGGGCCATGGAAATGGACTTTTCCTGGGGCCCGTCCGCGCGCGAGTATGCGGGGCTTTACGAGAAGGCCCTCCGGAAGAGGGGCAGGCAGGCCTGACGCGGCTTCCGATGGACATCAACCCGGAAAACCGGTTCGCCATTCTCTCGCGGGTGGTCGAGATCTCCAACTCGAACATCCTGATAGAGAACCGCCTAAAGTACATCTGCGATTTCCTGTCCCGTGAGACCGGCGCGGACTGCGTCTGCATCCACAGGAGGGAGAACCGCGGGGAGGACCTGCTTCCCTGGGTATCCTCCTGCATGCAGATCGACGAGTGCACGCTTTTCGATTTCCGGATCAGGGCCGGGGAAGGCGTCGCAGGGAAGGCGGCGCAGAAGCGGGCGCCGGTATTCTACCCGGACGTGCGCAGCGACCCTCCTCCGCTCGCCGTCCTGCAGGAGCTGCGCGACTTCACGTCGATCCTTTCGGTCCCCGTTATGGACGACGTTTACCTCTACGGCGTGATGAACGTCTCCAACGTTTCCCCGGTGCGCTATTCGGAGGAAACCATCCAGATGCTTAGGGTCGTGGCCGCAGAGGTCGCGGGGGCGATCCGCAACAGCAGGCTCTACCACGACGCCCGGAAGCGCGTTTCGGAGCTGATCACGCTGAACGAAATCGGACGGGCGATAACGTCTACGTTCCACGTGAGGGACATCCTGGCGTACGTGGCCAAGACAACCTCACGGCTTCTCCTGGCGGACGGGTGCACGGTGCGCCTTGCGGCGGGACGGGGGGCCCTCAAAGTAATGATCGACGAGGGGTACGCCCGCCAGGGAATGCGCCGGGAGCTAAGGGCTCACGGGAAGCTGCTGGCGGGGCAGATATTCAGGGAGAAGCGCCCCCTGCTCATCAACGGGCCGGAAGACTCTCCGATGTTTCTCGCCCTCTCCCGGCAGGGGATTACATCCTTCCTCGGGCTGCCGATCCTGTCCAAGGGGAAGGCGCTGGGCGTCATCAGCTACTATTCCAGCTCCCCGACCATAGCCTTCGACATGGAAGTGGTGAACCTGATCCAGACCGTGAGCAGCCAGCTTGCCAACATGATCGAGAACTCCGCGATGTACCGGGAGGCGCAGGCGCTGGCCCAGGCGAACCAGCTGAGGGTCCAGCAGCTCTCGACCCTCTACAACCTGGCGAGCGCACTGATGTCCACGGTCAAGACCGAGCGCCTGCTCCACATAATGATGCGCTCCCTGACGTCCCCGACGGGGCTGAATTTCAGCCGCGCGATCCTGTTCCTGCCCTCCGAGGACGGCCTCACGCTGGCCGCCCGCATGGGGATGGGGCCGCGCGACCGGAAGGACGCGCGGCGGACGGTCGACCTCTCGCAGGAGACGCCCGGGACCGGCGAACCCGGCGCGGAGGGGGAAGAGTTCCACGAGCTGCTGTGGGAGGACGTCGAGACGCTGAGCCTCCCGATCCTGGGTTCCGGATGCCTCGTCTCGAAGTCCGTCCTGGAGAAGCGGCCGGTCCGCACCCGGACCGGATGCGGCCTTCCCCCCTCGGAACAGGCCCGATGGTTCTGCGGAAAACATCCCGACTCCTTCGCCGTGGTGCCGCTGGTCTTCAAGGGGGAGGCGCGCGGCGCAATCTACGTGGACAACATGTTCCGAGAGCGGGAGATCACGGACGAAGACATCCGGATACTCACGATGTTCGCCTCCGAGGCCTGCCTGGCGATGGAGAACGCCTCGCTGTACGAGAGCCTCGAGAATGCGCTCGAGAACCTGCGCGCGACACAGGGCCGCCTGGTGCACAGCGAAAAGCTGGCCGCGCTGGGCGAGATGGCCGCCAAGATAGCTCACGAGATCAAGAACCCGCTGACCGTCATCGGAGGATTCGCCGCGAGGCTGGCGCGCAAGGGGCAGGGCGAGGAGCAGGACTCCGCGACCTCCGGCCGTTACACCCGTATCATCCTCAGGGAGGTGCAGCGGCTGGAAAGGATTATCCACCAGACCCTGTACTTCTCCCGGGAAGTCATGCCCGCGCTCAAGCGCGTGGACCTTAACGAAGAGATCCGCGAAGCGCTCGCGATGTTCCGGGAGGACCTGGACGAGGCGCGGATCCTTATCGACCTTGACTTATCGAAGGACACGCCTGTGATTTCCGCCGACCCGGACCAGCTCCGCCAGGTCCTATGGAACCTCGTATCCAACGCCATACAGGCGATGGAAGGCGGCGGGAAGCTCACCGTAGCGGCCCGCCCCGCGCTGCCGGACGAGGGTGACGGCGTGGTCTTCCTGGTCGGTGATACCGGCGGCGGGATTCCGCACGACGTGGTCCATAATATATTCAACCCCTTCTTCACGACGAAGGCGAAGGGAACGGGCCTGGGGCTCCCGATCGTCCACGCCATCGTGGAGAAGCACGGCGGGTCGATCCAGCTGGACAACCGTGAGGGTAAAGGAGTAATCTTCTCCGTCTTCCTCCCGCGCGTCCCGAGGGAGACGGGGGCGGAGGAGCGGATACTGGAGCAAATGCGCAAGGGCGGAGGCGATGGAAGCGGCGCTAAAAACCATACAGGATAAGGTGCACGCGGGGCAAAGGCTGTCGGATGAGGACGCCCTCGCCCTCTTCCGGACACGGGACATCCTCTCGGTCGGGGAGATGGCGGACTTCGCCAACAGGCGGAAGAACGGCGACCGGGTGTACTTCATAGTCAACCGGCACATCAACCCCACCAACATCTGCGTCAACCGGTGCCAGTTCTGCGCCTTCAGCAAGACCAAGGGGGAGCCCCTGGCGTACACGATGACGATGGAAGAGGTCATGCGCCGCGCGGAGGAAGCGAGCCGCCAGAAGGCGACCGAGCTTCACATCGTCGGGGGACTGCACCCGGACCTGCCGTTCGATTTCTACCTGCTCATGCTGCGCACGCTCAGGGATCGATTCCCGGCCATGCACATCCAGGCGTTCACGGCGGTGGAGATCGACTATTTCTCGCGGCTCACGGGCCTCCCGCTGCGGGACGTCATCCTGGCGCTCAAGGAGGCCGGCCTGGGCAGCCTGCCCGGAGGAGGGGCGGAGATCTTCGCTCCCGAGATCCGCAACCGCATCTGCCCCGAGAAGATATCGGGGGACCGGTGGCTGGAGGTGATGGAGGCCGTGCACGCCGAGGGGCTGCGCAGCAACGCCACGATGCTGTACGGGCACGTGGAGACGCTCGAGTCGCGGGTCGACCACCTGCGCCGGCTGCGGGAGCTGCAGGACCGGACCGGAGGGTTCCAGTCGTTCATCCCCCTGGCGTTCCATCCCAAAAACACCCAGATCGCCAAGGGATATACGACGGGCCTGGAAGACCTCCTTTCGCTTGCGGTTGCGAGGCTCTATCTCGACAACTTCCATCACATAAAGTCATTCTGGATCATGGTCGGCCCCAAGCTCGCCCAGATCTCGCTCCATTTCGGGGTGGACGACATCGACGGGACTGTGGTGGAGGAGAAGATCACGCATGCCGCGGGCGCGCAGGCAGGGCAGGAGATGACCGTCTCCGATCTTGTGACGATGATACGCCAGGCGGGACGAGTGCCCGTGGAGCGCGACACTCTTTACAACGTCGTGCGCGAGTGGCCGCAAGGGCGTGCCTGATGGCGGGAGGCGCCGGCCCGACCGTCGAAGAAACCGCGCGCCTGCTCCGTGAGGCGCCGCTGTTCGAGCTGGGGCGGGCCGCGGACGACCTGCGGCGCGTCATCCACCCTGACGGCGCCGTCGGCTACATCGTGGACCGCAACATCAACTACACGAACATATGCGTGTGCGGCTGCTCCTTCTGCGCTTTTTACCGCGACAGGTCGTCTCCCGACGCCTACGTCCTTGCCGAGGATGCTCTGTCCAGGAAAATAGAGGAGACGCTTTCGCTAGGCGGGACGCAGGTGCTTCTGCAGGGGGGCCTGCACCCCGAGTGGGGGGTTAACGAGGCGGAACGGATCGTCCGGGCGGTGAAGCGGCACCCTGTCCGACTCCACGGATTTTCCCCCCCGGAGATATGGCATTTTGCGGACCGGTCGGGGATGTCCGTCGCGGATGTCATATCGCGGCTGGTCGCAGCGGGGCTCGACTCCATACCCGGCGGCGGGGCGGAGATACTCGACGATACGGTCAGGGCGAGGATAAGCCCCCGGAAGATAGGATGGGAGCAATGGGCTTCCGTGATGCGCGAGGCGCACCGGCAGGGCCTGCGCACCTCGGCAACCATGATGTTCGGCAGCGTCGAGACTCCCGAGGCGATAGCAAGGCACCTGCTCCGCGTCAGGGAGCTGCAGGAGGAGACCGGCGGTTTCGCCTCCTTCATCCCTTGGGCCTTCCAGTCGGGGAACACTGCGCTGTCGGCCGAACCGGCCTTCATGGAGGGCGCGGCGGCGGGGTTCGGCCACGCTGCGGGATACCTGAGGGTCCTTGCGGTTTCCAGGC
Source organism: Deltaproteobacteria bacterium (assembly GCA_050263095.1). Classification (GTDB taxonomy): domain Bacteria; phylum Desulfobacterota; class Deferrimicrobia; order Deferrimicrobiales; family Deferrimicrobiaceae; genus FEB-35. The sequence goes on along the minus strand of JBLNEW010000084.1, from coordinate 7,121 downwards.
TGCTGCTGCCGAACATCCGGACCGTGCAGGTTTCCTGGGTGACGATGGGAGCGAAGATCGCCCAGCTCGGCCTGTTCTTCGGGGGAAACGATTTCGGGAGCACGATGATCGAGGAAAACGTGGTGGCCTCCGCAGGAGTCTCTTTCCGGATGTCGGAGGAGGAGATCGTCGCCACGATCCGCGACGCGGGGTTTCTGCCGGTAAAACGGGAGGGATTGCCATGCTAGACGCGAAGTTCGTCCGTGAAAACATACCCGCGGTCGAAGAGGCGCTGCGGAGGCGCCGTTCGGCGGTGCCCCTCGAAGGATTCGTCGATCTCGACCGGAACCGGCGAGCGCTCCTGTCGTCGGTGGAGGCGCTGCGCGCTGAGCGCAACGCCGCCTCGGAGGAGATCGGGCGCCTGCGCCGGGAGAAGAAAGACGCCTCCGGGATCATGGAGAGGATGAAGGAGGTCGCGGCCCGGATAAAGGAAATGGAGGCAGGCCTTCCGGAACTGGAGGGAAGGATGGAGGAGGTCCTTCTTTCCATCCCGAACGTTCCCGATCCGTCGGTCCCCGAAGGATCGGGAGAGGAGGACAACAAGACCGTCCGGACGTGGGGGACGCCTGCCTCGTTCGCATTCCCGGCGCGCGACCATGTCGACATAGGCGCAGCGCTCGACATACTGGATTTCGACCGGGCGGCGAAGATAGCGGGCGGGCGGTTCTGCTTAAGCAAGGGGGCGGGCGCGCTGCTGGAGCGCGCGCTTATTAATTTCATGCTGGACGTCCACACGCGGGAGCACGGCTACCTCGAGGTGCTCCCCCCGTTCATGGCGAACTCCGCATCCTTCTTCGGCACCGGGCAGCTGCCCAAGTTCGAGGAAGACCTGTTCCGGGTGGCGGGGACCGATTACTTCCTCGTTCCGACCGCCGAGGTGCCGGTGACCAACATAGTGCGAGACGAGATACTGCCGGGGGAGAGCCTTCCCCTCAAGATGACGGCGTACACGCCGTGCTTCCGGGCGGAGGCCGGCTCGTACGGGAAAGACGTGCGCGGGATGATCAGGCAGCACCAGTTCAACAAGGTGGAGCTCGTCAAGGTCTGCCGGCCGGAGGAGTCGTGGGCGGAGCTGGAGACGCTCACCGCGGACGCGGAGGACATCCTCAAGCGGCTTTCCCTTCCGTACCGGGTCGTGGCGCTCTGCACCGCGGACCTGGGCTTTTCCTCGGCCAAGACGTACGATCTCGAGGTTTGGCTGCCGTCGCAGAACCGGTACCGCGAGATCTCCTCATGCAGCAACTTCACCGATTTCCAGGCAAGGCGCGCGAAGATCCGCTTCCGCGATCCCGACACCGGCAAGACGAAGCTAGCGCACACGCTTAACGGCTCGGGGCTGGCTGCGGGGCGCACGGTCGTCGCGATACTCGAGAACTTCCAGCAGGAAGACGGCTCCGTCGTCGTTCCCGAGCCGCTGCGCCCTTACATGGGCGGCATGGAGCGGATCACGAAACGCTGAACCCCTGCATAACGTCGCAAACGCCGCCGGCTCCCGCGGAGCCGACAAGGTTTACGGCGATTTGCGTCTGCCGGCGGGAGCGCCCGCTTTCCGCATCGCAGCCAGCCGTTTCATGAGCGCCGCGGCACCCAGGGTGTTCAGCACGTCCTTCTTCTCTATCCATCCCCGGCGCGCGGTCCCCACCCCGTACTCCATGTAATCCAGGTTGGCCGCGATGTGGGTGTCCGTGCTTACCACGAGAGGGATGCCGTACCTCTTCGCCATCCTGGCGTGCTGGTCGGAAAGATCGAGGCGCACCGGGTTCGCGTTGATCTCCATGGCGATGCCGCGGCGGGCCGTTTCCCGGAAGACCGCCTCCATGTCCGCATCGTAGGGATCCCGCTCCCCTATCAGCCTGCCCGTCGGATGGGCGACGACGCTCACGAAGGGGCTCCGGACCGCCGAGAGCAGCCGGTTCGTGACCTGCTCCCTTCCCTGCCTGAACCCGGAGTGGATGGAAGCCACGACGATGTCCAGCTCCGCCAGGAGCTCGTCGGGAAGATCCAGCTTTCCGTCGCCGCGGATGTCGACCTCTATCCCCTTGAGTATGCGGAAGCCCGATAGCTTCGTGTTGGCGGCGTCGATCAGCCTCATCTGCTCCCGGACCCTTTTTTCATCCAGACCGTGGGCGACGCCCAGGCCCTTGGAGTGGTCCGTGACGGCGATGTACCGGTATCCCCGTTCCTTCGCGGCCGCGACCAGGCTGTCCAGATCGTGGCTCCCGTCGGACCATTTCGTGTGCGCGTGGAGGTCGCCGCGGATGTCCGCGGGGGCGAGCAGCTCGGGCAGCTTACCCTCCATCGCCGCCTCGATCTCTCCGGCGTCTTCCCGCAGCTCCGGCGGGATCCAGGGAAGGCCGAGGGCGGAATAAATATCCTCCTCCTCCCTGCCGGCTATCCATTTTTCGTCCGATTCGCGGAACAGGCCGTACTCGTTGATCTTCCACCCGCGGCGGGACGCCATCTCGCGAAGCTTGATGTTGTGCGCCTTGCCCCCGGTAAAGTACTGGAGCGCCGCACCGAAAGAGCTTTCTTCCACCACGCGCAGGTCCACCTGGATCCCCTCCGCGGTGATGGCCGTGCATTTCGTCGCTCCCCGCTCCAGAACCTCCTTGACCGCAGCGAGGCGGACGAAGGCCCCGGCGATTTCCTCCGGTTTCTTCCCCGCGGCGAGCACGTCGATATCCTTGACCGTCTCCTTCCACCGCCTCAGGCTGCCGGCCACGGCGAACTTCCCGCGCGGGACGGCCTCCCGCAGAAGCTCGACGATATACCTGGCCACCGGCAGGGCCCTGCCCAGGGGGAACCGCTCCCTTCCTTTTTTCAGGAGCTCGATACCCTTCAGGATGTTTACCTCGGTCTTCTCCTGTATTCCCGGAAGGCCTGCGAGCTTCCTCCCCCGCGCGAGCTCCTCGAGTTCCTCGAGGCTTTTCACGTTGCGTTTGTCGTGGAGCAACTTAGCCGTCTTCGGTCCGACCCCGGGCACGCGCAGGATGGCGAGGAGGCCCGCAGGGATCTCTTTTTTCAGCTCCTCATGCAGGTCCACCTTTCCGGTTTCCGAATACTGCCTGATCTTCCCGGCGAGGTCTTTCCCGATGCCGGGGATTGCCGTGAGCTCCTCCTCCCCCAGGGAGGACAGCTCCTTCGGAATTCCCTCTACGTTCATGGCGGCGCGGCGGTACGCCCGGACGCGGAACGGATTCTCGCCTTTCAGCTCCAGGAGGTCGGCAATCTCGCCGAATATCTTCGCCATCTGCGCGTTGGTCATGCCCATATTCCCGGATTATCCGGCTGATCGCATCTCCGTTCCATTGGATTCGGAAACCGAACATTTTGTGCCGCCGCCTGCGGGGTCTGGTACAATTTCCCCCTGTGACGAAGTATTGGGAATGCGTCATCTGCGGGTACATCCATGAAGGCGATGAACCGCCGGATATCTGCCCGGTATGCGACGCGCCCAAGGAGTTCTTCCGCCTGCTTGAGGACAAAGGCACGAATCAGGTTCCGTGAAAGATGCAGAACCGTTCGGCGGCACCAAGCGTCTAACAACTACGTCTGCGGCGAGGGCAAGGGTGTGTCCCGCCGTGTTTTCGCTGGAGGGTTCTGGTGAAGCTGCCGGAGGGTCTTTATTTCCACCCGATTTTCGTTCATTTCCCGCAGGCGCTTTTCCCGGTGGCCCTTGCGTCCTTTCTCCTTTTCCTGGCGACGGGAGACGCCGCCTTCGAAACGGGAGCGTACATCATGAACGCATTCGGACTGGCCTTTTCGCCGGTCACGATGATAACCGGGTATATAGACTGGAAGGTCCGGTACAAGGGCTACATGACCTCGGTTTTCAAGATCAAGATAGTGACCGGCTTCGTTCTGATCGGGCTCTCTCTTGCCGCCGTGCTGCTGCGCGCCATGGTTCCGGAGACCGCCCTGCTTCCGCTGTCCGGGCTCGGCTGGATCCGCGCCGGGTTGCTTGCGGGCTGCGTGGCGTCTTGCGTGGTGGAGGGCCATTACGGCGGGAAGCTCGTGTTTCATTGATGCGGATATTTCGGAGGCAGCCACTTCACCGATAAGGGGGACACACCGATGCAGGTGCCGGAAATCGTCGTGGTCATTCACAAAGCGATCGACAAGGAGAAGGAAGCGATTACCACGTACCTCCACCTGGCCAAGATAATCAAGGACGTCAAGGCGAAGAACGTGCTCATCAACCTCGCATCGGACGAGGTGGGGCATATGAACAAGCTCGAGGATCACCTCACGTCCTACTTGAAGGGCAAGGCGTGGGTGATCCCGCCGGCCGAGGAGGCCGAGGCGGTCGCGGCGGTCTTCACGAAGAGCTCGAAACTGGAGAAGATCGATCCGGGAAAGCTGGCCCGCGCGGACGAGATCCAGATACTGGAGATCGCCATCGACAAGGAGATCGCGGCGAACCAGTCGTACCTGGGCCTTGCCAAGGGAGCGAAATCGAAGGAGGCCCGCGAGATGTTCCTCGCGCTGGCCAAGGAAGAGGACATGCACGCCAGGATCCTGAAGGCCGAGGTCGATTCGATCGGCCAGAACGGCTTCTGGTTCGACATGCAGGAATTCACGATGGAGCAATAGAAGGGCAGGGGAAACGCCGTGGATTTCTTGAAGGAAGCGAGAGAAAAACTGGAGGAGGAGGCGCGGCGCATCGAGAACGAGCTCCGGGTCAAGCTTCCCAAGGAGATCAACGCCGCCATGGCGCACGGCGACCTCTCCGAGAACGCGGAGTATCACGCCGCCAAGGATCGCCAGTCCACCCTCCAGGCCCGGATGGGCCAAATCCAGAAGCGTCTGGCCGACTTGTCCCGGATCGACGTGTCAAGCGTATCGAGGGACCGCGCGGGTCTCGGCAGCGAAGTTACCGTGGAAAACCTGGACACCGGGGATACGGTTCGCTATACCCTGGTCATCCCGGAGGTCGCGGACGGGAAGAGGAATTTCGTCTCCGTCGCCGCGCCCATAGGGCGCGCGCTCCTGAACCGCAAGGTAGGCGATACGGTGACGGTCACTATCCCTAAAGGAACCTGCGAGCTCGAAGTCCTGAAAATCGTCACGCTTTTCGGCGACGTGTTCGAATAGGCCAGCCGGGCGACGGAATCCCCGGACTGACGCGAAACTTTCCTCGGGGCGGCGGGGCGGGGATTCCGTCATCCCCGGTGCGCGGAAGCGGACGCCGGGGATTGCGGTCCCTTCAGGCGTTGCCGGGGGCTCTCCTGCGGACTTCCTCGGCGATGCCCTTTACCTCTTCGGAGCGGCTCTTGGGGCAGATGAGCACCGCATCCCCGCTGCGGACCACCACAATGTCGTCCAACCCCACGGCGGCGACGATCCCCCTGTCCGACCGTACGAGTGTATTGCGGCAGTCGGACAGGATTACGTTTCCGAAGGTAACGTTTTCTCCCGGCTTCCCCAGGAACTCGTGAAGCGATCGCCATGTGCCCAGATCGCTCCAGCCGAAATCCGCCCGTATGACGAGAATGTCCTTTTCCTTTTCCAGGATCCCGTAGTCCACGCTGACTGACGGGAGGCGAAGGTAGGCGGACTTAAGCCTTGCCCGGAATTCTTTTTTCCCGTACGAACGCAGCGCCGCCTCGATCGCCGCGTGGACTTCCGGGAGAAACCGGGAAAGGCGGTCCCTGAACGTGTCCGCACGAAAGATGAAGATGCCGCTGTTCCAGAAGTACCGGCCCGATTTCACGAACCTTCGCGCGGCGGCAAGCGCCGGCTTCTCGGTGAAGCTGCGAACGCTGTGGATGTCCCCGCGGCCCGGATCGGATTTGCCGCGCTCTATATACCCGTAGCCGACCGCCGGATGAGTGGGGCGGATTCCCAGGGTGACGAACAGGCCGGTCCGCCCGGCGGCGCGAAGGCCCTTCCCGAGGGTCGCACGGAAGGCGTGCTCGTCGGCGACGGCGTGATCGGCGGGGGTGGCTGCGATCACGGCTTCGGGATCGCGGCGTACGATATGGGCCACCGCCAGCGCGACCGCCGGCGCGGTGTTTCTGCCTTCCGGCTCGAGCAGGATGTTGCGCGCCGGGATGCCGAGGGCGCGGGAGGAAAGATGCGGTGCGTCCTTCTCGCAGGCCACTACCCAGACGTTTTCCTTCCGAAGCAGCGGGAACAGCCGCCGGACGGTCTCGCGGATCATCGTGCCGCGACCGGTGAGGTTAAGGAACTGTTTGGAGCGGCGCATCCGGCTCTCGGGCCAGAACCGGGTCCCGGATCCTCCCGCCATCACGACGACGTGGTCCATGGTAATCGGATACCTCCCCCGGATTTTCCCGGCCGGCGAAAAAGCTGCCGCTACCGCCGGAACGACTTGGGATAGAATACATCCGTGCGCGTCGACCTGAAAAAGAGTTTCATCACCGGGATCTTCGTCATCGGCCCCCTGGTGCTCTCCGTCGCCATCCTCATATGGTTTTTCGAGAAGGTCGACGATCTGTTCTCGCCGGTAATCGACGGGATACTGGGAGTGGCGCTGCCCGGGAACGAGCACATACCCGGGACGGGGATCCTTGCGGGGCTGGTGATCATACTGCTCGTGGGCCTCCTGGCGCGGAACGTAATCGGAAAGAGGATCCTCGAAGCCCTCGACAACCTGATCAACCGGATTCCGGGATACCGGACGATCTACTCAACGATCAAGCAGCTCACGAACGCCTTCTCGCCGGACAGCACGCGCTCCTTCAAGGAGGTTCTGCTGGTCGAGTATCCCAAGGAAAACAGCTTCGCCCTCGGATTCAGGACCGAGACGGTCGAGAAGGATGGCAGGAGGCTGGCCGTGGTGTTCGTGCCGACCAACAACCTCTACCTCGGGGAGGTTCTCTTCATACCGGAGGAGAAAGCGCAGCGCCTCGATCTGACGGTCGAGCAGGCGGTGCGCATACTGGTGTCCGGCGGGATCGCCGCGCCGAAGCTGATGTCCCGCCATAAAGATCGCGCTTGACAAACGTCTCCCCCTGTCCGTAACCTGAGAGATACCATGATTGTTTCGGCGCACACGCATATCGACCTGCGGCTCGGCGGTCTCCCCCTCCCCCCCCCCCCCCCCCCCCCCCCCCCCC
>JBLNEW010000083.1:0-3756 GCA_050263095.1 Deltaproteobacteria bacterium | reverse complement strand
TCTCGCTGGGCGCATACCTGGCTGCCGGAGTCTGCCTTGCCGGGGAGAAGCCGGAGATCAAGGACGAAAAGGACCGGATGAACTACAGCATCGGATACCAGATCGGCAAGGACTTCAAGAGGCAGGGCGTGCCGCTTCACCCGGAGATGCTCCTCCAGGGGGCCCGGGACGCCGGCTCGGGGGCCGACCCCCTGATGAGCGGCGGGGAGATTCAAGCCACCCTGACCGAGTTCAAGAAAAAGAGCATTGCGACGGAGCGGCGTCAGAGGGGCAGGGACCTTGCGGAAGGCAGCAATTTCCTCGCGGAAAACGGGAAGAAGGAAGGCGTCGTGACCTTGTTGAGCGGTCTTCAATACGCGGTTCTCCGGAAAGGATCCGGCAGGACCCCGGCGGCGACCGATAACGTCACGGTTCATTTTCAGGGCGCCTTGCTGGACGGGACCGAATTCGACAGCTCCTATCGGAAGGGAAAGCCGGTCTCGGTCAGGGTGGACAGCGCGATCCCCGGCTGGAAGGAGGCTTTGCAGTTAATGAGGGAGGGCGACAAATGGCGGATTTTCCTTCCTCCGAACCTGGCTTACGGCGACCGCAAACCGCTGGGCGGAAAAACCGTCATCTTCGAGGTGGAGCTCCTTTCGGTTGCTTCCACGACGCAGGACGGCGCCGGCGGGGGGAAAAAGTGAGCGGATTCGAGGGCGACAAACAAGGAAAACCGGGAAAAAAGGAGGATAGAATGGCCAGGCGAATGACATGGACATCGGTGGTTCTTTCGGTTTCGCTGGTTGCCCTCGTCTGCGGAATCGACGTGGGGCGTCCGCTTGCCGCGCCCGCGACGGGTCCAGGCGATATTCCGGATTACTTCGAAACCCCCAACTGGGCCAACAGCCCGCCCTTAAGGAAATTCGTCGACAACGTGGCGCGCCTGACGGCCGCCGGCGCGAACAACCTCGGTCAGTACATCCCGGTGGCCATCGCTGACAACACCACCTATCCGGGATCGGACTACTACGAGATCGAGGTCGGGCAGTACACCGAGCAGATGCATACGGACATGCCGCCGACGACGCTTCGGGGATACAGGCAGACCAATACGGCGGACACAACCGTCAGCCAGTTCCACTACCTGGGGCCGCTGATCAGCGCCACGAAGGACAGGCCCGTGCGGATCAAGTTCACAAACAGCCTGCCCACGGGCGCCGGCGGCAACCTGTTCCTGCCGGTGGACAACAGCATCATGGGAGCCGGAGAGTTCGAGATCAATTACGATCCCGTCACGAAGGTCCCCGGCCCGACGGAAATGGGCACATTTCCCCAGAACCGGGCGACCCTCCATCTCCACGGCGGCCGCTCTCCCTGGATCAGCGACGGCACCCCGCACCAGTGGATCACGCCGGCGGGAGAAGACACTACCTACCCCAAGGGCGTAAGCGTTGTGAATGTGCCCGACATGTGGTTCGACGCGACGGGGGCCACGATCGCAAGCTGCGCCGGATCGACTACATGCGACGTGCCGGGGGCGACGAACGATCCCGGCCCGGGCGCGCAGACCTTCTACTGGACGAACCAGCAGAGCTCGAGGATGATGTTCTACCATGACCATTCCTGGGGTATCACGCGTCTGAACGTTTATGCCGGCGAGGCCGCGGGATTGCTTATCACGGACCCGGTGGAACAGCAGCTTCTCGCCGACGGGCTCCTCCCGGCCGACCAGATCCCCCTTATCATCCAGGACAAGACATTTGTCGATCCGTTGACGATTACCGCCACCGACCCGACCTGGGCGTGGGGTTCGCAACCCTGGACAGGAACGCCTGGCGATCCGATGACGCCGGTCAAAGGCGACCTCTGGTGGCCTCACGTATACATGCCGGCCCAGAATCCTTACAACCCCGACATGACCGGCATGAACATGATGGGACGATGGATGTACGGCCCCTGGTTTTGGCCGCCGACCCCGCTCTGTTTTTCCGCGGGCGGAACCGACCCTGAAGCTGTGCCGCCTTATTGCGTCACGCATGCGGAAGTCCCGAACGAATACTACCTTGCCGATCCGAACTGCTCCCCTGTCGAGACGACGGCCTGCACGCAGCCTCCGTACAGGCCCGGCACGCCCGACGTATCATGGGGGGCGGAAGCGTTCCTGGACACGATGGTGGTCAACGGAACCGCCTATCCCGCCCACACGGTGGACCCCAAGGCTTACCGCCTTCGGATCCTTAACGCTTCCCATGACCGGTTCTTGAACCTTCAGTTTTATCGTGCGGTGAACAAGACCGGCCCGACCACCCCGGGAGCCGGGACCCCAATCCTTACGGGCACCCAGGCCGAACTTACGGAAGTCGCGATGGTCGACGCGGCCGTGCGCCCGCTTTGCTCCGCGACGGTCACGACGAACTGCGTCTGCAACCCGGCCGATGCGGTCAACGGCTCGCCCGCGGGCTGCTTCCCGGACAGGTGGCCGGCGGACGGCAGGGAAGGCGGCGTGCCCGATCCGGCTTTGAGGGGCCCCGCGTTCATCCAGGTCGGGAGCGAAGGCGGCTTCCTGCCGAAGCCGGTCCTGCTGCCGAACCAGCCGGTCGCATGGAACCTGGACCCGACCATGTTCAATGTCGGCAACGTGCTCCAGCAGGCAGACGGCGGCGGCACGCTTTTCCTGGGCCCTGCCGAACGGGCCGACGTGATAGTCGATTTCTCCGAGTACGCAGGGCATACCCTCATTCTCTACAACGACGCGCCCACTGCGTTCCCTGCCCTCGACCCGCACTATGACTACTACACCGGCGCCCCGGATCGCACCGACATCGGCGGGACGACGACGGTCCTGCCGGGATTCGGCCCCAACGTCCGGACCGTCATGCAGATAACCGTATCGGGGAGCGGCGGCGCCGCACCGATAGATGGATACGATAACGTTCTTTTGTCCGCGCTCGATAACGCGTTCCGGTCGGTCCCCGGAACGCCTGGCGTATTCGCCCAGGGGCAGGACAATATCGTCGTGGGGCAGTCCGCCTACAATACCGCCTACGACACCACGTTCCCCTCCAGGTGGCCGAACTGGGGCATATCGAGGATCTCCGACACTTCCTTAAGCTTCCGGAAGGTCGATGGAACCTTGGTAAGCAACTACCCGATGAAGCCGAAAGCCATCCACGACGAAATGGGCGGTACCTTCGACGATTACGGGCGGATGAGCGCCAAGCTGGGGCTCGAAGTGCCGTTTTCCAATGCCGCCATATCGACCTTCGCCCTTCAGAACTACGTCGATCCGGCCACCGAGGTCGTGAAGGCCGATGAAATCCAGATCTGGAAGATCACGCACAACGGCGTGGACACGCACCCCATCCACTTCCACCTGTTCGACGTGCAGCTGATAAACCGGGTCGGCTGGGACGGATTCATGCGGCTGCCCGACGCCAACGAGCTGGGCTGGAAGGAGACCGTCAGGATCGCCCCGCTGGAGGACACGATCGTCGCGTTGAAGCCGGTCGCGCCCATCTTGCCGTTCACGCAGCCCGAAAGCATTCGCCCCCTGAATCCGATGGCCCCCCTGGGCTCCATGATGGGATTTTCGCAGATCGACCCGTTGACGGGAGCCGACGTGCAACCGGCGCAGACAAACCGGCTTTTCAATTTCGGCTACGAATACGTGTGGCACTGCCATATCCTTAGCCACGAAGAGAACGACATGATGCGCCCGCTCGTATTGCTGCCGCCGGGGGACAATACCCTTGTCGTCCTCAATTCGACCAGTCCCAG
>JBLNEW010000082.1:0-4632 GCA_050263095.1 Deltaproteobacteria bacterium | reverse complement strand
GTTTTCTTCCTGCTCCTGGCCGCCTTCATGGCGTGGTTATTCCGCGATCCCGAGCGGGTGCCTCCCTCGCATCCGAGGGCTGTTATTTCCCCGGCGGACGGCAGGATAGTCTTTTCCGGCGACTGCCCGCCCGGACGGTACAGCCCGGATCCCGGGAAGATGGTCAGCGTGTTCATGTCCGTCTTCGACGTCCACGTGAACCGTGCCCCGGTTTCCGGCAAGGTTATCGCGGTGCTCTACAACAAGGGGAAGTTCCTCGCGGCGAACGTGGACAAGGCGTCGCTTGAAAACGAGCAGAACGGCGTCGTCCTCGAAACCGCGGAGGGCGGCAGGGTTTCATATGTACAGATCGCGGGGCTGATCGCGCGCAGGATCGTGTGCGACCTGTCCGTGGGCGATGCCGTCAAACAGGGGCAGCGGGTGGGGATGATACGGTTCGGGTCCCGCGTAGACGTATTCCTCCCCGCCTCCGCAAGCCTTCGCGTGCGGACGGGAGACCGGGTCCGCGCGGGAGAGAGCGTTCTGGGGGTGCTTCAATGAAGAAAAGGGAACGCAGGGAGGACAGCGTCGCCCGCGGAATCTACATTCTTCCGAACCTGATCACCTCGGGCTCGCTGTTCGCAGGCTTCTATTCGATCGCGGCGACGTACAACGGCCAGTTCGAAAAGGCGGCGATGGCCATCATCGCGGGAGTGGTGCTCGACGGGCTGGACGGACGGGTGGCGCGGATGACGCGTACCACGACCCGGTTCGGGGTGGAGTACGACTCGCTCGCGGACCTGGTCTCCTTCGGCGTGGCGCCGGCCTTCCTGGTGTACGGCTGGGCGCTCTCGCAGTTCGGCAGGTGGGGCTGGCTGGCGGCGTTCCTGTACCTCATCTGCGGGGCGCTGCGCCTGGCGCGGTTCAACGTGCAGATCAACACGGTCGAGAAGGGACAGTTCAACGGGCTTCCGATCCCCGCCGCGGCGACGTTCGTGGCGTCGATCATACTGCTCTTCTATTACCTCGGCGGGTCGGGCGGGTTCAAGCACCTTGCCCTCCTTCTGGCGATCTACGTCCTTGCGTTCCTCATGGTGAGCACCGTCAAGTACAACAGCTTCAAGGACCTCGAGGCGTTCCGGCGCAGGCCGTTCAACACGCTGGTGGTCTTCATATTCCTTGCGCTCCTCCTGGCGGCGGAGCCGCAGGTCATGATCTTCCTGTTCACCTCGGCATACGTGGTTTCGGGACCGATAGGGGAGCTCGTGGACGCGGTACGGCACAAGCGGGGGAAACAACCTGAAAGCGAGAAACGCGCGGATGGGCATGACGCTTACAGAGAAAATCCTCGCTAGGCACGCGGGGAAGGACAGGGTAGAGCCGGGGGACCTGATCCTGGCCCGGGTGGACCTCGCCCTGGGCAACGACGTGACGGCCCCGATCGCGATAGAGGCGGTGCGGCGCCTGGGGGTCCGGGAGGTGTTCGACAGGGAGAAGATCGCCCTGGTCCCCGACCATTTCGCGCCCAACAAGGACATAAAGTCCGCCGAGCAGACGAAGATGATGCGGGATTTCGCCCGCGAATACGGGATCGTCAACTACTTCGAGGTCGGCCGGATGGGGATCGAGCACGTCCTCCTGCCCGACGAAGGGCTCGTGGTGCCGGGGGATCTCGTGATCGGAGCCGACAGCCACACCTGCACGTACGGCGCGCTTTGCGCCTTCTCGACGGGCGTGGGAAGCACGGACCTGGCGGCGGCGATGATCTCCGGGGAAGTCTGGCTCAAGGTCCCCGCATCGCTGCGCATCGTCCTTACCGGCAGGCCGGGAAAATGGGTGGAGGGGAAGGACGTCATCCTCTACATAATAGGAAAGATAGGGGTGGACGGAGCGCTCTACCAGGCGATGGAATACGCGGGCGAGGGGCTCTCCTTTCTTCCCATGGCATGGCGCTTCACGATGTCGAACATGGCGATCGAGGCGGGGGCCAAGAACGGCATCTTCCCGTTCGACGGTGCGACCCGCGCCTACGCGGACTTTCGGGCGAAGCGGAAGTACGAGACGGTCGTCGCCGACGCCGACGCGCGGTACGCGGGGGAGCTTCACGTCGACCTTTCCGCGCTCGAGCCGCAGGTGGCGTTCCCGCACCTGCCGGAGAACGCGAAACCGCTCTCGGGCGTCGGCAACGTCTCCATCGACCAGGTAGTCGTAGGGTCCTGCACGAACGGCCGGATAGAGGACCTGCGCAGCGCGGCAGGCGTCCTGCGGGGGCGGAAGGTCCACGACGGCGTCCGGATGCTCGTGTTCCCCGCGACCCAGGAAATCTACCTGCAGGCGATGCGCGAGGGGCTGATGGAGGTGTTCGTCGCGGCGGGGGCGGCCTTCTCCACTCCCACGTGCGGCCCGTGCCTCGGCGGCCACATGGGAATACTCGCCAGGGGGGAGCGGGCCATCGCCACGACGAACCGCAACTTCGTCGGGAGGATGGGGCACCCCGAGAGCGAGGTGTACCTGGCCAATCCGGCGATCGCCGCGGCGTCCGCTGTGCTGGGGCGGATAGGCGGCCCCGACGAGCTGCCTTGAACCGGCACGCCGTTGAAGTTCGCAGGTAAACAACCGAACGGAGCGCATGGCATGGAGTTCAAGGGGAAGGCCTGGAAGTACGGGGACGACGTCGACACCGACGTGATAATCCCGGCGCGGTATCTAAACACGAGCGACCCGGCCGAGCTGGCGAAGCATTGCATGGAGGACATCGACCGCAGCTACGCGTCGAAGGTGTCCCCGGGCGACTTCATCGTGGCTGGAAAGAACTTCGGCTGCGGCTCGTCGCGGGAGCACGCGCCCATCGCCATAAAGGCCTCCGGCGCGAGAGCGGTCATAGCGCGGTCTTTCGCGCGGATCTTCTACCGCAACTCCTTCAACATGGGGCTGCCGATCTTCGAGGCGCCGGAGGCGATCGACGGGATTGAGGCCGGCGACGCCCTGGCGCTCGACATGGAGCGCGGCGTCCTGCGCAACGAAACGAGGAAGAAGGAATACCGCATCTCGCCGGTCCCGCCGTTCATGCGCGAGCTGGTCGCGGCAGGGGGGCTTCTGAACTACATGGCGTTCCGCAGGAAGGGGAAGTAGCCCCGATGCCGAAGATTTGCGTCTTCCCCGGCGACGGGATCGGCCCCGAGGTCATGCGTGAGGGCCTCGCGGTCCTCAAGACGGTCGAGGAGGTTTCGGGCCGGCGGCGGTTCGAGACGGAGGAAGAGCTGCTGGGAGGCTCCTCGTACGACGTGCACGGGGTTCCCATGACGGAGAAGGCGCTGGCGCTTGCGGCGGCGGCGGACGCCGTGCTCCTGGGAGCGGTCGGGGGGCCCAAGTGGGACCCGCTTCCGTTCGAGGTGCGGCCGGAGCGGGCCCTGCTGGGCCTGCGCAAGAGCCTGGGCCTCTTCGCGAACCTCCGTCCCGCGAAGGTGCACGCGCCCCTCCTTGACGCCTCGCCGCTGCGCCGCGAGCTGGTGGAGGGGATCGACCTCATGGTGGTGCGGGAGCTGACGGGCGGGATCTACTTCGGGGAGCCCAGGGGGATCAGCCTGGTGAACGGAGTGGAGACGGGCATCAACACGGAAGTTTACACCCGCCCGGAGATCGAGCGCGTCGCGCGCGTGGCGTTCGACCTGGCCAGGAAGAGGAGCCGGAAGGTGACCTCCGTCGACAAGTCGAACGTCCTGGAGGCGACCGAGCTGTGGCGCAGGATCGTGGCCGAGGTTCACGGCCGCGGATACCGGGACGTGGAGCTCTCCCACATGCTGGTGGACAACTGCGCCATGCAGCTGGTGCGGTACCCGAAGCAGTTCGACGTCATCGTCACGACGAACCTCTTCGGCGACATCCTCACCGACGAGGCGTCGATGATAACCGGGTCGATCGGCATGCTGCCTTCTGCCTCGATCGGCGGGAAGGTGGGGCTCTACGAGCCGATCCACGGGAGCGCTCCAGACATCGCGGGCAAGGGGGTGGCGAATCCGCTGGCGACGATACTTTCGATCGCCATGATGCTAAAGTATTCTTTCGACCTGCCCGCGGAAGGCTCGCTTATCGAGGATGCCGTGGAGCGGGTGCTGGCGGACGGCTGCCGGACGGGGGACATCTTCAGGGAAGGCCCGGGCGTGCGGCGGGTGGGGACGAGCGAGATGGGCGGCAAGGTCCGCGAGGCGATCCGAAGCCTTGCATGAGCGCGATGAAGCGCATTCCGGAACAACATCGAGAGGAGAGGTGACGAGATGAGCTCCAAGAGTTTCAACGTTGCGGTGGCCGGGGCGACCGGCGCTGTGGGTGAAGTGATGCTGCAGATCCTTGCGGAGCGCAGGTTCCCCGTGAAGAACATCCGGCTGCTGGCGTCCGAGCGGTCGGTCGGCAAGAGGATCGCGTTCCGCGGCGAGCAGGTCCCGGTGGAACTGCTCCAGAAGAGCGCATTCAAGGGGATCGACATCGCCCTGTTCTCGGCCGGAGCCTCCAGGAGCAAGGAGTTCGCGCCGGCGGCGTGGGATTCGGGCGCCGTCGTTATCGACAACTCGTCCGCGTTCAGGATGGAGCCGGACATCCCGCTGGTGGTTCCGGAGATCAACCCGCACGCGGTCGCGCAGTTCCGCAACCGGGGGA
>JBLNEW010000081.1:0-18251 GCA_050263095.1 Deltaproteobacteria bacterium | reverse complement strand
CAATATCGACTCCGAAGGCGGACGCGGAGGCCTCGATTATCTCAAGTCGAGGTCCATAGACTAGGGGTTCCAGCTTGACCTCTTGAATGTAACGATGTGCGGAGCCGTGTGCTCCCAGCAGAGTGTCCAGGGACTTGCCGATTCCGCAGAAAATGAATTGGATGTCGATCTTCTGATCCCCGACCTGTTTCAACAAGTTGGCTATGCTCACCTTGTCGCCTTCATTTCTTATGAGGTCGAATTCGTCGACGACCACGACGGTCTTGTTACGACGTCCATCGGAAAGATGTTTCAGGAGCAGAACCGCCGAGTTGATATCTGTAACCAGCGGAGTGTTTCCCCCACAATCGTTTGTCATTTCTCTTTCTGCCGAAACGACGGAAGGGACACCGGCCTTCAATTTCGTCGTCGATCTCATGTTGCTACCTAAGGGGTTTGCAAGGATCTTATTGGCGATGCTCTGGACCATGTTGGAGAAGGTAGTGCTGGCGTCGCAGGCGACGATGATCGGGTCCCGATCGGATGATTGGTGTTGGTGTGCCGCGGTCTGCGCTAGGGAAGTCTTGCCAACGCCTCTGTCTCCGTAGATGAAGACGTTCCTTCCCGGCGACGCGAACGCCTCCTCGACCGTCTCAAGTTGTCTTTTTCTGCCCCTAAGTAATTCGGCCGATTGTATGGGGCCGGAAGCGCTTAGATAGTGTTGGAGCGTAGCGATGAATTCTTCCTTCGTTAGGATGCCGATGGACATAGGTCCCGCTCCTTCCTCTCGGGCTACGATTGAATCCGAACTTTCATATTCTCTTTCTTATAGTCCCCCACGCGAATCTCGCCGGAAAGCAGTTTCGGAAGCAGCGCATCGCGCAGGGCGGCGAGGGTGCGTGATTCACGATCGTTTCCGGCTATCTTCGCTAACAGCGGTTTGACGAGACGAGAAAATTTTCCCAGTACGTCGCCGCTTGGCAGTACGACTGGAGTTGCCGCGACAACTTCGGGACGCACAGCCGGATAGGCTCCGCCATCGGCCAAGTGCGAGAGCACGTCGATGGTCTCGGTAGCTGTAGCCGCGAGATACACGAACTCGGTGTACTCGATTCTCAGCGGCCGAAGGACGGCGAAGCCTGTGCTACCGGTAAGTCCGTCCTCGGAGATTAAGGCATACGAGCCGTTGCCCGGTCGCACCGTACCGACAATCGTGTCTTGGAGTCTCAGAATACGCTGCGCTCGGCTCGGTGCATCTTGACGTGCATGTGCCGTGATCACCTCAATTCGCCCCCACTTTGTGTTCGAGAGATCGACATAATTTATAACGGATGGGCGAGTCTTCTTCGACCATGCCTCTGAATTCAATGATGAATAGTTGGCGAGTGTCCCCACACTCCACCCATTCGGAATCTCGCCGAATTCCGATTCCTCGAAGGACACCGGGAACAGGCTATCGATGTGCTTCGGCAATCCGGTGTCGCGACCTTCCACCTTGGCACGGACGGGGTCGAAGTCCACGAACCACGACTTGAACAGCGCCCGTGCCATCGACTCCAACGTTTCGCTCATCCGCCGGTTCAGCTCGATCTTGTCGTCCAGCGTCCCGAGGATGTGGGCAATGGCGCGTTGTTCGGCTTTGTCTCGCGGGGCGCAAAGTGGCGCTTTGGTCATCGTAGAGGCGCTGGCATTTGGCTGTGCGGACTTGTCGCCAAGGACACCTCGAATAAACGACCAGAAACCCTCCGACTTGAGGTAGTAGGAGAGAAATCGCGGATCAAACCCCGCCTTGACCTTGAGTCGAACTAAGTAAGACGCAAAGACGGCTGTTGGTGGATCCTTTACGTACGCGCTGGCGCCCGTCGACGCGCCAGTCCTTGCAAGCACGATGTCGCCATCATCGAGTCGGTACTTCGCCGCAGTCTCGTCGTCAGCGACGACGTGCGGCACTTTACTCCAGTCGATGTGCTCGGAGACGATATCGGTAATACGAAGAAACCGAGGTCCAACATCATGATCAGCTCCGGAAGCTGTTAGCCCGTAGTCAATAGCACTACACGCGTCAGCAAGGGCACATTGCACCCACTCAACTGCCATACCCGAACTCCTTGAGGTTGGCGGCGATAGCGGCATCCAGCTTTGCTGCCTCGGCCTTCTGCTTGCGCAGCGTCGCGTTGAGTCGCTTCATTTTTTCCTCAAAAGGTTCGCCGTCACCCTCCTGCGCCTCAGTCCTAACGTAGCGGCCCGGCGTGAGCATGTAGCCGTGTTTTCGGATTTCTTCGAGCGGAGCGGTCATACAGAACCCGGCAGTGTCCTTGTACTTCTTCGTTCCTTTGTCGCCTCGCCAGGCGTGGTACGTCCCGGCGATCTTCTCAATGTCCTCGTCCGTCAGCTCGCGGTGCACGCGGTCAACGAGCCTGCCCATCTTTCGGGCGTCGATGAAGAGCGTTTCGCCGCAGCGATCACGGAACCGCCCGTTCTTCTTGGCGCGAGCAAGGAACCAGAGGCAGACAGGGATCGGAGTTGAGTAGAAGAGCTGACCCGGAAGAGCGACCATGCAGTCGACCAGATCAGCCTCGATGATCGCTTTGCGGATCTCCCCCTCTCCCGACTGGTTCGAGGACATGGAGCCGTTGGCGAGGATATATCCAGCGAGACCTGTCGGTGACAGATGGTGAATGAAGTGCTGCACCCAGGCGAAGTTGGCGTTCCCGACTGGCGGGACGCCGAACCGCCAGCGGATGTCATTCAGGAGATGCTCCCCGCCCCAGTCCTTCATATTGAACGGCGGATTAGCGAGGATGAAATCCGCCTTGAGGTCCTTGTGTAGGTCCTTATGAAAACTGTCTGCGTGTTCCGTCCCTAAGTTCCCGTCCATACTGCGAATAGCGAGATTCATCTTGGCCAGCCGCCACGTCGTGGCGTTCGACTCCTGGCCGAAGACGTAGATGTCGCCGGCGCGCCCCCCATGTGCTTCCACGAACTTTTCTGATTGAACAAACATGCCACCGGAACCGCAGCAGGGGTCGTAAACCCGCCCCTTGTACGGAGCTAGCATCTCGACAAGTACTTGGACGACGCATCGCGGCGTATAGAACTGGCCGGCAGATTTGCCCTCGGCGCTAGCAAATTTAGATAGGAAGTATTCGTAGACGCGACCGAGCACGTCCTTGGAACGGCTCTCCTTGTCCCCGAGGCCGATGGTTCCGACGAGGTCGATGAGTTCACCAAGACGCTGCTTATCGAGGTCCTGACGAGCGTAGTTCTTCGGCAAAACGCCCTTGAGCACCGGGTTGTCCCGTTCGATGAACGCCATCGCGTCGTCGACGAACTTACCGATGGTGGGCTGCTTCGCCTTTGCCTGGAGGTATCCCCATCGCGCTTCCTTAGGGACCCAGAAGACGTTCTCGCCCGCGTACTCGTCTCGGTCCTCCGGGTTGGCGTGGGGCTCTTTCTTGAGGGATTCGTATCGCTCCTGAAAGGCGTCGGAGATATACTTCAGGAATATCAGGCCGAGGACGACGTGCTTGTACTCGGCGGCGTCCATATTGCTTCGGAGCTTGTCGGCTGCCTTCCAGAGGACCTCCTCAAATCCGATGTTGGCGCCGTTGCCTTTTTTCTGATTGACCGCGTTCCCCTTTCGAGCCATAAGCCCCACCTCGCCGTCAAACCGAGAACTCTTTTTTCTCCTGCTCCCCTGTCCTGGCAAAGAAAGCGTCAGAGCCAGGACTTAGTCATTCGACGCCACCTCGTTTCTGTGACCGATCGAAGTCTTGGCTTGATACTCAATAAATACACTCCGGCAACAAGGTGATGGCATATGGAACGTAGGAAGAAACTATTTTGTGACCAGCCTCCTCATCGCCGGGAATATCTCCCTCAGCGTTTCCCCGTTCATCTGTTGAATTCTTTCCGTAATCCAAACTTTCATCTGACACTCGCTGATCGGCTCTGTCCAAAGAAACACCTCGTCGGAAACAAGGTTAATCCCGGGCGGCAAGCCAAAATACTTGCCTATCTCCTCCAACTTCTTCTTCGTCGGGCGTTGAGCACCGCCGATCCAGCGGGAAACCGTTGTGACGTCTACCCCCAGATGGGCGGCGAATTTCTTCTTCTGCCCGTGTGGGAGACTATTGATCAGGTGACGTATATTTTCGGCGAGGATATCCACGCCGTGTATATCAAGTAGGTTTCCGGGAAGATCTTCTTTAGAAAGGTGCGCGGCATTTATCAGGGCTTTCTTCTCTTTTAACGAAAGAGGGGTGCCATGGTCTTCCAGTAGATCCACCGCTCTCTTTAGGGGACAGCCCAGCCATTCGGCCAGCTTGGATGGCCAGTCTTTCCTTTCCACTCCTTCCTTCCAGAGAAGGTAGCGGATATTCTTCCCAACCCCTTCCATGTCCCCAAGTTTGGCATAGGCCGAAGATATTGGCAAATACTCGGCGTTTTGCCTTTTATGCGTAAATATAGATTGACAATATTAGGCGTTATAGAGCTATAATGCCAATTATACACCTTAATAATCGGCGTTAACAGGATTTCACGACAACCTTCATGGGGGAGGGAGATAGGCAAGCTAGGTGATGAATAGTGTGCTGGCGGAAATCACCGGGGGTCGGACGGCTGAACAGCCACATGAGGACTGGAATCCGTCCGATCATCCGGAATTTCGTGAGTTCCTGGATCATGTCGCCGACCTCATTGCGCAGGATTACGTCCGACGCATGAGAGAAACAGCGGATCCGGAAGATCTGCAAGCTTGGGAAAGAGGGAGTAAATAATGAAAGCAGCTATTTACGCAAGATACAGTTCGGAAGCCTGCAGTCCGACGAGCATCGCGGACCAGATCTCCTCCTGCCGTCGTCTCGCGGAAAAGCGTGGGATCGAGGTGCTCGACGAACACATCTATCACGACGATGCCGTTTCCGGTGCCAGAAACGACCGGTCATCGCTTACTGCCCTTATCACTGCGGCGCAGGACAAACAGTTCGATGCCGTCCTTGTTGACGACCTTTCACGCCTTTCCCGCAGCAACCTCATGACACTCCACACCGTCGCCCTCTTCGATTCCCTCGGAATTACCATCCTCTCCGCTGCGGATAACATCGACACGTCCGATGAGCGATCCAAAATGCTTATTCCCTTGCAAGGCATGATCAATGAGCGTTTCCTCGCCGACCTTCGGGAGAAGACATTGCGGGGCATGAAGGGACGGAAGAACGAGGGATATTTCGTTGGAGAGCGGACGTTCGGCTACGAATCCTTACCGTCGGAAAAGGTGCGACTCGACAACCGGGGCAAGGAAAAACCAGCCGGAGCTTTGATGCGGATCAACGAAGGCGAGGCGGAAGTGGTCCGGCGCGTCTTCGGGGATTTTGCGGACGGGCATTCCATCTTCAGCATCATCAAGCGGCTCAACGAAGAGGGCGTTCGCGGCCGGAAAAATAAGGTCTGCAGATGGAGCACTCAAACGATCCACACTATGCTCCGGAACGAGAAGTACAAAGGCGTCTGGATCTGGAACAAGACCGGCTGCAAACGTAACCCTTTGACCGGAAAGCTCCGCAGGTTTGACAAACCCAAGAACGAATGGGACGTGAGGGAGTTCCCCGAGTTCAGGATCGTCACAGATGAATTGTGGGATCGTGTTCAGGCACGGCTGGCTGAGGTCCAGAAGACGTGGCCTGGCGGGAAGCGCCATGGATTTCAGGGCGCACGTGGTAATGCCGTAAGTGTTTATCCCCAAGAGCTGCTCTCCGGCGCAATGGTGTGCAGCGTCTGTGGCGCCACAATCGTAAAGGTATCCGGAAAAGGCGGCGGGTATTACGGCTGCCACAGGGCTGCAAAGCACGGATGCGATAACCGGATCATCGTGAGGAAAAAGGTGGTCGAAAAGGTGATCCTGGGCGAACTTTCAACCAGGCTCTCCAACACCGACAGCCTCGCCTACGTGTTCCGTCGCGTCCAGCAAATGGTGGCGAAGGAATTCGCGGAGTCACCGGGGGCGGCCAAACGGAAGGAAATCGAATATAGAAAACAGCGACAGATGCTCGACAACCTCGTCAAGTACATCGGCCAGGGGCGCCAGTCGAAGGCCATCGAGGAAGCCCTCGCAGAATGCGAGAAGAAGGTGGAGCAGCTTGGCGCCGACCTGGAATTCCTGAACAAGTGCCACACCCGCCTCTTCAAAGCCCCGCCGAAGGAGTGGATCGAAGAGCGGGTTTCCCAGATCAAGGAGGTTCTGGAACTGAAAACGGAGAGATCTGCCCTCCTCCTTCGAAGGCTGCTCGGAAGGATCATCGCCGAACCGTCGGAATCGGAGGATGGGTTACGTTACCTAAAGGCGAAGACAAGCCTTAAATGCCTGGCATTGTTAGAAAAAGAACCGGCGACCAAGGGCCTTTCCGCATTTCCGGAAGGCGTGGCCGCCGGTTCGACCACTTTCAGATGGCGCGCCCTAGAGGATTCGAACCTCTGGCCACTTGATTCGTAGTCAAGTGCTCTATCCAGCTGAGCTAAGGGCGCGCGTGAGAGGAAAGGCATCTTACTGCTAGGGGAATCCGGCGTCAACACCCCCTTGCGACAACCCTGATTTTACCGCGAAAACCGGGTTTGTGCGCACGGGATTATCACTTCGCGCGGACTGCGACGTATACTGCTTGCTCTACATGGACAAAACCTCGGGGGGAGAAGGAGACTCACTCCGGCAGGAACAAGCCTTGCATGGCATGCGATGCGTGCAGGGATAGACGCCGAAAGATTTTTCATTTTCATTGTTGAGAAAGGTGCTTGCCTGACCCATGTGCCGAATCAGTGGTCCATCACCCTCCTGCCGCTGGCTACGTTTGACGGCTATCTGCGTATTCATCTTCGCTCTCTCCGGCTGTGCTTCATTGAAAAGTCTTCAGACCGCATTGCCTTTTCCGGGCCCTCGCGAAAAGGAGATCGAGCGAAACAGGTTCCCGGTTGCGCGAGGAGAAGACGTCATCGGCCGGCTGGCGATCGTCCGGCTCGAAAAAGGGGATACGCTCCCGGATATTGCCCGGCACTTCGGTCTGGGGATCAACGCGATCAGTGCGGCGAATCCGGGGGTGGATGTATGGGTACCTCAGGCCGGCGAGCGTGTAATCTTGCCTTTGAGCTTTATCCTGCCGGACACTCCCAGGAAAGGAATTGTGGTCAACCTGGCCGCGATGAGGCTCTTTCAGTACAAAGAGGATGGGACGTCTCTGCTGGTAAAGACCTACCCGATCGGTGTCGGCACCAGCGAGCGGCCCACCCCCATGGGCAGCATGCATGTGGCGCGCAAGGCAGTCCGGCCGACCTGGCATGTTCCTGCTTCGATTGCCAAGGACCATCGCGAGAAAGGGGATATTCTTCCCGCAGCCGTCCCGCCGGGGCCTGAAAATCCCCTGGGAGATTACGCGCTATATTTGAGCAAACAGGGCTATTTGATACATGGCACCAATAAACCGGCAAGCATCGGCCTTACGGCGACCAATGGCTGCCTGAGGCTCTATCCGGAAAACGTCAAGATGCTCTTCGATGACACTCCGGTGAAGACACCTGTACTCATCGTTAACCAGCCGTATCTCATCGGACAACGCAATGGCGTACTGTACCTTGAAGCTCACTTCCCGCCGGAAGGGTCCGGCGCTCTTGAGTTGGAGAAACTCCATGCAAAATTGAGAGCTGTTGAAAAGAAATCCGGGCGCGGGCTTGACTGGAAAATGGTCAACGAAGTACAGGCCGCTGCCCGGGGGGTTCCTGTCCCCATATTCGAGTTGCGTCAGGGAACCGAAACAGAGGCCGCAAAATCTGTAGAACTGGAGCACCCTGATGTATTGTACGGCAGACCGGAAATACCGGCCCTGAAATTGCAGGCATGGTATTTGTTGGCTGCCGATGTCTCTGACAAGATCGAAGCTCAGAGGCTTGCCGCCATCATCAATCACCAGGGGCCGCAAATCCCGGCACGGGTGTTCCAAAAGAGCGATCGCTACCGCGTTATCGCCGGCCCGTTCGATGACGGCAATGAAGCAATAAAGGCAGCGAAACGCCTGAAGATAGATCTGGATATAGACAGTATCGTAATCGAACCTAACAAAAATGGATAACCATCCCCTCTTTCTCGTTTACGGGGATGATATCGTGAACGGATGCGATCCATCTTTCCGGCGAGTAAATAGGAACTGAAAGACGGATCGGAAAGGAGGTTAAGAGAGATGAAGAAAAGCCTGTTCCTGATCTCGATGATGCTTGTTCTCACCACTCTTATGATCGGATGCGCAACAACCGGTGATCTCCAGAAAGTACAGGCGGAACAGAAAATGATTGATGCGAAAGCCGACCAGGCGTTGAAGGATGCGCAAGCCGCCAAGACCGCAGCCGATGCGGCCCAGGTAAAGGCGAATGAAACGTCGGCCCGCGCCGAAAGTGCCATTAAGGCGGCAGAGGAAAGGGAAAAGGCGGCAGCGGATAGGGAGAAGATGGCCGATGAAAAAGCGAAAAAGGCCGAAGCCGCTTTCGAGAAGTCGATGAAGAAGTAAGTCTTTTTTTGCGGTAGCCGTCAACGTTCCCTTAGATGCTCAGGACAAAGAGGTGGCAGGGGCTTACACCCCCTGCCATTTCATTATCCATCATGAGAGACTGTCCCAACGAATCCGCGAAGGGGTCAGGAAAATGAGGAGGCCGGGAATCTTTCACACCGGACCATTCAGGTTCTGCATTTACCTCATGCTGGCACCGATGCTCCTGTCCGGCTGCAGTCACTTCAACGACGGGCGGCAGGTCAAAACGACCTTCGCAGAGGCGAATGACCTGTTTTATCGAGGAAGCTACACGGCCTCTCTGGACAAGTATTCGGAAATTATCGAAAAATATCCCGCGAAGGCAGACAGGGCTTTGTTCGAGATGGGTATTATTCACGCTCATCCGAAGAACGAGCGAAAAAATTATCAGAAATCGCTGGAATGTTTTCAGAAGCTCATCAAGGGATACCCGGAGAGCGAGTACCGGCAGAACAGCGAGATGATGATATTCAACATCCGGAATGTCATTCTCAAAGATCAGACGATCACTGCGCAACAGACGCAGATCGAAACGCTCCGGCACGAGGTCCAACGCAAGGATAATGAAATCGTCACGCTGCAAAAAAAGAATGAAGCGTTCGGAAAAAACATTGAAGCACTCGAACAAAAGTTTTTTGACTATGCGATTCGGAAGGGATCGGTAGACAGGATCCTGATAGAAAAAAGTGCACGCCGATTGATGTTGATCTCACAGGGTGAAGTGCTCAAAACCTACAAAATCGCCCTGGGGGGAAACCCGATCGGGCCGAAGGAACGGCAAGGTGACAACAAGACCCCCGAGGGGACCTATGTCATCGATGCAAGAAACAGGGACAGCCGGTTTCACCTCTCTCTGCATATTTCCTATCCAAACGAGAAAGATAAGAAACGAGCGAAAGAACTCGGTGTTTCCCCCGGCGGCGACATCATGATTCACGGCCTCAAGAATGGTTTATCGTCGGTAGGCGATGCTCACACGGGGGTCGACTGGACGAAAGGGTGTATTGCCGTAACCGACCAAGAAATAGAGGAAATCGACAAGCTGGCGCCAAATGGGACGATTGTCGAGATTCGGCCGTAGAAGCCCTTGCCGGCCTTCCATCGGCAAGGAAGAGGCGCTTCACAACCTCTTGGGGGATCAACCCATAAAATAAAAGCACCTTCCCCACCGGTCGGTGAAAAAGGTGCTCCTGCATGATCGACGCGCGATCAAGAGTCGGTTCGGGAAAGAGACTTACGACTACGTACGATACTTAAAGGAAATATTCACCCGTGCGCGGTAGGCAATAACCTTGTTTTTTTCAATCACCATATCCAGTTTGACGACTTCCGCGATTCTCAGATCTTCCAGGGATTTCCCGGCGGTCTCCACCGCATTTTTTGCGGCATCTTCCCAGGAGCTCTTGCTCGTGCCTACGACATCGATGATTTTGTAAATGCTGTCCATTGCTGCGCTCCCTTCCTCGTGGATTTTGCGGTCCTTGGAACAACCTTGCGTCTTGGATCCCGTCATCCCCCCCTGCGTTTCCGCACGGGGTTCTTCGTGCTGTCCCGTCAAACTCTCATGACAAGGGGGAGGAGGAGCCCGATGAGACCGGGTCGCCTCCCGGGTCGCCGGCGCCGATGTTGAACCCCGCGTCGACGTAGTGAACTTCTCCGGTCACGCCCGAAGCCCAGTCCGATAGGAGATACGCGGTGGCGTTCCCCACCTCGTCCTGCGTCACGTTCCGTCGCAGCGGGGCGCCGCGTGCGCCCTTCTCCATCAGTTTGCGGAAATCGACCACGCCGGATGCGGCCAGCGTTCGGATCGGCCCGGACGAGACTGCGTTGACGCGGATCCCTTCAGGCCCGAGATCGTGGGCCAGGTAACGGGTCGCCGCTTCAAGAGCGGCCTTCGCCACGCCCATGACGTTGTAGTTCGGCACGGCGCGCACCGCCCCGAGGTAACTCATGGTCACCATGGATCCTCCCGGTCCCATCAGGCGGGCCGCCCGCCGGGCGCAGGCAATGAAGGAGTATGCGGAAATATCAAGAGCCAGATGGAAATCGGCGCGCGTCGTATCCCGGAAATTGCCTTTCAGCGATTCCCTGTTGGCAAAGGCTATCGAGTGCACGATGAAGTCGAGCCGCCCCCAACGGGCCTCGACCTTGGCGAAGAAATCGTCGATTTGGACGTCGTCGCTTACGTCGAGCTGTTCGACGAAACTCGAACGGATCGATTCCGCCAGGGGATGAACACGTTTCTTCAGCGCTTCGCCGAGATAATTGAACCCTAGCTCGGCCCCCTCGCGGTGACAGGCCCTGGCCACGCCCCAGGCGATGGATTTCTCATTGGCGACGCCGAGGATCAGCCCTTTTCTGCCTTGCAGAATGCCCACTCGTCACCCCCTGTTTTCTATCTCACCCAATCTTAACAGGGAGCACAGGAAAGAGCACGCGGATCGGAGGTGTAAGGCATATGCCGGCTGCCTACGGATTTGCTTTTTCGGTCGTGAAGTTTTCCCCGTGTCCATCCGATAAGATCGGCAAGAATGCTTTCAGGGCGGATGTTCATGCGATTGGGAGCAGGCTTAAGAAAACGGGAAAACAGGCTTTTCGGCGGATGGACCCTCCCGGCAACCATCGGCGAGGGAGTTTTGAAGATATTCCGCAAGGGGAAAGACGCTCCCCCGAAGAAGAACGCAGGGGAGGATATCGGGGACCTCCTCGACGGGCTTCCCGCCGGATTTTTCATCCTTCATCGATTCAACTTCGGAAACGGAGTGATCGACTATATTCTTGTCGGCCCTAAAGGGCTCTTCGTATTGAATATTCAAAGCCATATCGGAACCATAATGGTCCTGGGGGGCAAGATTTTCCGGAATAAAAGATCCCTGGAGATGGACCGGGACCTGCTGTCGGACGTTCGGAAAGACTGCCGGATTCTACAGGAGCTGCTTTCCCAGAGGGGGATCACGGAATTGAAGCCGGTGCCCCTCATCGTCTTCCTGAAAGCCGTTGTCGCGGAACACGGGACTATCAGCGGAGTGGAGGTCGTGCAAAGAAATGCCCTCCCCGCCTTCATGAATCGCCGGAAGAATGTGATCACCCCGAGGGAAGCCGAGGGTATCTTCGAATTCCTGAAAATCGGGGAGGCCGGCTCTCCCCTTTAGCCCATTCCGCGTTCTTTTCAGATCCCCGCCCCGTTGCGCGCCTCTCCCGCCGGAACATCGCGCCTCGGGGGCATCTGGGATCTATGGCACAGTTTGTGATAAATTCATTGGAAAACGGGGGGAAGAGATGAAAACCACGATCCCGGTTGAAGCGGCTGCCTTGATGACATCGGTTTTTTTACTGCTTTCGTCCGGGTGCGCGACGAACCCCGACGGAACGAGGGAGTACAAGCGAACGGCGATCGGGGCACTGGGAGGCGCCGCGGTGGGCGCGGGCGCCGGAGCGCTGATCGCCGGCAGGGGACACCGGGGAACGGGAGCCCTCATCGGCGGCATAGTGGGAGCGGCGGGAGGAGGCGCCATCGGCAACTACATGGACAGGCAGGCGGCGGAGATGAAGCGGAAACTCCCCGAAGCCGCGATCGCCCGCGAGGGGGACAAGCTGTACGTCGCTCTCCCCTCGGGAATCCTGTTCGACGTCGATAAATACGACGTGAAACCCGCTGCCAGGAATTCGATCGCCAAGGCGGCGGAGGTGCTCGTGAAATATCCAGATACCTACATCACGGTGGAGGGGCACACCGACTCCACAGGAAAACCGGAGTACAACCAGAAGTTAAGCGAACGGCGGGCCGACGCGGTCCGGGATCTGCTCGCGAAGGACGGCGTGCCCACGCAGCGGATGAGCGTTATGGGGTATGGGGCCTCCGATCCCGTCGCCGACAACTCCACGCCGGAAGGGAGGCAGTCGAATCGGCGTGTC
Organism: Deltaproteobacteria bacterium; assembly: GCA_050263095.1. Taxonomy (GTDB): domain Bacteria; phylum Desulfobacterota; class Deferrimicrobia; order Deferrimicrobiales; family Deferrimicrobiaceae; genus FEB-35. The sequence goes on along the minus strand of JBLNEW010000081.1, from coordinate 5,787 downwards.
CAGCTCGAGATCCGGCCGAACGAGAAGTTGAAGAGCCAGCAGGGAGGCTGACGGGAATAATCGGGAAGGGTGCCGGCGGGGCGGCTCCTTACGAACCGACTCGGATGGACGCGGCCTCCTTCAGCTCTTCGACGCCGACGGTATAGGCTCTTGCAAATCCCGCAACAAAGCGGGCCTCCCGGGGGACAAGGCGGAACAGGAGAAAGTCTTCGAACCCGAAAAGCGGGGACGATTCGGGAAACCGCTTTATATAGGTCGCTTTTGCCTCCGCGTAACCGGCAGAGTTCTCCAGTAGAAGCCGGGCTTCCGCCTGGATGCTGATCCGCGACAGCGTCTGGGGATTTTGAACTTGAGCCGTGTCCGGTTCGCTGATAGCGAGCGATGCGGACGGGGACGCCAGAAGGTTCCTCGTATGCGCGGAGAGTCGGCTCAGATGCAGCAGAAATCCGGCAAGATCCGGCTCGCATGCATAGGCAACCATGGAAGCCAGCGGCATGCCATCCCCGAAAGTGGCCAAGGCTGCCCAACGCCCACCACGAATGACCCGGCCGAGTACCTCCCTCTCCGACGCATCCATATCGACCTCCCTTCGTGATGACGATAGCGGAAAGATGCGGCCTGCCCCCTCCGGGATTCCCGGTGAAATAGCCCTCACCCGGTTGTTATAGAATTGGGGGCGAAGGAAAGCAGCCCAGGAAGACGAACGGAGACGACCTATGTTCGACGTTGTCGGGATCGGGCTCAACGCGGTCGATTACCTGGTGGGCCTGCCGAGGTTCCCGGTGCCGGGGGAGAAGCTGCGCATGTCCGCTTTCGCGCGGGAGGGCGGCGGCCAGGTGGCGACCGCCCTGGTGGCGCTCTCCCGGTGGGGATGCCGGTGCAAATACGTCGGTAATGTGGGAGACGACGAGCACGGACGGCTTTCGTCCCTGCTCCTTTCGCGGGAGGGAATCGACCTCGCCCACGTCCGTACGGTTTCCGGCGCCTCGTCCCAGTTCGCGGTGATACTCGTCGAGGAAAAAACCGGCGAGCGTACCATCCTGTGGGACCGGGATCCGCGGATCCGGGTATCGCAGGATGATCTGCCGCTCGACGATATCCGGCAGGCTCGGGCGCTCCTTCTCGACGGCCACGATATCCCCCCGGCGATCGCCGCGGCGAAGGCCGCCCGGGCCGCGGGCGTCCCGGTCGTTCTCGACGCGGAAAAGGTGCAGGAGGGAACGGAGGAGCTGCTGTCGGTGTGCGATCACATCGTCGCCGCGGGACACTTCCCGGGATTGCTGTTTCCCGGTACCCGGGCGGAAGATGGGGCCCGGGAGATCCTGCGCCGTTATGGATCCAGGACGTCCACGGTGACGCTTGGCGCCCGCGGAGCATACGGCTGCGACGCCCGGGAGGAGATCTTCTCGGCCTCCATCCGCATCGAGGCGCGAGACACCACGGGAGCCGGGGACATCTTCCATGCCGGCTTCCTGTACGCCCTCCTCGAAGGACTACCCTTCAGGGAAATCCTCGCCTTCGCGAATGCCGCGGCAGGCCTCTCCTGCCGCGGAATGGGGGGACGATCCGCGATCCCGACGGTCGGGGAAATCCGGGCGGCCAGCGCGTCATCGGGACGGTAAGAGCGCACCGGCAGCCGCCGGCTCCGGCGCAATTCCTTTCGCACCCAAGAAAATCTTTTCATTTCCCGAAGCATTTGCGCTTCGACCGACATCAAGATTAAACAAGAATCGGAATCGATAAACAGGAAGTGAGGAGGCAGGGCGCCATGGCGAGATTTCTGATCGAAGTGCCGCATGAGGAGGAAGTGGTTGCGTGCGCTCGCGTCGTCGAGATATTCCTCAAGACCGGATCTCATTTCGTGACGCATACCGACTGGGGATGCATGGACGGTGAGCACAAGGCGTGGCTCATCGTGGAGGTGGATTCCAAGGAGGAAGCCCGCAACATGTTGCCCCCGGCATTCCGATCGCATGCCCGAATCGTGGGGCTGAACAAGTTCACTATGGAGCATATCGACGAGATCCTCCTCCATCACCGGAATCTGAAAGCGGGATGATCGTCGATGATCGCTTAGGGAGTCTCACGGCATCCCGGCCGGCCGGACGTTCGCCCGGGAATCGGTTAAGTCATCGGCTCCCGATTTCGATGCTAGAATAGGCCGATCCAGGACTGCGGAAGGAGGCGCACATGGCCTTGCCGAAAACGATCCGGACGAAAATCGGGAACGTCGAGAAGCAGCTCTCCAAGCGTGTAGGCTCGCTCGAGAAGGACGTGGCGCGGCTGATGAAGAAGCTCGCGAAGAAAGAACACGAGGTCGACAAACTGAAGGACAAGTTGACGTCCAAACTGGTCAAGAACGTAAAGAAGAAAGTGAAGAAGGCGAAGAAAGCGGTCAGGAAGCACCTGCCGGGGATCGGCTGACGCCCCCCTCACAACGAAAAGGTGATGCCCGCCGTCAGCAGGACCTGGCCGAGCACGTCCCCCTTGACGCTCACTCGGCACGCGGCGCCTCCGGACGACACGCAAAAGATCTCCGTGGCGTCCGGCAGGACGGTAAGCAATCCCCTCCCCTCGAAGCGAATGCCGACGCGATCGGATATCGGTATCCTGGCTCCCCCGCCAAGCGAAATGGAGAAGTACGTTTTCGGGTTCATCCCGCTCCCGTGCGGCACGAAGTGCGTTGCGCCGAGGCCGCCGGCAATGTAGGGGCGGACTTTATCCGCGGCGAACATGTAGGTCCCCCCCACGTGGAGGTAGTGCAAGTCCAGGTCGAAGAGGGTATTCCCTCCGAACGTTCCCCCGCCGGTGACCTTCGTCCGCTGGAACCCGTAAAAGAGTTCGTACTGCGTATCGGGGGAGTCCGATAAATCGAATATGATTCCGAAGCTCCCTCCTTCCCTTACATCCAGATTGGCGCCGGTGGTGTTGTCATCAAAACTGCCGCCTATCGAGTAGCCGGCGTAAGGCGTGATCTCCAGCCCCCATTCCGCTCCCGCCATCCCGGGAAACAAGACGGATGACACTATGAGCGCGGCCGCAAGCAGGAGAAGGCGGAACCGTAGCAAGCCGGGTGCAGGAACCGGCTTCATGTCGCGACGGAGTATTTTTCGATCATTCTTCCCACCATCAATCCGCCTTCGTGCTCGGGGATTATCACCTCGTCGGCGCCCGAATTCCGCATGGCCTGGGCGTATCGCTGCTGGCCCGCCCGCGTGATGATCCTCAGTTTCGGGTTCAACGCCTTGGCGGTCACGGTGATATAAAGGTTGTCCGCGTCGTTGTCGATGACGACGCAGATGCCGCGCGCCTTCTCGATCCCCGCCGCCTTTAGGGTATCATGACGCTTTGCGTCCCCCTGGACGACGGGGATCCCCTCCTGCAGAAGCTGGTGATGAATCCCCTCGTTCGTTTCGATGAGCACGAAGGGGACCTTCATCCGGTCGAGCTGGTCCACAACCGTTCGCCCCACCTGCCCGAAACCGCAGATGATGAAGTGGTCCCGCATCTTTTCCAGGTTCGCATCGTTGACCATCAGTTTCCAGGCCTCCCTTCCCTGCTTCCGGAATATGGTGACGAGAATCCGCTCCGCGACCCAGATCTGGAAGGCGAACACGCCCACGTAGACGAACAGGGAGAAAAACTTCGTGGCATCCCGCACCTTCTCGAAATGGATCGCGTGCGGATGGAAAATCCAGAACAGGGAGTCCTGCCACCGGAGCCCCTCCAGCGTCGAATACGCCTCAACACAGAGGATGATGAAGGCCGCAAACAGCAGGACGGGCAGCCACAGCCGCCGGAGAAAAACTATCAGGATGCCGGAATGTGCGGTGCGGATCGCCATACCACCTCCTGATGATATCGGACCCCCCCTGTAAAACTTCCTGGCCGTATATGGACGTAGAGTATCATTTAGCGGGCATATCAATCGGATTACAATTGCGGCTTCGACCGATTTCGATAGTGTTCGGGCCGCCGGAGCCGGCTGCTTCGCGTCGCGGTCTATTCGTTTTAACGGCCCGGAAAAACATCAGTATTTCCTATTCCCCCCCTCCTCTGCCCAAGGAACGCTTCCTGCATTTGATTGATCGGATGGACAACCCGCCTCGGAGGTTGTCCCCCGGGGGAGACGGCTTGGGGAATCTTGTCGCGAACCGGTTCGCCTCTGTCATGTCGCGGGTCCTTCCCGGTGCATTTTTCACCCTCTCCTGTTTCGCCTTCTGGAAGAGCTTCGTGGAAACGGGAAAGTGGACCTCCCTTTTCTGGATGGTCTCGGAAGGGGTTGTCGTGCTCCTTTTCGTGTTCCGGAGGCCTTCGACCAGCATCTCCCGTAAGCCCTGGGACTGGATTGCCGGCCTGGCCGGCTCCTTCCTCGTCCTGCTTGTGCGTCCGGAAAGCAACGCCCTTGCGCCCGATGCCGTGGGGTTCGCGCTGCAGATGTGCGGAATAGCCTTCCAGTTGTACGGAAAGGCCGCGCTCGGAAGGAGCTTCGGCATCGTCGCCGCGAATCGCGGCGTCGTCGTGAGAGGGCCTTACCGCATCGTCCGGCACCCCATCTACCTGGGGTACCTCGTTACTCACGCGGGATTCCTCCTGTCCAACTGGAGCCTGCGGAACCTGGGCGTCTACGCCGCGGTCTACATCTTCCAGGTCGCAAGAATCTTCGCGGAGGAGCGTCTGCTACTGGTCGACGAAAGATACCGCGACTACTTTAGGATCGTGCGCTACCGGATGATCCCGGGACTTTTCTAGGTCGATTCTCTACAACTCGGTGAAGTAATCCTTGCAGGCCTGGCCAATGAGGTCTTTGGTCAGTTGGGGCGGGGCGTTCCTGTAACGGCAGATTTCGGCGGCGCGGCTTAAAATATCGATCGGGTGGCACGCGCACAGGGGGACGCTGCGCTTGGCGTGCTCCTCTTCGATCAGGTACTTGATGGGCTCGAGGCGGAACTCGAATCCGAGACTGGCGCACACCTGCCGGCTGATCGCCATGTATTCGGGAGGGGCGATGTGGCCGATCCGGATCTTGTACCCCAGCCTTCTCAGGAAAGCCTCGTCGGCCAGCTCCCTCGGCTCGATGTTGGTCGAGAAAAGAATGACCTGGTCGAAGGGAACCTCGAATTTCTTTCCGCTCTGGAGCGTAAGGTAGTCCTTCCCTTTCTCCAGCGGTATTATCCAGCGGTTGAATAGGTCGAATGGGCGAAGGAGCTGCCGACCCAGGTCGTCGATGAGGAAGGCTCCGCCGTTGGCCTTGAGCTGCAGCGGCGCCTCGTAATATCGGGAGACGGGATCGAAGCTCAAGTCGAGCATGGAGAGGGACAGCTCCCCGCCGGCTACGATCGCCGGGCGCTCGCAGACGGCGAAGCGCCGGTCATACCGGGGTCCCCCCTCCAGGATGTCTCCGAAGGTGTCCAGGCCCTGGCTGATGTCTATCTCCGAATGACAGGCAGGGTCGAACAGGCGGATGACGTGGCTGTCGACGGCAACGGCCCGCGGTATGAAGATGATCCCCTCGAGCACTTTCGCGAGCCGCTCCGCGATGAAGGTCTTCCCGCTGCCGGACGGACCGTAGAGGAAGATCGACCGGCCGGAATTGACCGCCGGGCCCAGGCGGTCCAGGAGGCCTCTGGGCAGGACCACTCCGTCGAACGCCTGTCTCATCTCCCGCGCGGTGACGGGAACCTTCCGGATCGACTGTTTCCGCATCAGATCCGCGTACCGGTCCAGGGGCACCGGCGCGGCGCCCGCGTACCCCGAAACCTCCAGGAACTCCCGCGTCCTCTCACG
>JBLNEW010000080.1:0-115285 GCA_050263095.1 Deltaproteobacteria bacterium | reverse complement strand
GGGGGGACGACCTTCATCCCGACGGTCGAGGTTCTGGACAACGTGCTCTGGCGGATGAAGCGGATACAGCACTGGGTCGACACCGTCTACATCCCCGACGTGCTGGCGATCGCCCCTTATTACCTGAAGTACGCAGGCATCGGGAAGGGGGTCGGCAACTACCTGTCCTGGGGGGTCTTCGAGGACGCTTCGTTCGACCCGAAGAAACGGGCGCTGCCCCGTGGGGCGATCTTCGGCGGAAAGCTGGAGGTCAAGGACGTCGGGGCCAAGGACGTCACCGAGTTCGTCGATTATTCGTGGTTCTCGGACGATTCGGGGAAACGGAACCCGATGGACGGCAAGACCGAGCCCAGATTCACCAGGATGGGCGACAAGAAATACACGTGGCTGAAAGCCCCGCGGATCGACGGCAAGCCGATGGAGGTCGGCGCCCTTTCCCGGGTTCTTGTCGCTTACGTGTCGGGGAATCCCACGGTGAAGGGGCTGGTGGACGGGGCGCTGAAAGCCCTGGGCCAGCAGGGGAAGCCGGAGGTGCTCCTGTCGGTCCTGGGCCGGATCGCCGCGCGGGCGCTGGAGACAAAGATGATCGCCGACGCCATGGTCGACTGGGTCGGGGAGCTAATCGGGAACATGAAGAAGGGGAACACCAGGACCTACGCGCTGAACGCGGTACCCGAGAAGGGCCGGGGCGTCGGGCTGTGGGAGGCCCCGCGCGGCGCGCTCGCCCACTGGAACGTGATAGAGGGGCACCGGCTCAAGAATTACCAGTGCGTCGTCCCCACGACGTGGAACGCCTCCCCGCGGGACGACAAGGGCGTCCGGGGCCCCATCGAGGAGGCGCTGGTCGGTACGCCCGTCTCGAACCCGGACAAGCCGCTCGAGGTGCTGAGGGTCGTCCACTCGTTCGATCCGTGCATCGCCTGCGCCGTGCACATCATCCACCCCGTCACGAACGAGGTGAAGGAATTCCGGGTCGTCTGACCGGGGAAGCTCAAGTCCGGGAGGGGAGCCGATGGCAGAGGAGCGGTACTACAAGCACGACGGCGTGGAGCGGTTCGCCCACTGGACCCACATGGCCGACACGGTCCTCCTTGTCCTTTCGGGGATCCAGATACACTACCCGGGTTTCTCCGTGTTCGGCACGATGCAGACGGCGCGCTTCGTCCACCTCGTCTCGGGTTACCTGTTCATCTTCCTGGGGGTCCTCCACGTCTACTTCTTCTTCGCGCTGGGCAAGAACAAGATAGCGATGCCGGGCGCGGGCGACCTGGGGGAAATCGGGCCGGTCCTCAAGTACTACCTGTTCATGAGCAGGACCAAGCCCGACTACGCGAAGTACAACGTGCTGCAGAAGATCGCCTACGCCGCCCTGTTCGTCGTTTCTTTCGTGCAGACCGTACTGGGGTTCGCGCTCTACTGGCCGGAGGCGCTCGCCCCGGTTCTCGCGATGTTCGGCGGGGCGGTCGCGGTCCGGATATGGCACACGACCATCATGTGGGTCTTCCTCTCGTTCACCGCCGTTCACGTATACCTCGTGCTCACGGAGGACATCCGGCTCACGAAGGCCATGATTGACGGATACTATTACAGAAAGGTTGCCGACAAGGGGGGGAGTTAACCAACGCAACCCGAACACCCGGCGGCAGGGGGGCCGGAGGGACGAATGGGGGGGCTTGAGAAGCCTCCCCTTTTCATTGGCCGGCGGCAGCCGCCTTATCTGAACAACAACCTGAAAATATTTATCAGGTGCAGTTTGAGTCCTTTGACCGGCCATTCCAGCTCATGCTTGTTGCAAAGGAAATCGAGCCGGTTCAGCCTGAATATCTCCTTTTCCAGGGCGGCGTCGATGGACGGCTCATCCTCCATGCGCCTGAACAGCTCCTTTGCCATCAGTATATGCCGCTTGATCTCCCCTGCTTCCGCCTTTCCCACGACTCCGTAGGAGGCTTTCAGCTCGGTGAGCTTCAGGGCCCCGTCGTAAGTGGCCCGCACGATCTCCTCCCGCGTCATCCACTCGGTCTCGTAATTCAGGCGATGCTTCCAGGTCGGCATGAGCATGGCCTGCCGGTGTTCCGCGAGGGTCCTGTAGAAGAGACGGTAACCGAATCGGTCGGCTTCTTCGAACAGCCTGCTGCCGGGGTCCACGAAGGGGGCCAGGGGAGCGATCATCGGGAGAAGTCTTTTCGAACCGCCGTGCTTGCGCATGAGCTCCCCGCAATACTCCACCGTCTCCATGACCGATCCGTAGTCCTGGAAGGGGAGCCCCACCATGAAAAACAGGTCGAGCCGCCGGCACGAACTGCGCACGAACGCATCGATCGACGCCTCCAGTTCGTCGTTGCCGTAATGTTTCCCGAACGCCCCGCGGACGCGCGGATCATGCGACTCGGGCGAGATCTCCACGTTGAAATTGTGCAGCGAATCGGCCACCTCCCGCACGAAGTCGGCCGCCGGCGGGCGGAAGAATTCTATGGCCAGCCCGTTCCTGATCCTGTACTTCTTCATGGCCCCGAGGAAGGTTTCGGCGTAATCGTTTCCGGCCTGCAGCAGATCGCCTATGACCATCACGGGCGCCCCTGTATACCTCGCTATGTTCCTTACGTCCTTCGCCAGCAGCTCCGGGGACCTGAACGCCGGCCGCTCCCGCGAGCAGAGCCGGCGAAACGCCGATGCGGATCCTCCGCACGATACGCAGTCATGGGAACACCCCCGGCAGGAAAAAACCGCCATAACCGGATTCGACAGCCAGTTCCGGAACGGCAGGTAGCCCCACGGATCGTGGTATTTCATCGTCATTTTCACGGGATGGGAATAATCGAAGTGCACGTGATCCAGATTTGCGGGGCGGTAGGAAATGCCGTTATCCGCGACGCCCCCCTCACCGTTCCTCCATACCAGGTTCGGCACCGTCCTGAAATCCCCGCCGGACTTGATCGCCTCCATGAGCAGCCGCACGGGCTCTTCGGTCGAATCGCCGCAGACTATGAAATCCACGAAAGGGTAGTCGCGCATTATCTCCTGCCGGAAATAGGTCGCCGACAGGCCGCCGAAGATCACGGGGATGCCGGGATGCCGCTTCTTGACCGCCTCCGCGAGGCTCAAGGCGCCGTCAACGTGGGGGAGCCAGTGCAGGTCGATGCCGAAGGCGGCGGGATGCAGTTTTGCGATGAAGCCTTCCGGGTCGAACGAGAAATCCTCGAGCATCTTCATGGCCAGGTTGACGATCCTGACGGCGAAACCGTGCCTGCTCAGGTATTCGGAAAGGGTCAGGAACCCGATCGGGTAGTTCTCGAAGATGGAAGACGATGGGATCACGTCGCTTATGGGACCGTGGAAGATCGGAATTTTGCGGAAGTTGTAAACGCTCGGAGGATGGAGGAGTATAAGGTCTGCCTGCTTCACGGTGCGCGGCTCCGCTGTCGTATTGCGCCATTATACCCGTCTCCGGGCCGTCCTCCATCGCTTCCTTTTCCTTGATGATAGAATACCCGCGTGGACGGGAAGGCCCTGGAGGGGCCGCCCGCCGGGGAGGGAGCGGATGAAGGCCGACTCGAGACCGTTGAGCACGGGACTGCCGGGACTGGACCGCGTGGTCCGGGGGCTGCTGCCGGGCGACAACATAGTGTGGCAGGTCGACTCCGTCGAGGACTACATCCCCTTCGTGGCTCCGTACCGGAAGGACGCACTCGGGAGCGGGAAGAAGCTCGTCTACTTCCGGTTCGCCCGCCATCCCGAGCTGGTGGGAGAGGAAAGCGGCGCCGAGATCCACCGGCTGAATCCGGAGGTGGGGTTCGAGACGTTCACCGCCGAGATCCACAAGGTCATCGAGAGGGCAGGGCGGGGGACCTTCTACCTTTTCGACTGCCTGTCCGACCTCGCGGCCGACTGGTACAGCGACCTGATGCTCGGCAACTTCTTCATGGTCACCTGCCCGTACCTTTACGAGCTAGAGACGATCACATATTTCGCGCTCCTGCGGGACCGCCACTCGTTCGAGGCCGTCTCCGCGATCCGCAACACGACCCAGCTCCTGCTCGACGTGTTCCGCCACGATGGGAGCCTGTACGTGCACCCATTGAAGGTCCATCAGCGCTACTCGCCGACGATGTTCCTCCCCCACGTGCGCGACGGGGAGGCTTTCCGCCCGCTGACCGAGAGCTCCGTGCTGGCCGAGGTGCTGGCACGAATCACGGAGCAGCGCGTGGACGCCGTCTCCCGCACGCTCGACATCTGGGACCGGAAGTTCCTCGAGGCCCGCGAGGTCATGGAGGGGGTGGAAAGCGGCGTTCGGCCGAAGGAGGAGGCGGAGGGCATTTTCCCCCGCCTGCTCCGGATGATGGTGACCCGGGACGAGCGGGTCATCCGCCTGGCCTCCCGCTACCTGGACCTCTCGGACCTGCTGGCCATCCGCAAGCGCATGATCGGGACGGGGCTGATAGGCGGGAAATCCGTCGGGATGCTCCTGTCCCGCGCCATCCTGGCGAGGGAAAACGGGCGCTGGCGCGGCCGGATGGAAACCCACGACTCCTTCTACATCGGCTCCGACGTCTTCTACACGTACCTTGTAAGGAACGGCTTGTGGCAGGCCAGGCGCGACCAGCGGAACACCGCTTCGTACCTCGAGGGAGCGGGCGAGGCGCGCCGAAAGATACTGTCGGGGACCTTCCCCTCGTTCATACGCGGGCAGTTCCTGACGATGCTGGAATACTTCGGGCAATCGCCCATAATCGTGCGGTCCAGCAGTCTCCTCGAGGACAGCTTCGGCAACGCGTTCACCGGGAAGTACGACAGCGTGTTCTGCCCGAACCAGGGCTCCCCGGAGGATCGACTCGAGGCCTTCCTGTCGGCCGTGAAAAGCGTCTACGCCAGCACGATGAGCGAGGAAGCCTTGCTGTACAGGGCCCACCGGGGCCTCCTGGACCGGGACGAGCAGATGGCGCTCCTCGTGCAGAGGGTGTCGGGCGCCATCCACGGGCACCTGTTCTTCCCCCAGATCGCAGGCGTCGGACTCTCGTACAACCCGTACGCCTGGAGCGAGTACATCGACCCGAGGGCCGGCATGCTCCGGATCGTCTTCGGGCTGGGGACGAGGGCGGTGGAGCGGTCCGACGACGACTACACCCGCCTCGTGGCGCTGAACGCCCCCGCGCGGCGTCCTGAAGCCGACTTCGGAGAAGTCGTCGAGTTCGCCCAGAGGCGCGTGGACGCGCTGGACCTTTCTGCAAACAGCTTCGTTTCCCTGAACGTCGACGAGGTGGTGCAGGCCAGCCCCGACCTGCCGATGGACATGTTCGCCGCGCGCAAGGAGAGGTCCGGCGACCGCGGAAGGGCGGGAAGCCCGGCGGCCGCGGGGCCGTCCCGCTGCGTCCTCACCTTCGACCGGCTGCTCTCCGCGACGTCATTCGTCCCGGACATGCGGGACATGCTTGCCGCCCTGCGGGAGGCATACGAGTACCAGGTGGACGTCGAGTTCACCGCCAACTTCCTCGAAGACGGCAGCTACCGGGTCAACCTCGTGCAATGCCGCCCCCTGCAGGTTAAGGAGGGAGGCATCATCGTGCCTCCCCCGCGGTCCATCCCCCGGAAGGACCTTGTCTTCGAAACCCGCGGGCCGATCATAGGACAGAGCTCGCACGCCGCCGTCGACCGGTTGATCTACGTCGTCCCTTCCGTCTACGGGGAGATGCCGATCGGGGACCGCCACTCCGTGGCTCGCCTCATCGGGATGCTCACCCACATCGAGGAGGAAGGCGGGCGCAAATCCGTCATGCTGCTGGGACCCGGGCGGTGGGGGACCAAGATGGCGTCGCTGGGCGTGCCGGTCTCGTTCGCGGAGATCGCGACGGCCTCCGTCCTGTGCGAAGTCGTCGCCATGGGCAAGCACATCATCCCCAACGTTTCCCTGGGCACTCACTTCTTCAACGACCTGGTCGAGACGAACATGCTCTACCTGGCCGTGTTTCCGAAGGCGAAAGGGAGTTGCCTGAACGAGGGATTCTTCCTGCGGTCGAAGAACCGGCTTGCCGAACTGCTTCCGGATGAGGCGGGATTGGCCGGCGTCGTCCGCGTCATAGACGTGCAGGCCGGGACCGGCGGCCGGAGGCTCCTCCTGAACGCCGATTCGCTGAAGCAGCGCGCCGTCTGCTACTTCGCGTAGGGCAGCCGAAGCGGCACACCCGGCTTCGCTGCCTCGGAGGGGCGAGCGATATAGGCTCAACGGCTGCGCCTCCGGGGAGTTCTAATTTCTCCGAGCGTTGCATTTCCGTGGTTAACTTTTAGGGAAATTCGAACTCCGAGCCCGCCGCCGACCAAAGAGGGAGGAAGAGGGCGACCTTGAGGAGCCCGTCAGGCGGGCGAGGCGGCCGCAAAGGCCGATGGCGTGATCGCCGAGGCTCAAGCGGCCCCCGTCGCGATCGTATCCTCCGCCTTGGCAAGCTGACGGCGCCATCCACGGCGTCTTTTCCTCGCTGCTCGCTCGGCGCTTGCCTCGGAGCTCGAACCCTCCGTTTGTTCTCTATCGGTTGGGTTCTCGCTCCCTGCGTCGGCCGCGGAGCCATGATCGCTCGAATGACGGGTGCGTTCCCTGCCTCCGCGAGGAATCAAGCGTAACCAGGGAACGCAGCCGATCCGGAGGCGCAGCGCCTTCCGTGGGGTGCAACCGTTGCAGGAAACGATTTGGCCGGGCGACGATCACACGGGCTCGGCCTTCCGGTACCGGACGGCGCGTCCCGCGCCGACGCGCTCGATCAGGTTGAGGGAGACGAGGCGGTTTAAAACCTGCTTGGCGGTTTCCCGGGGCATGCCCAGCTCGCCCGCCGCCATCCGGTTCGTGACCTCCCGGTGGCGTTCGAACAGCGCCAGCACCCCTTCCTGGTTGCCGGATAGCCTCCTCCCCGGCGGCAGCGACGCGAGATTCCCCTTGAGCTCTCTCGCGTGGGCGCGCATCGCGTCCAGGAAAGCGAGAAACCACGGGCCCATGTCGGGACGCGGCAGGTGCAGCGACATCTGGCTTTTGCGCAGGGCGAGGTAGTAATCCGCGTTGCGCTCGGATATGACCTTCTCGAGCGACGCGTACGGAAGGTAGGCGTAGCCGCACCTAAGCAGCAGCAGGCCGGTGAGCAGGCGGCTGGTGCGGCCGTTGCCCGCCGAGAAAGGGCGTATCGCGAGGAATTCAAGAACGAAGCCGGCGATGACGAGCAGAGGATGGGATGCGCCCGAGTCCAGGCGTGAGTTCGTCCATGAGATGAGCGCGTCCATCATGGCCCCGATCGATTCGGGTGGCGCCGGTCTCAGCGCGATCGATTCGGCTGTCCGGCGATGGGTGAATGCGGCGCGGTCGGGGAGGGACCGGTATGCTCCCCCTTGCGCCGGTTCCGCCGAGGAATGCCTGAAAAGTCCGTCATGGATGCCCAAGACCGTTTCCCGTGTCAGGTGCATCTTTACGTGCCCGTCGAATATCGACTTCAGGATGTGCGCATAACGCGCCCACGATGCGCGGCGCAGCTCCTCCGCCCGGGATGGAACCGGCGAGGGCGCAGGTCCCTCCGCTCCCCGCGGCAGTCCGATCCAGCCGATACCGGCGGAGGCTTTCGCGGAAAGGGCGATCGTCTTCCTGCGCAGGCTGCCGAGATAGAAGGGCGGCGGTTCGAACCGCCCCTTCCACCACCCTTTCAGCTCGTCGATCTCCGAAATCCGGGACAGGATGACGGGCCAGGCGGGCGGGGAGAGCCCCGGCAGCCGGTTGTCGAGCCTTTTATCCATCGCTCCCTCCGCTTAAATAATACCCGATTATACCCAATTAACATGGATTGCCTTGACCTGTGACGCGAAAAAGGTAAATTCGGATTTCACGGGCGCCCCTTAAGGGGGACGCCGACCTGAGGAAAAAGCCGAAGAAGGGGGAGGAGGGAACATGGCGTTGACGGAGAGACTCGAGTCGATTTTCCAGGAGGTCATGAAGCGCAATCCGGGAGAGGTGGAATTCCACCAGGCCGTCAAGGAGGTGCTCGAATCGCTCGGGCCCGTCCTCGTCAAGTATCCGGAGTTCGCCGAGGCAAAGGTCATCGAGAGGATCTGCGAACCGGAGCGGCAGACGATCTTCAGGGTGCCCTGGCAGGACGACAAGGGAGAGGTCCAGATAAACCGGGGCTTCCGCGTCCAGTTCAACAGCGCGCTCGGGCCCTACAAGGGGGGCCTGCGGTTCCACCCCTCGGTCTATCTCGGGATCATCAAGTTCCTGGGATTCGAGCAGATATTCAAGAACTCGCTGACCGGGCTCCCGATCGGCGGGGCGAAGGGCGGGTCCGATTTCGATCCCAAGGGCAAATCGGACGGAGAGGTCATGCGCTTCTGCCAGAGCTTCATGACCGAGCTCTGGCGGATCATAGGCGAGCACACCGACGTCCCCGCCGGCGACATCGGCGTCGGCGGCCGTGAGATCGGCTACCTCTTCGGGCATTACAAGAGGCTGACGAACAAGTTCGAGGCCGGCGTACTCACAGGCAAGGGGCTGGTGTACGGCGGCAGCCAGGTGCGCACGGAAGCCACCGGCTACGGCTGCACCTACTTCGTCGATGAAATGCTCAAGGCCAGGAGGAACGGCTTCAAGGGGAAGAAGGTCGTCGTTTCCGGATCCGGGAACGTGGCGATCTACACGCTGGAAAAGGTGCAGGAGCTCGGCGGAAAGGTCATCGCGATGAGCGATTCCAACGGCGTTATCTACGACGAGAAGGGGATGAACATCGAGACGATCAAGCAGCTGAAGGAGATAGAGCGCCGGCGGATCAAGGATTATTGCGAGTACCACAAGGGCGCGCGGTACACCCCGAACGGCAACATATGGGACATCCCCTGCGACGTCGCGTTCCCGTCGGCGACCGAAAACGAGATCACCGGGAAGGACGCAAAGAAGCTCGTGAAGAACGGCTGCATCGCAGTGGGCGAGGGGGCGAACATGCCCACCACGCCGGAGGGGGTCCATGTGTTTATCCAGGCGGGGATCGCCTACGGGCCCGGCAAGGCGGCAAATGCCGGCGGCGTGGCCACATCCGGGCTGGAGATGCAGCAGAACGCGAGCAGGGAGGCGTGGGGATTCGAGGAGACCGACGCCAAGCTGCGTCAGATCATGAGGAACGTATTTACGCTGTGCTCCGAGGCCGCCGAGGAGTTCGGCTCCCCCGGGAACATGGTCGTGGGAGCGAACATCGCCGGCTTCATCAAGGTCGCCCGCGCCATGATCGCCCACGGGCTCGTGTAGCTTCCGGCTGAAAACGGTGAAGTTTGCCCGGGAGGGCCGCGTCCGTGGGGACGCGGCCCTCTTCGACTTTAGAGTGGTAAAATAACGGGCGAATCATTCCCCGGGGGGGCGCAATGAAAACCATCTCGCTTCTGTTCTGCTCCAACATCTTCATGACATTTGCCTGGTACGGTCATCTGAAGGACCTGAACAACACGCCGCTTTATCTGGCGATCCTCGCGAGCTGGGGAATCGCCTTCTTCGAGTACGTCCTCCAGGTACCCGCCAACCGCATCGGCTACCAGCACTTCACCCTGCCGCAGCTGAAGGTCATCCAGGAGGTCATCACCATGGTGGTGTTCGCCGGATTCGCGACCTTCTACATGCGTCAGCCCCTTAAAATCGACTACCTGTGGGGCGCCCTGTGCCTGATCGGCGCCGCCTACTTCATGTTCCGTTCGGCCTGAAAACCGCTACCTGCGGGGGCAATCCTCGCATTGTCCGTGGTGGCCGTGTCCGTGGTGCATGGGCTTGCTCCCTGCTCCGCCCGTCATGGAGTCCATGTGCTTGACGTGGGATTCCTGGAGGTCGTCCAGCATGCGGAAGTGCTCGATGGCCGCCTTGCGGAACTGCGCCGGATCGGTTATCCCTTCCATCTTCTTCTCGTGCTCGCGGAGGGAGGCGACTGCCTTGCGGACCTCGTCCATGTGCTTCTTCATCCCCTCCATCATGCCCGGCATGCCGTGGGCACCGTGCTTGTGCCCGCATCCGTGTCCCTTCCCGCAGGCGCATTCTTCGCCGCAGCAGTCGCAATTGCAGGGTGATTTCGCTTCCATCCTGGCCGGTCCGGCCGCCTGCCCGCCCGCGGTCTCGGCCGCCTTCCCCTGAACGGGGAGCGCAAGAAACGCAAGCAGGGTGAGAATCGCTGTTCCGATCGCCGCCGTCGACTTACGGGAACCCTTCATGGTTGGACCCTCCTGTCGGAATCTCGCTGCATCTGATGTCGTTTCCCGGATGGGGGTTTCCCGGGGCCTCCATTTTAACGTCGTTGCCGGGGCGCAGGGCAAGGTTTCCGGTGCCGCTCCCGGGCAAGGCGGAGATATAATGGGGGGCGTGCCGTCGTCGGGCGTAGTGCCCGCCGGCGGGACCGATGGACGCGGAAGGGGTGGACCATGCTGGTAGGCAGGCGGATGACGAAGGATCCGAAGACGGTTTCCCCGGATGACACTCTCGGCACGGCGGCCGGCATGATGCGGGAGTCGAGGATCAACCACCTGCCCGTCGTCGAGGGAGGCAGGCTTGTGGGCATCCTGTCGGATACGGACCTGAGGAACGCCTCCCTGGCCAGCGGGCCATTGCCTGCGCCTGAAGGAACGGTGGACCGGGACCGCAGGGTGCGCGAAGTGATGAAGACGGAGGTCTGGTCCCTGACCCCCGAGGATTCCGTGGAGGACGCCCTCCTCATCATCACAAGGAAGCGGTTCGGGGCACTGCCGGTCCTGTCCGGGGACAAGCTGGTCGGCATCATAACGAAGATCGACCTGCTGAATGCGGTCATAGACGTCCTGAACCTCGACGAGGTGGGGATGAGGATCGAAGTTTCCCTGCCGGCGACCTTGAGCCGGCTGGAGGAGCTGGCGGCGGTCCTCGACGGACTTTCGGTCAGGGTGAGAAGCTGCATCGTCACCCCGCAGGGAGGGACCGACAGGATGGTGGCGCTCCTGCGGCTCGACACGATCGAGGGGACCAGGGTGATCGCGGCCCTGCGGTCGCGGCGCTTCGACGTGCTCGGGAAGACCGATTTCGCGTGATCGCGGTTCCCGCCGCCTATTTCTTCCCTGCCCCGATCAGCCGCCTGAGCACGTAGGGGAGGATTCCGCCGTGGAGGTAGTACCTGACCTCCTCGGGCGTGTCGATGCGGGCGAGGGCCTGGAACTCGGCGATTCTTCCGTCGATAGCGGCCCGGACCGTCATGCGCTTCCCTGGAGCGATCCCGGACGCTATCCCCTCCACGGAGAAGATCTCCTTGCCGGTCAACCCGAGGGACTCGCGCGTGGCGCCGTCTGCGAACTGAAGCGGCAGAATCCCCATGCCTACCAGGTTGCTGCGGTGGATCCGCTCGAAGCTTTCCGCCAGGACCGCCTGCACGCCCAGCAGCCTGGGCCCCTTGGCCGCCCAGTCGCGCGAGGAGCCGGATCCGTACTCCTTGCCCGCCAGGATCATGAGCGGAACTCCTTCCCGCGCGTATCGCATCGCGGCGTCGTAGACCGTCATTGTTTCGCCGCCGGGCAGGTGTGCGGTCCACCCCCCTTCGGTTCCCGGCGCGAGAAGGTTGCGCAGACGGATGTTGGCGAATGTCCCCCGCATCATGACTTCGTGGTTCCCCCTCCTGCTTCCGTACGAGTTGAAGTCCTCCTTGCGGACTCCGCGCTCCAGCAGGTAGCGTCCGGCGGGACTGTCCTCGGCGATATCGCCCGCCGGCGAGATATGGTCCGTGGTCACGGAGTCGCCGAGGACGGCGAGCACGCGCAGCCCCGGGAGATCCCCGCGAGGCGAGGGTACGGCCGGAAGGTCTTCGAAAAACGGCGGATGCTTGACATATGTGGATTCGGCATGCCAGCCGAAGCACTCCTCCCTGGGAACGGGAAGCTCCTTCCAGGCCGCGTCTCCCTCGAATACCTCCGCGTACTCCTTTCGGAACATCTCCGAATCGACGCGGCTGCGCACGGCTTCCGCGATTTCCCGCGGCGACGGCCAGATATCCTTGAGCAGCACGGGGTCTCCGTTGGGATCGATCCCCACCGGGTCGCGGGACAGGTCCATGTCGACCGTTCCCGCCAGCGCGTAGGCGACCACCAGCGGCGGGGATGCCAGGTAGTTCGCCCTGCACAACGGATGGATGCGCCCCTCGAAGTTCCTGTTCCCCGACAGGACGGAGGCGACGGCCAGGTTCCCCTCCCGGACCGCCGACGCGATCGCCTCCGGCAGCGGCCCCGAGTTGCCTATGCAGGTGGTGCAGCCGTACCCCACAAGGTGGAACCCCAGTCCCTCCAGATACGGTGTAAGGCCCGCCGCGTCCAGGTACCGCGTGACGACCTTCGACCCGGGGGCGAAACTCGTCTTGACCCATGGCCTGGTTCGCAGCCCCCGCTCCACCGCGTTCTTCGCCAACAGCCCCGCGCCGATCATGACGGCAGGGTTGGAGGTGTTCGTGCAGCTGGTTATGGCTGCGATAACGACCGACCCGTCCGCGAGGCGGAACGACTGCCCGCCGTGCATGACCGCTACGCCGTCGGCCGGAGATGCCCCTCCCGCGATCTGCGGGCCGGCCGCCGCGCTTCCTCCCTCCGCGGCCCACCGGTCATGGCCTTCCGCGGCCGGGACCCCGGCTCCCTTTCCCCAGCTTCCCAGCGCCCTGCGGAACGAATCCCTCACGGCGCCCAGCGGAACACGGTCCTGCGGCCGTTTCGGTCCCGCGAGCGACGGCTCCACGGTGGAAAGGTCCAGCGCGAGCGTGTCGGTGAAGACGGGGTCCGGGGTATCGTCGGCGCGGAAAAGGCCCTGCATCCTGCAATAGGCCTCAACGAGCCCGGCCTGAGCCGCGTCCCTGCCCGTGAACTTCAGGTAGGAGATGGTCTCCCGGTCCACCGGGAAAAATCCGATCGTGGCGCCGTATTCGGGGGACATGTTGGAGATCGTCGCCCGGTCGGCCACCGATAGCGAGGAGAGGCCCGCACCGAAAAACTCGACGAATTTACCCACCACCCCCTTGGCCCGCAGCATCTGCGTCACCTTGAGGACCAGGTCCGTAGCCGTGGCTCCCTCGGGGAGCTCCCCCTCGAGCCTGAATCCGACGACCTCCGGGACCAGCATGGATACCGGCTGGCCGAGCATCGCCGCTTCCGCCTCTATCCCGCCGACCCCCCACCCGACGACTCCGAGGCCGTTGATCATCGGCGTGTGGGAGTCCGTGCCGACCAGCGTGTCCGGATAAGCCTGGAAGGCGTTGCGCACTTTCTTCCGGAACACAACCGGGGCGAGGTATTCCAGGTTCACCTGGTGGCAGATGCCGGTCCCCGGCGGCACGACCCTCAAGTTCCGGAACGATTCCTGTCCCCAGCGCAGGAATGCGTATCGCTCCCCGTTGCGCTCGAACTCGCGCGCCACGTTCGCGGCGAACGAGCCCCGCGTCGCGAAACGGTCCACCTGGACGGAATGGTCTATGACCAGGTCCGCCGGCATCAGCGGGTTGATTTTCCTGGGGTCCCCGCCCATGCGGAGCGCGGCATCGCGCATGGCGGCGAGGTCTACCAGAGCCGGCACGCCCGTGAAATCCTGGAGAAGCACGCGCGCGGGGCGGAAGGAGATTTCGCGGTCCGGGGCGTCTTTCGGGGTCCAGCGCGCCAGCCCCTCGATGTCCCCGGCGCGCACCGAGATCCCGTCCTCCCATCGCAGGAGGTTTTCAAGAAGGATTTTCAGCGAAAAGGGCAGGCGGGAAACCGCTCCGACCCCCTTTTTCTCGAGCGTTTCGAGGAGAAAGACCTCGTGCCGGGCCTTCCCTATGGTCCTGCCGGTTCGGGCTCCGAAACTGTCGGCATGCTTATCGGCCATGGTGAAAGCCCCCTTAAGGTGTGGATAATCGAAATGGTACCATGGGTATCTCCTTCATTGCCAAAGGGGGTCTGCGATCGACACGTTCACGCTGCTCGGACTCGCGATAGGTCTTGCCATGGACGCCCTGGCGGTGGCCATAGCGACGGGGATCGCGCTCGGCAAGGTGTCGGCCCGCCAGACCTTCCGCCTGTCGTGGCATTTCGGTTTGTTCCAGTTTCTCATGCCGGTCATCGGTTGGCTGGCGGGACTGTCCGTGGAACGGTACATCTCTGGATACGACCATTGGCTTGCCTTCGGGCTGCTCGGGTTCATCGGCGGCAAGATGGCTTACGAGTCCTTGCGGGGGAACGAGGCGGAAAGAGCGGCAGGAGACCCCACGCGCGGAATCTCCCTCGTGATCCTGTCCGTGGCCACGAGCGTCGATGCCCTTGCCGTGGGTCTTAGCCTCGGCGTCCTGCGAGTTCGGATCTGGTATCCCGCCGTGGTCATAGGGGCGGTCGCCTGCGCCCTTACGGCCGCCGGAATGCACCTTGGAGCCCCCCTTGGGAACAGGTTAGGCCGCAAAATGGAGCTCCTGGGCGGATTGGTGCTGATCGGGATCGGATGCAATATCCTGTACCGGCATCTGTTTTACCATTGACGGATAATCCTCCCTTTTATCGCTTGCCTGCGGGCCCCGCGAATTAAAACTGTCCGGACGTTCTATTTCCGACACGTTTCTGTGAATAATCCTGATTTGCATGCCGATATGAATATGTATCGATCTTGAATCCCCGGCGGTCTTCCGGGAGGGGCGGTTGCTTCAAGATTCGGGAAATCCCGTTCGGACGATCAACCTCCTCGCGGCGGCGATCGCGATCGTCGTGGCGCTGGCCGGGCCGGCGATATATTTCTCCAATGAATATGCACACCAGGCAAGCGCGCTGGCAACGGAGGCGGAGATAAACGCCCGCATAGTAGATGAGCTTATAAGCAACAATCCCGAGATGTGGAAGTTCGAAGAGGTTCGGCTGGCCGAGCTTCTTGGAAGGCGTCCCGCGAAGGGGCACCCCGAGGTGCGACGGATCTTCGACAACGAAGGCAATTTGGTCGCACAGAGCCAGGAAATGCTTGCACCCCCCATATTGCTGCGGTCGGAGAGCATCCACGATTTCGGGATCGCGGTCGGCCGTATAGAGATCAGCCGGTCGCTGCGCCCGCTGATGACGAATACGCTGCATGCCGCGCTGCTGGCGGGGCTACTGGGACTGGCGATCTTCGTGGTCCTCCGGGTCCTGCCGCTGCGGGCGCTGGAAGGCGCGCTTTTCGCTCTTTCGGGCGAGAAGGAAAGGGCCCAGGTTACGCTTCGCTCCATCGGCGACGGCGTGATAACGACCAACGTCAAGGGCGAGATAGAGTCCCTCAACAGGATGGCGGAAACCCTTACGGGCTGGAAGGAGTCGGATGCGCGCGGCAGGCCGCTGGAGGCGGTTTTCCGCACGATGGACGGCAAAACCCGGAATCCCTGCGGACACCCGCTGGACGAGGTTCGGTTCGTCCTGACCGGGGGGAACCCCCAGAGCGCCGGACGCCGCGTGGTGCTGATCGCAAGGGACCGCACGGAGCGGCTGATCGAGGAGAGCGCGGTCCCGATCCTGGGCGAAGGGGGAAATTGCGCGGGCGCCGTCCTGGCGTTCCGGGACGTCACCGACAGGGTGAGAACGGAAGAAGAGCTGCTCAAGGGGAAGAAGCTTGAGTCCCTGGGCATCCTCGCAGGGGGGATCGCGCACGACTTCAACAATTTCCTTTCGGGGATCCTGGGGAACATCTCCCTCGCGAAACTGGCGGTGGAGCCCGGGAGCAAGCCGTACGGTAGGCTCGAATCCGCCGAAAACGCGGTTTCGAGGGCGAAGGAGCTGGCATCCAAGCTCCTCACTTTTTCCAAGGGCGGCCGGCCCGTGCGCAAGCCCGTCCACATGGAGGAGATCGTGAAGGACTCCGCATACATCGCCGTGATGGGGTCCAGCTGCAGGTGCGAGTTCTCCTTCCAGCAAGGCCTGTGGCCGGCGGTCGCCGACGCCGGGCAGATGGGTCAGGTGATAAGCAATCTCGTGATAAACGCCGCCCAGGCCATGCCCGGAGGCGGTACCGTACGGATCCGCATGGAAAACGCCGTCGTCGGAGAGAGCGAACTCAGGCATGTAAAGGCAGGCGATTACGTGAAAATCGACGTCATGGACCACGGGATAGGGATACCCAGGGAGAACTTCGAGAAGATCTTCGATCCGTACTTCACGACGAAAGCGAAGGGGAACGGGCTCGGGCTCGCCACTTCATACGCCATAATGAAGAGCCACGGGGGGAACATCTTCGTTGAGTCCACCACAGGCGTGGGGACGATCTTCCACCTGTACGCGCCGGCCGCGCGTGACTGCATCGTCGCGAGATCGGTCGCGGCCGGGGAAATGGCGGTAGCGGGAAAGGGCAGGGTCCTCGTCATGGACGACGAGGAGATGATCCTGGACGTGGCCGGCGGGATGCTGGATCACCTCGGATACGAGCCTTCACTGGCGAGGGACGGATCAGAGGCCATCCGGGCATATATAAAGGCGGAGGAAGCCGGCAGGCGGTTCGATGCGGTGATCATGGACCTGACGATCCCCGGCGGAATGGGCGGGGAGGAGGCCGCGCGCAAGATCCTGGAGGCGTACCCGGATGCGAAGATAATCGTATCGAGCGGGTATTCCAACGACCCGGTCATGGCGTCACACGCCCGTTACGGGTTCCGCGGCGTCGTCGTGAAGCCGTACCGTGTGGAGGAGTTGTCGAGGGTGCTTTGCGACGTCATCATGGAGGAAAAGGAGTTCCGCGTTTGAAGAGGTAAAGAGAACCCGAACCTTCATCGTACCGGCCCCCGGATGAGTTCCCGCGCGCATTCTCCGACCGGGGCCCCCTTCCCGAAAAGGAGCGCCGGGAGTATTATCCTCCATTGCGAAGGGGATACGCCACGGGGTGCGCTTCAACGGCCCCGTTTCATTTATTGACATCGCAGAGGCCGTCCCGGAGGGCAAGTTGCCGCAATCGATCGGCACCCCGATGTTGTGGGCGGGGTTCACGTTGTTCGTCCTTTGCATGCTGGGGCTCGACCTCCTGGTCTTCCATAAGCGTGAGCACGAGATAAAGCCGAAGGAGGCCCTCGCCTGGAGCATAGGCTGGATCTCGCTTGCGCTCCTGTTCAACATCGGCGTTTACCGCTTCTTCGGGGCGCAGCGCGGCCTGGAATTTTTCACCGGGTACCTGATCGAGCTGGCGCTCTCGGTAGACAACCTCTTCGTTTTCATCCTTATCTTCAACACGTTTCACGTCCGTCCCGCGCACCAGCACCGCGTCCTCTTCTGGGGGATTCTTGGCGCCCAGGTCATGCGCGCCGTCTTCATACTCCTTGGCGCCGCCCTTCTCCAGGCGTTCCACTGGATCGTTTTCGTGTTCGGCGCGTTCCTGGTATTCACTGGGGTGAAGATACTCCTTAACCGCGGGACCGAGGTTCACCCCGAAAAGAACCCGGTCCTGCGGCTGTTCGGCAAGATCGTTCCCACCCTGCCGGACGCCTACGGGGGGCGGTTCACGGTCAAGCTCGACGGGAAACGGTACGCAACTGCGCTTCTCCCGGTCCTGGTCGTGGTCGAGGTGACCGACCTCATGTTCGCGGTGGACTCGATCCCGGCGATCTTCGCGGTCACGAACGATCCGTTCATCGTCTACACGTCCAACATCTTCGCGATCCTGGGTCTGCGGGCCCTATATTTCCTGCTGGCATCCGCCATGGGGAGGTTCAGATACCTAAAGGTCGGGCTCGGGCTGGTCCTGTCTTTCGTCGGGGCGAAGATGGTCCTTGCGGAGTGGGTCGGGATACCTATAGAAATATCACTGGCGGTCGTGGTCTCCCTCCTCGCCGGGTCGATCCTGGCCTCGGTGGTCCGCCCCCCGGGGCGGAAAATTACGAAGGAGGAATAAATTGGAAAACGATCAGCTTGCCGCGCGGTCCATCAACGCGATACGGTTCCTGTCGGTCGACGCCGTGCAGAAGGCCAGGTCGGGGCACCCCGGCACGCCCATGGGGCTCGCTCCCCTTGCGTACCTGTTATGGACCCGCTACCTGCGGTACAACCCCAGGAATCCGGACTGGCCCGGGCGGGACCGGTTCGTCCTTTCCTGCGGCCACGCCTCGATGCTGCTGTACTCGGTGCTTCATCTCACCGGCTTCGACCTGTCCATTGACGACATACGGCAGTTCCGCCAGTGGGGCGGGAAAACGCCGGGGCACCCGGAGTCCGGGCATACGCCCGGAGTAGAAGTGACGACCGGCCCGCTGGGGCAGGGGATCTCGAACGCGGTGGGAATGGCCATGGCTTCCAGGCTGCTAGCCCAACGGTTCAACCGGCCGGGGCACGAGATCGTGTCCCATCGTGTCGTGGCCTTCTGCTCGGACGGGGACCTGATGGAGGGCGTGGCTTCCGAGGCCGCTTCCCTTGCAGGATTCCACCGGCTTGGAAACCTCGTCGCCTTCTACGACGACAACCGGATAACGATCGAAGGTTCGACGGACCTGGCCTTCCGGGAGGACGTCGCCGGCAGGTTCCGCGCATACGGATGGAACGTACTCGCCGTCGAAGACGGGAACACTGACCTGGAAGGTCTCTCCCGGGCGATCGGGGCCGCGTTTGCGGAGCGGGAGCGCCCCACCCTGGTGGTCGTCAGGACCAGCATCGCTTTCGGCAGCCCGAACAAGCAGGGCACCGCGGATGCCCACGGCAGCCCCCTGGGAGAGGCGGAAGTCGCCCTGACCAAGGAAGCGCTGGGATGGCCCAAGGAACCGCCTTTCCACGTTCCCGACGTCGTCCTGGCCCATTTCCGGGAAGCGGTCCCGCGGGGAGAGCGGCTTGAGCGCGAATGGCGGGTCGCGATGGCGGAATACATGCGCTCCTATCCGGATCTCGCGATGGAATGGGAACGCGCGATGTGGGGCGATCTTCCGGCCGGATGGGCGGACGACATCCCGTCTTTCCCGCCGGAAGGAGGGGCTATCGCGACAAGGAGCGCCTCGCACAAAGTCCTGAACGCGATCGCCGCGCGGATTCCCGAGCTTTGCGGCGGTTCCGCCGACCTCGCTCCTTCCACCGAAACGCTGATAAAAGGCGGCGGGGAGTACCTCCCGGGGGCCCCTCCCGGCGGGCGCAATTTCCACTTCGGCGTCCGCGAGCACGGGATGGGAGCGGTCCTGAACGGAATGGCGCGACACGGCGGGGTCATACCTTACGGGGCGACGTTCCTTGTCTTCTCCGATTACATGAGGGCATCCATCCGGCTGGCCGCCGTCATGGGCATCCGGGTGATCTACGTGTTCACACACGATTCGATCGGCCTCGGCGAGGACGGTCCCACCCACCAGCCCGTCGAACACCTTGCCTCCCTTCGAGCGATGCCCAACCTCCACGTGCTGCGGCCGGCGGACGCCAACGAGACCGCGGCGGCGTGGAGGATGGCGCTGGAGCGGACCGCGGGACCCAGCGCCCTCGTTCTGACCCGCCAGAAGCTTCCGGTCCTTCCGCCGGATGCCGTTTACCGGGACGGCAACGTCTATCGGGGCGCGTACATCTATGAAGAAGGCTCCGTGGGAAGCCCGAAGGTGGTCCTTATCGCTTCCGGCTCCGAGGTGCAAGTGGCTCTCGCGGCGAAGAAACTCCTGGAGGCCGAAGGCGTTTCGGCCCGCGTAGTCAGCTTCCTGTGCTGGGAGCGGTTCGATGAACAGCCGGCTTCGTACCGCGACTCGGTTCTTCCTCCTGCCGTAAGGGCGCGGGTTTCCGTGGAGGCGGGAAGCACCTTCGGGTGGGAGCGATACATCGGTGAAAGAGGCTGCTCCGTCGGCATCGACCGGTTCGGCGCATCCGCGCCGGGAGACCGGCTGTTCAAGGAGTTCGGCTTTACCCCGGAGAACGTCGCCGCGAAAGCCAAAACGCTTCTTTAGCGGTATTTTTGTCTTGAGGGGGGAGGCCCCATGAAAGGGAAGAGGAATCCGCTGGTCGATCTGGGTGGGATGGGGCAGAGTCCGTGGCTCGACTATATACACCGGGGGTTGATCGCGTCGGGAGAGCTCTCGAGGCTGGTCGCCGAGGACGGCATAAAGGGCGTCACGTCGAACCCGACGATCTTCGAAAAGGCGATCTCCGGGGGGCCTGAATACGACGACCAGATACAGGCGCTGGCGTCCGGGGGCGCGAGCGTCCCTGAGGCGTACACCGAGATAGCGACGGAAGACATACGCCGGGCGGCCGACGCGCTGCGGCCCGTATACGACGAGACCTCGGGCGCCGACGGATACGTGTCGCTGGAGGTCGATCCGGATCTCGCGTACGACACCCGGAAGACCGTGTCCCGGGCGGAAGAGCTCTTCGGAAAAGTTTCCCGGCCCAACGTGCTGATCAAGATCCCCGCCACGGCCGAGGGGCTCCCCGCCATCGAGAAGGCCGTTTCCATCGGGATCCCCGTCAACGTGACGCTGATATTTTCCGTGAGCCGCTACGAGGAAGTGGCGGAGGCGTATATCCGGGGAGTCGAGAAGCTTGTCGCCTCCGGGGGCAATCCGCGCAGCGTGGCCTCGGTGGCCTCGTTCTTCGTGTCGCGCGTCGACACCGCCGTGGACAAGCTGCTCGAGGAGACGATCCTTCGCTGGCCCGGATCCCCCCGCGCGGAGACGGCGATCTCCCTTATGGGGAGAGCCGCGGTCGCAAACGCACGGGTGGCGTACTCCAGGTTCGAGGCCGTCCTCTCCACGGCGCGGTGGCGCGAGCTGGCGGCAAAAGGCGCGCGTGTGCAGCGCCCCCTGTGGGCGAGCACGGGGACGAAGAATCCGAAATATCATGACGTGAAGTACGTCGAGGAGCTGGTCGGGCCGTTCACGGTCAACACCATGCCTCCCCAGACGATGGACGCCTTCCGCGACCACGGGACGGTGAACGACACGCTGTCCGGGAGGGAAGCCGAGGCGAGGGCGGTTCTATCCGATCTCGGCCTCCTCGACATCGGGCTGGAGGACGTCTGCGGAAAACTGACGCGGGACGGCGTGCATAGCTTCCAGGACTCTTTCAACAAGCTGCTCGCGGCGATCGAGCGGAGGCTTTCGGCAAGCGTCGGTTGATGCGGACAACGCCCGCCGAACGGGGGTAAGCGCCATGCGGATCGCGATGGTCGGCCTTGGGAAGATGGGGTTGAACATGGCCCGCCGGCTGCTGCGCGGCGGGCACGAGGTGGTGGCGGTCGACCGGTCCGAGGCCGCCGTCCTGTCGGCATCGCGGGAGGGTGCGGTCGCCGCCTCGTCTCTGGCCGATGCCGTCGCCAAGCTCTCTCCAAGAAGGATCGTCTGGCTCATGGTGCCGGCGGGAGATCCGGTGGGAGAGAACATAGGCCTGCTGCAGCCGATCCTTTCCCCGGGCGATATCGTAGTGGACGGCGGAAATTCCAGGTACACGGACGCGCCCCCGCGCGCAAGGCGGCTGGGAGAGCGCGGCATCCGGTTCCTTGACGTGGGGACGAGCGGCGGGATCTGGGGACTGTCGGAAGGGTACTGCCTGATGGCCGGCGGCGATGAGGAAGCGTTCCGACACGTCTCGCCGGTGCTCGCCGCCCTGGCCCCTCCCGGAGGGTTCGCCTACATGGGGCCCCACGGGGCAGGCCACTTCGTGAAGATGGTGCACAACGCCATCGAGTACGGAATGATGCAGGCGTACGCCGAGGGTTTCGAGCTGCTGTCGACCGCCCCTTACCCGCTCGACCTGCCCGCGATCGCCGCCCTGTGGAACCGGGGGAGCGTCGTACGGTCCTGGCTGCTGGACCTGGCCGGCCAGGCGTTGTCCAGGAACCCGGCTCTTGCGGGGGTTTCCCCGTACGTGGAAGATTCGGGCGAGGGGCGGTGGGCGGTCGAGCGTTCAATCGAAGCGGGAGTGCCGCTTCCGGGAATCGGCCTGTCACTCTATATGCGCTTCCTTTCAAGGCAGGAAAACTCATTCGCGATGCGGATGCTGGTCGCGCTGCGCAACGAATTCGGGGGGCACGCCGTCCATCCGGCGATCCCGAAGGCGGAGAAGGAGTAGCGAAGATGGCGGCCGGCGCCGAAGCCGCCTACGAACACCGCGAGAACGCCAGTAGCGGGATGCCCCCGGCATGCCTGCTCGTCATCTTCGGCGCTTCGGGCGACCTGACGCGCCGCCTGCTGATCCCCGACCTGTTCGGACTCCATAGGGAAGGTCTCCTGCCGGAGGGGTTCGCGGTGCTCGGTGCCTCTCGAACTTCGTTCACGGACGACGCGTTCAGGAGCCTGTTGAGGGATTCCGCGCGTGAACGCGGACCGGGGGCATTCGACGGATCTCAATGGGATTCGTTCGCCGAGAGGCTTTTCTACCATGCCGCCGACCTCGAAGATCCGGCGAGCTACACGGGATTGAGCGATCGCATCAGGTCCCTGTGCGCCGCAAGGGGGATTCCGGGCAACGTCATCTTCTACGCCGCGGTCGCCCCGAGGCATTACGCTTCCCTGGTGGGCAGGATCGGAGAGGCGCACCTGGCGACCCCCCCCGGAGATCTCCCGGGATTCCGCCGCCTGATCGTGGAAAAGCCGTTCGGACGCGACCTTGCCGGCGCCCGGGCCCTCAACCGGGAGATCGGTTCCGTTTTCCATGACAGCCAGGTGTACCGCATAGACCACTTCCTGGGGAAGGAGACGGTCCAGAACCTGTTCGTCTTCCGTTTCGGGAACGGGATCTTCGAGCCGCTCTGGAACCGCAATTACGTCGACCACGTCCAGATCACCGTGGCCGAGACAATCGGGATCGAGGGAAGGGGAAATTTCTACGAGGAGGCGGGTGCGGTCCGCGACATGATTCAGAATCATCTCCTCCAGCTGCTTGCGCTCGTGGCGATGGAGCCGCCGAATTCGCTCGCCGGCGACGACATGCGGGACGAAAAGCTCAAAGTGCTGAAATCGATCGTCAGGGTTCCTCCCGGCCGCATCGGCGAGGCGTGCGTCAGGGGGCAGTACCTGGAGGGGGAGATCGAAGGGAAGAAGGTCCCCGCATACAGGTCGGAAAAGGACGTCTCCCCCGGATCCTTCACGGAGACCTATGCCGCGATCCGGTTTTCCATCGACAACTGGCGCTGGGCAGGGGTCCCCTTCTACCTGCGCACGGGCAAGCGGATGGCCAGGAAGGTCTCCGAGATCGCTATCCAGTTCCACCCCGCCCCGTCGACGCTGTTCAGGGACACCGCATGCGGCCAGCTGGAGTCGAACCTGCTGGTCATCAATATCCAGCCCGAGGAGGGGATATTCCTCAGGTTCGGCGCCAAGGAGCCCGGGCCGGTAGTGTGCGTGCGGCCGGTGGATTTCAATTTTACCTACCGCGAGGCTTTCGGGGCCAGGAGCACGCCGGCATACGGACGGCTTCTGCTCGACGTGATGCATGGGGATCCGTCGCTCTTCCCGAGAGAGGAGGACGTCGAGGCGTCCTGGACGCTGCTCGAACCGTTCCTCACGCGCTGGCGGGATAATCCGTCGAAGGACCTGTATCTTTATCCGGCCGGAAGCTGGGGACCCGCCGAGGCCGATGCGCTCATGAAAGGAGGAAGGGACAAATGGCGCCGTCCTTGAGGAGTGGAGCCGATCCTTTCGCGGGGCGGCTTTTCGTCCTTTCGTCCGGGGAGGAGCTCGCGCGCGCCGCCGCCGGCAGGCTCTGGGGCATTGTCCGCGAGCGGGACGCGGTGCTCGCCCGCGGCGGGAAACAGGCTTCCTTCATTCACGTGGCGCTGTCTGGGGGGGAAACCCCGCGGCGGACTTACGAGATTCTCTCCGCCGAGCCTTACCGCGCGAGGTTCCCGTGGGACCGGGTACGTTTCTACCAGGTGGACGAACGGTGGGTTCCCCCCGAGGATCCGCGCAGCAACCTCAAGATGCTGCGGGAGTCTCTCTTCTCGCGCGCCCCCGTAACGGGGTCCAACATCTGCTTCGTGGACACCGGCCTTCCCGGCCCTATGGAAGGGGCGCGGCGGTACGAGGAGGCGCTGCGCGCCGCGTTTCCGGCTCATCAAGGCTCCTTCCCCCGGTTCGACGCGATTTTGCTCGGGATCGGGAAGGACGGGCATACCGCCTCGCTGTTCCCCGGCGGTCCGGAAACCGCTGCGGGAGGCGAATGGGTCGTGGCGTCGGAAGGAGGGGATCCGCGCGTGGCCCGCGTGACGTTGACGCTTCCGGTCCTTTCAGCCGCCGCCCAGGTCGTTTTCCTGGCGATCGGGGCGGAGAAGGCCAGGGCCCTGCGGGGCGTGCTCGCGGGAGACCCGGCCCTTCCGGCTTCGCGCGTCTCTCCTGCCAGGGGAAAGGTCACGTTCCTGGCCGATCCGCCCGCGGCGTCGCTTGCGCGCGTGAAGGGCGGAAGGGAAAGGCGATGATCCTCGCAGGCGACGCCGGAGGGACGAAGACGAACCTGGCGTTCTTCCGTCCCGGAGGCGGGAGCCTTGAGGCAGGCGAATTCCGTTCCTACGCGAGCCGGGATTTCCCCTCGTTCGAATCTATACTCAAGGAGTTCGTCGGCGGCCGGGAGGACGTGGAACTGGCTTGCGTGGGCGTCGCCGGGCCTGTTCGCGCGGGTCGCAGCAGCCTGACCAATCTGCCGTGGGTAGTGGAGGAGGAATCGGTCCGGCGCGCATGCGGGGCGCGGCGCGGATTCCTCATAAACGACCTGCAGGCAACCGCGTTTGCAGTTCCCTTCCTTGCGCCCGAACAGCTGGCCGTTCTGCAGCGTGGAGAAGCGGATCCGGAAGGGGCGGTCGCGGTGGCGGCGGCCGGAACGGGTCTGGGGGTGGCTTTTCTGGTCCCTTCGAATCGGGGCTACACGCCGTTCGCTTCGGAGGGCGGACACGCCGATTTCTCTCCCCGCGACGGGCGGGAGGCGAGACTGCTCGAATTTCTGCGACCCCGGTTCGGACGCGTGAGCGCGGAGCGGGTGGTCTCCGGCCCGGGGCTTTACTACCTTTATCGTTTCATGCGGGAGTCGGAGGGGATCGCGGATCTACCGGAGGTCGAATCGCTCATCTCCATCGAGGATCCGCCCCGCGTGATCGCATCGGAGGGACTCTCGGGCCGGTCGCCGGCGTGCAAGGAGGCGCTGAGGCTCTTCGCTTCCTTGTACGGCGCTTTTGCGGGCAACCTGGCGCTTCAGTTTTTCGCCACGGGAGGGGTCGTCCTGGGCGGAGGGATCGCGCCCGCCATCCTGCCCGTCCTGTCGGAAGGGATCTTTCTCGATGCGTTCCGCGCCAAGGGACGGTTCCGGGAATTCCTGTCCGAAGTGCCGGTGAAGGTGATCCTCGACAGCCGGGCGGCGCTGCTCGGGGCGGCGCACTTCGCGCTTGCGGGCGAGAGGACGGCGTCATGAGCCCGCGCCGGAAAAATCCGCGGATCGTCCTTGCATCCGATCATGGCGGGGTGGCGGTCAAGGCGGAACTCCTGCGGCGCCTTTCGGCGGCCGGTTTCTCCGTCGCCGACCTGGGAACGGATTCCGCGGCCCCGGTCGATTACCCCGACTTCGGATTCGCGGCGGCGGCGGCGGTGCGCCGGGGAGAGGCAGAAAGAGCGATCCTCATCTGCAGGTCGGGGATCGGGATGGCGATTTGCGCGAACAAATCCAGGGGGGTCCGAGCCGCCGTGGTTTCCACGGTCGCGGAAGCGGAGCTCTCAAGGCGCCACAACGACGCGAACGTGCTGGTCCTGGGCGCCGACGGGATCTCGGGCGCCCTCGCGCGGAGGCTCGTCGCGGCGTGGCTGTCGACTCCCTTCGACGGCGGCCGGCATCGCAGGCGGGTGAACAAGATCCTGCGATTCGAGAAGCTGCACTGGAAAGAGTGAAGCCCCGGAGTCAGGTTTCCCCTTCGAGCGCCTTCCGGATGGCGGCGGCAAGGGCCCCGATGCGGTACGGCTTCCGGAGGAATCCCGCGGCGCCCTCGGTGAGCAGCATTTCCGGCCGGCCTTCGCCCGCGTAGCCCGAGCAGATAAGGACCTTTGCGCCGGGATCCATGTCCTTCAACCGCCGGAAAGTCTCCACCCCGCCCATCTCCGGCATTATAAGGTCCAGGATGACCAGCGCGATCCGCCCGCTTTTTTCCGCGTAACGCGCCAGCGCCTCCGCGCCGTTGCGGGCGGTAATTACCGTGTATCCCAGGCCGCAGAGCGTTTCGGAAGCGAGCAGCCTGAGCGCGTCCTCGTCGTCCACGAACAGGATTGTCCCCGTTCCGCGGGCGAGCGGCTCAAGGCCGGGCTGGGCCACCGCGGCGGCAGCCTCCGCCGACGCCGCCGGAGACGCGGGAAGGAGGATCCGGAATGTCGTTCCCTGTCCCGACTCGCTCCTTGCGTCTATCCATCCCCCGTGGTTCTTCACGATACCGTACACCATGGCAAGCCCCATCCCGCTCCCCTTCCCCTGTTCCTTCGTCGTGAAGAAGGGCTCGAAGATGCGGGGCAGGTTCTCCGCGGGTATCCCCATGCCCGTATCGGAGACGGAAAGGGACACGTACTCGCCGGGCTGCGCCTTGGCGGGTCCGTAAGCCCTGGGTTCGGAGAGGATTACGTTTTGCGTCGCGATCAGCAGCGTCCCGCCGCCGGGCATCGCGTCGCGGGCATTGATGCAGAGGTTGAGGAGCGTGTGCTCCATCTGGCCCGCGTCCCCCTCCACGGAAGACAGACCTGCGGGCAATTCCGTCCGGATGTCGATCGAGCGGTCGAACGTGGGACGTATCATGGCGACGACCTTCTCGACGACGCCGTTCAGGTTGGTCGGCTTCACCTCCAGCTTTCCCCTGCGGGCGAAGCCCAGTAGCTGGCGGGTGAGCTCCCCCGCTCGCAGGCTTGCCTGCTCGATGGCGTCGAGGTGCGCGGCGTTTTCGCCTTCCCCCCCGATTCGGCCCTTGAGCAGGGAAGCGTACCCGATTATCGCCTGGATGATGTTGTTGAAGTCGTGCGCTATGCCACCCGCGAGGGTGCCTACGGCCTCCATCTTCTGTGCCTGCCGCAGGCGGCCCTCCAGTTCCTTGCGCTCGGTTATGTCGGTGATCTGCTCCAGGACCAGGTCCTTCGATACGGGGAAGACATTTACGTTGCCGAAGAAGACCGATCCGTCCTTGCGGCGTATCGGGGCCTCTTCGTCGAACCATTGGCCGTTCGACGGGACCTCGGACGAAAGGGGAGCCTTGTCCTTATCCGCGTGCAGGTCCGCGTTCCGCAGGCCGAGGAACTCCTCCCGCGAATACCCCGTGAGCGCGAGGCACCCGTCGTTAACGTCGACGAACCGCCCGTCCGGCGCGTATATCGCCGCGGGGGGCCCCTGCTCGAAAAGGAGCCTGTATCTCTCCTCCGAGTTCTTCAGGCGAACGTACGTACGGTGCTTCTCGATCGCCAGCGCCAGCTGGTCGGGGATGCTGCCCAGCCCCTCGATGGCCGCGAGGGAATACGCCCCCCTCTTCCTGCTGTTGAAGTTGAGAGTCCCCGCGACGCGCTCGCCGGCGAACAGGGGGATCAGAAGGCGAGACCGCATCCCTTCCCGCACCAGTATTTCGTTTTCCGCGAAATCATCCCCGGAGGATGCGATGTCGTCGTCGATCCGGGCGATCCGGCGGTCGAGCACCCATCCCGGAGCCGAGCGGTCGAGGGGAATCCGGGTCCCGCTTCCGATTTCCGTGCGTCCCCTGGCGTAGGCCTGGACGATCACCGGGTCCTTGCCCTCCTCGAAAACGGCGATGGACGTACGGTCGAAGTCGACGAGCTTGTCCAGCTCCGAAACGATGAGGTTATGCACCTTCCGGATATCCCACTCCGAGGCGATGATCCTGTTAACCTTCTCGATGATCCGGAGGCGGGTAATGGCCTCCTTGAGGCGGCTCTCCAGGCCGCGGATCTCGGCCGTGCCCCCGACAGCGACGATCATCCCGTCGGGGTTTCCGTCTTCATCCTTCAGGAGGGACATGGTCAAGCGGCACGGGATGAGGTCCCCCGTCCCGCTCGCGAGCCGGTCCTCGCGGCAGACCGCTCCCTCCTCCCGCACGCGACGGATCATGCCGTCCACGGCTTCGGACGGAAATGAGAAAAGCGCATGTATCGCGCTCCCCAGCATCCGGTCCGCGCTCCACCCGAAAAACCTCTCGGCGGCGGCGTTCCAGAGGCGGATCCTTCCTCTCATGTCGGTGAGGAATACAGGGGCGTCCGCGGCGAGCAGCGCATCCTGTCCCCGGTGCGCCTCCCTGCGGAGCGCTCTCGCCTCGTCGACGGACCATGCCATGCCGGCCACCGAGTGAGGATCGCCGGGGGTGCCCGCAGAACCGGCGAAAGTCATGCGGATCCACCTGGTTTTCCCGTCGGCGCACCGGAAACGGCAATCCTCGGGCACTGGGCGGGACGGCGAGGCGTTTCCCATGATACGGGCAAGCCGTTCCCGGTCGCCGGGTTGAAGGCGCTCGGCAAACAGTCCGGGCCTCGCGATGAGATCCCTTGGGTCGAATCCCGTCAATCCGGCCGCGCCGTCCGTAATCCACAGGAGCGACAGGTCCGTGCGCCGCATGGAGAAGAGGAACGCCGGCATTCCGGCCAGGAGGGTCTCGATCAGCTGTGGAGCCAGACCCGGAACCATCACCTTTTCATTTAATATAAGATCAGGTTTTACGGCAAGGGGAAAGCCCTGCCGCCGCGGATCCGGCGTTGCGCCTGCCGCCGGCGGTCAGCGCTTGCCGGCGATCGCACGGTCCACGGAAAGTGCACCGCCTCCGCGCGCCATGACCGCAAGCGAAAGCGCAAGCGCGAGGATATGAAACTCGAATCCTTCCTTGCCCGCAGGCATCGCACCGGACCAATTCATGAAGAATCCGACCTTGTAATGGACCAGCCAAACGGCGGCCGCCATAACGCAGAATATCCCGAACGCAGCCACGCGGGTCAACAATCCGAGGAACAGCCCGATCGGGCCGAGGAACTCGGCGGCGAATACGAGGGCGGCGAGGAAGTCCGGTATGCCCATCTTCTGGGTAAAGAATGCCCACGTGCCGGCCAGCCCGTATCCGCCGAACCATCCCAGAACTTTCTGCGCCCCGTGCGGGAAAAATACCGCCGCCAGGGCGAGCCGCAATACGAGGTCGACGACGCTGTCGGAAGTTTTCAGCAATCCTTTCAACATGTTTGCCGTCCTCCCTCGCCGGATTCTGCCAATTCCCGGATTATTTTTCATTTTTTTAGATGCAGATGGAACGCGAACCGCTTTATTGACATCCATTCGCAACCCTTCTATAAGTGAAAAACGTTTCAGCAGGCCTACGAGGCGCATCCATGGGAGACACGATTCCGTTTCCGGCGAAGAGCCGGGAAACAGGCAACCCGCCGTCCGGCGATGTCGCGAACGTAGCTGCCCGCCGGATCGCCCGTATCTGCGCGCTCGGTCTCGGCCTGGATGAACTGCTGGGTGAAGTGTGCCGGGAGATCAAGATCCTGTGCGGAGCGGAAGGGTGCCATATAGTATCGTGCAGGGAAGCTACCGGCAGGGTGGAGGTCTGGCGCAGCCCGCCTACGGAGGAGTGGCCGGACCCTGATTCGGCCTATCGTTCGACGGGCGCGCCCGGAAGAGTGCTGGATGCGCTCCGCTCCGAGGCGGTCATTGCGGTCGGCGACCTCGGACTTCTGCCGCCCGACGATCCGATCCGGGCCATGTACGATTCCCTCCCGGTCCGGTCGGTCCTCCTGTTCCCCCTGAAGTTCGCCACCCGGCTCCTGGGATTCCTCTCCATATACAAGCACAGCGCTCCGGGTGAATGGCGCGAAGGCGACGTGCGCCTGATAGGGGAAATCTTGTCTCCCATCGTCTCCGCGGCGCTCGAGCGCAGGGGGATGGAAGAACGCCTCCGGGATTCGGAGGCCCGCTACCGGTTCCTGGCCGACCACGCGCTGGATTTCATCTCCTTGCACGACCCCGCCGGGAAGATACTTTACGCAAGTCCGGCGGCCCGCCGGATGCTGGGCTACCGCCCCGAAGAGATGATGGGGGTGCGAGCCGAGGCATTCATCCACCCCGACGACTCGGGGAAGTTCCTGGAAGGGAACCGGCGGCTGGCCCAGGACGACAAGGCGGCCGTGACGCTCCAGTACCGGCTCAGGCGCAAGGATGGCGGCTACATGGAAGTGGAGACGGTCTCCTCCCCCGTGCTGGACGAGCGGGGCGAGATCCGCCAGGTCCTGCGGGTCGCGCGGGATTTGTCCGAACGGAAGAAGATGGAGGCGCGCCTCTTCGAGAGCCAGAAACTCGAGACGATAGGTTTGCTTGCAGGGGGCGTTGCCCACGAATTCAACAACCTGCTGGTAGGAATTTCGGGCGCGGCGGAGATGCTGTCCCTGCTGCTCGCCGGAAACGCGGAAGCCGAAAAATTCCTCGCAATGGTCGAGCGCAACGGGGAGCGCGCGGTGGAGCTGACCGGCCAGCTCCTTGCCTATGCCCGGCAGGGGAAGTACAGCCCTCGAATAATCTCCCTGAACCAGGCCGTGTCGGAGGACGTCCCGATATTGAAAGCGACTCTTCCGGCCGCGGTGGAGGTGCGCCTGGACCTCAAGGAAGAGGCTCCTCCCGTCCTGGCCGATCTGACGCAGCTGAAGCAGGTGGTGATGAGCCTGTGCCTAAACGCCGGCGAGGCGATGCCTGAAGGCGGCGTTCTCGCCGTACGGACATGGAAGGCGCAACACCTGTCGGAAGGGCTCGAGGAAGTCGCCGCGGCGGCGGGAGGGACGGCCACGGTGATCGTGCGGTCCGGCAAGCCGCTGTCGGGGCCGTGCGCTATCCTGGAAGTCTCCGATTCGGGGATCGGGATGGACCGGGAAACCCTCTCCCGGATCTTCGAGCCTTTCTTCTCCACGAAATTCATCGGACGGGGAATGGGGCTTGCGGCGGTCCGGGGCATCGTGGAAACTCATGACGGCGAGATCCTCGTCATGTCCGAGCCGGGGAAAGGCTCGACTTTCATCGTCGGGTTCCCTGCCGCTTCCGGCCCGCAGCACGTTGTGGAAAAAGCCGATGCGCCGCATCTGCGCCGCAACGGCACGGTCCTCGTCGCCGACGACGAGGACGACGTCCGCGAAGTGGTCGGGGCGATGCTGCGTTCGCTGGGATACGGCGTGATCGAGGCAAGGGACGGGATCGATGCCCTGGAGATTTTCCGGATGCGGCGCGGCGAAATCGATCTCGTTCTCCTCGACCTGAAGATGCCGGGGATGACAGGGGACAGGGCATTCGCGGAGATGCGCCGCATGGATCCAACCGTGCGGGGATTATTGGCCAGCGGGTACGACGAGAGCGGGCGGATCAGGGAGTTGATGGCCGAAGGTTTCGGCGGATTCCTTCAGAAGCCGTTCCGCCGCGACGAGCTGGGAAGGAAAGTGGAGGAAGCCCTTGCGGACGGCGGACGGGGCGGAGGACGCGAGCCATGAGCGGCGGATTCCACGCCGCCTTCATCGCGGCTGCGCTTCTTTTCGCCGCGGCTGCGTGCGGCTGTTCTCCCAGGACATATGTGCTCCACAGGGTGGCCGACGCCGTTTCGTCGGGGGGAGAGGTATTCGCCACCGACGACGATCCGGAACTGGTCCGCGAGTCGGTTCCCTTTGCGCTCAAGGCGATGGAGTCCCTCCTCGAAGGGCAGCCGGATCACCGGGGGCTGCTTGCATCCCTTGCCCGGGGATTCACCCAGTACGCGGCGGCTTTCGTCTGGGAGGACGCGGCGGAGGCTCCGGATGCCGAGGTTTCCCGCGCCGGCAGGGACAGGGCGCGCCGTCTGTACCTGCGCGCAAGGGAATACGGCATGCGGGGGCTGTCGTCC
Source organism: Deltaproteobacteria bacterium (assembly GCA_050263095.1). GTDB lineage: Bacteria > Desulfobacterota > Deferrimicrobia > Deferrimicrobiales > Deferrimicrobiaceae > FEB-35. Next base: position 83,526 of record JBLNEW010000080.1, on the reverse strand, counting down.
GGGCGTCCGGGATTCCGCGAGGAGTTCGAGGCGAATCCGGCGAAGGCCGCGTCGAAGACGGACCTGGAGGACGTGCCGCTTCTCTTCTGGACGGGTGTATCCTGGAGCCTGGCGATCGCGTCCGCGCAGGACGATCCTGAAATGCTGGCGGACCTGCCCCGGGCAGAGGCGCTGATGCGCCGCGCGCTCGTTCTCAAGGAGGACTTCGACGCCGGGGCGATCCACGAGTATTTCATCGCTTACGAGGGCGGAAGGCCGGAGGCGATGGGGGGGTCGGCGGAAAAGGCCAGGAGACACTTCGAGCGGGCAATGGAGCTCTCCGGCGGGAAAAAGCTCTCCCCTCTTGTGACGCTTGCCGAAAACGTGCCGGTGCGGTCGCAGGACCGGAAGGAGTTCCTGGTCCTCCTTGACCGGGCGCTGGCTTTCGACGCGAGAAACGAGGCCCCGGAATACCGGCTCGCAAACCTTGTCGCGCAGCGCAAGGCGCGCAGGCTCAAAGGGAGGGTTGATGAACTTTTCATCGAATAAGCGGGCCGCGGCCGCCCTCCTTCTGTTCGCGCTGTGGGCGTCATCCGTCCATGCGGCGCCGATGGTCGTAAAGATGGCTACACTGGCCCCGGAGGGGTCGTCCTGGTACCGCGTGCTCCAGGAGATGGGGGAGTCATGGAAGAAGGCGTCGGACGGCGCCGTTACTCTCCGGATATATCCAGGCGGAGTGGCGGGGGACGAAGACGCGATGATCAGGAAGATGCGGGTGGGACAGCTTCAGGCAGCCGCCGTCACCGGCATGGGGCTTGCGTACCTTGACCGGGGCTTCTACGCGCTGCACGTTCCCATGATGTACGCCTCCGACGAGGAGTTCGATTACGTCCGCGACCGCGTCTCTCCCGCGCTCGAGCGCCGGCTGGAGGAGAAGGGGCTGATCGTCCTGAACTGGGGAGACGCCGGGTGGGTGCACTTCTTCGCGCAGAAGCCGTTCACCCGTCCCCAGGAAGTCAAGGAGATGAAGCTTTTCGTCTGGTCGATGGACACCAACCTCATACAGCTTTACAAGGAGGCGGGTTTCAGTCCCGTCCCTCTCTCCTCCGTGGATATCCTGCCGGGACTGCAGACGGGGCTTATCAACGCGTTCGACACCACCCCGCTGGCCGCCCTTGCCTTCCAGTGGTTCGGGCTGGCGCCGCACATGGCCGACCTGCGGTGGGCCCCGCTCACCGGCGCAACCGTGATCGACAAGAAGGCGTGGCAGCGCATTCCGGAGCGCCTGCGGCCGAAGATCCTGGAATCTTCCCGCGCCGCCGGGCGCAATCTTCGTGGAGAGATACGGAAGCTCAACGAGGATGCCGTCAAGGTCATGGTGAAGAACGGGCTCAAGATCAGCCACGTTCCCCCGGCCGCGATGGAGGAATGGCGCAAGGTCGTCGAAGACATCTATCCCAGGATCCGCGGGAAGGTCATCCCCGCGGACATGTTCGACGCCGCGCTGAATTTCCGCGACGAATACCGGGCCGCACAGCGCGGGAAAAAGTCCGGGGCACGGTAGGTTGGAGGCGCCTCCCGAACCTGCGCCCGCCGGCAGGCCAAGGCCGAAGGCGGATATCCCCACCAGGATCGAGAACGCGATATCGATCGCCCTCCTGGTCGGCATGGCCGTGCTTCCCCTCCTGGAGATCGTCGGCCGCCGCGCCTGGCGCACCGGCATTCCCGGTTCGAACGCCCTCGTCCAGCATGCGACGCTCTGGATCGGCCTCCTCGGGGGCGCGATCGCGGCGCGGGACGGGCGGCTCCTGTCGCTCGGGCGGCTCACCGACAGGTTTCCCGAACCGTACAGGGGGATTTTCGCCGGCTTCACGGCATCGGTTTCCACCGCCGCGACCCTCCTACTCGCATGGTCGGGGTTTCAGCTGGTGCGGGCGGAATGGGTGGACCGGCAGGTCGTAGTCCCGTACCTTCCGGTGTGGCTGGCGGAGAGCGTGATGCCGGCGGGATTCGCCCTCATAGCGTGGAGGCTCGTCCGGGGCGTTTCGGAGAAATGGTCGATCCGCGCGGCCGTTGCGGCGGCCGCGGGAGCCGGGGTCGCGTTCGTCTCGTCGGGCCTCGTTCTCGAAAGCACGCCGTTCTTCATCGCGGTCGGCGTGCTCCTGGCCGCGATCATCCTGGGGGCGCCGCTCTTCGTCGGCCTCGGCGGTTTCGCGGTCCTGTTCTTCCGCCATGCCGACGTCCCGCTCGCCTCGATCTCGGCCGAGATCTACCGGCTCGTCACTTCGCCGTCCCTTCCCACCATCCCCCTGTTCGCCTTCGCGGGGTACCTCCTAACGGTCGGGCACGTGTCCGGCAGGCTCGTCCGCTTCTTCCGGGCGCTTGTGGGCTGGATGCCGGGCGCGATCGCGGTGGTAACGGTCCTGGTGTGCACGTTCTTCACCACCTTCACCGGGGCCTCCGGGGTGACCATAGTCGCTCTTGGAGGAATCCTGCTGCCGGCGCTCCTCGCGGAGAAGTACCCCGAGAGGTTCTCGATGGGGCTTTTGACGGCCTCGGGATCCCTCGGGCTCCTCTTCCCGCCGTGCCTGCCCGTGATCCTGTACGGCGTCGTCGCGGGGATCGCCGTGGACCAGATGTTCAAGGGCGGATTCCTGCCGGGGATGCTCCTGTCGCTCATCATGGCCGCCTGGGCAGTCCGCACGGGAGTGCGCGCCGGCGCCCCCCGTGCGCCGTTTTCCCTGGGGGAGCTTCGCGCGGCGGCCTGGGAGGCGAAATGGGATCTTCTCCTTCCCGTCATCGTGCTGCTGGGGATCTTCGGAGGATTCGCCACGATCGTGGAGGCGGCCGCGATGACGGTCCTATACGCATTCTGCATGGAGGTTTTCCTCCACCGGGACATAGACCTGCGCAGGCAGTTCCCGGAAGCGGGCACCGAGTCGGTGCGGCTAGTCGGGGGATTCCTGATCCTGCTCGCGGCGGCGACCGGCCTCACCGGATACATGGTCGACGCGGGAGTGCCGCAGACGATCCTCGAGTGGGTACGCGCTACGATCGAATCGCGGGTCGCCTTCCTCCTCGTCCTGAACGTGTTCCTGCTGCTCGTCGGGGCCACCATGCACATCTTCTCGGCGATCGTGGTGGTAGTGCCCATCATCGCCCCGCTCGCCTCGGCGTACGACATCCACCCGGTACACCTTGGGATCATCTTCCTGGCGAACCTGGAGCTCGGGTTCCTGATGCCCCCCGTGGGGATGAACCTCTTCCTCTCCGCCTACCGGTTCGACCGGCCGTTCATGGAGGTCGTGCGCGCGACGCTCCCCTTCCTCATCATCCTGCTTTGCGGCGTCCTGGCGATCACCTACATCCCCTGGCTCACCACCGCCCTGCTGCGCTAGCGGGCCATATCATCGTCGCCGGCTGCCTTCCCTGGTTACGCTTGATTCCTCGCGGAGGACTTCCTCGCAGCTACGCTCGCGACCTTCGCCCGCTCGCTGCCGGTTCCGCTCGCCGCAATCCGCACCTCGCTCCACAGGCCGCTGCGATGAAGCCTCCGCTGCGTCATCCCGCGCAGGCAGGGAACGCACCAGTCACTGAGATAAGCGCCCCAAATGGATGGCGCATGTCGCTGGACGGTCCGCTGGTGTTCGATGCTGCGGGAATGTCGCCGCACGCGCCCATGTTTCTCTGGGTTTCCATGTCATTGCAGCGATGGCGGGGACAATCGACTTAGTGCAAGCGATCATGGCTCCGCGGCCGCCGCAGGGGTCCCCCTCGCGTGAAGACGAGGCGGAACCGTCTGTGGTGGAACTCACCACCCTATGGAGGTGAGGCTTGGCGTACCGATAAGCATGGCCGACCGCTGGGAGATTATCTATAGGCACGTAAAACGGAAGTGCAGGGGAGCCGAGGCGTAACGCGACGGGGGAGCCCCGGAGGCGCAGCCGTGGAGCCCATATCGCTTGCCCCTCCGAGGCAGAGCAACCGGTTCAGCGCGTCCGTGCTATAGTGGGCCGAAGAACGAAAAGGAGAGGGCGATGCTGAAGAAAGAGGAGTGCGTCCTGTACAGCGGCGGCGCGAACGGCGCGGAGCAGGAGTTCGGCGTCCAGGCGGAAAGCCACGGCATCGAGGAGGTCAACTTCACGTTCGAGGGGCACGGGATCGCCCGCACGCGCGGCGTGAGGGTTCTCTCCCGCGAGGAGCTTTCGAAAGGCGACGTGAGCCTGGCGTACGTATCGAAGCTGATGCATCGCACCTACACGGACGCGCTTTTCATCCGCAAGGTGCTGCAGACCCTCTGGTACCAGGTCAACGCCGGACAGGAGGTCTACGTCATCGGCAAGATCCTGCCGGACGGGACGGTTCGCGGCGGCACCGGCTGGGGGGCCGAGTTCGCCAAGCTCTGCAACAAGCCGATCTTCGTATTCGACCAGGAACGGGGACGCTGGTCCACGTGGAAGGACGAGGGCTGGACGGAGATGCCGGACCCCGCTTCCCTCAAGATCGGAAACCCCCGCTTCACCGGCACAGGGACCCGGTTCCTGGAGGATAACGGCCGGCGGGCGATCCGGGAGCTTTTCGAGCGTTCCTTCAAGTAAGAATCCGAAACGCATGCTGCCCAAAGACATCCGCAACGTGGCGATCATCGCCCACGTCGACCATGGGAAGACCACCCTGGTCGACGCCATGCTCAAGCAGAGCGGCATCTTCCGAGAGCACCAGGCCGTTCCCGACCGCGTGATGGACTCGATCGACCTGGAGCGGGAGAAGGGGATCACGATCATGGCGAAGAACACCGCCGTGGTCTTCCGCGGGGTGAAGATCAACATCGTGGACACCCCCGGCCACGCCGATTTCGGCGGGGAGGTGGAGCGCACCCTGAAGATGGTCGACGGCGTGCTCCTGCTGGTGGACGCCTCCGAGGGGCCGCTCCCCCAGACCCGCTTCGTGCTTAAAAAAGCGCTGGAACAGGCGCTGCCGGTGATCCTGGTCGTCAACAAGATCGACCGGCCGGACGCCCGGATCGAGGAGGTGATAAGCGAGGTCTACGACCTGTTCATCGACCTGGACGCGACCGTGGAACAGCTGGAGTTTCCCATCCTGCTGACGAACGCCCGGGCGGGGACGGCTCGCGGGAAGGACGTCGGGGAGGGGCGCAGCCTCCTGCCGCTGTTCGAAAACATCCTTTCCCACATTCCGCCTCCTTCGGGGGATCCTTCCGCTCACCTGCAGTTCCTGGTGACGAACCTGGACTACAGCGACTACGTCGGACGGCTTGCCGTGGGAAGGGTATTCTCCGGGACCCTGCGCGCCGGGGAGACAGTGTCCGTCTGCGGAAAAGACGGAGCGGTCGAGCGGATCAAGGTTGCGCTCCTTTACGGCTACGAGGGACTTTCCCGGCAGGAGATCCCCGAGGCCGGTGCGGGAGACATAGTTGCCGTCGCCGGGGCCGAGGCGATCACGATCGGGGACACGCTTTCCGAAGCGGAGGCGCCGAGTCCCCTGCCGCGGATAGCGGTCGACGAGCCGACGGTTTCGATGGTCTTCTCGATCAACACCTCCCCGGTCGCCGGAAGGGACGGGAAATACGTCACCTCGCGGCAGCTGCGGGAGCGCCTGGAAAAGGAGCTCCTGGGAAACGTGGCGCTCCGGATCGACTTCTCCGGCACCGACGCGTTCACCGTCATGGGGCGCGGCGAGCTTCAGCTGGCGATCCTCATAGAGATGATGCGCCGCGAAGGTTTCGAGCTGTCGGTCTCGCGCCCCGAGGTGGTCGCGAAAACGGAAGGCGGGGTGCTCAAGGAACCCGTCGAGATGCTCTTCATCGACATACCGGAAAGTTACCTTGGAGCGGTTACCCAGAGCCTGGGGAGCCGCAAGGCGAAGATGACGAAGATGATAAATCCGGGGCAGGGGCGGGTGCGACTCGAGTACCGGATTCCATCGCGGGGGCTCATCGGGTTCCGCTCCGAGTTCCTTACGGAGACGCGCGGGACGGGCCTGCTCAACCACCTCTTCGACGGATACGAGCCGTGGCAGGGGCCGATCCCCGAGAGGATCAACGGGGCGCTGGTGGCCGACCGGTCGGGCCGGGCGACGGCCTATGCGATATTCCACCTCCAGTCGCGCGGCGCGTTCTTCATAGGCGAAGGGGCGCAGGTCTACGAAGGGATGATCGTCGGGGAGAACTCCCGTCCCGTCGACATCGACATCAACGTAACGAAGGAGAAGAAGCTCACCAACATCAGGGCGGCGGGCGCCGACGAGGCCCTTCGCCTGGTGCCGCCCAGGATACTGTCGCTGGAGGGCGCGCTCGAGTTCATCAACGAGGACGAACTGGTCGAGGTCACGCCGTCCTCGCTGCGCCTGCGGAAAAAGGTCCTGGAGGCTTCCCGGCGGCCGAAGAAGAAAGAATAGAAATTTTTAAAGTGGAAAACCCGGGCGCAGCGAGAGCATAATGATAGGGATTGCTTACTGAATTCGAGGGGGGGGGAAGAAGCCCGATGCCGAAGGTCCCGTCTGCGAAACGGAAGAAGAACTCCTCAAGCGCGCTCACCCGGGCACTGCGGTTCGAGAAACAGGGGAAGCGGTTTTTCACCGCTGCCGCCGCCAAGAGTTCGGACGCCTTCGCGAGGCAGGTGTTCGAGCTGTTGGCCGTCCTCGAGGACAAGCACGTCCAGGACATCCTTGCCATCTCCCGCAATCTCGAGGAGAGCGGGAAATTCCCGGCGGTGTCCTCCGCTCCCAGCGAGGCGAGGATGCGGATGTTCAAGCGTGAAACCAGCAGGATCCGCAAGGAGAAGGCGATTTCCGGGGACGCGGCGGCCGCGATGCGAAAGGCCCTGGGTTTCGAGGCGGAAGGGCGCGAGATGTACAGGCGCATGGCCGAGTCGACCGCGCATCCGCAGGAAAGGAAGTTCTTCAAGCTCCTCTCCGCCGAGGAGTCGAAGCATTTCGAGGTGGTATACGAATATCTAGATTTCCTGGAGGCGACCGGCCTCCGCATGGGGGAGTAAAGGACAGTTGAAGGCGCTTTCCCTTTAGCTTTTCTTCCGTGATCAATAAGGACCAATCGGGGCGTGAGATGAGAAGCAAAAAATCATACTACATATGCATCGTGACGCTTGCGGCCGTCATGCTCTGCGCGGCGGTTGCAGGGCAGGCCGGGCGGCGGGAATTCTGGCTGACCCCCCCGAAGGCGGAGGGCGAAACATCGTATATGGTTCCCCCTCCTCCGTTTACGGAGGGAATATTTCCCTGCTCCGAGTGCCACAAGGAGATGGTCCCGAACCCGAAACGCCGTGCGCTGAAGGACGAGCACACCAATATCGAACTGAAAAACCACGCAGAGAACGAACGCTGGTGCCTGGACTGCCACGACATGAGAAATCGCGACAAGCTGCGGCTGGTCTCCGGCGAGCTGATCGACTTCACGGAAAGCTACCGGCTTTGCGGCCAGTGCCACGGCGACAAGTATCGCGACTGGAAGGTGGGCGTCCACGGGAAGCGGACAGGGCTGTGGAACGGGAAGAAGGAATACCTGCTGTGCGCTCATTGCCATAACCCGCACAATCCCAGGTTCAAGCCGATTCAGCCGAAGCCGCCGCCCCTTCGTCCGGAATACATCAAGTGAAGGCGTCTCAACCGCTACCGCAAGGAGAGAGCGTCATGTCGGATAAGGGTACGCACGATGAACATGTGTTCCGGCTCACGCGCCGCAAGGCGTTGAAGGGATTGGCTGCGGGACTGGGCGCCCTGGCCATTCCCGCCAAGGATGCCTCCGCATCGGTCTGGGAAGCCTTCTTCCAGAAGAATTTCCGGGAGCTCGGCAGACCCGAGCGCGACAGGATGCTCGCCAGGCTTGAAAAGGAATACAGCGCCCGATTCGGCAAGGCGGTGAAGGTCAAGGCTTCCCCCCCGCTCGAGGGCGTCCTGTTCGGGTACGGCCTGGACCTGTCCCGATGCATCGGCTGCCGCAGGTGCGAATACGGGTGCGTGACCGAGAACAACCAGTCCCGCGACCCCCAGATACACTGGATCAGGGTGCTCCGCCTGGCGAAGGAAAGGGGCGTCGACCTGGAGCATGCCGAGCATTACTACAATCCGTCCAATGTGCCCGAGGAAGGCCATTTTTACATGCCCGTCCAGTGCCACCAGTGCGAAAACGCGCCGTGCACCAAGGTGTGCCCGGTCCAGGCGACCTGGAAGGAAAACGACGGGATCGTCGTCGTGGATTACAACTGGTGCATCGGATGCCGATACTGCATGGCGGCGTGTCCTTACGGGGCAAGGCACTTCAACTGGAAGAAACCCGGGCTGCCGGCCGGGGAGATGAATCCCGACACGCATTACCTGGGGAACCGCCCGAGGCCAGTCGGGGTCGTCGAAAAGTGCACCTTCTGCATCCAGCGCACGCGGGAGCTGGAAGGCAGGTACCCGGCGTGCGTGGAAGTCTGTCCCGTGGGGGCGCGCAAGTTCGGGAACCTGCTCGACCCGGACAGCGAGATCCGGTACGTGATCGAAAACAAGCGGGTGTTCATCCTGAAGGAGGAATTGAATACCCAGCCCAAGTTCTATTACTTCTACTCGGTGTGACCGGCGGGAGAGGGAGCCGATGAAAAAAGTCTGGGCATTCCTCAAGGGGTGTTTCGTCCTCCTGAGGAAGGGGAGCAAGATCTACTACGCCTGGGTCACGTTCCTGCTGGCCCTCATGGTGATCGGGACGATGGCGTATGTCAGCCAGATATACAGCGGGCTGATCGTCACCGCGATGCGGGACCAGGTGTCCTGGGGTTTCTACATCTCCAACTTCACATTTCTCGTGGGAGTGGCGGCGGCCGCCGTGCTGCTCGTCATCCCGGCCTACGTCTACAAATGGAAGCCGATCAAGGAGATCGCGATCCTCGGGGAGCTTCTTGCCGTGTCCGCGATGGTGATGTGCCTCATGTTCGTCACCGTCGATCTCGGGCGGCCGGACCGCTTCTGGCACCTGATCCCGAAGATCGGGATCCTGAATTTCCCGCAGTCGCTCCTGGCATGGGACGTCGTGGTCCTGAACACGTACCTGATCCTGAACTTCGTGATCGCGGGCTACATGTTATACAGCCTCTATTACAGGCGCCAACCGAACATGACGTACGTCCTGCCGCTCCTCCTGTTCTCCATTCCGGCGGCGATATCCATCCACACCGTGACCGCTTTCCTGTACAACGGATTGTCCGCGCGGCCGTTCTGGAACGCGTCGATCCTCGCCCCGCGGTTCCTGGCTTCAGCGTTCTGCTCGGGGCCCGCCTTCATGATCCTCCTCTTCCAGATCATCCGGAAGTGGACGAACTTCGAGATCAAGGACGAGGCGATCTTCAAGGTCGCCGAACTCATCGCCTACGCGATGTTCGTCAACCTGTTCCTGCTGGGGGCCGAGATCTTCAAGGAGTATTATTCCGATACCGCCCACCTGGCACCGATGAAATACCTCTACCAGGGGCTGGACGGACATTCCGACCTGGTCTCGTTCATCTGGACCGCGACTTTATTCAATGTCTCGGCCTTCCTCCTCTTCCTCATTCCTCAAACGCGGGAGAACTTCGTAACGCTCAACATCGGGTGCATTCTCATCTTCGTCGGCGTTTACATCGAGAAGGGGATGGGGCTTGTGGTCCCCGGGTTCGTTCCGGACGTGCTCGGGGAATTCTACGAATACTCCCCGACCGGGATCGAGTTGCTGGTCACGATGGGGATATGGGCGACAGGACTGTTCGTATACACGATGCTGTTGCGGATCGCCATTCCGATCATGAACAAGGAATTCTACGTGGGCGATGACGGGGTGCGACCCTTCATCGGCGACCAGCAGTTCCTCTTTCGCAGAGCCGATGTCGAAAAGGCAGAGGTGGACATCCTGTCGCAGTGAGGGAGACCCGGTCCCGCGGGCGACGCCGACGCCCGCAAGGAATCGGTTCGCGTCGCTTTATTTCTGACTTTGCAGGTACGCCAGTACGCCCCGCAGCTCGTCGCCGCTCATTTCAGGCCAGGGAACGCCGTGGATCACCATGGATGCCTCCATGGAAGGAATGTGATTCCATAACAGGGTGGCGAACTGGATGGAATTGACCGACTTGATGTCGTCGACGATTTTCTTTTTGTCGGCGGCGGTCCTGAAATGGCAATCCGCGCATTTCTTGCGTCCGAAAACTTCCTCCCCCTTTCCGGGATTCCCCGGCTTATCTTCATAATTGAGCGAATAAAGGAATACGATCAGGTCGTTCATCTCCGTTTCCGAGAAAATCGGCCAATCCAGCTTCTTCTGCCGGAATTTTTCCCGCATCGCTCCTGCATGGTTCCACAGTCGCGTCGAAAGCATCGTCACATTGGATTGGGAGACGGCTCTGCCCAGGTCCGGCCCCTCGTTGCCCCCCTTTCCGAAGATGGAGTGGCACTTGATGCAGCCCTTTTCCGTGAACATTTTTTGCCCGTGGCTCGCGTTTCCCACTCCGAGGAAAACTTTTCTGCTCTCTTTTCCCTGTTCCGACAGCGCCGCAAAAATATCCGCTATATCGTTCCCTGAAAACGTGGGAATGGGGGTGCGCGTAGCCGCCATCTGGCTGAGCATCATCGGGCCGTGGTTCCACATCCGCTGCAACAGGACGACCTGCGACTGGAAGGTTTTCAGTGAATCCAGCCCTATCCCGCCCTTTTTACCCCTTCCTCCGAGAGAATGGCAGGAATAGCATGCCTTTTCCTTGAGCAGCGCCTCCCCTCTCCGCGGATCGCCGGGCTGGCCCAGGTAGGGCAGCATATAAAGAAAGGAGACGAGTTGATTCAATTCGGTGGTGCTGAATTGAGGCCGTTCCAGGACCTCTTTCCTCATATGCACCGCCATTGCCGGCGCGTGGTTCCAGAGCAAGGAGAAGGTATCCAGGAAACTCCCGTAAAACCGCGAGGACTGCAGCTTTGGACCCGTTTTCCTCTCCCGTTCGAAGATCGAATGGCACTGGCTGCAGTTCTTCGCCTCAAAGACCTTTCTTCCCTCGACGAGATCGCTGACCAGTGAGACTCTCTGCACCTGGGCCTGATCCGGCTTCGCGACGGTTTTTCCGGAATCGTCCGCCCCCTTTTTCCCGCCTCCCTCGCTGCACCCCATGCCTGCCGCTGCGAAACAGAAGAGCATCCCGACAAGGAAAATTTGCACACCGCGGGCCTTTGTTTTTTGCATTGCGGTTACTCCCTCCGGGGTCCGCTTCTGTCGATGGCCGTACGTATCATCGGTTTTTTTACGTCTCCTCTTTCCGGCCTTTCCTCAGGCCGATGAAAACATAGGTCAGGACCGATGCCAGGATGAAAAAGACGGGAATGGCGACAATGCTTATTCCGACCGAAGCATCCGGCGCGTCGTGAAGCTTGAGTGAAACGCGGATCAGGTTGACGATCCATACGGCGATCCCGGTGAACAGCAGCCAGATCAACGATATCGATAAAATCTGCAGGAATTCGATCGATTTCTTGTTCATCGCCCGCTCTCCATGTCAAGATACCGGTTTTGCCTTGCCGTCCGGTCCGGCTGCGGTTCCTTTATCGTATGGTACCTTTATTCATTCCCCCGCGGTAGTCGCACCGGAGTCCGGCATGTAGGAGGAAACCCGCTCGGCGACGGTCTTCGCGCCTTCCTTGCGCCCTTCCTCTATTTCCCAGATGGAGATGACGGGGAAGAATCGCGCGAAGGTCATGTACCCCAGGACGAAGACCGATATGCCTCCGATGAACAGCATCCATTCGGTGTGGGTCGGGATGTAGATCCCCGTCGGGTACGGCAACCGGGGGTTCGCCAGTGATGGAACGACGATGATCAACCGTTCCAGCCACATGCCGATGATCACCGAGATGGACGCGATCAGAATACCCGGGATCGTGCGGGTCTTGCTGTTGCATAGAATAAGGACCGGGAGGAAAAAATTGCAGATGATCATCGCCCAGAAATAGGGGGCGAAATCCCCCGAAAATTTATACCAGAATACCCGCATTTCATTCGGTTCATGACCGTAATAGCCGGTCAGGTATTCGGAAAAGGTGAAATAGAACCACAACAACGACATGATCAACAGCAGGATGGAAAGGTAGTTGAAGTGGATATGCTTCAGATATCCTTCCAGCCGGAAGACCCTGCGGAACACGATCATGAGGACCAGGATCGCCGCTATGCCGGAAAAGATCGCCCCGACCACGAAATACGGTCCGAAAATGGTGCTGTGCCATCCGGGCTGCACGGTCATGGCGAAGATATAGGAGATGATGGTGTGGACCGAAACCGCGATGGGAATCACGACCACCATAAGGATGTTCATCGCCCGATCCAGAACCTTGTGCTGGCGCTCGGTTCCCTGCCATCCCCAGGAAAGGAATTCGTACAGCCAGCGCGGTCTCACACCCCGGTCGCGAAGGATGGCGATGTCCGGAATCATGGGGATGTAAAGGTAGATCGTGCTGGCCGTGAAATACGCGGTGATGCTAGTTACGTCCCAGAGCAGGGGAGACTGCAGCCGGCCGTTGAAAAACAGGTGCGACATCCTGTCCGGCCGCCCCAGGTCGATTATCGGATGCAATCCCCCGATGGCAAGGACGATCGCCGTTATGACTTCCGCCATGCGCGTGATCGGCCTGCGCCACTCGGCCTTCGAAAGCCGCAGGATCGCCGAGATCAGCGTACCCGCGTGGCTGATTCCGATGAAAAACACGAAATTGATGATGTAAAACCCCCAGGTCACAGGCTGGGCCATCCCGGTGACTCCGAGGCCGAACAGGACCTGCCGGAGATACACGTACCCGGTGTACAGGACTATGGCGAGCAGGATCCCCATGATGAGGTAGTAATTTCTCGACGGACTTTCTATGGGCCGCAACAGCGGAGCGTCCCGATGGGGCATGGCGGAAACCTTGTCCATCAGTCCACCTCTTTCAGGTAAATGACTTTCGGCTCGGTTCCCAGGTCTTCCAGCAGTTTCGTCGCGCGGGGGCTATGCGCCAGGTGGTTCACCCGGTGACCGGTATTTTCCAGGTCTCCGAAAACGATCGCTCCGGTGGGGCAGCTTTCGGCGCAGGCCGGCTGGAAATCGTTTTCCCTCAGTTCCCGCGCCTCGGATTTCGCCTGCTCCTTCCCTTTTTGCAGGCGATGAACGCAGAAGGTGCACTTCTCCACAACCCCGTCGAGGCGGACCGAAACATCCGGGTTGACGGTATCGCGGATGCCGGGCGACCATTCGGGCCTGTACCAGTTGAACGATTTCACCGTGTAGGGGCAGGCGGCCATGCAGTAACGGCAACCGATGCACTGTGGGTAGATCTGGGCCACGATCCCTTCCTCGTTGATGTAAGTGGCGCGGACCGGGCAGACTTTCGTGCAGGGAGGATGGTCGCAATGCATGCAGGGCCGCGGAATCTGCCGGACCCGAAGCCTGGGATATTCCCCCTCATGAATAGTGAGCAGGTCCATCCAAAGCATGGTCCTGCCCATCGCCGATTCCTTCGGCTCCACGATGGCCACGTTGTTTTCCAGTTTGCAGGCGGCCACGCACTCTCCGCACCCGGTGCATTTCTGCAGGTCGATCACCATCCCCCACTTCATTCTTCGCTCTCCCTATTTCCCGATCTTTTCCACGCGAACATGCGTGGAATGCCAGGAACTGCGGCCGCTCAGCGGGTCCACGCGCGGATCGACGATCGTAATCGGATTCGCCCCGACGTTAACGGCATGCCTTCCCAGCCCGGAATGGCCCTGGCCGAACGGAACTGACAGGATTTCCGGAGAAACCGTCGGAACGACGACCACGGGAAGCGTCAGGGAACCGTTCCTGGATACCACGCGGACAAGATCCCCGTCCCTGATCGACAGCTTCTTGGCCCTCCCGGGGTTCATCTCCGCCCACGTATCCCAATACAGCCTGGGGTAGAGCCCCGACAGCTCCCGAAGCAGGGGCTGGCTGGCCCCGTCGCCGCTCATATTCATAAGGATGGAAAACGGAGCCAGGATGAAGGAATCCGTGGCTTCGGGCTTCCTTACGCTCTCTTCCAGCCACAGGTGAGCCGGCTTGTCCCTTTTTGTCGTTCCTTCACCCGGTTTCAGGACCGATCTCTCCTCCAGCAGCTTCTCGATCCGGGAAACGGTGGGGAAGGCGAATGTCCTTCCTCTGCTCCAATCGACATCGGGGTATTCCCCGGGGTCCCACCACCCGCCCTTCTCCTGCAGCAGGCGCCAGAAATCGGAAAATGCCGGGTAGCTGTAGACCTGCCAGCCGCGCTTGCGCAGCTCTTCCAGGAAGGCGAGGGATACTTCCTCGAAATAGGGGGTCCCCTTCCCCGAATCGAAAATCGGTTTCATGCGCGACTGGACGTACTCCCCGTATGACTTGACGCCGCTTCCCGGCAGAAAATCGATCCCCATCCCCTTTCCAAGCCGAAGGAGAACGTCCCCGACGGGGAGAGCGCCCTTCAGGGGAGGCACCACCGGCTGCCCGAGACCCAATTGCGAGAAGGGGAGATTCGGGACCGGCAGCGCCAGGTCCCATTGCTCCAGGTAGGTGGTCGCAGGCAGTACGAGATCGGCATGGGGAGACGTATCGTCGAGAAGCGTGGCGAACTGAACGACAAGCGGAATTTGTCCGAGCCAATCCCTCCACGCCTTCCGGTTCGTCGCCTGGTAGTCAGGGTTGACCTGGGCGATCATCAACATCTTCAGTTCCGGGATCTTCCCGGCGGGCAGAAGGTACGGCAGCTGCTCCGCGACCCAGGAAGCGGGAAGATCGGCGTCGAGCGCATTTTTCGGCCTGGAGGAGAAGGATCTGCCCCTGGGGCCGTAAACGGAAACCGGTGAAGCGCCCCAGGGAAGCGGAACCTGTTCCCGCCATAATCCTTTCGCGGAAAAACTCCCCGAAAGGGCATTCAGGCTTGCAACCGCCCACTGGGCGAAAAGGGCCGTTTCGCTCGCGTCGGATGTGCCGCCGGAGAGCGCCAGGGGCGCTTTGGCGGATCCGAATGCACGGGCAATCCGAATGATGGTTTCCGGCGGAACTCCCGTGACTCCTGAAACCCTTTCGGGGGCGTAATCACGGTTGACAAGATCCAGGAAATCCCCGTTCCCTTTATGGAAGTCTCGCGTGTGCCGACGGATGAAGTCCTGGTCGTGGTTCTTGTCCCGGATGATTACATGTGCCATTCCCAGCGCGAGGGCCCCCATGCTCCCCGGCCGGATCTGGATCCATTCCGTCGCGTTTCTACCGGCCTGGGACATGCGCGCGTCGACGTGAACCATCTTCAGGCCGGATTGCTGCCGGCCTTCCTTCAATTTTCCGTAGATGCGGTTGAAGTGGACCGGAGAAGGGGGCTCCTCCAGTAGATTCGTGCCGAACGTGATCAGATAATCCGTCCGGGTCAAGTCGAACGAAAAGGGCGGAAATTCTCCGCAGGCCTGCCATAACCCAAGCTCGTTGACGCCCGGTGTGCGCCAGTGGAAAAAGTTGGAGGAACCCAACCGCGCGGTAAAGGCCCCGGCGAACTGCGTAAGCAGCGTATTCCGGTCTCCCATCAAAAACCCGAATCTGCCGGATTGTTTCTCCCTGGCCAGGCCCTGAATCGATTCGGCAACCTGTTTCAAGGCCTCGTCCCAGGAAACGGGCTGCCAGCCGGGTTCTCCCTTTTTCCCTTTGCGGCGCATGGGCTGGGTGATCCGGTCGGGGTGATAGAGAAGTTCGAGGCCGGATTCTCCCATGGGGCATGTGAACCCCCTGTTTACCGGAGCGATCGGGTTGCCCAGGATACGGACCGGGATATCGTCGATCAGCCGGACCCGGATGCCGCAACCTGCCGGGCATTGCCCGCATGTGGAGACCTTCCAGCTTTCGATGCGCGGACCGGACCGGAGCTTGTCTCTCCATTTGTCGGGGATAGCCCATACCTGGGAAATGCCTCCGGCAACAGCCCCCGTAACTCCCAGCAAATGGAGAAAATCGCGACGCGATATTTTCATGACCCGCTCCGGGGCATCATCGATGGCATGTCGCGCAATCCGTGTTGACACGTTTTTTTTCATGGCACTGGATGCAAAACTTCATCTTCAGTTCGACGGCCGGCTTGGAGAAGGGAAGAGTCATCTCCATCACGTTCCCATGACATTCCTGGCATGGAATTTTTCCCGCCATGACGTGCCGGCGATGGGAAAAATAAGCATGGTCCGGGATACGATGCACTTGTACCCATGGAATTCGTTCCTGCTTGCTTATGTAGCGGACCAGCTTTTCTTCTTCCTTGCTGTCCGTCATCGCTTCTTTATGGCACCCCTGGCAAAAATCGATATTGGGGATGGAAGCCTTTTGGTGGGTCGTGACCCGCGAATGGCATTCAAAGCAAGTCAACCCTGCATCTTCTATATGTTTTTTGTGATTATACTGTATCGGCTGAGAATAGCTTCCATCGTTCGAGCAGGAATATAACAGCATCAACAGGGGAGGGAAGGCGAATAACGCCCAAATTTTCATCTCACCTCCAGGACAAGGCATCCCTGCGGCCCGGTATGGCCAAGTGTGCTTCGCAACTGGTAATCTTTTTTAATACAGCGTTTTACCCTGTTAGGGGGTTCTTGTCAAGGATAAAACGAGATGCAACTCCCGATTTCCCGAATTTGTCCCGTTCTATATCGGCTAATTCCGGCCGCAGATGCGGCAAAACTACGCGGCGCAGAACATCCGGCGCGACCTCATCTTCATCGGGATCTGAATCGGGAAGAGGATGGGATTGGTTATATCAGGTGTGACTGCGGCTTTCGCGTGAAATATTTTCGTCGGCATGAAACTTCTTGGAGATATCGTTGTCTAATTAACAGAAATAAAAAATGGGAAAATTATCCCAAACATGGAAATCCAAACCTCGATATCGCTTTTCGGCAACCCCTCCCCGCGATGGATGGGCAGGGGCGGCTATACTTCCGAAGGCGAATTATCCCCGGTCGCGGCGGAAAGGCTGCACGTGGGGATCCTGGTCGAGGCGCGCTACCTGTTGGAGTCCCAGCCCCTCGGCGTGGCGTCTGAATTGAAGGCCAGGGGGCATAAGGTGACCGTGATCGTTCCCGAGTCGCATGCGTACGATACGAACGACATCGGATGGCTTGAAGCAATGGACCTCATGATAAGCCGGGGCCGGAGCGCGGGGCTGTTATGCCTCCTGCACTTCGCCGAAGCGCAGGGCATCGCTACGATCAACCGGCGCGCGGCGATCGGATCGGTAAGCAACAGGGCGGAGACGGCCGTAACCCTTCTGAGTGCCGGGGTGCCCACGCCTCCCGCGTACGTCGGGCCTGTCCGGGAGCTCGCAAAAAGAATCCCCGCGGACGATTACCCCGTCATCCTCAAGCCGGTCTACCGGGGAGGCGGCAGGGGATCGCAGGTTGTCCGTTCCGCCATGGAGCTGGCGCGGATCTCATGGCCGGAACCTGGCGCGCTTGCGCAGCGATTCATCCCCGGGGACGGGTACAACATTAAATTGTACGTTATCGGGCGTGACGTGTGGGCATTGCGGAAACCTTCTCCGCTGGTCGTTCCTCCGCTTCCCGACGGCGGACCCGGCGCCGCGGGACCGGTCGCACGCCTTGTTTTTCCGACCCCTGCGATGGAAGATCTTGCCCGCGGGTGCGGGGAACTGTTCGGATTGGAGTATTACGGGGTAAACTGCATCGAGACGCCGGGCGGCCTCATTGCGACCGGGGTGGATGAATTTCCGGACTACGCCGGTATCGATGGGGCGAACGAGCGGCTGGCGGACCTTGCCCTCCGGTGCGCGCGCCGCAAGAAGCGGTAAGGCGGGGACGGCATGACAACGCAGATAACACAGGTCCTGTCGGCGGCCATAGTCACCCTGCTGCGTCCCCTTGTGCGGATTCTCCTGCGCAACGGCGTTCCGTTCGGTGCATTCTCCGATCTCGCCAAACGCGTTTACGTGGATGTCGCCACGGAAGAGTTCGACATACCCGGCAGGAAGCAGTCTAAATCCCGGGTGGCGATACTTACGGGGCTGTCGCGGAAAGAGGTGCTGCGCGTCAAGCGTCTCCCTCCCCCGGACGACCAGGGGGCCGCGGAACGGTACAACAGGGCCGCCAGGGTCCTGGGAGGATGGATACGCGACCGGCGGTACTCGGACAAGTACGGCGATCCGGCGGTGCTTCCGCTGGAAGGAGAGGGCGCCACTTTCGCCGAGCTTGTAAAGCGGTACAGCGGCGACGCGCCTGCCCGGGCCATCCTCGACGAGCTGATCCGGGTCGGAGCGGTCGAACGGCTGGAAACGGGCCAAGTGCGGCCGGTGGAACGCGCTTACGTCCCCAAGGGCGGGGAAGCCGACAAGATCGCGATCATGGGCACCGACGTGTCGGACCTCGTCGCCACGATAGATCACAACATCCGTCTCCCGGAACAGACTTTCTTCCAGCGGAAGGTCTCCTACGACAACCTTCCGGCGGAGGCGCTTCCCGATTTGAGGATGCAGTCGGCCGGGAGAGCCCAGATGCTCCTGGAGGCCCTTGACCGGCTGATGAGCCAGCAGGACCGGGATGTCAATCCCGAGGCCGGCGGTACCGGGAGGAAGCGCGCAGGCGTAGGAATTTATTATTTCGAAGGCGACATGGAAGGGGAGGGCGAGTGATGAAATCCGCGATGGCCTTTTTGCGGCGCGCGCCCGCCGCCGCGATATTGCTGGCTTCCCTCTCCCTTTCGGGCTGCGGAGGCGGCGCGGCCGCCCTGTTCGCAGGAGGCGGAATAGGGGGCACCGGTTTCAGCACCGGCGCCATCATCGCCTTCGGCAGCGTGACCGTCAACGGGGTGAAGTTCGAGACCAACGACAACACCGTCCGCAGGCTGCTTGACATCGGCACGGGGAATATCCCCGGGGCGGACAACGAGGTGTTCCGCTTGGGGATGATCGTCCGGGTGCATTACGCGGCGGGCGACAACACCGC
Source organism: Deltaproteobacteria bacterium (assembly GCA_050263095.1). Taxonomy (GTDB): domain Bacteria; phylum Desulfobacterota; class Deferrimicrobia; order Deferrimicrobiales; family Deferrimicrobiaceae; genus FEB-35. The sequence continues at coordinate 64,562 of JBLNEW010000080.1, read as the reverse complement.
GCTGCGGATCGATTTCCAGGACGACCTCGAAGGGCCGGTGGCAGGTCTCGACGACGGGGCAGGGACCTTCACGGTCCTCGGCCAGCCGGTGGCCTTCGACAACGCGACTAAATTCCTCTTCGTCGGCGGCGCGACGTTCGTCGAAAATGCGATCGTCGAGATAAGCGGGCTCTACGACGCCGACGGCGTGCTGCATGCCACGTTCATCGAGGTGGAGCCGCCAGGCAGCAAAACCGAATACGAGATCAAGGGGTACGTAAGCAACCTGACCGCCTCGACGTTCACCATCGGTCCCGGGCCGGGCCCGGGGACGATCACCGTGGATTATACGACGATCCCCGCGGAGCTCAAGGACCTGCCTCCCGCCGGCCTTTCGAACGGCCTCTTCGTGGAAGTCAAGACGGCGTCTACGACCGGGACGCTCGTGGCGACATCCGTCGAGGGGGAGATCGACGTGGCGGACGACGCTCCGGTCGATGGGGAGGCCAGGATAGAAGGGTTCGTCGCGAACCTTGAGGGCGGTCCGCTGGACTTCACATTCACCCTTAACGGAATTACCGTGCGGACGAACGCCGCCACGGAAGGGGTGCAGAATGTGTTCCCGAACGCGCATGTCGAGGCGGAAGGGAGCGTGTCGAACGGGATCCTGACGGCGGACAGGATCAGAGCGAGGTGACGGACGACCCTCACCCGCGGTCGGTCCGCGATGCAGCCGGGAAGCGTCGCGGCGGCCGGCGCGGAGCGCCTCATTTCAATTGACACTTACAGGGTTTCCGGGTAATATTCGGTCGTTTTGGGCCGTGCGCAAGCGATCCACAGGCAGCCAAACGTCCGAAGAAGGGTATCCTTTTTTCGGCCCGGCATCAGGCCATCGGGGCGACTTGCGGCTTCCGGCCCTGGCCCAGGAACACCGCGGGGGGCGGTTGGGCGAAGGGCAGCGTAGAGCCTGTGCAATTCGAGGAACTGCAGCACCTTCGGGCAATCCCGCCAGGTCCGCTTTCTTCTTTCACGGCTACAAGGAGGAATAGCGTTCGATGAAAAAATTTCTGGAAAAATGGCCGGACGCCCTCGTGAGACTGCTGGTTGTCTTCGCGGGACTGGCCATCGTGGGTGCGTTCGTCGTGATCGTGCTTATCCCCAAACACATGAAGGACGTGAAGATCCAGTGGGCGGACGCGATCAAGAACGAGCAGGCCAAACCGGTCCGGTACGCCGGTTTCCACGCATGCGCGGAATGCCACGACAAGCTCTACGAGACGAAGAAGACGGGCTACCACAAGGACCTTTCCTGCGAGACGTGCCACGGTCCCGCCAAGGCGCACACCGAGGACCCCGACAAGGTCAAGCCGGTCATTCCGCAGGAGAGGCTGTTCTGCCCGCTGTGCCACGCCTACAACCCTTCCAGGCCGAGGGGTTTCCCGCAGATAAACCCCGTGGCGCACAACCCGCTTAAGCCGTGCGCGAGCTGCCACAATCCCCACGACCCGAAGCCGCCGGTCGCGCCGAAGGAGTGCTCGGCTTGCCACGGGGAGATCGCCAGGACGAAGGCGGTATCCCACCACGTCCAGCTGGAATGCACGACCTGCCACAAGGCGCCGCAGCAGCACAAGATCGCCCCGCGGAGCGTAAAGCCGTCGAAGCCTCAAAACCGGGAGTTCTGCGGGAAGTGCCACGCCAAGGACGCCAGGGACAAGCTGGCGAAAAACGCGCCGAAGATCGACATTTCCGTGCACGGGGAGAAATACGTGTGCTGGCAATGCCATTATCCGCATTCGCCGGAGGTGGAATAATGAACGGCAGACGAAAATTCCTGCGTGATGTCCTGGCGTTCTTGATCTCCGGGAGCGCGATCGGGGGGATGTTCAAGGCCCTGCCGTCGTTTGCCTTCACCAAGGAGGCCCCGCGGAAGGGGAAATGGTACGGATTCGGGGTCTCCGTCGACAAGTGCATAGGCTGCACCCGCTGCGTCGATGCGTGCAAGACCGAAAACAACGTCCCCCGGGAGCCGTTCTACTTCCGGACATGGGTCGAGCGCTACGTCATCCGGAAGAACGGAGAAGTCACCGTGCGGACCGTCGAAACAAAGCCAGAAGGGATTCCCGAGTCGACGCCCGACAAGGAGATCCTGAGGAGCTTCTTCGTCCCGAAGCTCTGCAACCAGTGCGCGGATCCCCCCTGCGTCCAGGTCTGCCCCGTGGGGGCGACGTTCCAGACCGACGACGGCGTCGTCCTGGTCAACGACAAGACGTGCGTAGGATGCCGGTACTGCATACAGGCGTGCCCCTACGGCGCCAGGTTCCTGAATCCCAGGACCCACACCGCCGACAAGTGCACTTTCTGCTACCACCGGATCTCCCAGGACCTGCTTCCCGCATGCGTGGAGGTCTGCCCCACGCAGGCGCGGATCTTCGGGGACGTCAACAGCGGCGCGAGCCCCCTGGCCCGGTTCCGGCGGATGAACAAGATACACGTGCTCAAGCCCGGGCTCAACACGGAGCCGAAAGTCTACTACGCGAGCCTTGACGGAGAGGTCCGATGAGCCACGAACTCATGAAGACGTTCTACGAGCTTCTCCCCCAGATCCAGGGATTCATCTACCCGAACGAGATAGAGGTCCACTGGGGGATGCTGATCGTGATCTATCCATATATCACGGGCGTCGTCGCCGGGGCGTTCATCCTGGCTTCGCTCGTGAAGGTGTTCAACGTCAAGGAGGTCCAGCCGCTCTACCGCCTGTCGCTGCTGACCGCCTTGTCGTACCTGCTTGTGGCCCCGCTGCCCCTGCTGTCGCACCTCGGGCACCCCGAACGGAGCTACGAGATGTTCCTGACCCCGCAGACTTCCTCCGCGATGGCGATGTTCGGGTTCGTATATGCCTGGTACCTCATGGCAGTCCTTCTCCTCGAGATCTGGTTCGTCTACCGGACCGACCTGATCGCGTGGGCCGGGCAGGAGTCCGGCGTCATGAAGTGGATTCACAAGGTCCTCTCGCTCTTCTCGCGCGACACGAGCGAGAAGGGGGTGGAGTTCGACCACAAGGCCCTCAAGACGATCACGATCATAGGGATCCCTTCGGCGTTCCTCCTCCACGGGTACGTGGGATTCATATTCGGTTCGGTCAAGGCGAATCCCTGGTGGAGCTCGGTGCTCATACCTATCGTGTTCCTGTTCTCCGCGATCGTGTCGGGGGTCGCGCTAGTGATCTTCTTCTACATGGTGATAACGCCGCTGACGGGCGGGAAGATCAACATGAAGTGCGTGGACAAGGCGATCGACTTCCTCTTTTACGCGGTCATAGTCGACTTCTCCCTCGAGTTCGTCGACTTCCTGCACCGCATATACCAGAGCGAGGAGGAGATAAAGATCCTGTCCGAGATGGTCATGAGCAAGCTCTTCATGAGCCTGGTAATCCTCCAGCTGCTGCTCGGCATGATACTGCCCCTTACGATGATCAGCGTAACGAAGATATTCAAGAAGCGGTTCAGCCTGAACGAGGATCTGCGGAAGATGGTCTACTTCATATCCGTGCTCCTTATTCAGTTCGGCATTTTCTCCACGCGCTGGAACGTCGTCATCGGAGGCCAGATGTTCTCGAAGAGCTTCCGGGGACTTACGACCTACAAGATGGAGATCGGGGGACTCGAAGGGCTCCTATACGCATTCGTTCTGCTGCTGCTGCCGCTGGTCATCCTGACGGTCCTCCTGAAGATCCTGCCGCCGTGGAAGGAGATGAGGGAGGAAGGGAAGGAACCGAAAGGGGAATCGATGGGAGGCCTGCCCGCGCCGGGGGCGTGATGCCGGGCGGACAGCGGGACGTCTTTCGGGGCGCCGGATCCGTTTCCGGCGCCCTTTTTTCATTTCGACGGCGGGGAGGGGGCGGGCTTCACCTGGATGAACTTCTCCCGGATCCCTTCCTGCGTGACGTCGATCCTGTAGTAGCCGTACTTCTGGAAGGGGATCAGCGGCGCGCCCGCGCCGCCCGAAACGATCACCTTTATCCCGCTCCAGTCGTCCACGGCGTGCATGTGCTCGTGGCTGCAAAGGACCAGGTCGACCTTGTGCCGCAGCAGTATCTTGAGGAGCCTCACGCTCCGTTCTCCGTAGTCCCTCTTCGTGCCGTGGGGGAAAATGTTGTCCGTCTGCGGGGGGAAGTGCATCGCCACGACGATGCGGGCTATTCCCTTCTTGCCCTTGGGATGGGCGGCAAGCTCCCTGCTCAGCCAGTCCAGGCGGGAGTCCGGGATCGTGCCGCCGGCGTTGTCGACGACTATGAACCTTGCGTCATTGTGCGTGAAGGCGTAGGAGGTCGATCGCAGTCCGAAAAATCGCGCGAAATCATCCGGGGTGGCTCCACGTATCTCGTGGTTCCCGATCACCACGTACAGCGGTTTCCGGAAATTCGCCGTCTTTGCCTTGAACGTGTTCCACGACCTCGTCCCCCCGGGCCGCACCAGGTCCCCCGTGTGCAGGAGGAACTCCATGTCGGAGTCTCCGACCTCCGACAGGATGCGCGGGAAGATCCCGTACCTGTCGTCCCGGCTGTCGCCGCACACGCCGAACGACCACCCGAAGGCGGCCGAGGCCCAAAGCAGGGCAGCGAGCAGCAGGGCGCCGCAGATTCGAAAACATTTCAACATGCGATCACCTCGACGGATTTGCCGAATGAATCATTATACCGAACGGAACGCGCATTCTTCCGAAGCATTCCCGCCGATTGCGGCGGACCGTCATTCCATTCTCCGCAGCTCCGGAAACTTCGCATAGATCGCCGCCCCTCCGGCGAGGCTGGCGAGCGACGCGGCGGCAATGGCGGCGGTCGCCGACGTCTCCGTGGCCAGCAGCCCGAGCAGGAGGCCTCCGATCCGCATGAGTCCCAGGAAGATGGAAACGTAGATCGCCATGACCCTCCCGCGGAGGTGATCCGGCACGATCGACTGCAGCAGGGAGTTCGCCGGCGCGTTCTGCAGGACGAAGGCGAACCCGATCGCGGTGAGCAGCGCTATCGACAGCGCATAATCGCGTGAAAACGCGAATGCAAGGAGGAACAGCGGGAACGACAGGCTCCCCGCGGTCAGGGCCATGCCTTTGCGCCTCACCGCCCACCCGGAAGCGGAGAACAGGGAGCCGAGCACGGCGCCCACTCCGACCGCGGACATGAGGACCCCGTACGTGCCCGCCCCTCCGCCCAGGATTTCCTTCGCGAAGACGGGGATCAGCACGTAGTACGGCATCGCGAGCATCGCCGAAATGGAAACGAGAAGAACGATCGCCTTCGGCGCCCGGTGGGCGCTTATGTACCGGACCCCTCCCAGCAGGTCGTCCCCGACCTTTCCGTCCGCCCTCGCGCGCATTATGAGGGAGGCGTCCATGAGAAAGAGCCCCCCCAGCACGGCGAGGAAGCTCACGCCGTTCAGGAAAAAAGCCCCGGAGATTCCCACCGTCGCGACAAGCACGCCCGCCGCCGCGGGGCCTATCATGCGCGCCGCGTGGAAGATGCCCGAATTGAGGGCGATGGCGTTCGAGAGGTCCTCTTTCCCGACCAGCTCGACGACGAAGGCCTGCCGCGCAGGCGTGTCGAGCGCCTGCGCCGCCCCGAGCAGGAAGGCAAGCGCGATGACGTGCCACACTTGCACGACGCCGGCGCTGCATAGCGCGAAAAGGATGAACGCCTGCGCCATCATGGCGGCCTGCATGGCGAATATGATCCTGCGCTTCGAGAACCTGTCGGCGATCGCGCCGGCGTAAAGCGTGAGCGGCACCAGGGGGATGGCTCCCACGAAGTTGACGATCCCAAGGTCCCGCGCCGACCCGGTCAGCTCGTAGACAAGCCAGTTCTGGGCTATCGACTGCATCCACGTTCCCACCAGCGAGGTGAGCTGGCCGAAGAACCAGAGCCTGAAGTTCCGGTGGCGCATCGCCCGGAATGTGGATGCCGTCGCGGCGGGAGGGCGCGGAACGGCGCCCCCGGCGTGTGGGGGAGGGATCGACGTCCGCAATTCCGTTACTCCGAGCGTCGCAGGAACAGGGCGCCGAGCGGGGGAAGGGTGAGTTTCACCGACCACGGGCGGTCGTTCCACGGGACGTCCTCGGCCGCCGCCCCGCCGACGTTGCCGGCGTTGCTCCCTCCGTAATATCCGGAATCGCTGTTGAGCGCCTCGAGGTAGAGCCCGGGGGCGGGAACGCCTACCCGGTAGTCCTTCCGGACGACGGGCGTGAAGTTGAACACGCACACCAGGAAATCGGCGGGGTCCTTCGCCCGGCGCAGGAAGGAAACGATGCAGTTGTCCACGTCGTGGAAATCGATCCACTCGAATCCTTCGGGGCGGAAATCGACCTCGTGCAGTGCGGGCGACGCCGCATGGAGACGGTTGAGATCCCTGACGAGGGCCTGGATCCCCTTGTGGGAGTCCCATTGCAGCAGATGCCACGAAAGCGATGCATCGTGGTTCCATTCCTCCCACTGTCCGAACTCGCAGCCCATGAAAAGCAGCTTCTTGCCCGGGTGGGCGTACATGTAGGCGTAGAGGGCCCGAAGGTTCGCGAACTTCTGCCACAGGTCGCCGGGCATCTTGTCCAGCATGGACCGCTTCCGGTGGACGACCTCGTCGTGCGAGAAGGGAAGGACGAAGTTCTCGTGGAAGGCGTAGAGAAGGGCGAAGGTCAGCGTGCCGGAGTGGAACTTTCGGTGTATCGGCTCCTTCTCCATGTATTCCAGCATGTCGTGCATCCAACCCATGTTCCACTTCAAGGTGAATCCGAGGCCGCCCACGTACACGGGGCGCGACACCATCGGCCAGGCGGTGGATTCCTCGGCTATCGTCATCGCCCCCGGGTGCATCGCGTGGACCACCTCGTTCATCCGCTTGAGCAGCGAGATCGCCTCCAGGTTCTCGCGGCCCCCGAACTCGTTGGGTATCCACTCCCCGGGTTTCCGGGAATAGTCAAGGTAGATCATCGATGCCACCGCGTCCACGCGCAGGCCGTCGATGTGGTACTTCTCGAGCCAGAAAAGGGCGCTGGAAAGGAGGAAATTCGCGACCTCGCGCCGGCCGTAGTTGAAGATAAGGGTCCCCCAGTCGCCGTGCTCCCCCTTCCGCGGGTCGGCGTGTTCGTACAGGTGGCTGCCGTCGAAAAAGTTCAGCCCGTGCCAGTCCTTCGGAAAATGGGCGGGCACCCAGTCGAGAATCACTCCGATCCCCTCCCGGTGGCACCGGTCCACGAATGCCATGAAATCGGCAGGCGGCCCGAACCGGGCGGTCGGAGCGAAGTACCCAAGCGTCTGGTACCCCCAGGAGCCGTCGAACGGATGCTCCGAGACGGGAAGGAGCTCGATGTGGGTGTAGCCCATCTCCTTGACGTAGGGGACGAGCTCGTCGGCGAGCTCGCGGTACGTGAGATAGCGGTTTCCCTCCTCCGGTTTCCGCTTCCACGAGCCCAGGTGCACCTCGTATATGGCCATCGGAGCCTCGAGCTGGTTCCGCGAGGCGCGCAAGGCCATCCAGTCGGCGTCTTCCCAGGCGTATCCGTCGATGCCGCAGACGATCGAGCCCGTACGGGGCGGCGGCTCGAAGCGGAAGGCGAACGGGTCGGACTTCGTATACAGGATCCCGCCTTCGCGCGATCGGATCTCGTATTTGTAGACCTCGCCTTCGGCCAGACCCGGGATGAATATCTCCCAGATGCCGCTTTCGCCGCGGTTGCGCATCGGGTGCGAGCGGCCGTCCCAGCGGTTGAAGTTTCCCACTACGGAGACGCGCTCCGCGTTCGGCGCCCATACGGCGAACGTGACGCCGTCGGCCTCGCCCATGCGCGCGAGGTGGCTCCCCAGCCGCTTGTACTGGTCGAGATGGGTTCCTTCCGCCATAAGGTGGATGTCGAATTCCGTCAGGACGCAGCCGAACGCGTAGGGGTCGTCCTGCTGCCACCGGCGCCCCTCGTAATCGATTATCTCGAATCGGTAGTTAAACAGCGTCCTCGTGTGGGGGAAGACCGCTTCGAACACCCCGTCGGGGTGTATGCGCTCCATCTCCGTGCGCCGCTTCTTCCCTTCCTCGGATGTGATGACGTACATGTGGGTGGCAAGGGGGAGGATGGCCCGTATCGCAACGGCCTTCTTGCGGTTCAGGTCGATCACGTGGGGACCCAGGATGGAGAAGGGGTCCCAGTGTCTCGCGCCGGCCAGGAGTTCCAGGTCCTCTTTTCGGACAGTTCCGATCATGTTCGGCTATTCTATCGGAAAAGCCCCGCGACTACCGCGTAACCTTGAAGTGGGTCTCCTCGATATCCTTGCCGCCGCCGGCGCTCTCGATCGATGCTATGACCCGGTACTTCCCCGCCGGCGCGTCGGCCGGCAGGCTGATGGGGACTATGCTTTTCCACGTCCCGCCCTCCCGGGCGATATCGATGGACGTCTTCCCCACGGATGTTCCGTTCACGAGGATTTCCCGCGTCTCCCTGACGAGCACCTGCTGGTCGGCGGAGGGGGTGAGCACGGCGTAGGTCATGTTGATGTTCACGGTCTCTCCAGGGGCGAGGACGCCGGGGTTGGGGCGGACGGCTTCTATCTTGAGCTTCGTCCCTTGCGCGGGGGTATACCCATGCTCCCTGCTGGTCTGCGCCAGGGTCTTCTCTTTCTGGTCCATGTAGCGGCCGATGGCGCCGCCGGCAAGTCCCCCGAGGAGGCCGCCGATGACGGCGCCGCGTTTCCCGCCGATGAGCCCGCCCACAACCGCGCCGCCCACGACGCCCGTTCCCGCGCCGATCGCGGTATTCGGGTTCTCCCGGACGGACTGGGACGTCTGGGCGCATCCGCAAAGAACCGACGCAAGGAACGCGACGGCGACGGCCGCACATAAGCTTTTCCGCATGGAAAGCCTCCTCCCGTTTTTGACGCCGGTTCCGGACGATAAATTCATCTTTTAAGCCCTCTCCATCGCGAAAAAACGGGGGGAGGGGCCGTCCCGACGGGCGGCATGCACCGGTATTTCGCCGAAACCATGGCGGGATAGAATTCCCCGGACCGTCCCCACGGCTAGCGACGGGGTGTTGTGATCGGCGCTCAGGTGGCAAAGAACCACCGCCCGGGGCAGCCTGCGGCTCTCCTGCATCACCCTGACGAGGAATTTCCCCGCCTGTTCGTTGGAGAGGTGCCCGTAGTCCGAATCGACCCGGGCGGTGTCGTACCGGTTGCGCGTGCTGTTCGCGAGCATCGCCGGGTCGTAGTTCGATTCGATCAGGATGAGGTCGCTGTCCGCGAACGTCTCGCACAGCCCGTTTCCGCCGTTGCCGAGGTCGGTAGCCATCGCGACGCGGACCTCGACGCTCCCGGAGCGGGCGGACAGTATGAATCCGCAGGTGAGGCCTTCCGCGTCGTGCGGGACGGCGAACGGAGCGACTCCGATGCTTCCGACGGAAAACGGCTCCGCACCGAACGTCCGCAGCGGCCCGGACATCGACGAGCGCGAAAGGACCCTTCGGGAGAACGCCCGCAGGTTCTTCTCGTGGAGCAGTATGGGCACCTCGTGGCGGGCGCAGCACGCGACCGCGGAAGGGTGGATGTGGTCCGCGTGGAGATGGGACACAAGCACCGCGTCGATGTCGTCCCAGGACGCGCCCGCATCCGAGAGCGCGGATGCAAGCCCCCTCTGGGAGGAGAGGCCCGCGTCCACGAGAATGGCCGTGCCCGAGTGCTCCACCAGCGTCAGATTCCCCGAGCTGCCGCTGCGCAGCGGCTTTACGGAGAAATCACTCAACGGAAAGCAGCTCCAGCCCGGAAGGGGCGTCCGGCCTGCGGGACGCAGACAAGCCGGCGACCTGAAGGATCAAGGCTTCCACTACGATGAACACCTCGCCTTCCCTCCTGATGCAGCCGGTCAGGACTTCCTTCCCCCGGCCGAGCGACGCGTGCAGGTGTATGGAGGGGACGCCGTCTTTTTGCGCGACGCTTCCCATCCCGACGATTTCGTGCGGCTTCGGGAACTCCGTCCATACCGGCTCCGGCGGCAGGCTCGCCTCCCGGGGACCTGTCACCATTCTGCCCGCCGTCAGCGCCCCGAACAGGAAAAACCAACCCGAAAGCACTCCCTCCTTGACGCACAGGTCGACCAGCGCCGGGACGACCTGCTCGCCGTGATCGAATCGCGCCAGCAGAATTTTCCCGATCGTCCCCGCCCTGTAGTTCATGGCAGCGCGATTCCGCTCAAGGCGCGTACCTGGTGAAGACGAAGTCGTGATCCTTCACGTTTGCCTGGTGGCAGGGGAAACAGGTCTTGTGCGCCGCCTCGTCCGCCGGCTTGCCGTCCACGAACCGCCCGAACCCCCACCCGCCGGTGGAGGCGTACTTCTTCGAGTCCTTGACCATGAATTCGATCCTGGGGGCGACTCCCGGGGCCCACGCCCCGGCGAACTCCTTCATCGGCTCCCGCTTCCACGCAAGCTTGGCGATCATGGAGCCGTCCGGGAAGGGGAGCGTCTTCCCGCGGTAGGCCTTCATGACAAGGTCGTTGCCCAGAATCGCCCGGAGCTCGTCCTTGTTGTCGGTGCGGTGGGAGACCGAGATAAGCTGCCAGTTCCGGTAACCTTCCGGTATGGTCACTCCGAAGATCGGCGACCCCCCGGCCGCCGCCGGCGCTTTTTCCCCTGCGCTCCCGGGTACCGAAGGAAGAAGGGCAAGGGAGATAACGGCGATTCCTGCGAGAAGAATAAACCGTGCTGCGCGGCGATGCATGGCGTCCCCCTTTCGTCCCCTGCCGGGGCAAGCGTGATGGGCGTATTATACCAGAGCCCCCCCTGTACTCCTCGTTAAGGTATAATCCCCCCCCATGGAATCCGGGGTTCCAGGGGGCCGGGGGATGAGCCGCCGGACGCTCGCTCTGCTTTTCCTGGCCTTTTTCCTTTTCTATTTCTCGGCCCTCGGGACGGTTCCGCTCCTCGAGCCCGACGAGGGAAGGTACGCCGAAATACCCAGGGAGATGCTTGCCCGGGGCGATTTCGTGACCCCGCACCTGAACGGCGTCGTCTACCTTGAAAAGCCCCCGCTCTACTACTGGGGGAACGCGGTTTCCATGGCGCTCCTGGGAGAGAACGAGTTCGCCGCGCGGTGCTTCACCGCCCTGGTTTCGGTGGCGGGCATACTTCTGACGTACTGGATGGGCGCCGTCCTTTGCGGATGGCGCACGGGCCTTTTCTCGTCGATCGTGCTTTCCACTTCCCTTTATTACTACATCGTCGGGCGGGTCAACACTCTCGACATGACCCTTGCGGTGTGTCTCCTGCTGTCGATCTTTCCCGCCTACCTCCACCTTTCGGGCAGGCGGAAGAGCCGCCGATATCTTTACCTGTCGTATGCGGCGGCGGGAATGGCCTACCTGACCAAGGGTCTGATCGGAGTTGTGTTCCCTCCCGCGATACTGCTGTGCTGGCTGGTCTTTTCACGCCGGCGCCGGGATATGGTCCGCGCGATCTCCTTCCCCGGGATCGTCATTTTTCTTGCCGTCGCCCTTCCATGGACTCTCCTGGTCCAGCGGGAGAACCCGGATTTCTTCCGTTTCTTCTTCGTGCACGAGCAGTTCATGCGGTTTACGACGACGGTCCACCAGCGGGTAGAGCCGTTCTGGTACTTCCTGCCGGTCGTTGCAGGCGGCTTCGTCCCGTGGATCGCCTTCCTCAGGCGAATCGTGCTGTCAGCGCGGTCCGGGGAGGGAAAATTCATGGAACGGGAGGACATGGCCTTTCTTCTCTCCTGGGTCCTTTTCATCTTCCTTTTCTTTTCCGTATCCCAGTCGAAGCTTGCGACGTACGTCGCGCCCATATTCCCGCCGCTGGCGGTGCTTTTCGGAAGGGGACTGGACATTTGGGCGGACCGTGAAGCGGGGGCGCAGCGCTGCCGGTCCCCGCTGGCGCTTGCGGGGCTTCTCGCCGCGGCCATGATCTTTCTTCCTTCGCAGTCCCGCCACCCGATCGATCCCTCGGCCTGGGCAAGGGTCGCCGCCCTGCCCGTTCTGCTTATCGTGATCTGGGGCGCGATCCCGCTGTTCCTGCGGCGGCTGGGGGCCGAGCGCGTCGTTCTGCTTTCCTTCCTGACGCTGGCGCTGTTCCTGACCTCCATCAACCGACCCGCGGCCGACTACATCGGGTCGTACAAGTCGGTCAAGGCGATGTCTTCGGTCCTGTCCGCCGCGCTGCAGCCGGGAGACGTCGTCGCCCAGTACGGCACGTACAAGCATGGCATCCCTTTCTATACGAAACGCAGGACCGTCCTGGTGGAGGAAGCGGGGGAGCTGTCGTACGGCGCTTCGCGGGCCGCGGACCGGGCGGACTACTTCCTGGGCGCCGCCGAATTCCAGCGCCTTTGGGCCTCCAGGGCGCGGGTGTTCTGCGTCTTCAAGCGCGACGCCCTGCCGTTCATACGGGAGAAGTTCCCCGGCCACAGGTTGCTCTACCGTTCCGATGCGGGTATCCTCATCGTGAACCGACCCTGAATCGACGCAAATACCGGCGAGGACGCCCCCTTTGGATATCCGGAAAGACTTTCTCCCACTTTCCAGGCCGTGGCTCGACGGCGAGGAGATCGCGGCCGTTGCGGAGTCCCTGCGGTCCGGATGGATAACCAGCGGCCCGAAGGTCGCCGAGCTCGAGGAGCGTTTCCGGGCGCTTACCGGGGCCCCGCACGCCGTATCGGTCTCCTCGGCCACAGCAGGGATGCACATCGTGCTGGCGGCCCTCGGGGTGGGAGAGGGCGACGAGGTCGTCACGCCCTCGATGACGTTCGCCTCGACGGTCAACCAGATCGTCATGCGCGGCGCCAGGCCGGTCTTCGCCGACAACGACTACGGGACCATGCAGGTCCTGCCCGCCGATGCGGAGCGGGCGATCACCCGGCGGACCAGGGCGGTCATCCCCGTGCACTTCGCGGGCGCGCCCGCCGACCTCGACCCGATACGGGCCGCGGCCGACCGCGCGGGGGTTCCGGTGATCGAGGACGCAGCCCACGCGGTGGGGACTTCCTATCGCGGGCGGCCCGTCGGCGGAAACGGCAACGTCGCGATCTTTTCCTTTCACCCGATCAAGAACATGACCACCGGCGAGGGAGGGATGGTGACCTGCTACGACGGGGAGTTCGCCGGAAAGCTCCGCCTGCTGAGGTTCCACGGGATAGAACGCGACGCCTGGAAGCGGTACGGTAAGGGCGGCACGCCCCAGTACGACATCCGGGAGCCCGGCTACAAGTACAACCTCACCGACCTCCAGGCGGCAATAGGCGTCGTGCAGATCGGGAAGGTCAAGACGATGAACGAGCGCCGCGCGGCCCTCGCCGCCCGTTACCTCGAGGGACTGCGCGGCGTTCAGGGTATTGAACTGCCTGAATCCCCTCCCTACCCGCATGAGCATTCGTGGCACCTGTTCATCGTGAAGGTTACGGCGATGGACCGTGACGCCTTCATCGGGCGGCTCGCGGACCGCAACATCGGCGTCGGGCTGCACTTCCCCCCCTGCCACCTGCTTGCTTACGTGCGCAGCCGGTTCGGAACCGGGGAAGGGGATCTGCCGCTTTGCGAAAGGGCGGGGGCGAGGATCCTGTCGCTCCCCCTGTTTCCCGGCATGGCGGACGGAGACGTGGATTACGTATGCGAGGCGATCCGGGAGATCGTTTCGGAGGGACGGCCTTGATCTCCATCGTCGTCCCCGTCTACAACGAGGAAAAGAACCTTCCCTTTCTCATGGACCGGCTGGAATCCGCCCTCCACCCGATGGGGCGCCCTTACGAGATCATTTTCGTCGACGACGGGAGCCGGGACCGATCGCTGGAGATCCTCAAGGACTTCGTCGGGAGGGACGGGGTTCGGGTAATCGAGCTGACCCGCAACTACGGCCAGCACTCGGCCATCATGTCGGGATTCTCGATCGTGCGGGGCAGGATCGTCGTGACGCTCGACGCGGACCTGCAGAACCCTCCCGAGGAGATACCGGGCCTGGTCCGGGCGATGGAGGACGGGAACTACGAGGTCGTGGGGACGGTGCGGACGATGCGCCGCGACTCCGTCTTCCGGACCGTGCCGTCACGCATCGTCAACGCGATGACGCGGAAGATAACCGGCGTCCGCATGACTGACTGGGGCTGCATGCTGAGGGCCTACCGGCGCGACGTTGTGGACCGGATGGTCGAAAGCCAGGAGTACTCGACTTTCATCCCCGCCCTGGCGACTCTATATGCGAAGCGGATGACGGAGATACCCGTCTCCCACGCGGAGCGGCACGGCGGGGTGTCCAACTACAACCTGGCGAAGCTGCTCAACCTGCAGTTCGACCTGCTCACCTCGTTCTCCGAGTTCCCCCTCAAGGTGCTGCTGTACCTGGGAGGCGCTCTCGCGTTCGGAGGCGTGTCCCTAGGCCTGATTCTCGTGGTCATGCGCCTGTTCTACGGCGCCGAGTGGGCCGGGTACGGCGTGTTCACGCTTTTCGCCATCCTGTTCTTCTTCGTGGGAGCCCTCTTTTTCGCCTTCGGGATCATGGGGCAGTACGTGGGCCGCATCTATCACGAGGTTCGGAAACGGCCCCGGTTCACCATCCGCAAGGTTCACGGGGAGTGAAGCGCGTGCGCGCGATCGCCTTCGCGTATCACAACATGGGCATCATCGGCGTCCGGGCGCTTCTCGAATGCGGCTTCGACGTCCCGATGGTCTTTTCCCACCGGGACGATCCCGGTGAGAACCGCTGGTTCGGCTCCGTCGCGGAGGAATGCCGGGCGAGGGGCATTCCCGTCCACGTCCCCGGGAGCGTCAACGATCCCCCGTGGCCGGAGACGATACTCGCCGCAGCCCCGGACCTGATCTTCTCGTTCTATTACCGCTCGATGCTGGGGAAGGAGATCCTGTCCATTCCGAGGCTGTGCGCGATGAACCTGCACGGATCGCTCCTGCCGAAGTACCGGGGCAGGGCCCCCGTCAACTGGGTCCTGGTCAACGGGGAGACCGAGACCGGCGTGACCCTTCACGTAATGACCGAAAAGCCGGACGCAGGCGACATCGTGGCGCAGGCCGCCGTACCGATCGCGTTCGAGGACACGGCATTTTCGCTCTACGGAAAAATGGAGAAGGCCGCATCGCGCCTCCTGTCCGAAATCCTTCCGCGGATCGCCGCGGGGGAGATCCCGCGCCGCAGGAACGAGCTGGAGAAGGGCAGCTATTTCGGAGGCAGGAAGCCCGAGGACGGGCGCATCGACTGGAACCGCTCCGCCGTCGAGATCTACAACCTGGTCCGGGCCGTAACCCGGCCGTACCCCGGCGCTTTCGCCACGCTGTCCGGTGAGAAGTGCCTGGTCTGGTGGGCGGTTCCGGTCCAGGCGGAAGGGCTGCCCGAGGCGCCGGGGCCCGGCAGGATGGCCGTCGCGGGAGGGGAGAGGCTCCTCCAGGCGGCTGGCGGATGCCTGACGACGGTCAGGACCGAATCGAGGGTGCTGGTGGGCACCGGCAAGGGAGTTTTAAGGCTGGAAGAGGTGGAGTGGAAGGGGAAGGTCGCGAAGGGTGAGGAGATCGTTTCCCTTTTCGGCAAGGCCATAACCGGAGGGATTGAATGAAGGTCCTGATACTGGGCGTGAACGGATTCATCGGGCACCACCTTACGGCCAGGATCCTGGCGGAAACGGACTGGAGGGTGTACGGCATGGACCTTTCCGCAGAGAGGCTGGGCGGGACGGTCGACCACCCGCGCTTCGAGTTCGTCGAGGGGGACATCTCCATCAACAAGGAGTGGATCGAATACCACATCAAGAAGTCCGACGTGGTGCTTCCCCTCGTCGCCATCGCCACGCCCAAGGTTTACGTGGAGCGGCCCCTCTCGGTCTTCGAGCTCGACTTCGAGGAGAACCTGCGGATCGTAAGGCAGGCGCACCGCTACGGCAAGCGGGTCGTCTTCCCCTCCACGTCGGAAGTGTACGGGATGTGCACCGACGCGGAGTTCGACGAGGAGGCGTCGCATCTGGTCCTGGGGCCCATCCCGAAGGAGCGTTGGATATACTCGTGCAGCAAGCAGCTCCTGGACCGGGTGATCTGGGCGTACGGCCGCCAGGGCTTGTCGTTCACCCTGTTCCGCCCTTTCAACTGGATCGGGCCGCGGCTCGACTCGATCGAGACGGCGAAGGAGGGGAGCTCCCGCGTGGTGACCCAGTTCATCGCCAACCTGTTCCTGGGCGAGCCCATCCAGCTTGTGGACGGGGGGATGCAGCGCCGTTGCTTCACCTACGTAGACGACGGCATCTCGGCGCTTATGAAGATCCTCGAGGACCGCAACGGGTGCGCCGGGGGGAAGATTTTCAACATCGGCAACCCCTCGAACGATTGCTCGATCCGCGACCTGGCACGCCTGCTGCGCGATCTCTACGCGCGTCACCCGGCCGCGAGGAAGGACGTGGCGGAGATCGTCGAAGTCGATTCGAAGCAGTTCTACGGCGATGGCTACCAGGACATCCAGACCCGCACCCCCTCGATCCGGCGGGCGAAGGAATGCCTCGGGTGGAGCCCGAAGGTCGGGCTGGAAGAAGCCCTGGCGAGGACGCTTTCCGCATTCCTGGAGGAGAACGAGCCCCCTAAGTGACGACGACAGGCGAGCGTATTCTCGGGCTTAAGGTCGACGTCGACACGAGGCGGGGGATGGAGGAGGGGGTCCCCTCGCTCCTTTCCTCCCTCTCAGCCGCAGGCGTCCCGGCCACGTTCTTCCTTTCCTTCGGACCGGACAACTCGGGCAAGGCGGTCTACCGGATGCTCCGAAGCCCGAGGTTCCTTTTCAAGATGATCCGCACGAATGCGCCGGGGCTCTACGGGATGAAGACCGCCCTTTACGGGACCGTCCTCAAGGCGCCGATGATAGCGAAAGCGTTTCCCGGCCTGTGCCGCGAGATCGAGGCGCAGGGACACAACGTCGAACTTCACGCGTGGGACCACCGCGAATGGCAGGATGCGCTCCCGGAGAAGGGGGAGCGGTGGGTCCGGGAATGGCTGGATCGGGGTTTTTCCGCGTACGAAAGCTGCCTCGGGCATCCTCCCCGCGCGTTCGGCGCGCCGGCATGGCTGCTTTCCCGCCCGGCAGTGGCGGCGCTTGCGGGATATCCGTGGGAGTACTTGAGCTGCACGCGCGCCGCTTTTCCTTTCATTCTCGAAGGCACGGGGAAGTTGGAGCTCCCCTCGGACCTCCCCTGCCTCGAGGAGCTGGGCGGGCCGCAAGGGACGGAAAGGATCCTTTCGATCCTGTCGGTCGGCGGCATCCATGTTCTACCCGTCCACGCGGAGGCGGAGGGAGGTATCTGGAGCGGGGCATTCGCCGGAATCCTGCGGGGGGCGGCGGAGTTGGGGTATCGCGTGGCGCCGTTGTCCGAGATCGCGTCGATTTTCGGGGAGCGTGATCTCGAGGAGCGGGAGTTCCGGACGGCCCTGCTGCCCGGCCGGGCGTTCCCCTGCTCGTTGTGAAGAAAAAACGTTTTTTGTTCGCCGAACATTGTCTCGTGGGGTAAAATATCTAATTCCTGCGGGGGGTGGGGGTCGTTGAAGCTTCCGGAACTTAAAATCGGTAAATTTACCGCAGGCATCCCGATTGTGCAGGGGGGGATGTCCGTGCGGGTGTCCACCTCGTCGCTGGCGGCGGCGGTGGCCGATTGCGGCGGGATCGGGACCATAGGGGGATCCGGAATTCCCATCGACGAACTCAAGGAGGACATCCGCAAGGCGAAGCGGATGACCGACGGTATCGTCGCTGTCAACATCATGTTCGCCATCCGGGAGTTCATGGAGGCCGTCATGGCGTCCATCGAGGCCGGAGTGGACATGATAGTCACCGGCGCCGGATTTTCGCGCGACGTCTTCAAGATCGGCAAGCAGCACGACGTCCCGATCGTGTCGATCGTTTCCTCCCCCGAATTCGGAAAGCTCGCGGAAAAGAGCGGCGCGGACGCCATCGTCGTGGAGGCGAAGGAGGCCGGCGGCCACCTGGGCACCGATCGCCCGCTGCGCGATCTGTTCCCCGAGATCAGGAAGGTAGTCAAGAAGGTCCCGCTGATAGCGGCGGGGGGGATCTCGGACGGATACGATATCGGCGAAATGATGGGCAAATACGGGGCCGACGGCGTCCAGATGGCGACCCGCTTCGTCCTGACCAGGGAGTGCGACGTTTCCGACGCATTCAAGCAGACCTACCTGAACGCGCGAAAGGAGGACGTCCTCCTGATCGATTCCCCGGTGGGACTGCCGGGCCGCGCGATCAGGAACCGATTCCTCGATCGCCTGCAGGCCGGCGAAAGCGTCTATGACGGACAATGCAAGCGGGGCTGCCTCAAGAGATGCAGCCACTCCTTCTGCATAATCGACCGCCTCGACATGTCCCGAAACGGGGACGTGGAGGGAGGCCTGGTCTTCTCCGGAGAGAACGTCTGGAAGCTCACCGACATCCCGTCGGTCAAGGAGCTGGTCGACCGTATAGTCGCCGAAGCGGAAAGCGTCTACGCGCCCGTCCCGGTCTGATCGGCAGGGCCCGGATCTTGAGAGCCGTCCTTCTCCTCCGGCGCTCGCCGCAATGCCGCCTGCCCGCCGATGCGCACGTTCACGCTGATTCCCAGCTCCACCGCCTCGGCCTTCCCCCTGTAGGGTGAAGCGTTCGTCAGGACCCACCGGGTTTCGCCGGCCGCGGTCCGGTTTTTCCACTCGAGGCCGAAGAACGAATCCCCGGCGAATACCCGCGACAGGATTTCCCGGGATTTCTCCTCGTCCTCGGGACGGATGATCAGTTCGATGATGGATTTCCCCTCCGCCTCCTCCCGCGGATACCCGAAAAGCCTGCGGCAGTGCTGATTCCAGTGCCGGATTCTCCCGTCGCGGTCATAGGTAAAGCACGCGGCGGGGATCTGGTCGAACAGCTTCCTGAACCGCTCCTCCGAATAGGATATTTTCCGGAAATCCCGGGCCTGCCGCAGCACCAGGGACGCCTGCAGGACGAACGCGACGAGCTCCTCGATGGCCTCGCGGTCGAACGCATCCCGGTCCGGCGAATAGACGACCAGTGCGCCTATGACCTTCTTCTCCTGATGAAGGGGGACGGCGGCCACGGAGACGTATCCCCTGTCCCGCGCCTGCGCCCGCCATGGACCGAACCTCGGCGAGCGGTCCACGTCGCGGAGAACGTCGGGCTTTCCCGTCCTGATGGCGACCCCCACCGGCCCGTTCCCCAGCTTCGTCTCGTCCCAGCGGACGGAAACCTGCCGGAGGTACCCGTCCCTGTCCCCGCAGCTGGCCACCGGCACGACGGCGCCGTCCGCCCTCGCCATGCCGATCCAGCACATCCTGTATCCAAGTGATACTACCCCCTCCGCGATCCGGCCCAAAAGGTCCGGCACGGCGGCTTGCGAGAGCAGGGAAGCGGCGATGTCCCGGAACCGGGCGAGACGGTTGGCCTGGCGCCGGACCCGCGTCATCTGGCTCTCCCGCTCGACCAGGTGGTCCAGCCGCTGGCGCAGCAGAAGCTTCTCGTCGATCCTCTTCGAGTCTACGGTGGGAGGGATGAAGTAGAAGTTGTCGGCCACCTTCCCGCCGAAAATGACGTGCGAATGCACCCGAATGGCGTCAAGCAGCGCGTCGGGCGGGAAGTCGTCCATTCCGAACATGCACAGGCAGAGGCTCTTCCGTTCGGAGAGGTATGCGTGCAGCTTGAGCTGATAATCATCCAGCAGCTTACGGGGGGTGTCCTTACCCATAACGAACGACATGTCAACGCAGAGCCGGAGCGCGGTGTACTTCTCGGAGGATGCCATGCGCGCGGAGGAACGGAAGAAGGAAACCAGCGCATCCGGATCGAATATTTTCCTGCCCGATCGGGACGCCGGCCCCTGCGTTACCAGCGCCGCCCCGCGGGCGAGCGCGCCTCCGATGTCGATCCCCCTCCTCTGCAGGTCGTCGAGTATCTCCCTGCCCGCCCCCTCGTCACAGTACACGAGACATTTTTCGCCGCGGGACAGGCCGATCCTGATAAAGGGGACCAACGCGGAAAGCAGCTCCTCCCGGTTCCTGTGGAAGAGGCATGCATGGTCGCTTACGGAGAGCTTTTCGAGGGATTCCTTTATGGGACCGCTCATCGCGGTGAAACCTCCCGAAGCCTGTCCGTCATTCGATGTGCGGTCTGCCGGCGTCCGTATTTCGCATACAGTATACAATAATCATCGCGAGGGGGCGCGGCGGATTCCGGGCGGGTCAGGCGGGGGGAGGGGAATTTCCCCGGGGGAAAAAGAAGGCGAGCACAACAGTGGCGAGGGCGCACAGCCCGCCCGCGACGGCGAAACCGGCCGGGAATCCCGAACCGGAGATCACGGCGCCCAGGGTCGCCGCGGAAACCGTGAATCCCCCGTAAATGCACGTGTTGTAGCCTCCCATCGCAAGGCCGCGGATCCTGGTGGGGACGGACTCGGAGAGCAGCGCCCCGATCGCGGTGAACGTGGCGGCCATGCTCCCTCCTACGGCGATGAAGAGGACGTACAAGGACGCCACGCCCCGCGCCTGGCCCACGGCCATGATGGAGACGGCGAAGAGCATGTTCCCGGCGATGATGAACGGAACCCGTTTCCCGATCCGGTCCGACAGGTGGCCGATCGGAATCCGGAACAGGGCATTGGCGGCAGCCTGGCTCGTGAATATGAGGCCGGTGTGGGCGATGGAGACTCCGAGGTCGCGGGCGAACAGCGGAAAGAATGCGAAAAGGGAGCCCCACGCGTACGTCGAGAAAAATGTGGCGGTCCAGCACGCCAGCACGACCGGGTTCCGCGTGATCTCCCGGAAGTCCGACCGCAGGTCCGGGGAGGAGGGTCGGATTACGGGCGGAGGGGCGGGCATGCGCGGTCCACCCATGAGCACGCCGGCCGCGATTATCGCAGCGGACAGCAGGAAGGCGGTCCGGAATCCGCCGCTGGCGACCGCCCCGCCAAGACCCGGCCCCACGGCCATGCCTAGATAAAGGGCCGATGTGTACCACCCGTACGCCCGCCCCAGGAAGGGCGCGGGGGATACGTCCCCGACGTAGGACATCATCGCGGGTGAGAAACATGCCAGCCCGATTCCTGAAAAAAGGTATATGGCGCCCACCTGAAGGGGGGTGCCGGCCACCAGCAGGAGCAGGGACGTCAGCCCGGATATGGCCATTCCCGCAAGAATGAGGCGCCGCCGGCCGAGACGGTCGGAGACGAGCCCGAGCGGCATCGACAGCAGCGTGGCGGCGAGCATGAATCCTGCGTTTATCATCCCGACCTGGAAGGTGGAAGCCCCGAGGCCCTGCGCGAAGAGGGGAACCAGCGGCAGGCGCATGTATGCGCCAAGGTACAGGACGAATGTCAGGGCGCACGCGATTAGGATCGGAACGGGGACCAGGGCCCCGTTCCTTGCGGACGCCTCTTCGGCGGATCGGATCTTGGGCGGCGGCGTGGTACGCACCTTGGGTTCCGGAATGGGGGTATTGTACACTGTAATCATGCAATCCCACTGGAAGCTGCTGCAGAGCCGCCGGATGTTTTCGGACCGGCTGATCGCCGTCGACCACGACCGCTACCTGCTGGCGGGAAACGGCCGGTCGAACGACTTCACGGTGATCAGGACGTCCGACTGGATAAACGTCATCCCGATCGCCTCCGACGGCCGGCTGGTGTTCATACGCCAGTTCCGGCACGGGACCCGCGAAGTTACCGTCGAAATCCCCGGCGGCGCAATCGACCCGAAAGACTCGGATCCGCGCATGGCGGCGGAGAGGGAGTTGCTCGAGGAAACCGGCTACATGGCGGAGAAGTGGGAATACCTGGGATTCGTCACGCCGAATCCAGCGATACAGGACAACCGCTGCCATACCTTCCTCGCCGCGGAAGCGTTCCGAGCCGCCGACCCGCGCTTCGACCCGTACGAGAGGATCGAGGTTGCGCTCTTCTCCCCCGAAGAGGCGGCAATGGCGCTGCGGAACGGAACCGTGACGCACGGGCTGGTGCTCGCCGCGTTCGGGCTCTATTTCTCCGCGGGATATCGCCTTCCCTGATGGACCTCTGGCTGGCAAGACACGGCGAGGCGGTGCCGGAAAGCACGGACCCCGTGCGCCCCTTGAGCGCCGACGGCGTCAAGTCGGTCGCGGCAGTCGCGGACGCCGTTGCGGGGAAGATGGGGCGGCTCGACTGTGTGGCTTCAAGCGGCAAGGCCCGCGCGCTCCAGACGGCCAGGATCTTTTGCGCCGCCGCGGGATTCCCTGCCGACCTGATCGAGGAGACCGGGGCGCTTTACCCGAACGCGACTCCCGAGATGTTTTTCGCATTCCTCGAAGAGCGGAAGGGGAAGGAAAACTTTCTGTGCGTCGGGCATCTCCCCTCGATCGAACGGATAGCCTCCTCCCTTCTTTCCGCCGAGTTCCCGGTGAAGATTTTATTCGGCGCCGGGACCGTTTGCCGCATCCGGCTCGACTCGATCCGGCGCGGCGCCGGAGAACTGATTCTTCTTCTGTAGTAGCGGGATCGATGCGATAAAACGTAGTAGAAGACGCAATGACCGCCTTTGCCGATCCTTTGCCATCAGGGAATTGATTTGACCTCTGTTATTTTATAAAGATGCGGTTTCCCGGTATTGACACCATTGAGTGCTTTTGAAATGATGGAAATATATTATAAATGGGGAGGGGTATTTATGGAAAAGAAGGTCGTAATAGAATTGACGGCGGAGATAGTTTCGGCTCACGCTTCCGTAAATGAGATGAGCAGGGAAGAACTCCTGGACGAGATCCAGTCAGTATTTGCGAAGCTTTCTTCCCTTGCAGGCGTAGAGGGAGCGGAAGCGGCAGCCCCCTCGGAAGAAAAACCGGCCGTCGCCCTGAACAAGGCATTCGGCGCCGACAAGGTTTATTGTATGGTATGCGGAAAGGCGTTCACGACGCTTAAAAAACACCTGGCAATAAGCCATAACCTCGCCCCCAAGGATTACCGCAAGAAATTCAATATCCCCACGAAGACCCCGCTTGTGGCAAGGAGCTACTCCGAGGCGAAGAAAAAGATCGCCCAGAAGCTCGGACTGGCGGAGAAGCTCGCAGAAGGACGCAAGAAGCGCGGAAGGAAGTAAGCCTCCTCGAACAATACGGCGCTCTTTTGCCCGCGCGGAAAGTCCTTCCGCGCGGGCTTTTTTTCGTCCCCGCGGACGGTTTGCAGGAAATAAGTTTGAAACGATCCGCCCCGCGGTTGCATTTATTTGTATATCACGGAGCTGATCCGCAGGCCACGCAGGTTTCTGCATTTCGAAATTGTTAACCGCGAATTTCCCGATTGATGCAAAATAGGGAAACGCGACATTTTACGTCTTCTCGCCTGGATGACGGAAACCACCGACGAAAGGGGGCAATGAAATGCCTTATGCCGCGAAGGACTACGGAAAGCTCATCGGGATCGAAGGATTCAGCGAAACTCTCCTTAAGAACCACTTCACGCTTTACCAGGGGTACGTGACCAATACGAACAAGCTGCAGGACATCCTCGGAGGGATGCTCTCGGAAGGAAAGACCGCCGTGCCCGAATACGCCGAGCTGAAACGGCGGCTGGGGTGGGAGTGGAACGGGATGCGGCTGCACGAGTTATATTTCGGGAACCTTGGAGGCAAGGGATCGCTGGATCCGGGAAGCCGGCTCGGAAAAGCTCTCGCGGCGGAGTTCGGCAGCGTCGAAAAATGGGAGACCGATTTCCGCGCCGCAGGGGCGATGCGTGGGATCGGCTGGGTCGTCCTGTACCAGGACAACATCGGCGGGAGGCTCATAAACCAGTGGGTCAACGAGCACGACGCCGGGAATCCGGCCGGGGCGTCGCCGATCCTGGTGATGGACGTATTCGAGCACGCCTTCATGATCGACTACGGCCTGAAGCGGGCCGACTACATTGCTTCTTTCTTCAAGAATATCGACTGGAAGGCGGCGGAGGGCCGCCTTATATAAAAGCAGGAATTTTCCGGCCGCCGGAGGGCGTTTCGGGCTATTCTGGGAATTCCTGGAATAGCCTTTTTTTTATCGGGGGGGAGAAGCCGGGGCCATGGATTACTACGCGCAGGGAAGCCTGGTCGCGGCGATCGTGGCGCTTGCGATCGCCGGCTACCTTCGCGTGTGGGCGAAGGACGACAAGGAGGCGCGCGCATTCGCGGACCTTTCGTTCATCATCTTCCTTTGGTGTCTCCCCGAATATCTCTGGAAGACGCTGGGATCGGATCTCCTGCATCGCGTTTCGCTCGCCGGGGCTCTCTTCATCCCTCCGTTCGCGCTTCGGTACAGCGGCTCGGCCGTAAGGACGCGCCCCAGGTGGTTCCCGGCCGCACTCATCGCGGGAATGTGGATAAGCGGGGCGTTTGCACTTACGGTATTCAGCGACCGCCTCCTCGCCTCGGCCTGGTGGAACATCGCCGCCCTCCTGTATGTATATCCTTACCTGGGCTTGTGCCTCTACATAGTCGTGGCGCACGGCTTCCGGGCGAATCCCTCGTCCATCGAGCGCAAGAAATACCAGTTCCTGCTGGTCGGCGGGGGGATCGCGAGCCTCGTCGCGCCGCTCAACTTCCTGCCGGGCACCGGGGTCTACTTCCCCCCGCTTGCCGCCTTCGCGGTGCTGCTTTTCTTCTATTTCATGGCTACGGGGATCCTGCACCTCCACTTCTTCGAGCTCCCGGACATCGTCGGGAGGGGGATCATACTCGTGATCCAGGTTTTCGCCTTCGCCGTCGTTTTCGGCGTCCTCGAAGTCGCGTCGGGCCGCAAGTTCTGGTTCCCCCTGGCCGGGGTGTTCCTGATATCGTTTTTCCTGCTGACGTTCTACCCGGTCCTGATGCGGAAGCTGGGCGGGATCTCGTCCGACCTGCTCGTACGGGAGTCGCGGGCCGTCCAGGCGAAGCTTGGAAATTTCGCCAAAAGCCTCGCGGAAGGCTCCTCGATTTCCGGCATAGCGCGGACGGTGGAGGAAGGGCTGAAGCAGGTGCCTTTCGTCGCCGGCGCATCGCTGTGGATACGCCCTGAAGGGGGGACCGACGAGGGGATCGGCGCGCTCCCTGTCCGCCAGGAGGAGTATCTGCGGGCGTTCAACCGGTTCGCCCGCCAGTTTCCAGCCCTCCGGTTCATGGAGCACGGCGGATCCCGGGCGGCCGACGTCGCCATATGGGACGACACCTGGGACGCCAGCTACCCGGTATTCCTGCGGGGCGAGCTGGTCGGCGTCGCGATGTTCCACTGGAAGGACAAGTCGCCCTCGTTCCGGGAAATGGAGCTGCTGGCGCCCTTTCTCGACGGCATAGGCCTCGCGGTCGAGAACGTCAGGCAGAGGCAGCGGATCCAGCGGCGCGAGCATTTCGCCACCGTGGGGGAACTGGCCGCGGGACTTGCCCACGAGGTGCGTACCCCGGCCGGAGTGATCAAAGGGGCGGCGCAATACCTCTCCCGCGAGGCAGCCTCGAAGGACCGCGAGTTCCTCGAGATCATAGTGGAGGAGGCGGACCGGCTGAACAGCGTCGTCACGGAATTCCTCGAATACGCGCGGCCGGCGGACCGGACCCCTCTTTGGATCTCCTTGAGGGAACCGGTGGAGCGGGCGATGGCCAGGCTGCGCCGCGAAAGGGCGAAGTCGATCGAGCGGATAGGCGCCCGCCTTCACGCCTCCGACCCCGTTCCGAAGGTGAACGCCGATCCTTCCGAGATAGAGCGGGTCGTCTTCAACCTGTTGACCAACGCGGTGGAGGCGATGCCCGAAGGGGGGGACCTGACCGTCCGCGTCCATGCGTCGGGAGGAGAGGCGCGGATAACCGTGGAGGACACGGGGACCGGGATCTCAGAGGAGGACCGGAAACAGCTGTTCCGGCCTTTCTTCACAACCAGGGAGCGCGGCGTGGGCATGGGCCTTGCCATATGCCGCAGGATCGCGGAGGAGAACGGAGGTTCGATCGCCGTGGAAAGCGAGCCGGGCAAGGGGAGCCGGTTCACCATCAAGCTGCCGGGGGGTTGATCCGTTGAACGGCAATATCCTTATAGCGGAGGACGACCGGAACCTGCGCAAGGTGCTGCGAGCGATGCTGGCGCGCGAGGGATACGAGGTCGCCGAGGCGGTCGACGGGGCGGCCGCCGCATCGTGGCTTGCCGCGAACCCGAACCGGGCCGACGTGCTTGTCACGGACATCCGCATGCCCAAGATGGACGGGATCGCGCTCTTCCGGCACTGCCGGGAGAGGCACCCCTCCCTCCCGGTCATCCTGGTTACCGCCTACGGGACGATCGCGGATGCCGTGGAGGCGATCCGCTCCGGGGCATTCGATTACATCACGAAGCCGTTCGACGAGGCGGAGCTGCTGCGCGTAGTGGGAAACGCAGTCCGGACGGCGGCCGGCGCCGCGGGAGATGTGTCCGACGCCCCTGCCTCGGGGGAGTGGTTCGGCATGGTGGGGCGTTCTCCGGCGTGGCTCGAGGTCCGCAAGGTGATCGAGAAGGCGGCGGCATCGCCGTTCCCCGTTCTCATAACGGGGGAGACGGGCACGGGGAAGGAGCTCGTCGCAAGGGCGATCCACCAGATCAGCGGGCGGCGGGACGGGCCCTTCATCAAGGTCAACGGCGCCGCGATCCCGCCGACGCTATGGGAAGCGGAGGTATTCGGCTACGAGAAGGGGGCCTTCACCGGAGCGGCGACCTCGAAACCCGGGCGGTTCGAGCTGGCGGACGGGGGGACCTTCTTCCTCGACGAAGTGGGCGAAGTCCCACTTCCCATGCAGGGGAAGCTCTTGCGGGTCCTCCAGGACCGCGAGTTCGAGCGGGTCGGCGGGGTCAAGACGCTCACGGCGGACGCGCGCCTCATCTGCGCCTCGAACCGGGACCTGAAGAAACGGATGGACACGGGCAAGTTCCGCGAAGACCTGTATTACCGCATCGACGGGATTCCGATCCAGCTTCCCCCTTTGAAGGCGCGGGGGGAGGACATCCTCCCGCTGGCGGAATATTTCCTTTTGAAGATCTGCAGGGAGATGGGACGCGGCAAGAAGAGCCTGACGCAGGAGTCGGCGGAGATCCTCGAACGCTATCCATGGCCAGGCAACATCCGGGAGCTGGAAAACGCCGTCGGGCGGGCCGTGGCGCTTTCGGAAGGCGAGGAGATCACTCCGCCCGACCTCTGCATCGCGCTGGCGGACCTGGGCGGGGAAGGCTCGACGCCTGAAGATACTCGCTTCCACGAGTCCGTTCGGGAACACAAGCGCGCCATCATACGCAGGGCCATCAGCGGGGCGGGCGGCAACAAGACGAAGGCCGCCGAGGCGCTGGGGCTCACCCCTACATATCTTTCCCGCCTGATCCGCGTGCTGGGCGTCGAGAACAAGGACGCCTGACGGCGCTGACGCTCTGAAGATCTCCGGCCATACTGTCCGCCGCGGTTTGCAGATCCCCCTGCGCACGGAATGCGCTGCGCCTCCGCATGCGGTGCGTCCGCTTTGCCGCTGGATCGGCCCCCTTCAATCGCAGGGAGTACCGGCTTCGCTGCCTCGGAGGGGGGGGACTCCGCTCATGGCTCGCCGTGCGATACACCCGCACGGCTGCGCTTTACTTCGCTGCGCCCCCCCCTCCTGCGGCTGCTTCGCCGGAGCCCCCTGCGCGGGAAGGAAGCCGCAGTCGGCAAATTCTCCGCCACGTTTGCGCGCTCCGAACGGAAGGCGCGAGACGCCGATGGCAGGTCCGGCGCAGCGGGTCGCCGAGGCGGAACCGTCCGGTTCGGTTATACCAAACTTGGAACAAACCGGCTTGGCGGACCGAACAGGGTGAACGAAGAGCGGGGAAGTATCGCTTGGCACGAAATACCCTATGCAGGGGAGCCGAAGGCGAGAGCGAGCACGGAGCTGCCGGAGGCGTAGCGCCTTCCGTTACGGGCGCACTCAAGGGACGGCGGCGTCGGTCGTCCTCGCGAGGTCCGATTCAGTTGCGCCGGTGAGGGCGAGCAGTTCGTCGGGGGTCGTTACGAACATGTTGTTCGTCTCCCCGGCGGCTGGGTAGATCGTCTCGAAGCGCCGCAGCGACAGGTCCTGGTAGACGGGGATGCCGCCGGGCAGCGCCACCGGGGAGACCGCCCCGACCTTGAACCCGGTCCGCGAAACGACGTCCTCGGGACCTCCAAGCCGCACCTTGCGGCCGCACCGGATCGCCTTGACCTTCTTGAAATCGACTCGCCGGTCCCCCGAGATCACGACTACCACCGGCGACTCGTCCACCATGAGAAGGATCGTCTTCGCGATCTGGCCGACCTGGACGCGAAGCGTCTGCGCGGCAAGCTCGGAATTGTGCGTCGAGTCCTCGAAGGTGTGGATTTCCTTCCGAAGCCCCCTGGCCTCGAAGAAGGACTTGACCTCGACCGCTCCCCTCTCCGCCGTCACCCTCTCTCCTCTCGCCTTCCAGCGGATCACGCCCGCCGGTACACTATGCCCGTCTATGCACAACCGCGAGCGTCACCGTGGCCTTGGCGGACAGCTTCTCGGCACCGTCATTTCCCGCGAACACCTCCGATTCCGCCACGATGATCGTCTTTCCCGCCCTCAAGACCGTGGCCCTGCAGCGCAGGCGGTCCCCCATCGCGGGACGCAGGAGGTTTATCTTGAACTCTATCGAGAGGACGGTTTCGCCTTCCTTCACGAGCGTGCCCGCCGCGCCCCCGGCGGTGTGGTCCGCCACCGTGGCCTGTACGCCCGCGTGGATGTATCCGTCCTGCTGGAGGTGCTTTTCGCCCACATGGAGGACGGATTCGCACCACCCGGGGCCAAGATCCGAGAGCTTGAGCCCCATATGCTCCAGGAAGGGGGCCGTCTCGAAGATCCTCCTTACGTTCTCCCGGAAATTCGGGTTTTGCGTTTTCATGCTGGTAAAATACCATTTTCATCTCCGGCAGGGGAGGAGGCACGAAGGTGCCTGAGCGAAAGGGCGACTTCCTGGGCACGATCCTGGATTCGCTTTCCAGCGGAGTGCTGGCGATCGACCGGGACGCGAACATCATCGCCTTCAACGACGCCGCCGCCCGTATCCTGGGCGTGCCGAAGGAGAGGGCGCTGGGGAAAAACCTCCTGTCCATCGTCCCAAACTCCGGCCTGGTCAACGTGCTTCGGACGGGGGCGCCGGAAACGGGTCGTCCGCAGGCGATCGGTTCGCTCACCGTGATGACGAACCGGTCTCCCATATTCCGGGACGGGGCTCTTGTCGGGGCCGTTTCCATATTCCAGGACATAACCGAGACGGAGAAGATCTCGCGGGAGCTCGACTCCACCAAGGCCCTCGTCCACACCCTGGAGGAGGTTCTTGCCGGTGCCGGCGAGTGGATGCTGGTGGTCGACGCTTCGGGCGTCATCACGATGATCAGCGAGGCGTACGCGGAATTCAACGGCGTCGCGGTCGGCGAAGCCATCGGGAGGCACGTGACCGAGGTGGTGGAGAACACGAGAATGCACATAGTGGCGCAGACCGGCGTGCCGGAGATGGGAGAGGCGCAGACGATCCGCGGGCGGGACGTCATCGTGAACCGCATCCCGTTGAGGGACGGGGAGCGGGTCGTAGGCGCCTACGGGCGAGTCGTCTTCAAGGACGTGGAGCAGCTCCGGCGGCTGGCAGGGAAGATGAACCTCCTCGAATCGAAGGTCCGGTATTACGAGGAGGAGCTTACCCACCTGCGAGGCTCCAGGTACACGTTCGACAGCATCGTCGGCTCCGGGCACGCGATAACGGCGGCCAAGGAGGAAGCCCGCCGTGCATCCAGGACGGATTCCACGGTGCTCCTGCGGGGCGAGACCGGAACGGGGAAGGAGCTTTTCGCCCACGCGATCCACGCGGCGGGCCAAAGGCGCAGCGGGCCGTTCATCAAGCTCAACTGCGCGGCCGTCCCCGCTGAGCTGCTGGAGTCCGAGCTGTTCGGGTACGAGGAGGGGGCGTTCACCGGCGCGAGGAAGGGCGGCAAGCCCGGCAAGTTCGAGATGGCGGCCGGGGGGACGCTGTTCCTCGACGAGATCGGCGACATGCCGCTGCCGATGCAGGCGAAGCTGTTGCGCGTTCTCCAGGAACGGGAGGTGGAGCGGGTCGGCGGCACCTCCCCGCTGCGCATCGACATCCGTATCATCGCCGCCACGGGCAAGCCCCTCGAGGAGCTGGTCGGGGAAGGGGCGTTCCGGGCGGACTTGTACTACCGGATCAACGTCATTCCCGTCCACATTCCCGCGCTGCGCGAGCGGCTGGAGGATATCGGGGAGATAGCGGAGCAATTCCTGTACAAGATATCCGCGGACACGGGCGAGCCGAGGCGGCGCCTGTCCCACGACCTGGGAAGGGTGCTGCAATCCTACGCCTGGCCGGGCAACATCAGGGAGCTGCAGAACGTGCTCGAACGGGCCGTGGCGATGGCAAGGGGGGACATGCTCCTGCCGGAGCATCTTCCGCCCCGCGTTCTCCGGGCGGTGCCGGAAGCCGGGAAGGAGTTGACCCCCGGGTCGCTCGCCTCCGCCAAGGCGGAGGCGGAACGGGCCGCGATCATGGCGGCGCTTAAGGCCTCGGGAGGGAACAAGTCACGCGCGGCGGACCTGCTCCGCATCCACAGGGTCAAGCTCTACGAGAAAATGAAGCGGCACGGGATATCCGCCGCGCGGGACAACTAGCGTCCAGTGCCTCGTCCAGTCCGGCGCAACGGCTTCCTTCCCGAGCAGGGGGGCTTTCACTCCGTCGCTCGGCTTGCTGGGAACCGCAAGCCTGCGCTCAACCTTCGCCGGGAAGCTCCGTTCACCCCCCCCCTGCTCGTCCAGTCCGCCGTAGTCGGATGGGTTTTTGCTTTTCGGCATGTGGTACCGTTATTGGTACATGTACCAATAACGGTACAGAAGTGGTGAACGCTAATTCGCCAGACGAATTTTCCGATATTGGAATGACCTGCCTCTGCCACGTACCTTTTCAGGTACATTGCTAACCGGATACGCCCCTCCCGGATATAGCCGGCAGGCAAGGAACAATCTCATATTTATCCAGTAGATACGTGCAATTTGCCATCGTGTCGACCATCTGGCATCGCCGTTGCAGCACACGGTTTTACACTCAAAAAGGGCGGGGTGAAGAATGTTCAAGGTCGGCGATGCCGCCGAGATGACGAAAGTGATCACGGAGGAGGACATTTTCCTGTTCGCGGGGATCACCGGTGACAGGAACCCGATCCACATTTCGAAGGAGTTCGCCGCCAGGTCCATGTTCGGGGAGCGCATCGCGCACGGGATCCTGACGGCCGGGCTGATCTCCGCGGTCATCGGGATGAAGCTGCCCGGCCCGGGCTGCCTCTACCTATCGCAGACGCTAAACTTTCTGGCCCCGGTCAAGATCGGGGACGAGATCACCGCCCGGGCGGAAGTGGCGGAGATGATCTCAGAGAAGAGGATGCGGCTGCGGACGCGGTGCTTCAACCAGAGGAATGAAACGGTGCTCGACGGGGAAGCCATCATAGTCCCGCCGCGGACGGCGCGGGGGAGCAAGGGATCCGGCTGATCAGGCCGCCCCGGGGCGGTCAAATTAAAGAAGGAGGTAGGGAAATGAAGAAGAAGTTCGGAGTTGCGATGCTGGCGCTTCTGTTCGCGGCCACTTCGTATGCGGCAGACACGATCAAGCTGGGAGGCATGTTCCCGCTGTCGGGACGCGCTTCGGACCTGGGGATAACCTGCAAGCAGGGGGCGGAGCTCGCCGTCAAGGAGATAAACTCGAAGGGAGGGGTGCTCGGCAGGAAGCTTGAGCTGCTGTCGGCCGACGACAAGGCAAACGTTCAGGAGGGAGTGACCCTATCGAAGCGGTACATACAGAAGGACGGGGTGAACTTCCTGTTCGGAGTGGTCAGCTCCGCCGGATCCCTGGCGGTCGCCGAAGTCGCCAAGCAGGAGAAGGTGATCTTCATGGACACGGTTGCGTCTACAGACACCCTGACCAAGGAGAAATGGAACAGGTACACCTTCCGGGCGGGCACCTGCAACTCGCAGGAGGCCAATTCCCTGGCGCTCTATGCGGCGAAAAACAAGAAGCTCGCGAAATTCTACAACATCGGTCCCGATTACGAGTACGGCCGGACGATGTGGGAGCTCTTCAAGGCGAAGACGAAGGAGCAGAATCCGAAAGCGCAGTTCATCGGCGAGCAGTGGCCCAAGCTCTTCATCCCTGACTACACCTCGTACATCAACGCCATCCTGCAGGCCAAGCCCGACGCCGTCTTCTGCAGCTTGTGGGGCGGCGATCTCGTGGCCTTCATAAAGCAGGCGAAGCCATACGGGGTATTCGACAAGATGAAGTGGATCATCGCCACCGGCGGCGACGTCACCGTGGCCAAGGCGCTGGGCAAGGAGATGCCCGTGGGCCTGATCGTCGACCAGCGGTACTACTTCCACTGGCCGAACAGCAAGCGCAACCAGGAGTTCGTCAAGGCGTACATGGCCGACTTCAAGGATTACCCCAGCGCCTGGGCGGCGGAGGGGTACGACGGCGTCTATTTCCTCGCCGAGGCGATCAAGAAGGCCGGATCTCTGGACACGGATAAAGTCATAGCGGCCCTGGAGGGGCTGACGCTCGAACTGCCGCGCGGGAAGGCCACGCTCCGAAAGGAAGACCACCAGCTCTCCAGCGACTTCATGGTGGGGGAGACGGTGTTCGACAAGGCGTATCCTTTCGCCATCGTAGGCAAGGCCGAGGTGTTCCCGGCCGCCAAGGTGCTCTACTCCGTCGACGAGTGGAAGAAGGCCCAGGCGGCGAACAAGTAGCGCAGGCAGAGCGGCGGGGCCGGCGCTGACGGCCGTCCCCGCCGCCCCGCGTACCCGGACACCATCCATCGGCGGAGCTTATGGACCTTTCGTTTCTGACGGTACAGGTGTTGAGCGCCCTGCGGCAGGCGTCCTTCCTGTTCCTCATCTCGTCGGGACTGACCCTGGTATTCGGCGTGCTGAACATCCTCAATTTCGCCCACGGCGCGCTCTACATGCTCGGCGCGTACTTCATCTACTGGATAACGCTCTACGTCGCCGGGACCGGCGGATTCCTGTTGGCGCTTGCGGCGGCGCCGCTGGGGGTGGCGATCATCGCGGCGGTGCTGGAGACGGGGCTCCTGCGGCGCATCTACGTCCAGGAGGAGATCTACCAGCTGCTGCTCACCTACGCGCTCGTGCTCATCATCGACGACCTCGCGAAGATCGTCTTCGGCCCCGAGTTCAAGTCGATCCCCAAGCCCGATTTTCTCTCCGGCTCGGTCACCATATTCGGCGGAACGGTCCCGGTTTACACCCTGCTCGTGCTTGTACTGGCCCCTGCCGTGGCGGC
This sequence comes from Deltaproteobacteria bacterium, assembly GCA_050263095.1. Taxonomy (GTDB): domain Bacteria; phylum Desulfobacterota; class Deferrimicrobia; order Deferrimicrobiales; family Deferrimicrobiaceae; genus FEB-35. Next base: position 31,217 of record JBLNEW010000080.1, on the reverse strand, counting down.
CATCCTCTGGTACATGCTCTATCGGACCAAAACCGGGAAAATCGTACGGGCGACTTCTTCGGACAGGGAAATGGCCGACGCGCTGGGGATCAACATGTCGGCGCTTTTCACGCTTGTATTCGCGTTCGGCGCGATCCTGGCGGGATTCGGCGGGGCGCTTGCGGGGCCGGCGCGGACGGTGTTCCCGGGGGTGGGCACCGAAGTAATCATCGAATGCTTCGTCGTCGTGGTGATCGGGGGCCTGGGAAACCTGTGGGGAGCGCTGATCGGGTCCGTGCTCATCGGCGCCCTCGAGACGATAGGGATCATCGTTTTCCCGGAATTCGAGATGGCGCTGATCTACCTGCTCATGGTGGCCATCCTCGTGGTCCGGCCGTGGGGGCTTTTCGGGCGGCCCTTGAAGATAAAGGCTCTCTCCGGAAAGAACCTCGAGATGGAAGCGCAGGAGATATCGCCGGTCCACTTCTCCGTCCACCCTGCCGTGCGCTGGGCGCCGTATCTCCTGCTGCTGCTGGTTCCCCTGGTCGCGGGCCGGTTCTACCAGTACCTGCTGACGCAGATCTTCGTGGCATCCCTCATGGCGATCGCCTTCAACCTCCTCCTCGGGACTACGGGCCTGCTCTCGTTCGGGCAGGCGGCGTTCTTCGGCGTCGGCGCCTACACGGTGGGGCTCCTCATCACGAAGGCCGGGTTCGGAACGCTCTTAGCCCTGGTCATGGCGCCGGCGGCGGGGGCGGCGGCCGCCGCCGTCATAGGGTTCTTCTGCATCCGTCTTACGGGGGTTCACTTCGCCATGCTCACCCTCGCCTTCGGCCAGCTCATCTTCGCTGTCGTATTCAAGTGGTACGGGTTCACCGGCGGGGACAACGGGATCCAGGGCATCGCCGTGGAGCCGATATCCATACCCGGCCTCGGCGGCGTCGACATCGGGTCCACGCGGGGGATGTACTACTTCGTGCTGGCGGTAGTGGGAATGTCCGTTGAGCTTCTCCGCCGGATCCGTTCCTCCCCGTTCGGGGCGACGCTCAAGTCCACCAGGGAGAATTCCCAGCGCTCGTCCTACCTCGGGGTGAACGTCAAGCTCTACCAGTGGGCGGCGTTCGTAACCGCGGGCGCGTTCACCGGGCTGTCCGGCGGGCTCTACGCCCTGATGGAGAAATCCATATCCCCCGAGATCATCAACTGGACCAAGTCCGCCGAGCCGGTGCTCATGACGATCATCGGGGGGATCTACACATTCGTGGGGCCGGCGGTGGGCGCGGTAGTCTACATCATCCTCAACTCGTACCTGGTCGCCTGGACCGAGAAGTGGGCGCTGGTGCTCGGCCTTGTGCTGCTCGCGCTGGTGCTTCTCCTGCCCGGCGGAGTGGTGGGATTCGTCAACGAGAAGGCCCGCCTGGTTCTCGGAAAGCTGAGGTGCATACGCAGATGGTCATTCTCGAAGTCCGCGGCATCGTAAAGTCGTTCGGGGGCCTTCGGGCGCTCCAGGACGTCTCCCTTTCGGTGGAAAAAGGGGAGATCAGGGCCGTCATCGGACCGAACGGAGCCGGGAAGTCGACGTTCTTCAACGTCATGACCGGGCTTCTTGCGCCAGACTCGGGCGACGTCCGGTTCGAAGGGGAGATGATCACCGGATTGCCTCCTTACCGGATAATCCGCAAGGGGATCGGCCGCTCCTTCCAGATAACGAACATATTCCCGCGGATGTCGGTCTTCGAGAACGTCCAGGTGGCCCTGTTTTCGCACCGCGGGAAAGGGAAAAACCCCCTCTCGCTCGCGCGCAATTTCACCGAGATCGGCGAGGAGGCGCTGGCCCTGCTCGAACAGGTGGGCCTTGCCGGAAAATACGATTCATCGGCGTCGGTCCTCTCCCACGGCGACCAGAAGCGGCTGGAGATCGCCATTTCGCTCGCGTCCGGGCCCAAGCTGCTGATGCTGGACGAGCCTACCGCCGGGATGTCAAGGTTCGAGAGCCGGGAGACCGTCGCCCTTCTCCGGAAGATATCGCGGGAGCAGGGGCTGACGCTTGTTTTCACCGAGCACGACATGGACATAGTCTTCGCCATCTCGGAAAAGATAACGGTGCTCCAGCAGGGGGTCGTCATCGCCGACGGCCCCCCCCAGGAGATCAAGGCGAACCCCGAAGTGCGCAAGGCGTATCTGGGCGAGGAGATATCGGAGTGACGGACCCATGGCATACCTGGAACTGAATTCGATCAACACGTTCTACGGGCGGAGCCACATCCTGTTCGACGTTTCGCTGTCGGTCGAGAAGGGAGAGGTTGTGAGTCTGCTGGGCCGCAACGGGGCGGGGAAGAGCACCACGTTCCGGTCCATCATCGGGCTTACGCCGCCCCAGTCGGGGGAAGTGATCTTCCGCGGCGAGCGGGTGAACGGCCTGCGTGCATTCCGGATCTGCCGGAAGGGGATCGGGTTCGTGCCCGAGGACCGCCGGTGCTTTCCGGACCTGACGGTCCGGGAGAATCTGGAGGTCGCGGCCCGGCGCGAGAAGGAAACGTCCGCTCCATGGACGATCGAGCGGATCTACGCGCTTTTCCCGCGCCTGGAAGAACGGCAGAGGAACCGCGGATCGCAGCTGTCCGGCGGCGAGCAGCAGATGCTGACCATCGCCCGCACTCTCATGACCAACCCGGAGGTGCTGCTTCTCGACGAGCCGTCGGAGGGGCTGGCCCCCCTGATCGTGGCCCTGCTGGCCGACATGATCATGCAGATACGCAGGGAAGGCGTCACGGTGCTCCTTGCGGAGCAGAACCTCCACTTCTGCGCGAAAGTGGCGGACCGCGGATACGTGATCGACAAGGGCTCCGTCAGGTACGAGGGGTCGATGTCCGACCTCCTTTCCAACGAGGAGATAAAGGAGAAGTACCTTGCCGTCTGACCGGGCCGGCGGTTCGTCCGCCGGGGCGGCGTTTTCCCTTGCCGGAATATCCTCCAAGCCGGAAGCGCTCGAAGGGATCCGGGTGATCGAGCTGGCGACCCGGATATTCGGTCCCGCGACATCCGACTACCTGGGGGAGTTCGGCGCGGAGGTCATAAAGGTGGAGCTGCCGCTGCGCGGCGACCTCATGCGGTACGTCGCGCCCGAGGGATTCTACTGGAAGGAAGTCTCCCCCGCATTCCTTTCCCTGAACAGGAACAAGCTTCACGTGGCGATAGACGTGCGGCTTCCGGAAGGGAAAGAGCTGTTTGCCCGAATCGCCGGGAAGTCGGACGTGCTGGTGGAGAATCTTCGCGCGGGGACGATGGACGAGTGGGGGATCGGCTACCGGCAACTGCGGGAGCGCAATCCCGGGCTGATCTACGCCGCCAATTCGGGATTCGGGCAGTGGGGGCCGTACTCCCGCGGAAGGGCCTCCTACGACGCCACCGCACAGGCGGTTTCCGGGATGTCGGCCATCACGGGATTCCCGGGACATCCTCCGGTCAAGGCGGGATTCTGGGTCGGCGATTACACGGCCGCTCTCTTCTCGGCGATCTCGATTCTCGCGGCTCTCGAGGTCCGCCGCCGCACCGGCGAAGGGCAGCTTATCGACATATCCCAGGCGGAAGCGATGATACGCACGCTGGACTGGACCTGGCCGTATGCCGGACTTACGGGCAAGGACCGGCCCCGGGCGGGAAACCTCGATCCGGTCATTCCGCCTTCAGGGATCTACCGGTGCGCGGACGGTTTCGTGGCGATCTCTGCGCGCGATGCGGAGGAGCGGGCCGGGCTTCTCGAGGCCTTGAACGCCGCCTCCGGCCCGGATGCGACCGCAGGCGACGGGTTGTCTGCGGGCCGGGTCGCCGATTTCGCTGCCCCCCGTACGCGCGGGGAAATCGTTCGTACCGCTGAAGATTCAGGCTTCTCCGCCGCGCCGGTCGTGGGTGGGGAAGACCATTACCGCGATCCCCACCTGCGGGCGCGGGGAACGGTATGGGAACTCGACGATCCGTTGTACGGGAGGATCGACGAGTACGGTCCGGTCCCGAAGCTTTCGGAGTCCCCGGGACGGATAAAGTGGACCGCCAAGCCCGTGGGATACCACAACGAGAAGGTATTCAACGGGCTTCTCGGCCTTTCGCGGGAGGAAGTTCAGGAACTGGAAAGGAAGAAGGTGATCGGGAAGTGGGCCGACGCGCCCGGGGCGCGCCCGCCGGTTGAGAAGGAGCGATGAGCGGTTTCGACGCATGGGCGAAGGCGGCAACCGATCCGGGAACGGCGGCGGGAAAACCGGAGGCGCTTGCGTGCCTGCGAGTGCTCGAGATCTGCCCGGGCCATTTCGGCGGTATGGTAGCGTCTTCCATCCTCGGGGAGTTCGGAGCCGACGTGATCAAGATCGAGCCGCCCGGGGGGGACCCTGCGAGGAGATACGCTCCCGAAGGAATCGCCATCGAGGGCACCGGCCTCCCGTTCCTCTCCGAGGCGCGCAACCGGAGGTTCGCGACGCTTTCACTCGGCGAGGGCGAAGGCAGGGAGATTTTCCGCCGGCTGGCGCGCGGCGCCGATGTCATCGTGACCTCGGAAAGCGTCTCACGGATGGACGAGGCGGGAGTCGGCCACGCCGCGCTCTCGGTGGAGAACCCGGGCCTGATATTTTTGGCCCTCTCGCTGTACGGGTCTTTCGGCCCCTGCGCGGACAGGCCCGCCAGGGACAGCGATATCCTGTGCCAGTCCCTCTCGGGCGCGCCCCACATCATAGGGGAGCCGGAGGAGGGATCCCGGCCGCTTCCCCACCAGGCGCCTACGCGTCTCGGGAACTGGCACGGCTGGTTCACCCAGGGGCTCTGGGGAGCCTTCGGCGTGCTGGCGGCCCTCCGGTTTCGGGCAAAGACGGGAAAGGGGCAGTTCATAGACGTATCCGGCGCGGAAGGTTTGATGAAATTCGCTGATTACAACATCACGTGGATGCACACTGCGGGCAAGTCGCGCCGCAGGATCGGCAATTTCGATCCGGCCGTCTTCCCGTACACATACATCAAGTGCAGGGACGGCCACACATTCATGGCCGCCTATAACGATGAGGCGTTCGAGTCGCTGATGACCATAATCGGCCGTCCGGAGCTCGCAGGCGATCCGCGGTTTTCCTCTCCGGCCGCCCGCGTCCGGATGGAGAACGAAAAAGCTCTGCAGGCGATACTCGAAGAATGGTCGCAGCACCTGACCGCGGACGAGATCCTGCGCGCGATCGAGGAGCACACCTCGAAAAAGAGCGGCCCCGGGGCGGCGGTCGTGACAGGGCGGGTCAACCGCCCCCTGGAAACGCTTGCCGAAGCGAATTGGCGGGAACGGGGATGCTTCGCCAGCATCGACGATCCCGTTTACGGCAATCTTCTCCTTGCCGCGCCGCCGTGGAAGATGAGCGCTACCCCGGCCCGCCTCAAGTCCGTCTGCAAACGTCCCGGCGCCGACAACAGGGAAATCTATTGCGGCCTGCTAGGCCTCTCCGCAGGCGAGGTGGATTCCCTGTCCGCGCGCGGCGTGATTTAAAGGGGCATTAAAGATAAGAAAATCCCCCGGGACGGAGGTGGGAGTCCCGGGGGATCTTCAACCGCCCGCGAATTCACGGGGTTGCGGGCGGTTTCGCCTTCCCGGGGAGAGAAGGCAGTCTTCCAGGCGGCAACAGGCATCTTCAATCCCTATCGGCTGGTTTGCCTGCAATCTTTACAAAAAAATGAATCCCGGCAGCGGTCCGGATTGGAGAATTTACGCCGCCGCTGGTAGACTTTCCGGCGTAGTCAATCGAGACAGCCGGAGGGACCGGTGGAGTTCTCCTCGATACTCAGGGACCTGGCCGTGGTCCTGGCGATCGCCACCGCGGTCGCGCTCCTCTTCGGCAAGCTGCGTCTTTCGGTAGTGGCCGCGTTCCTCGTTGCCGGGGCGATCCTGGGACCTACCGGCGCGGGGCTCGTTTCCGATTCGGGGATGGTGAACTCCCTGGCGGAGATCGGCATAGTCCTCCTCCTGTTCACCGTCGGGCTGGAAATCTCTCTTTCCAGCTTCGGAAAGATGCGCCGGCAGGTGTTGTGGGCCGGAGGGGCGCAGGTCTTCGCCACCGTCCTCCTGTCCCTCGCAATAATGATGATCTTCGGATCACCCGCGCCGGAGGCGATCTTCGTCGGGTTCGTCGTCTCGCTTTCCAGCACGGCGATCGTCCTGAAGGTGTACGCCGACAAAATGGAAATCGACAGCGTGCACGGGCGCCTGTCGTTCGGGATACTGGTGTTCCAGGACATGGCCGTGATCCCGATGATGCTTCTCATCCCTTCTCTGCGGCAGTGGGAAACGGCCCAGTTCTCCGCCGTCCTGCTGACCCTGGCGAAAGCGGGCGCCGGCGTTTCGGTAATCCTTCTGCTTGCGCGCTTCATCATCCCCCGACTCCTGAAGGAGATAATCAAGCTCAACAGCCGCGAGATCCTCGCAATGACCGTGCTTCTCGTGTGCCTGGGAACCGCCTGGCTTGCCAACCGGTTCGGGCTCTCCCTGGGAATGGGGGCGTTCCTGGCGGGCATGGTGATCTCGGAATCGGATTACGTCCATGAGATCGCGGCCCAGATCCTTCCCTTCCGGGACGTTTTCAACGGGATATTCTTCATTTCGGTGGGCATGCTGCTCGACCTTCCGTTCCTGTTCGGGAACTTCCCCCTCGTTCTTGCCATGGTGGGGGCGGTCGCAATGGTCAAGGCGGTCTCCACGGGCTGGACGCTGCGGGCATTGGGGTATCCGTGGCGGGTGGCCGCGGTCACGGGGATCGGGCTGCTGCAGATAGGGGAGTTTTCCTTCCTCCTCCTCTCCGAAGGGTACCGGGAGCGCCTGGTGGGCACCAGCCAGTACCAGTTCCTGCTGGCGATTGCCGTCCTGACGATGATCGCGACGCCGTTCCTCATGGATGCGGCTCCCTGGATTGCGCGCAGGTGGGAGCGGTTGGCGCTCCGCGGCCCCGCATTCCCGGAAACCGCGGAGGAGGCGGCCATCCGGAAGACCGGCATGGAGAACCACGTCATAATCGCCGGATACGGCATGAACGGGAAGAACCTTGCCCGCGTGCTCAAGGCTACACGCCTTCCGTATGTCGTCGTGGACCTGAACGACTCCCAGGTGCGCGATGGGAGGGCGGCGGGGGAGCCAATGTTCTACGGCGACGTCCATCGCCCGGAGATCCTCGATCGGCTGGGGGTGGCGCAGGCCCGTATACTGGTTCTGGCCATTTCCGATCCGATGGCCACCCGGCGCGCGGTGGCGATAGCGCGCAGGAGCAATCCCGATCTATTCATCCTGGTTCGCACGCGGCTGGTGGCCGACGTGGACGACCTGATAGCGCTGGGCGCCAACGCGGTGATACCCGAGGAGTTCGAGACCTCGGTGGAAATTTTCGCGCGCGTCCTTTCCGAATACCACGTGCCCGACCACGTTATCAAACAGCAGGAAGCGCTGATCCGCAGCGGGACATACCGGATGCTGCGGGAGCGGACCGCCCCGAGCGGCAGCGAGACGCTCGCCGAGTTCGAAGAGTTCCTCCGCCGGAAGGTGATCGAGATCTACTACGTTTCGCAGGGCTCCGGGTGGGAGATAAAGTCGGTGGAGGACCTGCCGGCAGGGAACGACACCGGGATAGTTTTGCTCGCCATACTCCGGGAGGACCGGGCGATCATCCAACCTCCGGTTTCGGAACGATTGGCGGCGGGGGACAAGCTCGTACTCTTCGGAGGGCACGCTCCGCTGGCTTCGGCGCTTGCGGCGCTCTCCCGACCGCCTCCCTCGTAACCTTCACCTTGCCTGCAACCTCACAGGGGGCAAGGGAGTCTTAGTTTCAGGCATCAAGACGGCCTCCGCGGGCGACAGATGAAGCGTTTCTTGACGGTCATGGCGATCCTGGTTGCGACAGGTGCTTTCGGCGCCTTGCCGTGCCTGGGGCACGAAGGGGACCACACGGAGGCGGTTTCACATCCCAAGGCGCAGGATGAAGCACGTTTCCTGGACTTCTCGCTGCCGGATCTCGACGGCGCGCCGAAATCTCTCGGGCGGTTCGTAGGGAAGAAGCCTGTCCTGCTCGTATTCTGGGCGGCGTGGTGCCCGCTATGCAAGGAGCAGGTCCCCGTCATAAACCGTATCCATCGCCAGGGGACCGTGGAGGTCGTTGCCGTCAACGTTAAGGAAAGCCCGAAGAAGGTTAAGGCGGCGGTCCGGTCCCTCGGCATACTGTATCCCGTCCTCCTCGATCCTGACGGCAGCGTAGCAAAAAAATACAATGTGCCCGGGGTCCCGGTTTACATCGTCATCAACAACGCGGGCATGATCGTATACAACGGAAACTCCTTTCCCGATCGCATCGAGAAGTATGACGAGTCTTTATCCCTCCGTTTGGCAGCCGAATAAAGAGAGTTTTTCATATACCGACGTGGAAAGGAAAAATCGGCATGCGGAAACTTGTCATGGCCTTGCTTGGCGTCATGATGGCGACTGCCTCGGGGGCTGCCTTTGCCTGCGACCTGTGCGCGATCTACCGCGCGACGGAAGCGAAGGCGTCCAAGCCGGGGGTATTCACGGGGGTGTTCGAGCAGTACACCCGGTTCGGCACGCTCCGGGACGGAGGCAGGAAGGTGGAGAACGAAGCGGGCCAGTTCCTCAACAGCTCGATCACCCAGTTCATCCTGGGGTACCAGTTCAACTACAGGTTCGGGGTGCAGCTTAACGTTCCTTATATACACAGGTCCTTCAAACGCGCCGAGGGGGCCGGCATCGACGAGGGCACGGTGTCAGGTCCAGGCGATGCGGCGCTCATCGGCAACGCCCTCATCTACAGGCGTTTGAGGGAAGAGAGCACATTCCTCTGGAACGCGGTCGGCGGAATCAAGGTCCCCACTGGCGACGCCGACCGGCTGAAGGAAGAGCTTTCCGAAGAGGAACCTCCTCCAGGAGCGCCTGAAAGCGGCGTCCACGGCCACGACCTGGCCCTTGGCAGCGGTTCATACGATTTAATCGTGGGAACGGATGCATATGGACGGTGGAAGCGCATGTTCGTCACGGCCGCCGTTCATTACTCCATACGCACCGAAGGAGATTTCGACTACAGGTTCGCGAACGACCTTATATTCGGTTTGAAGCCGGGGATCTATCTCGTGCTCTCCGACGAGGGGACCCTCGGCCTGCAGCTTGCCGTCACGGGAGAGACAAAGGGGAAGGATAAGTTGAACGGGCAGGAATTGGCCGACACCGGGATAACGAGTCTTTTCATCGGCCCGGAAATATCCGCAACGTGGCACGAGAACTTGAGCGCTTCCGCGGGGGCGGATTTCCCGGTGATAGAAAACAACACGAGCCTGCAGATAGTCCCCGACTACCGCCTTCGCGGCGCCGTGAACTGGCGCTTCTAGGGAAGCTCCTGGATTTGCCCGCCGCCCCCGGCCAGGACAGGGCCCGGGCCGGTATATGAAGTATTCGCAGGTACCGAACGATGGTAATATCAACATCAAAAAGCAGGCACTTCCGGAGGATCTTCCGATGAGCCCTGTCCAGCCCGAGCTGGCGAAATACGAGCGAGCGCTCCGCCGTTATTTCCAGGTTCCGGCAGCCGAGCGGACCACCAGGGACCGGGAGAAGATCCTGAAGATCCTGGGCCTGGAGAATCCCCAGGAATTCCTCGGGATGCACATTCCGCTCTGGGAAGCCAAGGTGGACGAGCTGCTCGATCCGACGAGCACGGACATGCTTCCCATCAGCATTTCCCATTCATACGTTAACTGGGTCCGGGGCGCGATCCGCCTCATGCCGGACGCCGCACGCGTGAAGATATTCACGTCGAAGCTCAAGACGACGGGCCTCAAGAAAGCCGTTCTCGCTCTCCTCGCCCGCATGCAGAAGAACGGGCCCCGTGATTTCGAAATCATGAACGTGGAGCTGGTGGAGAAGGTTCACAAGGACACGCTTTTCATGTTGAAGGACAGCGGGGGGAAGAAGCACCAGGTCTACCTTTCCAGGTTCGGCTGCCTGGGCGAGTACATTTACGCCGGCCTTCCCGGGCTGGTCGGCCTGGCTGCGTTGCCTGTCGTGTACCACCTGAGCCCGCAAGGCGAGGAAGTGCTCCTCAAGCCGAAGGAGGAGGGCGTGAACATCTACCTGGACGAGGATCTGCCCGTCTCCAGGATCCTCAAGGACGGCGACTGGTGGGTGGAGGGAGCCGCCCGGCAGGATGCGCTGGGAGACTGCATCGGAACTGCGCTGCGGTACGGCCACTACGTGGCGACCTCCGATAAGCAGGTCGTGATGATAGACAACATAGAGATGTTCCATCTCGACGATACCGACGTCCGCATCTTCGAGGCGATCCACGAGTTCCTGCCCAAGCGGGCATATCCTGACGACGGGGCGAGGCGGTCGGCGCTCCAGGAGCGCATGCACAAGGCGTACGACAGGGCCTACAAGGACCAGGCGCGCATCCTTGCCGAGGAGTGGGGGGAGATAGAGCGGTACCTCATCGAGATGCGGCGTCATGTCCGGACCTATACGGGGGAGGTCTTCGAGACCGTCCTTGCCAGGATCAAGGCCCGGGTGTTCGCGCAGCGATGAGGCGGTGGGGGTCGGCCCCGCCGGTACCCAGGGCAAAGACCGCGCTGCTGTTATTCGCCGCGGCCGTTTTTCTCTCCTCCTGCTCCTCGTTTTTCCAGGGGAGCGTTCCGCAGCGTGACGGCGTCATCGCCGTTCCGGGAATCGCCGCGCCCGCGGAAATAGTCCGGGACCGGTACGGAATCCCCCACATAACGGCCGCAAACGAGCACGACCTCTACTTCGCCCAGGGGTTCGCCCACGCGCAGGACAGGCTGTTCCAGATGGACCTGGAGCGGCGCCTGGCGCGCGGGGAGCTGGCCGAGATCTTCGGCGAAAAAGCCCTTCCCGCCGACCGTCTCTTCCGGCACCTGGGTTTCGCGGACCGGGCTCCGGCGCTTTTCGCCTCGTGGCCGAAGAAGACCCGGGAGATCGTGCAGGCCTACTGCGAGGGGGTGAACGCCGGCATGGCCTCTCTTCGCGCATGGCCGGCGGAGTTCCGCCTCATGGGAGCCGTGCCGAGGCAATGGGCGGCGCAGGACGTGGCCGCCGGCACGCTCCTCAAGTCGTTCGGGCTGGCGCAATGGGCCGAGGAAGCCACGCTGCACAAGATAGCCCTCCGGATTCCCCGGCATAAATTCGCGGAGCTGCTCCCGCAGGTGCCCGCCGGGTCGCCCGTCATCTCGCCGGGCACGGGCCCGGCCGCAAAGATGTCGATATCGCCTCCGTCAGTGCTGGCCGAAGGGATCGCCTCTCTTCGGGCAACCGTGGGAGATTTTGCCCGCTCCGGCGGGTCGAACGCCTGGGCAGTCTCGGGCAGGAAGAGCACAACGGGCCGCCCGATTCTCGCGAACGATCCGCACATGGTCCTTCCATGCCCGTCGCTCTGGTACGAGGTCCACCTGGCAGCCCCGGGCGTCGACGTCTACGGCGTCTCCTTCCCGGGCGCGCCCGGCGTGGTTATCGGGCACAACCCGGAGATCGCGTGGGGATTCACCAGCGCGATGCTTGACGACGCCGACTTCTTCGTGGAGAAGGTCGACGGGGACATGGTGATGTCCCGCAGGAAGTGGGTGCCGCTCGTGCGCAGGGTGGAGACGATAGCGGTCAAGGGGGGAAAAAGCGAGGTGGTGACAGTCCATGAAACGCCGCGCGGGCCGATCCTCTCGCCGGTGCTGCACGGGGTTTCTTCCCAGCTGTCTTTCCACTGGGTTGGATACGACGGCGGGGATCCGGTTGGCGCCCTTTACGCGCTGAACCGCGCGAAGAATCGCGAGGAGTTCCTAACGGCCCTCTCCGGGTTTCCGCATCCCGCGCAAAACGTAGTGTACGCCGATGTGAAGGGCAACATCGGTGTCGTTCTGGCGGGAAGGATACCGGTGCGCAAGGGGGGCTCCGCCCTGCTCCCCGTTCCGGGCGACACCGGGGAATACGACTGGAGCGGATTCGTCCCGTTTACCGGGAATCCGCGCGTCTGGAATCCTCCGGAGCAGTTCGTCGCGGCCGCCAACTTCCCTCCCGCGGGAAAAGCGTTTCCCCACTACCTGTCGCGTCTCTACGAGCCGGCGGACCGGGGACGGCGGATCGTCGGCATTCTCGGCGCGAAAGAAAAATTCTCCGCCGATTCCTTCGAGCGGATGCAGACGGATGTCCTTCTGCCGGACGCATCCAGGGCCGTTACGCTGGCCATACAGGTCGCAAGGAAGCGGGAATCGGAGTCACCCGTTTTCCGGGAGGCGGCGACGATACTCTCCGAGTGGGACCTGGCCGCCGGGGCGGACAGCAGGGGGGCGATCCTGTACGAAGTCTTCTACGAGAAGCTGATAGAGAACGTATTCCATCACCAGCTCGGCGACGAGCTGTACGAGGAGTTCTCCCGGTCGTCCCGCCTCGCGTGGAACGCCATGGACAGGGTGATCGAAAGGGGCGACTCGCTCTTTTTCACGAACGAGGCTACCGGGCGGAAGGATTCACTGGAGGACCTGGCGGCCAGGTCTCTTTTTTCGGCAATGTCGTTTCTCAAGGACCGGCTGGGGAACGTATCCTCGACCTGGACGTGGGGAAGGCTTCACCAGGTGACCTTCGAGCACCCTTTCGGCAAGAAAAGGTATTTTCAGCGCTGGTTCAACATAGGGCCCAATTCGGTGGGCGGCGACGGGAAGACGGTGTTCAAGGAGGAATTCCGGCACGGGACGGATTTCCAGGTGCTGGTCGGACCCGCGATGCGCCAGGTGGTCCCTGTCGGATTCAGGCCGAAAGCGCGCTCGGTGATAACGACGGGGGCGTCCGGCCATTTCTTCGAAAGGCATTACCGCGACCAGAGCGATCTCTGGCTGTCGGGAAAGACTCACCCGGCATGGACCGAAAGGGAGGATATCGAAGCGAACGCGGAAGCCCGCCTAAAGCTCACCCCGAAAAACCATTAGATCCCTCTCATCGTCCCCGGTCGCGAGATGACTTTTTAAGGAATAACCGTTCGACGAGGTAGAAAGCGACCGGCAGGGCCACGATCACTCCGACCACTTTCAGGGCCAGGCGAAAGGCGCGCGAGGCGATCCCCGCGAATCCCGCGATCATGTCCGGGACCGAGGCGCCTAAGAACAGCGCGGCGGCGATTCCCCCCAGGAGTGCTGCCGCAAGGAGCGGCCGGGATCCCGGCCGCCCGGGCCTGCCCGAATGCCCTCCGCGTGGAGAAGAATCATCGCTCATAGAGGTCCGATTATAACACCGGGCACGTGCCCCGCCTGCAGGACCGGCTGCACAATGTATACAGTATACAAAAGACGCACCGTTCGATAACATGTCCCCAGGGAACGGTTATCAAAAGGGGATCGTGATGAGCGAAATTGCCCGCAATCGAACCTCCGTGGACCCGGGTTCCTCAATCGACGAGCTCGATCTGCTCCGATCCGTATTCGACCTCTCCGGCGACGCCATATTTATCCTGGACGGCGAAGGGCGATTCCTGGAGGCCAACAAGGTCGCCTGCGATCGGTACGGCTTCACGCGGGACGAATTTCGCCGGATCAACGTGTCGCAAGTGAACGCGCAGGACCAGGCCCGGCACGTCTCGGAACGGATCGCCAAGGTGAAAAGCGAGGGGGGGGCGTTTTTCGAGACGGTGCACCGGTCGAAGAACGGCCGGCTCATCCCTACCGAGGTCAACTCGAGATTGATCCGCCGTGGGGGCGCGACTTTCCTTGTAAGCATCTGCCGGGACATATCCGGGCGGAAGCAGGTCGAAAACAAGCTCGCGCAGCTTGCCGCCATCGTGGAATCATCCGAGGATGCGATCATCGCAAAGGACCTGGACGGCGCGATCATCAGTTGGAATTTCGGGGCGACCAAGCTCTACGGGCATTCCGCCGGGGAAGCGATCGGAAAATCGATCTCGATCCTGACGCCCAAGGGCGTTTCGGACGAGACCCGGGAGATCCTGGAGCGGATAAAGCGGGGCGAGACGGTCAAGCATTACGAAACGACGCGAGTCGGCAGGGACGGAAAAAACATAGAGGTATCGCTTTCCGTGTCCCCGATTCGCGACCCGGACGGAACGATCGTGGGCGCCTCTACGATCGCGAGAGACATCAGGGACCGGAAACGCGCGGAAGCCGCGCTCCGGAAGAAGGAGGAGGAATTCGAGACGATTCTTCGAACGGCCACGGACGGGTTCTGGATAACCGATTGCCGAGGCCGGTTCCTCGAGGTCAACGATGCGGTCTGCCGCAACCTTGGCTACAGCCGGGATGAACTGCTCCGGATGTCCGTTTCGGACATAGAGGCGCTGGAAAAGCAGGAGGAGATCGTCCGACGCATACGGCAGATAATGGAAAAAGGATCGGACCGGTTCGAGGGGAAGCACCGCCGCAAGGACGGCACCATGCTTGATGTGGAGATCAGCGTCAACTACATTACCTCCCCCAATGAATGTTTCTTCGCGTTCCTGCGGGACAATACGGAGCGGAAGCGGGCGGAGGGAATACTGCATATGGCAAGCGCGTACAACAGGAGCCTGATCGAGGCCAGCCTCGACCCGCTGGTGACAATCGATGCATCCGGAAAGATAACGGATGTGAATATCGCCACGGAAAAGGTGACAGGCTACCCGAGAGAACATCTCATCGGGACGGATTTTTCCGACTATTTCACGGACCCCGAAAGGGCGCGTACAGGATATCAGAAGGTTTTCCGGGAAGGGTCGGTGCAGGATTACGCGCTCGAGATCCGGGGGCGGGGAGGGCTTGTGACGCCGGTCCTGTACAATGCCTCCGTGTACAGGGACAACTCGGGAAATATCATAGGAGTTTTCGCTGCGGCGAGGGACATAACGGAGCGCGTCCGGGCGGAAGCGGAGCGGCTCAGGCTGGAGGAGCAGGTCCGGCACGCGCAGAAGCTGGAAAGCCTGGGAATCCTCGCAGGCGGGATCGCCCACGACTTCAACAACATCCTGATGGCCATCATGGGCCACGCCGACCTCGCCCAGTCGAAACTATCAAACGTATCGCCGGTGCGGATCCACCTCCTGGAGATAGAAAAAGCGACTCGCCGCGCCGCCGATCTATGCCGGCAGATGCTTGCCTACTCGGGCAAGGGGCGGTTCCTCGTGGAGTCGCTCGACTTAAACGAGCTCATCAAGGACATGGGCCACATGCTGGCGATGTCCGTCTCGAAGAAGGCGGCGCTCCAATATGATTTCCTTCCGGATCTTCCCAGGATCGATGCCGACGCCGCGCAGATCCGGCAGGTCGTCATGAACCTCGTCATCAACGCCTCCGAAGCGATAGGCAACAGCTCCGGAGCCATCGCCGTCGCCACCGGCGCGATGCAGTGCGGCCGCGACCTGCTGCGGGAAATCCGGCCGGACGCGGAGCTGCCCGAGGGTCTGTACGTCTCCCTGGAGGTGGCCGACACGGGAGCCGGGATGGATGAGCCGACGCTCAGGAAGATCTTCGATCCCTTCTTCACGACCAAGTTCACGGGTCGGGGCCTCGGACTGGCCGCGGTGCTCGGCATCGTCAGGGGGCACGGGGGCGTGATCCAGGTGGCCAGCGAGCCAGGGAGGGGATCGACCTTCAAGGTCCTCCTCCCCGCCTCCGCCAAGGCATCCGCTGTTGCTGCGTCGGAAGAGACGCCGGAGGCCGGGTGGCTTGGGACGGGGACTATTCTGCTGGCAGACGACGAGGAGACGGTTCGGCGCGTTGGCGTCGATATGCTGGAGTCGCTGGGATTCCGGGTTCTTGCCGCGGCGGACGGGCAGGAGGCGGTTGGGATATTCAGGGAACGAAGTGAAGAGATCGCGGGCGTTATACTGGACCTTACGATGCCGCGCATGGACGGCGAGGAAGCGTTCCGGGAGATACGCCGGATCCGACCCGACGTCCGGGTCATCCTGACCAGCGGGTACAACGAGCAGCAGACTATCCGGCGTTTTGTAGGGGAGGGACTTGCCGGGTTCATTCAGAAGCCGTTCAAACTGATCGACCTCTCGACCATGCTTCGGCAAGTTCTCCGGAGCCGGTAGAAGAGCCTGCCGGCGGGAAGCAGGCCCGGACGGGCATGATATATGACGACTAAGCTGAAGGTAACGGAAGGGAAATATTACCCTCTTGGCGCGACGCAGACGAAGGACGGCGTCAACTTCGCCATCTACTCGCAGAACGCCCGCGAGGTCTGTCTCCTGCTGTTCGACAACCCCGATGGCGATCGCACGGACGTCATCCGCCTTGAGAACCAGGCGAAGTATATCTGGTATGCCCACGTCTCGGGGCTTTCCGCCGGCCAGCTTTACGGTTACAAGATCCGGGGGGAGCACAACCCGGCGTACGGGATGCGTTTCAACGATAACAAGCTTTTGATCGACCCCTACGCGAAGGCGCTCACCGGCAAGTTCGCCAATAAGGACAATTTGCTGCTCTCCTATAATCCGGAAGACCCGGCGGCCGACCTCTCCCGGGACGAGCGGGACAACACGCGGATCGTCCCCAAGTCGATAGTCGTCGACGACGCGTTCGACTGGCAGGGGGACGTACCCCCGGACTATGACCTCGAAAAGCTTCTCGTCTACGAGGTCCATCTCAAGGGGTTTACGGCGCATCCGTCCTCCGGGGTGAAACATCCGGGAACGTACCTGGGATTCATCGAGAAGATCCCCTACCTGAAATCGCTCGGGATCAATGCCGTGGAGCTCCTGCCGGTCCACGAGTTCTACGTCGAGGATTTCCTGCGCAACAAGGGATTGACGAACTATTGGGGGTACAACTCCATCGGGTTCTTCGCGCCGGAGTCGTCGTACGGAACGGGCAGTTCCCCGGGCTGCCAGGTGAACGAGTTCAAGACACTGGTCAGGGAGCTCCACAAGGCGGGGATCGAGGTGATCCTCGACGTCGTCTACAACCACACCGGGGAAGGGAACGAGCGGGGCCCCACGCTATGCTTCAAGGGGGTCGACAATCCGACGTACTACTGCCTCACGGGGACCTCGTCGGAGCCGCGCCGGTACTACCATAACTACACGGGAACCGGAAACACCATGAACCTCGCGCATCCCCACGTCATCCGTTTCGTCATGGACTCCCTGCGGTACTGGGTCGGGACGATGCACGTGGACGGATTCCGGTTCGACCTCGCCTCGGTGCTGGGGCGCGAGGAAGGGATGTTTCGCAGTTCGGCGTCGTTCTTCGACGCCGTCACCCAGGATCCGGTATTGAACCGCATCAAGATCATCGCGGAGCCGTGGGACCTGGGGACGTACCAGGTGGGCAACTTCCCCATCGACTGGTCGGAGTGGAACGGCAAGTTCCGTGACACGATGCGCCGCTTCGGAAAAGGAGATCCGGGGCAGGTGCGCGACCTGGGGTGGCGGCTGACCGGCTCGGCCGATCTGTACGGCGAAGACGGCCGCAGCCCATACAACAGCGTCAACTTCATAACGTGCCACGACGGCTTCACCCTGAACGACCTCGTCTCGTACAACGAGAAACACAACGAAGCCAACGGCGAGGAGAACCGGGACGGGACGAACGACAACCTGTCGTGGAACTGCGGCGCGGAGGGCGAGACGGCCGATCCCGCCATCCGCAATCTCCGCGCGCAGCTCATCAAGAATCACGTCTGCAGCCTGGTATTCTCATCGGGCACGCCGATGATCCTCGGCGGGGACGAGTTCCGGCGCTCGCAGAAGGGGAACAACAACGCATACTGCCAGGACAACGAGATCAGCTGGTTCGACTGGACTCTGGCGGAGAAAAACGGGGACATGCTCGCGTTCTTCCGGAAGACGATAGCGTTCGCCCGCCGATTCCCGATCCTGCAGCGCCGGAAGTTCTTCCGCGGCGTGGACCTGGACGCGAACGGCATCGACGACATCACCTGGTTCGGGACGGACGGGAGGAGGCCGAACTGGGACGATCCGGAACTGCTCACCCTCTGTTACCAGCTCGACGGGAGCGAGGGATCGGCGAACCGGGACGACTACCTGCTCTTCTTCATCCTGAACGCCGATTACCGGAAACAGGTCGTCGCGATCCCGCAGCCGCCCGGCGGAATGACCTGGTATCGGGTGATAGACACAAGCCTTTCGAGCGAAGAGGATTTCCTCGATCCGGGAACCGAGGTCCCCATCGATCCGGCAAACTCCTACCCGGCGGCTCCAAGGAGCACGGTGGTTCTGCTGGGGAGATAGACTTCCTCCCTAATCGTCGTGGTGCCTGCGCCTGTCGCCGTGCCCTTTGTGGTGCTTCCCCCCGTGGTTTCCGTGGCTCTTCTTCCAATGTCCGTAAGGAACGCGCTTCTCGCGGACGTAGACGGTGCGATAGTTCGCAGGAACCCGGTAAACGGGGGCCGGGACGTGCCGCCGCCCCACGACCGTCCACGGCCCGTTGTAGTCGCTGGCCCGGTACCAGCGATCCCCGCGGCGATTCCACCAGCGGTTATCGTAGAAGAAAAGGTCCACGCTTACGCCGGGCGCGAAGTAGACGTTCGACCGGGGGATGACGACCATTTCGGGAGGCTGCTCGATGACAACCGGCAGCCCGAGGTTGACGTTGACGTCAACCCCGGCATGCGCGGGTGCCGCGTTCGCGGCAAGTCCCGCAATGGGGAGAAGGACAAGAGTGACAAGAATTCTCGTTTTCATCTATCCCTCCTGTGTAAGTTACACATTCCGCGGCACGCGGAAGATTCCGAAATCCTCGAGCTCCTGCGCGACTGCGCAAAGCCCGGAATTCCGGCCTTTCCGCCTGCCCCAAAGCGACCGATCAAAAGATTTTTCACGAACTGTGCCATAACTGCGGATTCATGCGCCACACCGTCGAAAAAGCCAGTGGAATCGATCCGGCGGCTGGCGCGGCGTTCCCATGTACGGGTAAAATCGATTCGGGGGTGTTTTCGAGCGATGGCGGAACTCCAGACCCTGCGAAGGCCTGAGGCGGTCATTTTCGATTTTGACGGCGTGATCGCCGACACCGAGCCGCTGCACTGCAATGCCTTCCGGAAGGTGCTTGAGCCGCTGGGGATATCCTTTCCCTGGCAGGAATACGTCGACCTCTACATGGGGCTCGACGACCGGGACGCTTTCCGGGAAGCATTTCGCGTTCACGGGTTGGCCTTGGACGACCGGAAGCTGTCGCAGCTGGTCGACGCCAAGTCACGGGTATTCCAGGAGATCATAAGGAACGGGGTCAACTCCTATCCCGGGACCGTCGAGACGATCGAATCGCTGCACGCATCCGGATTCCCCATGGCCATCAGCAGCGGCGCGCTGCGTTCCGACATCGAACCGATCCTGTCGATGCTCGGAATTGCGCGCTGTTTCCTCCATATCGTCACGGCCGAAGACGTCCGGAAAGGCAAGCCCGATCCGGAGGGCTACGTCCTCGCCTTCCGGATGCTGTCCCTTTCGCGCCCGTCGATGCTTTCTTCGCCGCGGAAGTGCCTGGCCGTCGAGGACACCCCCGCGGGTGTGGAGGCCGCGAAACGGGCAGGGCTTTCGGTGCTGGCGGTCACGAACAATTACGCGGCGGAGCAGCTCTGCGAGGCGGATGCCATAACCGATTCCCTCGCGAACATTCGGCTGGCGGGTGCGCACCCGTGACGCTATGGCCGGCGCCGCAGCCGGCCATGCTCCTTTTCACGCCCGGATCCGGCGATCCTGCGCCCGGACGGTAATTATCTATCTGTACGGATAGAAGACATAAAAGGTCAGGGAAAGGGCCGCGAGGACCCAGAGGCCTGCAGGGACCTCCCGGCCCCGGCTGCTTACGACCTTCAGCAGCGGGTAGGAGATGATCCCCGCCGTCATCCCTACTCCTATGTTGTAGGTAAAGCTTATCAGGGTAATCGTAAGGAAAGCGGGGATCAGTTCCGTGGGATCCTGAAAGTCGATCTTCGTTATCGGGGCGATCATGAAGCTGCCGATGACGATCAGGGCGGCCCCGTAGGCGTGGGGCGGGACCGCGGTAAGCAAGGGGGCGAAGAACAGGGAAAGCAGGAACAGGAAGGCCACGACAAGGGATGTGAACCCGGTTCTCCCGCCTTCCTCGATCCCCGCGGCCGATTCTATGAATGCCCCCGTGGTGGTCGTCCCCAGGAGGGGCGCCGCTGTGGTGGCCAGGGCGTCCGCGAGCATGGGTTTCTCGATATCCGGCAGGTTCCCCTTCTCGTCCAGTAGCCCCGCCCGCGCGGAAAGGCCGATCAGCGTGCCCACCGTGTCAACGAAGGCCATGACGAACACGGTCAGGATGACCGGAAAGAAGTTCGGGCTCAAGGCCGCCGGCAGGTCGAGTTTCAGCAGGAGAGGGTGTATATCGGGAGGGAAATCGGCCAATCGAGCGGGAGCGGGCGTGACGCCGAACAGAAACGACAACATGGTTGTGCCCAGCACTCCGGCGACGATCGCGCCCGGTATGCGCCGGATCGTCATTACGACGATCACGAAGAGGCAGAACAGCGCCAGCAGCGACCGGGCATCCGACATGTCGCCAAGGGACACAGGCGCCCCCGGGACGCCCAGCCGGACGATCCCGGCCTCGTTCAGCCCGATGAACGTCAGGAACAGGCCGATCCCCACGGCGAAACTGAACTTCAAGGATTGCGGGAGCGCCTCGGCCAGCCATCCCCTGATTTTCAGGACCGTCAGCAGCGTGAACAATACCCCCGCTATGAAGACGGCCCCCAGCGCGGCCTGCCAGGAATACCCCATGACCTTGACCACGGTGAAGGCGATGAAGGCGTTCTCCCCCATGTACGGAGCGATGGCGAAGGGACGCCTTGCGTACAGGCCCATCACGACGGTGCCGAACGCGGCGGAGAGGATCGTGGCTACCATGGAAGGGCCCTTCGGGATGCCGGCCGCTTCGAGGATCGCCGGGTTGACGATGATGATGTACGCCATCGTCAAAAATGTCGTGATCCCGGCCAGCGTCTCCTTGCGGTAGCTTGTTCCGTGCCGTTCGAACTCGAAGTACCGCTTCATGCGCGGCCTCCCCCGTTATCCGTCCACACTGATCTTAGAGTAAATATCCGGCGGATGTCTTTACGGATTATGGGAGCGGCAGGATTTCGGTCGAAGCCAAATAAACGGATGTGGCGGCGGAACTGTCGGGATCGCCTCGGGCATCGTACTTGTTGGAACACAAGATACCGCAGACGGAGGTCGTGTATGGGAACGAAGATTACCGATCGCATGGAGGAGAAGATCATCCTTCGCGTCCCACGCGCGCGCGTCTGGCGCGCTCTCACAGACGCGGAGGAATTCGGCGCATGGTTCGGCGTGAAGCTGGCCGGCTCGTTTTCACCTGGCGCTTCCGTGAAAGGGACTATCACGGAAAAGGGCTACGAAGGTTTGCCGTTCGAGCTCGTGATCGAGAAAATCGAGCCCCAGCGCCTGTTCTCGTGGCGCTGGCATCCTTACGCGGTGGACCCGGACGTGGACTACTCAGGCGAACCGCCGACGCTTGTTGTATGCGAACTGGAGGAGGTCGCCGGCGGTACGGCTCTCACCATCGTGGAATCCGGCTTCGACGGGATCCCGGCCGCGCGCCGCGCGGAAGCCTACCGGATGCACGAGGAGGGTTGGGCGGCGCAGATGAAGTCGATCGAGCGGTACCTCTCCAAGGCGGCTTGACGCCGCGTCTTGAAGGCAATCCCGGCCGACAGACGTCGGCGTCTGGCTGCCGTTTCATATAGATACAAGCGTGGGCCGCCCCCGCAGGGGCTGCCCACCCATGTCCCGGTGCGATGCTTTTCCGGCTTCCTTGGCCTGCCCCCAATTCAGGCATAGTTGTTATTTGAGAAAAATCCCTTTTACATTTTCGAAAAGGAGAGACGCTCCTGATAATACAAAAAGCCGTGTCTATTTAAGGCAATATACAAGTTATTGCAATATGATGTGTTTTAATTGCATTATTTAGCGCGACAATAAGATTTCCTTCTTTCATTCGCTGGTTTACCTTATCCCAATTACGGAAACAGGTCTTGGTACGATTTTCGCTTTACGAGTCTTAGCCAACAATTAGTTAAGGAGGTGATCTCAAGACAAGTCTATTTAAGGCGGGTTGATACAATGGTTTTTGGCGAGCAACAAAGGACGCTCAACCTATAACAAAGGAGGACCGTGCCATGTTAAAGAAATTCGCAAGTTTCGTAAAGAAAGAAGAAGGACAGGCGCTGGCGGAATACGGATTGATACTGGCGCTGATTGCCGTCGCAGCCGTCGCAGCCCTTATCGCGTTGGGCGGAGGCATCTCGACCACCCTTGGATCCATCACGGCCAACCTGTAAAGGAATTTCGAGTCTCCGGACGCATATGGAGGGCGCGATGGCAGAACAAAATCCGTTGGAGCCGCTTAAGATAAGAGGCCTGGGTCAGGACGGTCAGGCGCTGGCCGAATATGCCCTGATCCTCATTTTCATCGCCCTTGCCGCTATCGCATCCCTCGTCCTGTTGGGAAGTTCCATCCAGGGATTCTTTACAAGCTTCAGCGGGAGTTTCTGATCGATATGAAACAACGGAACGTTCGCCGGAAAATCGACGTAAAAATGCCTCCGGGGGAGGGCAGTCGCCGACACTGCCCCCCCGGGGGGCCGGTTCCCGGCGCAGAGACTGGCATCGCTACGGTATCGAAAACAAGCGAGACGAGAGGCCAGGCGCTGGTGGAGTTCACCCTCGTGATCCTTATGATGCTGTTCATGCTGATCGGGATCGCCGAATTCGGCCGCGCATGGATGACCCGGAACATTCTCACGGGCGCCTCCCGCGAGGCAGTGCGGATCGCGGCCGTCCAGGGTGACGTCGCCGCCGCCAGGGGGAGGGCAGACGCCATCCTGGCCTCCGCCGGCATCGTCGGGGCATCCGTAGGAGTCAATCCTTCCGGTGCCCCCTTCGGGACGTGCACCGTGAACGTAACGTACAACTTTCCGCTCTCCGTGGCCGGGTTCCTTCCCGGGCTTTCCGGCTCGAGTATCCCGCTCGCCGCAACCACGTCGATGCGGGAAGAATATTAAGGGGGCCCCACTCAATGGACAAGAAGCGGATCATCGGAATCGCAGCCGTCGCATTCATCCTTGCCCTCGCCGCCGGCATCGGGACCTACCGGTTCCTCTCGGAGAAGGGCCGGGTGGCCGAAGCCGCAAAGCTCCAGACCATGGGGATCGCGGTCGCTGTGGTGGACATCCCGCTCGGCGCGACGATCAATCCCAACCAGGTGGCCCTCTCCCCCTGGCCGAAGGAGCTCCACCCCAAGGATGCGTTTCCCGCGCTCAAGCCGGTGATCGGCCGCGTAGCGATACGGGATTATCTCCGCGGGGAGCCGATCGTGGAGTCGAAGCTGGTGCCGGCCAACAAGAACAACAGCGGACTCCTCTCCCTGAAGGTCCCCGCAGGCATGAGGGCCTTCTCCGTCAAGGTGAACGAGGTCGTGGGCGTGGGAGGCTTCATCGTGCCGGATTCGCGGGTCGACGTCGTGGTGACCACCGCCGTTTCCCCGGAACGGCAGCAGGAGCAGGTCGCCAAGACCTTCATCCAGGACGTGCAGGTCCTGGCGGCGGGCCAGGTGGTAGAGCAGAAGGACAACAAGCCGGTCACCGTGAACACGGTCACCATAGCAGTCACCCCGGAGGATGCCGAAAAGCTCGCCCTTGCGAGCAACGACGGAAAGATCCAGCTGGTGCTGCGCAATTTCTCGGATGCGGCCAAGGTGGAGACGCCGGGAAGCGACAAGGGAGGCCTCATCGGCTCGATGCACCGTTCGACGCGCGCCTCGGCGAAGCGGACGAAGTCGGGGAAGAAGGCGGCTGCCGTGCAGGTCGCCGATTCCTCTTACATGGTCGAAGTGATCCGGGGAGGGAAACGGTCCGAGGAGAGGGTGGATTGAACCCATGAAGGGATTCCTCCAGACAGGGGGTAACAGAGCGTGAAACGCATATACGGAATCGCCGTGATCCTTCTCTTCGCCTGTTCGGGGTTCATGAGCCCGCAGCCGGCGGGAGCGGCCTTCAAGATGGGCGTCGAGGGTGAATCCGCCAGGAAGCTCCACCTGGCGCTCAACCAGTCCTTCCTGGTCGACACCGACCTGCGGATCAAGAGGGTGTCCGTGGGCAAGGCGGAGATCGCCGATGTGACGGTCGTATCGCCCAAGCAGATCCTCGTCACGGCGAAAAATCCGGGCGCGACGACCCTGATCTACTGGAGCGAGCAGGGCCTGCCCACATCCATCGACGTAAACGTGGAGAAGGGGAGCAGCGTCCAGAAGGAACTCCAGAGGCTCGCTCCGGGCGAGAAATTCGAGATCAGCGGTCCGCCCGAATCGATGATCCTGTCAGGCAAGGTCAGCACGGATTCGGCCCAGCAGAGGATCGTGGAAGCTGCGAAGGCCTACTCCAAGAACGTCGTCAACCTCATGGCGGTGGAGCGGACGGAGCAGATCATGCTCCAGGTCCGGGTGGCGGAGGTCGACCGGACCGCCGCGCGCGAGCTCGGCTTCGGAGTGCAGACCGAGCAGGGAAGCATCCGCGGCTCCTTGAGCCCCGGGAACGCGTTCACCCCCTTCTTCGGCAACCTGCGCGACCAGTTGCCGCGGGACATCGGTCCCAACTTCACCTTCAGCGACGCGCTCAACATCTTCGTCGCCAAGCCCGGGCTCTTCCCCAAGTTCGCCGCCCTCATCCATGCCCTTCACGACAGGGGGGCGCTTCGGACGCTCGCGGAACCGAACATGGTCGTGGCCAACGGGGCGGAGGGGAAATTCCTGGCGGGGGGCGAGTTCCCGGTAGTCTACAGCACGGCGGGAGCGGCGGGCAACGCCGTCAGCGTCACCTACAAGGAATTCGGCGTCAGGCTCCATTTCCAGCCGAAGATCACGGCGAACGGGGAGATCTACCTGAAGATCGCGCAGGAAGTGAGCGAGCTGGACTTCACCAACGCCGTAGTGCTCACCGGGTTCCGCATCCCCGCGCTCAAGAGCCGCAAGGCGGAATCGAGCGTGCAGCTGGCGGACGGGCAGTCTTTCGTCCTGGCGGGGCTGATCGACAACAAGATCTCCAAGCAGGTCACCAAGCTCCCGCTATTGGGTGACATCCCGATACTGGGAACGCTCTTCCGCAGCACGCGGTACCAGAACAACGAAACCGAGCTGATGGTCATGGTGACCCCGAGGCTCGTGCGCCCGATGGAAGCGGCGAACCTGCCCAAGCTTCCGACGGAGAAGGCGGACCCGGGGGAAACCTCCCCGACGATGGTGTGGTAGGAGCGGCGGCGACCAACGGAGAAAACGCCATGGAGCGGAAACGGGAAAAGGGGCAAGTGCTCGTCGCCTTCGTCGGCGCCCTGACGGCACTCATCGGCTTCGCCGCCGTAGGGATCGACGTCGGCTACATGTACACCGTCCGCCACGAATTACAGCGGTGCGCCGACGCGGGCGCGCTGGCGGGCGCCTCCGCCTTCCTCGACGGCGACTGGAACGATTCGGACGTCAGAAGAGAGGCAACGACGCGCGCTCAAAACTTCGCATCGATGGACGTCGTCGCCAGGACGGCCCTTGCAACGGGGGAGGTCGGCGTCATGTTCCCCTCCCAGGACCGCGTGCGCGTCGACACATCGCGCACGGTCGGGCTGTTCTTCTCCAGGATGTTCCTGGGGCCGACGACGACCATCAGCGCTTTCGCCGTGGCCGAGGCAACTCCGGTCGGCAAGAACGTGCGGGGGCTCAAGCCATGGGGAATCCCGTTCCCCTGGGACGACACGAACGGTAACGGGCTCTTCGATCCCGGTGAGACAGTACACAAGGATTGCCCCGACGGGGTGGTCGACACATCGAGATATTTCTGCCCGGGGACCCGCGTGATCCTCAAGATCGGTACGCCGAAGAACAGCCCAAAGAATCCGAACGGGCTCCCTTCCCTGCAGCAGGAGCCGGGCCATTTCTTCGCCCTCGACTACGGCGCTTCCGGCGCGGACGGCTACAGGGAAGCGATCCGGACCGACAGCCCCTTCCAGGTGAGCATCGATCAATCCGTTCCCCTGGAGACGGGGAACATGGTAGGGCCCACGGTCCAGGGGGTTGAGGATCTGATCAGGGCCGATTCATCCTCCCGCTGGAACGACGGGACGAACCTGCCGGAGAGCGACACCTACGGTTCTGCCGACAGCCGGTGGATGGCGTCTCCGCGCGTCGTCCGCATCCCTATCTACGACCCGGAAGACGCCATCGCCAACGGCAAATCGGAAATGGTGGTCGCCGGTTTCGCGGGGTTCTGGATCGAGAGCATCTCGCATCACCAGGGAACCGTCATCGGGCGGTTCGTTCCTAACCGGGCCGTCGGGAACATAGGTCCCAGCAACGGACCCACGAGCGGACCGGCGCTCAAGGTCCTCCGGCTGGTTCAGTAGGCGATGGCCGAGAAGCTGCGTACCCTCATCGTCGAGCTCGATCCCGAGACGGTCCGCCAGGTCGATATCCTCGGGCGGCAGACCGGGACGGTGGACATCCGCTGGAGGGTCCCCTCCGTCGCGGAAGGGGCCGACGTCGTGCGGAAGTTCCACCCGGACATGGCCATCGTCGGCGTCAACGGCGATCCCGGCCGGGTGATCGCCCCCCTTGCGAAGGAGTTCCCGCATCTCTACATACTCGCCCTTTCCGCCGCGTGCGACGGGGACTACGTCCTCCAGGCGATGCGGGCGGGCGCCCACGACCTGATCTCCAAACCGGTCCGGGAGGTCGACCTTTGCATCGCGGCCGAGAAGGCACAGCGGAACCGGGTCCGAAAGGACCCCGCCGAGCGGCGGGGGAAGATCGTCTCGGTGTTCAGCAACAAGGGAGGGAACGGGGTGACGACCATCGCTTCCAACCTGGCCGACGCCCTTTCCTGCCGCCACGGGAAGAAGGTGATCGTGGTGGATCTCGTGCTCGCGCACGGGGACGTGACGATGTTCTTCAACGTCAGCCCCCCCCACTCGATCCTCGACCTGGCGACGAACGCCGACAAATCGGACCCGGAATTCCTCCATTCCCTCCTCGCCCGGCACTCCTCCGGCGTTTACATCCTGGCCGACCCTCCCCGGATCGAGGATGCCGAGAACATCACCGCCGGGCAGGTGAGGGAGATGCTCCTGGCGCTGCGTTCGATGTTCGACGTCGTCATCGTCGATACGCCCCACCAGTTCGACGAGAAGACCCTCACCGCTCTCGAGATGTCCGATACCATCCTGCTGGTCACCCTGCTCAACCTGCCGGCGCTGAAAAACACCCAGCAGAGCATCGAGCTCTTCTGCCGGCTTGGCTTTCTCGACGAAAGGGTCAAGCTCGTCCTTTCCCGGTATCTTCCAAACGAGGAGATCTCGAGGGAGAGCATCGAGGGGATCATGAACTGCCAGATCTTCTTCTCGGTGCCGAACGACTACCCAACGGTCCTCTCCTCCATAAACCGTGGAAAGCTCCTCTCGGAGGTCGCCCCCGACAAGGAGGTCACCCACGCCTTCCGGAAGATGGCGGAGCTCCTGGCGGGGCCGGCGACCGTAACGGCTGCTCCCCCGCCGAGAAAAAGAGGGTTCCTGGATAAGGTCCTGCGCCCTGAAAGGAGCGTTTCTTGACGGTCACCGACTGGCTGGCGCGGAAGAACGAACCGGCGGTATCCGGCGCCCTGACCGACACGCTTGCCAGGAGAGCGGCCCCTTCCGGGGGGAACCGCGCCTACCAGGAGCTCAAGAGCACCATCCACCGCAAGCTCATCGACAGGCTCGACCTCTCGACCGTCGCGGAGCTTAGCGGGGAGCAGCTCTCCGGGATCATAAAGGCCGTCGTGGAGAACATGATCGCCCAGGAAGGGGTCCCCCTCACCCGGGCGGAGCGGGACAAGATAGTCGTGGAGATCCAGCACGAAACGCTGGGATTGGGGCCACTGGAGCCGCTCCTCCAGGATCCCGAGATTTCGGACATCCTCGTCAACGGGCCCGGGAGCGTGTACGTGGAGCGCAACGGGAAGATCGCGAAAACCGACGTGACCTTCAAGGACGACGAGCATTTGATGTCGGTCATCGAAAGGATAGTCTCGAAGGTGGGACGACGCGTCGACGAATCGTCGCCGCTGGTCGACGCCCGGCTGGCCGACGGCTCCAGGGTCAACGTGATCATCCCGCCGCTGTCCCTCGACGGCCCGGCGATGTCGATCCGGCGGTTCGGCGTGTGCCCCCTCAAGATGGATAACCTTCTCGCCAACGGATCCCTGAACGCCGAGATAGCCGCCACCTTCGAGGCGATGGTGAAGGCGAGGATGAACATCCTGGTCTCCGGGGGCACGGGCGCGGGAAAAACCACCTTCCTGAACATCCTTTCCGCCTCGATCCCGGACAACGAGCGGATCATCACCGTGGAGGACGCCGCCGAGCTGATCCTGCAGCAGGAGCATACCGTGCGTCTGGAGACCCGCCCTTCCAATATAGAGGGGAAGGGGGCGGTCACCCAGCGGGACCTGGTCCGAAACGCGCTCCGGATGCGGCCGGACCGGATCATCGTCGGGGAGGTGCGCGCCGGGGAAGCGCTAGACATGCTCCAGGCGATGAACACCGGCCACGACGGCTCGATTTCGACCATTCACGCGAACACCCCCCGGGACGCCCTTTCCCGGATCGAGACGATGGTGCTCATGGCGGGATTCGAGCTTCCGGCGAAAGCCATCCGGGAGCAGATCGCCTCGGCGCTGAACGTCGTAATCCAGCTGGCCCGCATGAGCGACGGCTCCCGCAAGGTGATCAACGTGAGCGAGGTCACGGGGATGGAAGGGGACGTCGTGGTGATGCAGGACATCTTCGTCTTCGAGAAGCGCGGGCTGGACCGGGAAGGGAAGGTCGCCGGCGAGTTCCACGCGACGGGGGTCCGCCCCAAGTTCCTCGATGCGGTCCAGGCTTCCGGGATCCATCTCCCGGCATCCATATTCGCGTACCGTAAGAAATGAAGGGGGACCCGGCATGATCGTCGTTACGCTCCTCGTCTCGGGCGCCGTCCTGGCAGTGGCATTGGGGGGATACTTCCTCCTGACTCCCAGGGACCCCAGAAGCGGGGAGATCATGAAGCGCCTGGCACTGCTCGAAGTTCGGAACATCGAGAACGCCGACCTTCCGGACGCGCTGAAAAACGATCTCCTGAGCGACGTCCCTCCGCTTCACCGGATCCTCTCATCCTTCAATTCCGCCCTTAGGATCGACATGCGGCTCAAGCAGGCGGGGATGAGGATGAAGGTCGGCTTCTTCGTCCTGATCTCCATCGGGGGGCTCGCCGCCGGCATGCTGGTAGGGACGCTCCTCCATTGGCCGATCGCGGTTTCCCTGGCGGCGTCAGCGGTCCTTGCCCTGGTACCCAACATTTTCGTCAGTACCAAACGCCGCCGCCGCTTGAAGTCGTTCATCCGGCACTTCCCCGAAGCGCTCGAGATGTTCGCGCGTTCGCTGCGGGCAGGGCACTCCTTCACGGGGGCCATACAGCTGGTCGCCCAGGAGATGCCCGACCCCGTGGGGGTCGAATTCCGGCAGGTCTTCGACGAGCAGAACCTTGGGGTCCCCCTGCGGGAGGCTCTCACCGGGATGACGCTCAGGGTCGACAGTCTCGACGTCAGGTTCTTCGTCACGGCCATCCTGATCCAGCGGGAGACGGGCGGGAACCTGGCCGAAATCATCGACAAGATCGCCCACGTGATCCGGGAGCGGTTCCGGATCCAGGCGCAGGTCAAGATATTCACCGCCCAGGCAAGGATGACGGGCACCATCCTGGCCGTTCTGCCGGTGTGCGTCGCCCTGGCGATCTGGGGCCTGAACCCGGATTACCTGAAACCGCTGTGGTTCGAAAAGGCGGGAAGGATCATGGTCGCCGCCGCCGTCTGCATGCAGATCACCGGGGCGCTCGTCATACGCAAGATCATCCGGATCAAGATCTGACTCGCCGGGAGGAAGCGTGATCCTCTTCATCGCAGCATCGATTTTCCTGGCCACGTCCCTCGGCGTGATGGCCCTGTTCTGGCTGTTGGACGGAAGGAAGGCGTCCGTCCCGGACCGCTTCCAGGAGGTCCTGGGCTCCTCCGGGGCCCCGGTCCGGACCCCGATGCGGAGGGCTGCGGAGCTGGTGGAGCGCCTGCTCGGCAGGAAGGACAGGAAGGCCCGTCAAAGCGAGGAAATCGTGGCGCGCGTCACCGCCGGCGAGCCGTCGGGGGGAAGCCTGCTGCTTTCCCAAGCGGGATACCGGACCGCCGCGGCCGCGCGGTTCTACTGGTGGTCCCGGATCGTGGCGCCACTCGCGTTCGCGGCGGGTACGATCGCCGTCGGGAAGGCGATGGGTATGCCGCAACGGGCGATCCTCGTCCTCGCCGCGGCCGGTGTCGTGGCCGGCCTGTGCCTCCCGGACGCGTTCCTGAAGTTGAAGGCCCGGAGGCGGCAGGAAGCGATCACGGATTCCCTTCCGGACGGACTGGATCTCATGACCGTGTGCGTGGAGGCGGGGCTCGGAATCAATTCCGCCTTCGTTAAGATCGCCGAGGAGTTTCGGATATCGAGCCCGGCATTGAGCGAGGAGTTCGACGTGGTCAACCGTGAGATGGTGGCGGGAAAGCCCCGGATGGAAGCGCTCCGTGCCCTCGCGAGCCGCACCGGGGTGGAGGACGTCAAATCGCTCGTCGCCATGCTGATCCAGACGGAGAGGCTCGGGACGAGTCTTGCCCAGTCCCTCCGTGTCCACTCCGACTCCCTGCGGGTCAAGCGGAGGCAGAAGGCGGAGGAAGCGGCGGCTAAGACGACGATCAAGCTCGTGTTCCCGCTCGTGTTCCTCCTCTTTCCTGCGCTCTTCATCGTGATTCTCGGCCCCGGCGTGCTGCAGATAATGCACGTCCTGTTCCCGGCGATGATGGGCGGAGGTAATCCATGACCGTCGAAGCCCAGGCCGTAAACCTCTCTATCCTCCCCCCCGACGGCCCGCAGACGATCCAGGAGACCGGGCTCTCGACGGGCTTTCTCACCGAGCTGGCATGCAAGATCCTGTACTTCGGCGGAACGATGACGCTTGCTTCGCTTGCCGACAGGATCGCCTTGCCCGTCAGCGTGACGGGCGACGTCACCGAGTTTCTGAAGAAGGAGCGGCTGGCGGAGGTCAAGAGGGCGGGAGACGTCCGGGCGTCGTACATCTTCGCCCTCACGGACCTG
>JBLNEW010000079.1:0-13129 GCA_050263095.1 Deltaproteobacteria bacterium | reverse complement strand
AGCTCCCGTTCCGGCAACGCAGCCGGAAAACAAAAGGAAGAACAACCATGAAATTAACCGGTTTTGTCTTTTCAATGCCCGCCCAGTCTCCTCTTGAATATCAGCGATATTGGTAAGCCATCGACATCTGGAACGACAGGTCCGTGCTGTCCGCTCCCGGTATGCCATTTTCGTTGGAGACTCTCCTTATAGCAATCCTTGTTTCATTTCTCCAGTTCTTCGTCAACCAGAAGACGATGCCGGCGCCGGCGCGGTCCGTGTCTTCCCTTTCGGCCCCGGTGAAGGTTCGCTGCGTGATATCCGCATTGAGTTCCAGGTAGGAGGTGGGAAGGATGAAATAATGGGCTTCGATGAAAAGGTCCCGCGCGTCGGTCCCCATGTGATGTCCGAGGATTCGGCCGCGGTACCGATGAGCATAACCGTTCCCCGAAGCATCGTGGACATACCAAGAGGGACCGTTTCCCCTCAAGTCGTTCCTCGCCGCCTCCAGCCGCAGGTCCCACCTGGGAGATCCGAGGACGGAAGGGAAGAACACGCCTGCCAGGACCGCCCACTTGGAGGGGAGGGGAATGACGTGCCCCCTGGCGTGGTCCTCCCCCGCCGCCTCCATGTACGCCCGGATCGGCTGCCGCCTTATCGGCAGGTTTACGGAAACGTCGAATCCGCCAAGCTGGTTTCCCTGGTTGCCTGGCTCGTTTTCATCGGTCCCCTTGAACGCGTTCCACCAGTCCGACGGGCCGTTTCCCCTGTTCTCTCCCCCGAAATGCATTGCCCGGGAAGCGCCGATTTCGAGCCACGGCTTCGGCTTTATACCCACGCGTATCCCGGATAGAACCGGGTGCGGTATCGGCCGGTTTTTCTCCAGCCTGGCGACGAACAGGTCGTATTGAATAAGTCCAAGGAAGCGGAACCACGATCCGGGTTCGATCGGACGCGGATTCCGAAGCCTCACGCCTGTCAACGGCTCGGCGTTGGTCGTAAAAAGCAGCGCCCCGTGCCGCCCCGGCCCCCACCAGAGCGAGAAGCGACCCGCCTCAAGGGTTGCTGTCGGCCAGCCCACCCTTATGGATGATTCCTCCAGCCGGCCGAACGAGCCATCTTCTCCCCCGGTGACGAAATCCCCCTTCGCCTGGAAGGACAACCAGCCGGTAGCGGCCCCCCGAAAAAATCCGCCTGCGCGCAACCCGGCGCCATCAGGGATAAGAAGTCCTTGCGAATTGGGAGGGACATCTCCGTTGCGGGAATATACAGGGCCCGCATGGAGCCGGAAGTCCAGGCACGGCATGCCTTCCAGTATGAGGAACCGCACCATGCCCGCGGTGAACGAGTCTTCGAAGTCTCCGATTTTTTCGGCTTCCCGGGCCACTTCCCGGGCTTCGAGTCCGCGGTCGCCCGTCATCAATCCCGGCAGCAGCCCCATCCCATCCAGCTTGTCGACTACAAGATAATTCTCTGGTTGGGCCGCGAGAAAAACCTCGGGGGAAGCGGGAAATGCTGTAGTCGTCAACGCGACGGCGGCGATCAAGGACAATGACACAAGAAATAGGCAAATCAGGCGCCATGAACGCCGACGGGACGCGGGAAAATGGGATATTAATTTCAAAATAATATCAACAATTTTATGCCGGGCAGGCTACCGCCATCAAGGGTTAGATAAACAAGAATAATTGCTTATAATTCGTAGAATAATGTTCTACTGCTCTTTTTGCCGTATAGATACAGCCGAAAGGAACAGGTGAAACATCGCGAAATAAATAATAAAATCACTTTTGAAATTTTTCGCCAAATCTCGTTCAATTCTAACCAAGTAATGGGCGGAAAACAAGGGGATATTGGGCGATCTGACCAATGATTACCGCGCTAAACCTCGACGGCGGGGAAGACGATTTCCAAGCCGGAATCCGACGGCGCACGATCGCGTCAAACGGCTACTTTATTTCCTCCTGCTCGGCCGGGGCCCTCTTGATCCCCTTGGCTTCGCTCATCCGCTCCTTGAGCTCTACCACCCGGTCCTCGAACTCGCGGCTCAGGCGGGTTCCCTCCTCCACGCTCCCGATCACGCGGGGGGTTATGAAGATGACCAGCTCGTTCCTGGTCAAGACGCCGGACCGCGAACCGAAGATCCAGCCTATGAGAGGTATCTTGTAGAAAAAAGGGACTCCTTCGCGGCTGAGCGACTTCCGTTCCTTGACAAGGCCGCCAAGCACGATGCTGCGGTCCTCGGTGGCGATAAGCGTCGTCTGAATGTTCCTTTTGAAGAAGCTCGGGTTTGTCGTCGTGCTCGCCTGCGTCGTGCTGACCTCGCTTACCTCCTGGTCGATCTCGAGCGTAACCAATCCCTGGTCGTTAATGTAAGGCGTGAAAGAGAGGATGACGCCCACGTCCCGGTACTCCACGGTCTGGGTGGTCACAGGGGGATTGGAGTTGGCGACGATCGACGCGGTCGCTATGGGCACGGAATCGGCCACCTGTATCTTGGACTTCTTTCCGTTCGCGGCGATCACGCTTGGCGCCGACAGTATCGACACCTTCCCGTCGTTGGCAAGGGACCGGAAGGCGGCCGTCAGCCTGTCGGTCTTGTCCACGACGTATCTGAGGCCGGAGGTGAGCCCCGCGGCGGAAGTCGCCATGGACACCGTGTGCGAGACGTCCCCAAGCTGCTTTACGTACGTCCAGTCGATCCCCAGCCTCAGGGTGTCGTCCAGCTGAACTTCGCCGATCAGCACTTCCAAAAGGACTTGGCGCGGATATATATCGATCGCCTTGAGCGTCTCCAGTATTCCTGCGTACTCGGAGGCGCTCCCCCGGATGATGAGCGAATTGGTCGGCTCGTCCGGAATGATGTCGTATCCTTCGCCCTCCTTTTTTTCCGTGCCCGCAGCCGACGAGGCCTTTGGCGAGGCGGAAGTGGAAGCGGGAGGGTTCGATGAGGAAAGGATATATGGCTTTACGGACTCGCCCACCTGCGGCTTGAATTCCGTGGTCTTGGCCGGAAGGCCTGCGGCGCGCGAGGGGTAAAGCTTTCCCAGGATCTCTGCAATGTCCTTGACCTTGCCGTGCCTGACGCGGTACAGGTGCACCGTCCGCGAGGTGCTTGAAGGCTCGCGGTCCAGTTCCCCGATCCAGCGCTCCACGTCTTCCATCGTTTTCGGAGATGCGCTCACCACGAGAAGGGCGTTAAGCCGGGCAAGCGGAACGAAGTTGATGCCGGACGGACGCCCTCCCTTCGTTCCGAAGTCGAGCGCCCCGAAAACGGCGTCCAGGCTCTTCGCCATTTCTTCGGGATCCAGGAATTTCAACGGGAAAAGCCGCACTCCCGCCGATTTGAACGCGTCCGCGTCGAACAGTTCGACCAGGCGTGCGTGCTTCTCCATATTGCCGGCCGTATCCACGACCAGGAGAATGTTGGCGCGCGGCACCTCTACGGCGTCACCGCCCGCGGAAAGAAAGGGCTTTATTACCTTGACCATCTCGGCTGCGGCAATGTACTGGAGCGGGAAGGCCTTCATGGTGGGCCGGTTGGGGGAGGACAGATCTTCCTTTCCCCCCACGGGCAGAGGCTCCATCTTCGCCTCGTTCATCGGCACGATGTGGTAAACGTTGCCCTCGAGCACCGCCGTGGCGCCGTTTATCCGCAGGATCGAGAACAGGATCTCGAGGGCGTCCTCCTTCTTGACCGTCCCCTGGGTGTGTACGTTGACTACGCCCCGCACCCTCGGGTCGATCAGGTAATTGATTCCCGCGATCCTTCCCAGCGTGTGGATCACCTCGTAAATGTCCGCGTTGTTGAACTTCACGAGGAATCCGCCCCCGGCAGCGGCCGGAACAGGCCGTGGCGCCGGAACGGGCCTCGGGGCCGCCGGCGGAGCGGCCAGGCCCGCGGGAAACTGTTGCGGAGACGGGTGCGCCGGAAACGGTATGCCGGCCGGCGTCGTAACTTTGGGCGGTAAGCCTAAGGGTTGGCCGGGAACCGCAGGTTGCGCCGCGGGAGGAGCCTGCATCGGCGGGGTAGCGGGGTGCCCGGGTGGAACGGACGGAGGCGGAGCCGTTACGCGTGGTGGTGGCGATGGCGGTGCAGCGGGAGGTGCAGCCTCCTGTAAAACCTCCGGCTGCGGTTCCGCCGCAACGGGCGTCGGGGATGCCGTTTCGGAAGGGACATCGGCGCCGGGCGCCGGAGCTTCATGAGGCGAAGGAGTCGTCCGGCCAGGCTGGGCATCGGCGGTAGGCGTCGGCTCCTCCTCCGCGGGCGGCTGGACTTCGGTTTCCTGCTGAGGCGGAAGCTGCCCCTGATCGACCGGCCCTTCCTCGATCAGGTCCTGCGCCTGGGGGGGAAGCGGCGCTATTTCCGCAGCAGATGCGGCGGCGGCGAAAACCAGCAATGCTATGGCCGCCCATGTCCCGATCTTCATCCTGTCCTCCTCATGGGATTACCTGCGTCCCGGCGTGAAAACCGGTCGCGTCCTGGTCCGATCCCGTCCGAAATCCCTTGCCCTCGGCGCCGGGGATGCCGGCGCCGTCGGGGTCACCGCCGCAGGCGGTGTTTCCGAAGAAGTCGGTAAAGCCGCGGCAGGCACGGAAGGTGCGGCGCCCGGCCTGGCGCGGACGGTTCCCGCTCCAGCCTGCCCTGCGGCCGGTTGCTGCGAAGGAGCAGCCTGTCGAGCAGGGATGGTCTCGGTCCGAATCGGAGCCTGCCCCTTCGGCCCTCCTGCATAGAGCGGCAGCAGGAACTCCCTGTCGTCGGCGGCGAGCGTAATGCCTTCCGCGCCGACATCCTTGACCGTGAACCCGGGAAGGCTGTCGCCGGGCGAAACCTCCCACCGCTCATCCCTGCCCGTTCCTCCCTTGCCGACCACAACTCCCTTTTTGTCGTTTCCCAACAGAAGAACGCCCAGCAGCGTGAATCTGGCAAGCTCCGAATCGTAGCTCCGCTTCGGAACTATCCCCGCCTGGTCTTCACGGTACGGACGCCTGTCCGGCCTGAATACGGGCCTGGCGACTATCGAAGCCACGGGAGAGGACAGGTCCGCCGCGGCCGGCGCGTCCGGCGGGGCGACGCCGATGGGAACTGCCGGCGCGCCCGCCGCCGGGGCCCCGACCGCACCCGTCGGCCGGGTCCACGCGTTATAGGTCTGCCAGCCGAAGAAGAGGATCGCGGCCACAAGCGACGGTATCAGCAATCCCGGCCGGATCATTCTTCCGCCCTCTCGCCCTTCTGATCCAACGCCGTGTTTGCGATCCCGGCTATCGCAATGGAAACTACCAGGTTTTCCTTCCGGGCCGACGCCGCCGCGCCGAAATAGCCCGACGAGACGGACAGTTTCCTTACCCTGAGGATCTTTGGATGCCTGGGGACCTCGGCAAGTAGCGCCGCAAGGCCCTCGGTCGTGGTCTGAAGGTCCATCTGGACCGCCACCTCCGCGTACCCTCCCTTCTGCACGGGGGTCAGGGAGCGCACGGAGGTGACGCGAGTATCCGCGCGCTGAACCCACGGCTTGAGGATACCCTGCAGGGCCGAGCCGGCGGCGGCGGGGTTGTCTCCCGGGAGCAGCCCCTCTTCGAGCGATTCCAGCCGCTCCGCCGCATCCGCGAACGCCTCGTCGATCTTCTCCTCGCCCTGCGCCGCAAGGTTGTAACGCAGGAGGGTCCCCTGCCGCTGCGGGATCGCGGCCAATGCCTTCCGGTATGAATCGACCGCCGGGTAGACCGCCAACCGGACAAGGGCGAACGCCAGGACAGCCGCGGCGCAGCCCAGGAGGAGAAGCCGCTCCCTCTGCGACATGGCGCGCAGCCGGGCTGAAAGGCGAGAGGCGGACGTCATGGCTTGCCTCCGATCTCGCCGGCTTTTGGAGCGGCAACCGGGACGAACTCCGCGCGTATCTGGAACCGTTCGACGTTGTCCGCCTGGCGTGTGATCGGAGACGCGAATTCCACGTTCCTGAACTGCCCTTCCCGCGAGAGGAGCGGGAATATCTCGTTGGCGGAAGGCGAAAGTCCGTCGATTTCGACCTTCCGGTCCTCCACTCGCAACCCGGTGAGCCAGGTCCCCTGCGGCAGCCGTTCGGTTAGATGGCGCAGGATCAGCAGGGGCTCCTCGCGGCCCGAACCGGCCTCGCGCAGGACGAAGGACCTCCCTTCCAGTTCGCCCAGGATGGCGAGCGTCTCCTCCACGCGCGCAACGGCGGGCCTCAAGGAGGCGATACGCGCGTCGAGCCGGTCGACCTCGGCGCGCGTCCGGATCGCGACTGCCGCCGGCCAGGAGATCGCCAGCAACAACGCGGCGGCGGCAAGCGCCCCCGTGACCGCGCGGTACGCCGACCGGAAGCCGGCGCCCTCAGTCTCCGGGGAAAGGAGATCGAGTCCCTTCTCGCATAAGGCCGCGCCGTAGGCCCCCAGCGCTCCCCAGGTCGCGGAAGGATCCGCCTTGCCTCCCGCGGCGCCCGCCATTGCGTCCGCCATCAGGGCCTCGAATCCGTCGACCGGGCGGAGAGGCTCTTTACCTTCCTTCGGAGACTTCCATTCACTCCTCCACGCAAATGGGGCGTATACGTCGACGCCCGCATCCGGGAGAGCGGGCGGCGCATCGACAAGCGCCTCGGAAAGAAGGGCGAATCCCTCGGAGCCGACCGCCTCCGGCGGGCAACTTCTGATCGCCGAGAAGAACGGCTCGGCTCCCTCGGTCAGCGTGCATTCCGACGCGCCTCCCGCGTCCCTCAATATAGCGCAGAGCGCGCCGTTGCTGACCTCCGCCTGCGCCACCTGCCGGCGGGCCGATGAAAGCGCCCACGCTGACGGGACGGCGCCGGCAAGGGTGAGCCCCGCCCGGGAGACAGTCTCTTCCCAGCGCGCGATATATTCCGAGGGGGCCGCCGCGATTATATGTTTCGCGCCCTTTTTGCCCGGCGCTTTTCCCCGCAGCCAGTTGAACTTCAGGCGGGAGGCGGGGATAGGGAATACCCGGTCAAGCTCGAGCGCAAGGGCGGGCCGAAGGTCCTTTTCCTTCAAGGGCGGGAATGAAACCCGTGCCAGGAACACCTTGTCCGCCGGTATGGCCAGCCTCGCCTCCGCGCCGGCAAGCCCGTTGCGGGTAACGAAATCGAGCAGGACGCCTCCGGCCTCCTCCATCCTTGCCTGCTCGCGGTCTGCGCGAAGTTCGAAGACCGCCGGGGGGACAACCACGGAGGGGCGACCTATGCCGAACCGCAGGGCCGAAAGCGCAAGGCGCTTCCCCGAAGGATCGATCCCCACAACCGTCCGGAAGAGGTTCACCGTTCAGGTCCCTCGCCGCTTGCGACATAGTCCGCCCACCGCAGTATCTTAACCGATTTTGCGCTGCCGGAGCCTGTTTCCACCAGGCATTCGACGCTCCTGGCGATCTTCCCGCCCGCCTTGCCCACCGATGCTATCGCGTAGACCTGGGAGGACTTGACGGTGGAAAACATCGGGACCGCTGTAAGCGGGACCCCCTGCCCGCCCAGGAACACCGTTATCTCGGCGGGCGTGCGGAAAGGATTCTGCCGCCGCTGCGCGATGAGAGCGTCGGCGGCCTGCGCAGTAAAACCGGGCAGCGCCAGCAGGACCTCCCGCGGCGCCGCGTTCACGTCCACAAGCGGGGAGCCGCCGTGGACGGTGAACACCCTCGACAGGAACCGCGTGTAAAGATCCGGCGTGACGCCCTTGACCGCCAGCAGCTCGTCGATCGCCGCAAGTTTCCCGTTGCGGATCTTGACCGGCTCGGGGAGGGAGTCGTAGTGCGCGTTTTCCGCTCCCCCGGGCCTGGGCATGTCGTCCTGGTCCCTCCAGTCGAGGATGGAGTCTCCCACGCTCCCCGCATCTTCCGGGGAAAGTCCCCCGGCCCGCAGGACCTCCTTGAGCATCCCTTCGGATACGAGGTTGATGTCGAATTTCCCGCTTTCGCTTGCGATCAGCGTTTCGTAGGAGGCGTCGTCCTCCTTTCCGGCAAGCGGCTCCAGCAGGACGTTGTCGGCGACGGGGAAGGAAAGCAGCGCGATAGCCCGGTTGATCCCCGTGCGGGCCTGGTAGTATGCGCGCGCGGCGTCGAGGCCGTTGCGCGCCGCAAGCGCCTCCGTCCTCATCGCGAAAGAGAACGATGTCGCAAGCATCCCCAACAGCATCAGGGCCCAAAGGACGACGAGCTGCGCTATCCCGTTGCGGCCCCGCATCACGATCCTCCCGCCGGGACCGGGATGACGAGCGCGGTCTTCAACGAGCCGCCTTCGGACGGGGTGACGAACTCCACTCGGACCGCCGCGGGCAGGCCCTTCTTGTCCTTGGCGTCCCACTCCTCCGCCCATTCCCATTTCCCCTCTTCAGTGGGGCCGGGCGAGTAATGGAAAACCACCTCGGACGCGCCGGGAAGCAGGACTCGCCCCTTTTCGGTCCCCTCCCAGTTTTCCACGCCGGCTCCCCGTAGCGGCGAGCCGTCCGAGAGCATAAGACCCCCGGCATCTCCTCGGGATTCCGCCCCGTAGAAGCAGAGCAGGCGGTAGCCGCCGGAAACGGAAGAGGGCGGGGATGCGGAAAGGAACCGGAGTTTGCCGCGCTCCCCCCGGAAATACGGGATGAAGGCCCCCTCGGACGGAAAAATCGAAGCGGGATCGCCCGACCGGATCGCCCGTTCGAGGATTTCGATCCCGGCGCGAAGCCGCGCCATGGCGACCGCCTCCTCTTCGCCCCGCGCAAGCGACTGTCCCGCCAGCCGGAACGCCACGACGAGGAACGCGCCGATGGCCGCGAGGATCGAAATCGAGATGACCATCTCGAGCAGCGTGAACCCCTTCCTCATGCCGTCACCCGCCCGCATCGGCGCCCTTCCATTCCCATCGGATCGCTGCAAGGCTTACGGCGCGCTCCTGCGCGCCGTCGTCCCACCGTATCGTCACCTGCAACCGCACCGGCCTGAACTGTTTCCCCTCCTCCTCGGGGAGGAAAGAGGTGCGCATTGTCCAGCGGTACTTCTCGCCGAAAAGCCCGCTCTCCTCGCCCTCCAGCGGCTTGGGCGCAAGCAGCGCCTCCTCCAGCCGCTGGGATGCATACACGGATGCGGCGTTCACGTCCCTCGCCCCGCCCGAAAGACGCAGCGATCCGGAGAACATTTCGATGATGCCGAGGAGCCCCGCGGCAAGGATGGCCAGCGCCACCAGCACCTCGAGGAGCGTGAATCCTCTGTCGGCCCGGCCGCCTCTCACGTTCCCTCCGTGGAGATCCCCGTCAGCGGGTCGACGCTGACCCGCCTGCTGCCGCCGGCGGCGGAAGAGATCGCCACTTCCGCCTCGTCGGCGCTGCCGTC
Source organism: Deltaproteobacteria bacterium (assembly GCA_050263095.1). Taxonomy (GTDB): domain Bacteria; phylum Desulfobacterota; class Deferrimicrobia; order Deferrimicrobiales; family Deferrimicrobiaceae; genus FEB-35. The sequence goes on along the minus strand of JBLNEW010000079.1, from coordinate 3,822 downwards.
CGGGTAGAACCGGATCCGCACGATCCCGCGCTCGGCTTCCGCGCTTCCCAGGCGAATGGATGACAGGCTTATCCCATCCGGCAGAAGCCATTTCCGCGCGTCCCCCGAAACGCCGTACTCTCCTTTGCCCAGGTCGAAGTCCACGAAACGGCCGCGTGCCTCCGACACCGCAAGCGTCCGGGCGAGGGTAAGGGCAGCCCGCACCTCTCCCGCGCTGCCCCGGAGCCTGGCCGACTCGAGCGTGCCCGTCAGAGACGGAACCACGAGGGCGGCAAGCATGCCCGCAAGCGCCATGACCAGGAGCAGCTCGAGGAGCGAGAATCCCCGGCATGATATCGAATCGGGCTTCCCGGGAGCGCTCATCAGAACGGCACCTCGTTAAGCCGGAATATCGCGAGGAACATCGAGAAGACGATGAATCCCACCAGGAGCCCCATTCCCAGGATCACGGCCGGCTCGAGCAGCACGAGGAACCTTTGCATGCCCCTTCGCGCGGTGTCCTCGTATGCGTCGGCGACCGAAGCGAGCATCTCCTCGAGACGTCCGGTCTCCTCCCCCACCGCTATCATCTGGAGCGCCATCTCGGGGACCGGGGTCGTCTCCGCGAGCGCGCGGGCCATCTTGGACCCCCCCTGCACCCGCAGGCGGGCGGCCTCCATTCCGTCCCGGACGGCGGTGTTGCCGCTTACCTCCCGGGATATCAGGAAGGCGGAGAGTATCGGCACTCCGCCGGTCAGCAGGGAGGAAAGGGAGCGCATGATCCGCGAGGTCTCCATGGCGGTCAATATCCCGCCGACTCCCGGCCATCGCAGCTTCGCCCGGTCCCAGTCCCTGCGGACTTCCGGGCGCCGCAGCGCCGCCGACGAAATGAGATAGACGAAGACACCCGCGAGAACCAGGTATATCCCCTGTTCTTTAAGGAAGGTGCTCGCGGAAAGCAGGACGCGCGTGGGCAAAGGCAGGGGAATCCTGGAAGCGGCGAACACGGCGACGAACCGGGGGACGACGTACACGAGCAGGAGGATCACCGAAAGAACCGAAGCGCCGAGGAGGATCGACGGGTAGATTAACGACCCTATGAGATTGGCCCTGAAGTCGCGTGACCGCGCAAGGAACATGCATACCTGCTCCAGGGCCTCTTCCATCCGCCCCGTCGAGGCGCCGGCGTTCACCATCTGGACGACGAAACGATCGAAGGGGGTCCCCGGCGCTTTCTTCATCGCTTCGGCCAGGGAGCCGCCGGCGCGGACATCCTTCAGGATCGCCGCCGCCGCCTCGCCCATCGGCTTTCCGCGGAAGAGGTCGGCCAGCATCTCGAGGCTGCGGTCCACGGGAACGCCGGCGACCAGCAGGGTGCGCAGCCCTTGGAGGAACGGAAGAAGGTCTCGTTTGATCCCTCTCCCCCGGAATCCCCGCTGTGCCGCCGCCTTCGCGGAACGGCCCGCCGCCGGCCAGACCCGGATCGGCAGGAAGCCCATCTCCCGAAGCCGCTCAGCCGCTCCCTGCTCCTCGGCGGCCTCGACCATCCCTTCCGAGACGCGTCCCTCCCGGTCGGCCGCCCGGTATCCGAACACCGCCATCGCCTTTGGCCCCTTGCCGCCGGGTAATCTTCGGCGTCACCCGCCGCGCGTCACCCGGAGCACTTCCTCGATCGTGGTGATCCCGTGCCGCACCTTGTCCCAGCCGTCATCCCTCAAGAGCGTCATGCCGTTCGCGACGGCGCGCTCCCGGATCGCCCCTGCGTCCGCGCGGGCCATGATGAGGTCTTTTATCTCCTCGTTTACGGTCAGCAGTTCGAATATCCCCAACCGTCCGCGGTAACCGGTCCCCCCGCATGCATCGCAACCCTTCCCGATGCGCAGGTCGCCCTCGGCCGCGAACCCCGTCTCCCGCAGGATTTCTTCACGGAACGCCTGCGAGATATCCCTCGGCGCCCGGCACTTGCCGCAGATCGTACGCACCAGGCGCTGCGCAAGCACCCCTATAAGCGACGAGGGCAGCAGATACTCCTCCACGCCCATCTCCAGCAGCCTGGTAACCGCCCCCGCGGCGTCGTTCGTATGAAGCGTCGACAGCACCAGGTGGCCGGTCAGCGCAGAGTGGATCGCGATCTCGGCGGTTTCCCCGTCGCGGATCTCCCCCACCAGGATTACATCCGGGTCCTGCCGGACTATGGAGCGCAGGCCCGAAGCGAAAGTCAGCCCGATCTGGGGCTTGACCTGGATCTGGTTTACGCCGGGTATCTGGTATTCGACCGGGTCCTCGATGGTGATGATCTTGCGCGCGGCCGTCCGCACCTCCTGAAGTGTCCCGTAGAGCGTTGTGGTTTTCCCGCTGCCGGTCGGGCCGGTCACGAGTATCATCCCGTGCGGGACGCCCGCCATCTTGCGGAAACGGGAAAGAGTCTCCCGGGGAAAGCCAAGCTTCGACAAGTCAAGCGGGACCGCCGCCTGGTCCAGGATGCGGATGACGACGCTCTCGCCGAAGAGCGTGGGCACGGTGGAGACGCGGAAGTCGATCTCCTGTCCCCCGATGCGCAGCTTCACGCGTCCGTCCTGCGGGAGGCGGCTCTCCGCGATGTTCAGCCTGGCCATGATCTTGACCCGGGATATCATGGCCGTCTGGAGCCGCTTGGGCGGCGACTCGACATCTTCAAGTATCCCGTCTATGCGATACCGCACCCGGAGAGTCTTCTCGTATGGCTCCAGGTGTATATCGCTCGCCCCGCGCTCGATCCCCCGCGCGATTATGTAGTTTACGAGCCGGATGATCGGCGCCTCGGAGGCGGCGCCGATGAGGCGCTCCACGCGCTCGTCGCCGCCGACCCGCTCTTCGCCCTCCTCGCCTACCTGTTCAACCAGCCGCTCCATCGACGAGGAGCCCTCGCCCGCATCCTTTTCGATCGCCTCGCGGATCTCCTCTTCCGTTCCGGCCTGAACCTCGACTCGCCTCCCCGTTGCCTTGGCGACCGCTTCGCGGGCATCCACGTCCAGCGGGTCCGCCATCGCCACGACAAGGATTCCGTCGGACAGGGATACCGGAACGATCAGCCGGGCGCGCAGGAAGGGCAGGGGCAGCAGGTCGGGCGGGACCTGCCGCGCATCGACGGACTCGCGACGGAAGGGGGGAATGCCCAGAATTGATTCGTATGCCCGCCGCAGCCCTTCCGCGGTCAAAAGCCCCCGCGAAACGAGCCCTTTCGGGAATGCATGCCCTTCCGTGCGGGCGAGCGCCAGGAGCGCCTCACGCTCCTCTGCGGGGACAGGCAGCGACGAAACGAGCGCTTCGTTGAAGCTGCGGCGATTCACGGTTTTATGCTCCCGCCATTAATTATACAGAAGATGCCGGTTTTTGTGGCCTTTTCGAGCGACTTGCCGGCGGCCAGCACCGGATCATATTACAGGCTTTCCTCCGGGATTAAAGACAGGTACTTTAATGAGAAGGGGGCGGCTACTGCCGCCCCCAGCCCGATATTCTTCAGTTGAATATCCGTATAATCCGTTTTCCCCCAAGATTACTGAATGAGATAGGGTATCTGCTGCCACACCTCCACGTCCGCCGCGGATCCTGCATTTCTGACATCCACCCAGACATAGTGGTTTCCAACATCCGCAATCGTCGTATCCCACGTCAATGTGTTGCCGGTTCCGTAAAGTTGCGCAACGCTCCAGACGCCTCCGCTATTTAGCCAGAACCGGTATTCATAGCTTCCGGATCCGCCGGAGGCGGAGGCGGTGAAAATCACCTGAGCGCCTGCCGTCTGCTGGACGGGTGGATTTGCGGTCAGAGTCACACCGGATGGAATGGTTGATCCATTCACAG
>JBLNEW010000078.1:0-35284 GCA_050263095.1 Deltaproteobacteria bacterium | reverse complement strand
GCGTTCTTCGGCGCGTACGCCCTGCTGAACCTGATGACCTTCTACTACGCGATGCCCAAGATAAAAGGCATCGAGGTATACGACGACCGCCGCGGCAAGTTCGGCTTCTGGACCATGTGCGTCGCGATGATGCTGATGGGGTTGTTCTTCGGGGTGGCGGGCGTCCTGCAGAGCTACATAGAGCGCGTGCTCGGACTGGGATTCATGACGGCGCAGTCCTACATGCGCCTGTGGATGGGAATCGTGTTCTTCTGCGGCTTCGCCTTCCTGGCGGGGCTGCTCACCACGGTAACCGACCTGCTGACCCTGCGCCCGGCGAAGGCGCGGGCGTAAACTATAGGCGTAAGCCCCTCCCGGGAGGTTTTGCTCCTCCCGGGAGGGAATCGATGAGTCAAGGAGGCGCCTGAAACGATGGATCGCTACACCAAGGGGTTTGTCATTGCATCGCTCGTCTACTTTTTCGTCGCCGCCGTCCTGGGGATATGGATGGGAGGGGCGGACGCCGCGCCGTGGGTTCACTTCGCCCACGTCCACTTCAACCTGCTCGGCTTCATGGCGATGATGATATTCGGGGTCGGGTACTTCATCCTGCCCCGGTTCAACGGCCGCACCCTTCGATGGCCGTCGTGGGTGCCCATCCATTTCTACCTGGCCAACATCGGGCTGATCGGAATGGTGGCCACCTCCCCTGAGCGGCCTTCGACCGGATTCACGCTGTTCGCCGTCCTGTCGGTGATCTCCGTCGCGCTGTTCGCGGTCAACCTGGGGGCGACGATGCTCCTCGCTCCCGAAGAGCAGGAGGAAACGGACGAGGAGGCGGAAGCCCTGCCTGCGGCGGCGCGCCGGGAGGAGCCGGCCGCCGCGCCGCGCGCCGACATCCACCCCGACATGCGGGTAGGCGAAATCCTGTCGCGCTGGCCGGAAACGGTTGACGTGTTCGTGGCCAACGGGTTCGCCTCCCTTGCCAATCCCGAGCACCGGGAGCAGGTCAAGCAGATCCCGATCACCTTGAGGATGGCGTGCCAGCGGCACAACGTCGACCTCGATCCGATGGTCGAACGCCTGGTTTCGGCGGCTTCGGGCGGGGCGGCCCCCCTCGCGGCGGCCGGATCCCGGACGGGGCCGTCCAGGAAAGGAAGACTATCGAGGGGGGAGCCGATCGGCAGCGAGAATATCCTCGGGGACATCCTGGACGTCTATCCCGAAACGGTGAAGGTGTTCAAGAAGTACTACGGGGAAGGGTGCTTCTCCTGCCCGGGGCAGGCGACCGAGAGCGTCAAGCAGAGCGCGATGATGCACAACATAAGCGAAAAGCAGATTCTCGCGGAGCTTAACCGCGCCGCGGGATTTTAAGTAGAACGATCGCGCGCGTTGTTAATATAGAGGCGTGCCGCAAATATCTTCCGGCGGGGTGATGCATGCACGTATCGCGATGGGATGATGTCGAAGCGAAGCCGGTGAGCGATCAGGGGGCAAGGGGCGTCTCCATACGTGTCCTGATGGGCGAAAACGTAGGCGCCCCGACCTTCACCATGCGCCACTTTTCACTGGCGCCGGGTGGGAGCACGCCGTACCACGCCCACCCCTGGGAGCACGAGGTCTACGTTCTCTCCGGGAAAGGAAAAGTGCTGAGGAAGGGCGGGGACTCGGAGGTCGGACCGGGAAATTTCGTCTATGTCCCGCCGGATGAGGAGCACTCCTTCGTCAACGAGGGAGACGGACCCTTCGAATTCCTGTGCATAATCCCGGCCGCGAAGCTCTGTCTCAGATAGTCGTTTCCGGTGGGGGGCGGAAGAAGCCCCCCCTTTTTTTCGATCCTTCTCTTAGTTCCTCGCATCGAACAAGCATCATCGTCAAATTTTCCGGGCAAAACCGTTGTTATTGATATAGAATATCGCTTCACGCGTCGGAGAATCTCTCCTACCCCGAGGGGAAAAGAATGAAGTATGGCCTGGCGGCGGTGCTTCTTGTCTATCTCCCCTATCTCGGATTCGTCCTCGGCGCAACGACGCTCTCGCTCATACTGAACTTCCTGGGCAAGGAACACCGGGACGCAAGACTGTTGCGCTTTTCCGGTGAGATGATCGGGAGTTCCGCGTTCGATACAGTCGTTTTTTTCGCCGCCGCGCTTATCCCGTTTCCGCTGATCTCCTTCCTTTGCCAGAGTATGCTCCCCGCCCCGGGACCCTTGCCCTGGATCTACTGGGGTATCACTTTCGCGGCCCTGCTTTCCGGCTGCGTCCTGCTCTCCATGCGCCGATCCGCCTCCCTTCGGTCGTCCGAGCTGCCTGCGGCGGCTTCCCGGGCCGGCGCGGCGGGGCTTCTCTTCTTCTTCGCCGGCGCCTTCCTCCTGTTCGTCCTGCTGGGGACTCTCATCCAGCCTGAAAAGCTGCCCATAATCCGCAAATACCCCGTCTTTCTCCTTTCCTGGAACTCGCTGGCCGCATTCCTGCTGTTCCTCGCGCTGTCCTTCGGGTTGACGGGCGGCGTCGTCCATTTCCTGCTCGGCCGCGCACCGGCGGGAAAGGAAGAGGAAGACCCCGGTTACAGGGATTACGTCGGTTCGACGGGAAGCTCCCTCGCCCTCGGCGGCGCGCTGGCCGTTCCCGTGTTCGTGGTTCTCGGTCTGCTAAGCCTTCCCTCCACGGGGCTGTCACGTGAGGTTTTCGCGGCTTCGGCCGCCGTTGTGTTCCTTGCGATGGCGGTCGCCCTGGCTCTCTCCCTGCTTCCGGAGAAGCACGCGGGGAAACCGGGCCCCTGGATCCCGGCCCTGTACGTCCTTATGAATCTCGCAGTCGTTATCGGAAACGATACGGCGATGGGCAACGCCTTCCTCGCCTGGCCTCTCCCGGTAAAGCCGGCAAGCGTGGCCAAGGTTCCCGAGGAACCCCTCCCGGAAATTCCCCCCGCGGCGGAGCCGGGAATGGAAAAAGGGAGGGTAGTGTTCGGCAAGGTCTGCAGGGCCTGCCACCTGTTCGAGACAAGGATCGTGGGCCCCCCGATGAAGGAGGTCCTCCCGAAATACGGCGGAGACGCCGAGCGGCTGAAACGCTTCATCCGCGAGCCGGTCAAGGTGAACCCCGGCTACCCGCCGATGCCGATGCTCGGTCTCAATGAGGAGGACGTCGATGCCGTCGCCCTATACTTGCTGGGGAGCATAGGGGTGAAACCTCCGGCGAAAGCGCATGCGCCGCCGGCGACGGCCGCCGTGGAAAAAGGGAAGGCGGTGTTCGATTCCATTTGCAAGGGGTGCCACCGTTTCGATGCCAGGGTCGTGGGGCCTCCTCTGAACGAGGTCGTGCCCAAGTACAAGGGAAGCATCGAGGATCTGAAAGGCTTCATACGAAACCCGGTAAAGAAGAGTCCCGGCTACCCGTCGATGCCGAAGCTGGGGCTCAAGGAAGAGGAGATCGACGCCGTCGCCAGGTATCTGTTGATGGAAGTCGAAAAGGGCAATTGACGGCCGCAACCGCCAAGATCGGGGAAATCGCCGGTCCCGGGGGAGGATGTTGAAAAAACCGATCGTCGTCGCGGCGCTGCTGGGGTATTTCGGCGCCTTCCTCCTTGCCGTGGCGGGGCTTGGCTACCTCTGGCACGGCACGGATCCGGCGCCGGAGCAGCCGATCGCCTTCCCGCACACGGTGCACGCGGGCACGCTGCAATTGCCCTGCACGTTCTGTCATGCTTTCGTGGAGCGGTCCCGGCATGCCGGCGCGCCTCCCATCGAGGTGTGCATGGGCTGCCACCGGACCGTGGCAACCGACCGGGGAGAGATAAAGAAGCTCACCCGGTATTTCGAGGAGAAGAGGCCCATCGAGTGGAAGCGGGTCTACGCGCTGCCGGAATTCATCTACTTCTCGCACAAGCGTCACATCAAGGCAGGGTTGGCATGCGCCGCGTGCCACGGGGACGTGGCAGGCATGAAACGGGTGCGGCGGGTCAGCAATCTGGTGATGGGGTGGTGCGTATCCTGCCACAGGGTCCGCAACGCCCCCACGGACTGCGCCACCTGCCACAAGTAAGCGGAGAGAACGGAAGATGAAGAGAAGGGACTTCCTGTGGCTCCTCGGGGTGGTATCGGGCTCCCCCCTTATCTCCTCCTGCGGGTCCCGCAAGAAACAGGCGAGGCTGGTGTCCAGCCTGTTCCCGCCGGATGAGGGGATCGTTCCCGGGGAAGCCCGCTTCCTCCCCTCCACCTGCACGGAATGCCCGGCAGGGTGCGGGGCGCAGGCGAGGATCCGGGAAGAACGGCCGGTCAAGCTGGAGGGTATTCCGGGACACCCGGTGAGCGACGGGGGCTTGTGCGTGCGGGGGCAGTCCTCCCTCTACCGTCTCAATCATCCCGACAGGCTGCGGGCTCCCATGGCCCGGGACGGCGGAAAGCATACGCGGATCGGCTGGGACGAGGCCTTCTCGCGGATTGCCGATTCGCTAGAAGCGTCCCGAGGGGAAAAGCGACGCAACCTCTTCCTCTCCGGAAGGACGACCGGTTCCCTCTCGCGGCTTATCGACGCTTTCTGCGTCAAACTGGGCGTCGAGCGCCTACCCGAATTCGAGGTCTACTCCCACGCCGCCGTGAAGGAGGCCAACAGCCTCCTCTTCGGCGTGAAGGACGTCCCGCGCTGCCGGATCGACGAGTCCGATTTCCTCCTGACCGTAGGAGCGGACGTATTGGAAACCTCCGTCAGCCCTGTCGCCTTTGCCCGGCAGATCTCCCGGGCCAAGGGGGGGGGGGATTTCCGGTGGATCCACGTCGAGCCGCACTTCTCCCTCACGGGCGCCAATGCCGACCGCAGGTTTTCCGTTCCTCCGGGGCGGGAACCGCTCCTCCTGGCATTCCTGCTCCGCGAGCTCGTGGAACGGGGGACTCCGAAAAACCGGTTGCCGCGGGAGGCGCTGGACGCTCTCCCCCGGGCATCGGTGGAAAAAGTCTCGGCGGAAACCGGCATCCCGGCCGGGGATATCCGGGAGATCGGGGACCTCCTCATCGCGGCGAAGCGCCCCCTGGCGATCGCCGGCGGAGTTTCCACCGCCCACCCGGCGGGGCTGGAGACGGCGGCGGCCGCCGCCCTGATCCAGTGGGCCGCCGGGGCGATTCCTGCACGGGTCGAATTCGCGGGGAGCGAGAACTACGGGGCCGTGGGAACGTTCCGTGACATGGAGACCCTTTCCACGCGGCTGGGGAAGGGGGAAGCGGGAGTGCTGTTCCTCCTGCGGACCAATCCCGTATTCTCGCTGCCGTCCGGAATGGCCTTCAGGGAGGGCCTTTCGAAGGCGACGCTTTCCGTCGCCATGACAGATTTCCTCGACGAGACATCACGGGAAGCCGACCTGGTCCTTCCCCTTTCCCATTCGCTCGAGTCGTGGGGCGATGCCGAACCGAGAAAAGGCGTCGTGTCCCTGCTGCAGCCTTGCGCTGCGCCTTTGCACGATACGCTTTCCGACGGCGATGCGCTCCTGGGGATCATCGGGAAGGCTTCGGGACAAGGGAAGCAGGGAAGCTACAGGGATCTCCTCTTCGCGGCGTGGGGAAACAGGCTCGGGGAGGCCGGGAGGAGCCGGCTCCTCAAGCAGGGGCACGTCGAGGAAATCATTCCGGGGAGAACCGTTTCCTTAAGCGGCAAGGGCGCCGCCTCCGTATTCAAGGCGGCCGCGCCGCCGGAAAACGCGGGAGCGGCCGTCCTGGTCCTTGCACCGTCCATTCGGACCTTCGACGGGCGGAGCCGTCCCCTGACGCTTCTATCCGAGATCCCGGACCCGCTGACAACCATCACCTACGATCCATGGGTCTCCGTTTCCGTGGAGGATGCCAAGCGCGCCGGCATCGCGGACGGGGGCGAGCTTTCGATGGCATCCTCGGGATGGAAGGCGTCGCTCCCCGTGAAGGTCCAGCCCGGTCTTCCCGGCGGGATATTCGTCGTCCATCGTGACGCGCTTGCCTCCCCTCCGATCGGGACGGACAAGAGGACGGGCGGGCCTGTGGATTACGTCTTCGGCGTCCGGGTCGAGAAGACCGGGAAAACGATCGAAGTCCCCATCCTCTCGGGCTCCTTCTCCCAGCACGGCCGGGGCCTAATCCCCGATCCAGCCCACCTGGAGGAAAAGGACCACCACAAAAAATGGACGCTTTACCCCGAACACGAGCATAAGGATTACCGGTGGGGGATGGCGATCGACCTGGAATCGTGCAACGGATGCTCCGCCTGCGTGGCCGCCTGCCACGTCGAGAACAACGTCCCCGCGGTGGGAAAGAAGGACCACCTGCACGGCCGGGAGATGGCGTGGCTCAGGATCGAGCCGTACTACGAGAAGGGGGAGGTCGAATTTCTCCCCATGCTCTGCCAGCATTGCGACAACGCCCCCTGCGAGCCCGTCTGCCCGGTCTTCGCCGCGTACCACAACCCGGAAGGCCTGAACGTCCAGGTCTACAACCGGTGCGTGGGAACGCGGTACTGCTCCAACAACTGCCCCTACAAGGTGCGGCGGTTCAACTGGTGGGACCACCCCCGGCCGGATCCGAAGGTGCACCTTCTCAACCCCGACGTGCCGGTCCGGGAAGCTGGAATGATGGAGAAGTGCACGTTCTGCATCCAGCGGATCCGGGCCGCCAAGGACCGGGCCAAGGATGAATCGCGCAAGGTCCGGGACGGCGATTTCACGACGGCCTGCGCGCAGAGCTGCCCGACCGGCGCGATCGTCTTCGGCAACCTTCTCGACAAGGGATCGAAGGTATACCGGCTCGCCCATTCCGGCCGGTCCTACCGGGTGTTCGAGCTCCTCGGGACCGAGCCGTCCGTCACCTACCTGCGCGGAAGGAAACCGTAACGGCGATGGTCAACCACACCGAGAGCGGCACGGAAAAATACGGCCGGGTCGACCGGGACATCCTCTCGGCGATGAAGAAACCGACCCGCCTCTATCTCGCGGGCCTCGCGGTCACGTTCCTGCTTGTGATCCTGCTCCATCTCCTCTGGGGCTACCAGATCCGGACCGGCATGGGCGTCGTCGGGAAGATGCATCCGGTCATGTGGGCGCTCTACATCACGAATTTCGTCTTCTGGGTGGGGATCGCCCATTCGGGGACGCTCATCTCGGCGGTCCTCTTCCTGTTCCAGGCCCGCTACCGGACGAGCTTCAACCGCGCCGCGGAGGCGATGACCGTGTTCGCCCTCATGGTCGCGGGGATGTTCCCCCTGATCCACCTGGGCCGGTCCTGGGTCTTCTATTACCTCATCCCCTACCCGACGGAGCGGCAGATCTGGGTCAACTTCCGATCCCCCCTGGTCTGGGACGTCTTCGCGGTCTCCACCTACTTTACCGTGAGCGTCGTCTTCTTCTACGTCGGGATGATTCCCGACTTCGCGGTCGCGAAACGATATGCGGAAGGGATCCGGAAGAAGATCTATTCCTTCCTCTCCCTCGGATGGAAGGGAACCCAGCGGGAATGGAAGCACTACAACATGCTCTACCTGTTCCTTGCCTCCTTCGCCACCCCGCTGGTGGCCTCGGTGCATTCCGTCGTCTCGTGGGACTTCGCCATGAGCATCGTCCCCGGCTGGCACACCACGATCTTCGCCCCGTATTTCGTGGCGGGAGCGATCTTCTCCGGCACCGCCATGGTCATCACCCTCGTGGTCCCCATGCGGAAGAGCCTGAACCTCGGCGACTACATCACCGACGACCACTTCGAGAGCATCGCGAAGATCCTCCTGTTCACCTCCCTAATCGTGACCTACGCCTACATCATCGAGTTCGGCCTCGCCTGGTACGGCGGCAACATCTTCGAGATGGAGTCGTTCCGCTACCGCGCCTTGGGGGATTACCGGTACTTCACCTGGACGATGTTCTTCTGCAACTCCCTGGTTCCCTTGACGCTCTTCGCCCGGAAGCTCCGGAGGAACACCGCTTATCTCTTCTTCGTCTCCATACTGGTCAATATCGGGATGTGGCTGGAGCGGTTCGTGATCATCGTCTCGTCCCTCGCCCACGACTATGATCCGTACGCCTGGGGGATCTACAAGCCGACCTTCGTCTGCCTGGGGATCGACATCGGGAGCTTCGGGCTGTTCTTCACGCTCTATCTCCTTTTCGTGAAGTCCCTGCCCGTTCTCTCAATCACCGAGATCAAGGAACACCTCTGATGGCCGAGACGCTGATTTTCCACGATCGGGAGGAATTCCTGGAGAACCTGCGAAGGTTGGTCCGCGAGGGAGTGCCGGCGGACGGGATCCGGGCGATCACGCCGTTCGCCGTCCCCGAGGTGGACAAGATCCTGCCTCAGCCCCGTTCGAAGGTGAGGTATTTCGCCCTCATCGGCGCAGGGGCCGGGACCGTGACCGGATTCGCCTTCACCATCCTGACCATGACCAGTTGGCCCATCATCGTCGGCGGGAAACCGATCGTCTCCCTCCCCCCCTTCCTCATCATCGCCTTCGCGCTCACGATCCTCTTCGGCTCCCTGTCCACGTTCCTGGGATTCCTCCTCATGGCCCGGCTGCCGAGCATCCGGACCCTGCGGTCAGGGGAGGATTACGGAAACGCCTTCGTGATCCTCATCGAGGAAGGGCGACGCCGATGAAGCCCCGGCGGGAAACGAAAAGCGGCATGACCGTTCCCATCGTCGCCGCCGCGGCGGTGGTTACGATCGTCGCCGTCAGCTCTCCCGCCGGAAGGGGAGGTCCGCTGCTCCTGGCTCTTCTTTTCTGGACCGCGGTCGTCGAGGGCTGCATCGCCGCCGCGGCGGCCGGCACCCTGGTGAACGCGCGGGGGCTGGGCTCCGTCGAGAGCGCGCTCACTTCGGTCCGGCCGCTCCTCCTGCTGCTCGCGTTCCTCCTCCTGCTCCTGATCCCTTTCGTGGATTCCTACCCCTGGGCGCGCAACCCGGGGATCTGGCTTCGGAAGGATTTCTTCCTGGGACGCAACGTCGCGTTCATGCTCATCGCCTACGCGGCGGCGGGATGGTACGCATCGGCGCCGGCAGGCAACGAGGGGGCGAAGAACGTCCGGGCCGCGGCATACCTTTTCGTTTTCGTCGTTTCCCAGACGCTTGCCGCTTTCGACCTGGTCATGTCCATCGAGTATCCCTGGTACAGCGCTCTCTTCGGCGGATACTTCTTCATCGAGTCGATCTACGCCGGATTTGCCGTCGCCGCCATCCTTTGCATCCTGGCCTACGGGAAACCTCCCCGGGCGGAAGACCCCGAGACCCCTTCTTTCCTGTCGGACATCTCGGTACTGATGTTCGGCTTCAGCCTGATGTGGGCGGGGCTGTTCTTCGCCCAATACCTGACCATCTGGTACGGGAACATCCCCGAGGAGGTCAGCTTCATCGCCAAGCGGGCGCTCACATCCCCCTATCGAGAGCTCGGGGCCCTGGTTCTCGTCCTCCTGTTCTTCATCCCATTTCCGGCTCTCCTGCCCACCAGGGCGAAATCCAACCCGATCGTGGTGACCGCCGTCGCCCTCTCGATCCTTTCGGGGATCCTGATCGAGCGGTACGTATTCCTGGCGCCCGCGGTCCACGTGAATCCCGGCGTGCTGGCGATCGACCTGATCTGCCTGCTCCTTCCCTTCGCCATCGCGGCCCGGCGGGGCGCGCGATGGAGAACTTAATCCAATATAACGGGGCGTGACCATGGTGAATATGACTACCGGCTTTTTCGAAAATCTCCTTAACATATGCCCCGAGGGCGTAGTCGGGAACGACCTCGAAGGAAACGTGTTCTTCTTCAATCCGAGCGCGGAGCGCATCCTCGGATATTCACGGGACGAGGTTGTCGGGAAGATAAAGGTGTCGGCTTTTTACCCGAAGGGTGGCGCCAGGGAGGTCAAGGAATTCCTTTACTCCGAGGAATTCGGGGGGCGCGGGCGCCTGGTCGGCTTCGAAACGGACCTCGTGCGCAAGGACGGCAGGAAATTCCCCTCGAACCTTTCCTGCGTGGTCCTTACGGAAGGAGGGAGGGAAACCGGCATAGTCGGGTTCTTCTCCGACATTTCCGCCCGCAAGGCGGCCGAGCGGGAGTCCATGGAGTCCGAGAAGCGGTTTCGCAGCATCGTGGAGACGGCCGGCGATGCCATCCTGAGCATCGACGAGAACCATGTCATAACGATGGCGAACCGCGCGGCCGAGGAAATGCTCGAATTCGATCATGGCACGCTGAACGGTATCAACCTGCGGCGCCTTATCCCGCCCAAGTACGGCGACAGCTGGGAGCAGATCGAGCGCTACGCCGCCGCCGGAGAGGCGCCCGGCCCGAAAAGATCCGTGGAGCTTACGCTGCTTTCCAGGACAGGCAAGGAGATCGCTGTCCAGATCTCGATGGCGGAAAAGTCGGCGGGGGGGAAAAAGTCCGTAACCGCCATAGTGCGGGACGTTTCGGCGCAAAGGGCCATGGAAGAGGAGCTGCGGCTACTCTCCATCACCGATACGCTCACCCAGCTTTACAACCGCCGCCATTTCCACTCGCTCGCCGACAAGGAGCTGGACCGGGCGCGCCGGAACAAGCTCGTCTTCTCCCTGCTGCTTATCGATATCGACAACTTCAAGAGGTACAACGACGCCTACGGACACACCGAGGGAGACCGGGTGCTCAAGGGAATGGGAGAGGTGATGCGGAAGAGCTTCCGCACGATGGACTCCTGCTTCAGAATGGGCGGCGAGGAGTTCCTCGTCCTCCTGCCGGAGGCGAACGCCGCAGGCGGCATGGTGGCCGCGGAGCGGCTCCGCGCCCGGTTCTCGGGCATCGAATTCCGTCCCGTGCCCGGCGGGGATCGGGTGAAGATGACCGCGTCGATCGGGGTCTCCGCGTATCATGAAGGAGACAACGTCGAGGACATGGTTCGGTTCGCCGACCTCGCGATGTACGCGGCCAAGAACGGGGGGCGCAACCGCTGCGTCAACTACGAGGACCTCAGGGGGCCGCATGCCGACGGCATCGGCGCGAGCGGCTTTCCGGGGTGATCCTCTTCCTGCGGAATACCTGAAAAACAAAAGGAGAACCGCATCCCCGAACCGGGAAAGTCTGTTACCTCATCTTCTACAGGCGAGGGCTGATAGATGTGCAGGATGATCGGATTCGCATCCGCGGAGCCGCTGGATCTGGCCCCTTTCCTTGCGGCACTATCGGAATTTTCAAGCCGAGGGAACCTGGTGGACCGGTGGGAGCGAAGGTCCGGCGGGAACCATCCGGACGGGTGGGGGATCGCCTACCGCGCGCAGGGGGAGATCCGGCTGCTGCGCAGCGGCAAGCCGGCAAACGCCGATCCCTGCATTCGCGAGGTCGGGGCTGCGTCCGACCGGTTCATCGGCCACGTCCGGTATGCTTCGGACACCACCACGGTGAACGCATCAAACGCGCACCCTTTCCTGGTCGGCGGCACGGCCTTGGCCCATAACGGGACCTTCCGCGGGAAGATCGGCGAGGAGGCGCGCAGGCGCAACGTCAGCGACACCCTGGTGTTCCTGGAGCGGCTGTCGGCTCTCTGGGAGGAAAAGACATTCGCCCGTCTCGGAGAGGCGCTGGCGGCGATCCTTTGCGATGCAGGGCAGGTCGGGGACTATTCCGCCGCGAACCTGCTTGTCGCATCCGGGAATGCGCTCTTCGCCCTGCGGCACTGGCGCAGGGACGAGGACTACTACACGCTCTTCCTCAGGGAAAAGCCCGGGCTGGCCCTCGCTGCGAGCCAGCGGCTGGACGACGGTCCCGGATGGCGGCCGTTACGCAACGGCGAACTGGTGGAGCTTATTCCGGATGCCTCCCGTTCCGCGATCATCTTCGCGGCGGCCTGACCGGTTCATGCCCGAAGCCATAGACCTGCGTTCCGACACCGTCACCCTCCCCACGCCCGGGATGAGAAAGGCGATGGCGCGCGCCAAGGTCGGCGATTCCCGGCGCGGGGAGGACCCTTCGGTGCGCGCGCTGGAGGAGCACTCCGCCTCCCTCTTCGGCAAGGAAGCCGCCATGTTCTTCCCATCCGGCACGATGGCGAACCTGTGCGCGGTATCCGCGTGGACGCGGCCGGGAGACGTGATAGTGGCGTCCTCCGCCTCCCACATCGCGGGACGCGAGAGCCCCGCCGTCTCCCACATGGCTTCCGTCGCCATCATCGGCATCGACGGGCCTGGCGGCATTTTCTCGGCCGAGGACGTCGCGGACGCCATTGCGGCGGCCCCGGCGCGGACCGAGTCCAAGGTCCACCTGGTGGCCGCGGAAAACACCCACAACGCCGGCGGCGGGACGGTCTTCCCCCTGGCGGCGCTGAAACGCATTCGCTCGGCGTGCGGCAAGGCCTCCATCCCTTTCCACCTCGACGGCTCGCGCATCTTCAACGCCTCCGTGGCCTCGGGCGTGTCGCTATCCTCGTACGGGAAGGTCTCCAACTCCCTCATGTTCTGCCTGTCCAAGGGTCTGGGAGCGCCTGTCGGATCGGTGCTTACGGGATCGAGGGACTTCGTCGGAGAGGCGCGCAACGTGGCATTGCGGATCGGCGGCGGAATGCGCCAGGCGGGGATCGTGGCGGCGGGAGGGCTCTACGCGCTCAAGCACCACGTCGAACGGCTGGCGGAGGACCACGAAACCGCGCGCATGCTCGCCGACGGGCTCGAGAACATCCCCGGGATGGAGGTCATAAACGGGCCGGTGGAAACCAACATCGTCCTTTTCCGCTGGATGTCGGCATCGACGGAACTTCCCGCATTCAGGGATCGGATGCGGGAGCGAGGGGTGCTACTTGACGACCGGGGGTTCCCGCTCCTGCGGGCCGTCACTCACCTGGGCATAGGGAAGAAGGAGGTCTCCCGGGCGCTCCTCGCGATTCGCGACGTCGTCAAGCGGTAGGCCGGGTCCTGGAGGGGTTCAGTGAGGCGGTTTCGAATGCTTCGCGATGTCCTCGGCGACTTCGCCTACCGTCTGCTTCATGAATCGGTCCGCTTTCTTTTTCGCGCTGTCGCCGGAGCAGGCCATTTTCGAGGGCCAGTTGCTCCCTTTGAGCACGAAACCTCCGGTTCCACCGATCTGGCGCTTCACCTTTCCTCCGCAAGTAGGGCATTTCGAGAGCGGCGGGTCGCTCACCTTCTGGATCTTTTCGAACTCTCCGCATTTGCCGCACATGTATTCGTAGGTCGGCATCCCGCTCCTCCGGTGGCAAAATAGTAGTGTGATTATCTCATAATACGGCCGGCGGCGGAGGCTTTCACTTGTCCCTGTTCCTTCTTTCATTCTTCCTGATCTACGGGGGGACGCACGCCTACGCCCTGTACAAGGCGCAAGCCGCATTGGGCTTCGGGTGGAAGACGACGCTTGTCCTGGTCCCCCCGCTCGCCGCCCTCCTCTGCGGCCCCCTGATCGTGTATTTCCTCTCCGAGCGGGGAATGGAAGGTCTCTCCCGTGCCGCTTCATGGATCGCATACATATGGATGGGGCTTCTCTTCTTCTTCACCTGGACCAACCTGGCGCTGGACGCCTTGAACCTCGCCGCCCGGTGCGCGGCGGCGGTATCGGGGAGAGGGCCGGGCGCGATCGTCGCGTACGGCAGGCCGGCATTCCTCGCCCTCGCAGGGTTGTCAGCGGCGCTTTGCGTATATTCCATTTTCGAAGCCTCCGGCATACGGGCGACTCACGTAAGGATGCTTACGGACAAATTGCCTGCCTCCACGCCGCGTATACGCATCGCACAGATATCCGACGTTCACCTCGGGCTTATGGTCCGCCACCGGAAAGCCGCCCTGATCGCGGAGCTTGTCCGTAAAGCAGACCCGGACCTTTTCGTCGCCACGGGGGACCTTGTTGACGGCAGGATCGACCATATCGACGGGCTATCCGAAATATTCCGGGAGATCCGGGCGCCGCTCGGGAAATTCGCGGTGACGGGCAACCACGAATTCTACGCGGGGATCGGGCAGTCGATCGATTTCACGCGCAGGGCAGGCTTCACGGTACTGCGCGGAGAAGCGATTACGGTAGGGAACGTCGTGCGCATCGCCGGGGTCGACGATCCGGCGGGGCTGGCGTTCGGGCCGGCCCCGGGCGGATCGGAAGAAGAGCTCCTGGGAAACGGGCCTTCCCCCGTATTGACGATTCTTCTCAAGCACCGTCCGTTCATTTCCCCCGCCGCGCGGAAGGCGGCCGACCTTCAGCTTTCCGGGCACACCCACAACGGGCAGATATTCCCATTCCGGCTTCTTGTCCGCATCCGGTACCCTCTCATCTCCGGCCTTTACGAATCGAAGGACGGCGTCGCCCTCTATACCAGCCGCGGAACCGGGACCTGGGGCCCGCCGATGCGTTTCCTGTCCCCGCCCGAAGTCACCATAATCGACATCGAGCGCTCTCCTCCCCGGTTATAATCCTTTCCATGGCGACCTTCCTGTTCGTCACCGACCTGCACGGGAGCATATGGAAGTACGAGCGGACGCTCGAGCTGGCAAAGGGTATAGGCGCGATCCTGGTCGTAAACGGCGGGGACATGTTTCCCCACGGGAAGACGCACGATGAACAGGCCCGGTTCGTCCGTGAATTCCTGGACCCGCACTTCGCCCGTTACCAGGAAGCGGGGATCCGCCACATGGGGTTGTTGGCGAACGACGACCTCCGCGCGCACGACCCCCTGTTCGACGCCGCGTGCGGGAAATACCCGCTGGTCGAGAACCTCGCCGGCAAGCGGGTCTCCGTCGGCCCGAACGATTTCATAGGGATGAACCTCGTGACGGATTTCCCTTTCCGCCTGAAGGACCGCGCCCGGATGGACTCCGGCGATTTCACGTTTCCCCCCCAGTTCGGCGGCGGGATCCTGTCCCTTCCCGGCGGATGGAAGGAGATTCCCGACTGGCCCGCCTACGCCAGGACCTTGCCCACCATCGAGGAGGAGCTTGCCCTCCTGCCGGAGCCGCGGGATCCGGCAAGCGCCGTCTACGTCATCCACGGCCCGCCGTCAGGCCTGGGTCTCGACGTCTGCCGAGGGGGAGCGGCAGTGGGGTCCGCCGCGACGCTCAAGTTCATAGAAATGCGCCAGCCGCTCCTTTCCCTTCATGGGCATATTCACGAATCCCCGGAGGAAAGCGGAGTCTGGAAGGCGAAAGTCGGCCGCACGGTCTGCATCCAGCCGGGGCAATCGTCCAGCGGTCTCACCGTCGTCGTCGGGGATCTCGAGACCATGAAGTTCGACAGGCGGGTAATCGACAGCCGGGAATCCGGAGGGCGGTGACCCGGAATGAGCGGATACACGTCCTCGTCGCGCAGGGCCGGCGGCGTTCAGCTCCCCATTATCCCGACGGTGGCCGGATGGCTGGCCGAGACCCCGGGCGCCGTTTCGCTGGGCCAGGGCGTCGCTTACTACGGCCCTCCGCCGGGTGCGACGGCGGTTCTGGAGCGATTCCCTTCGGCTCCAGGAAGCCATGTTTACAAGCCGGACGCGGGGCTCCCGGAGCTTCGGAAGGCGTTCGAGGAGAAGCTGCGCTCGGAGAACGGGATCGACGCCCCCTTCGAGCGGAGAATCCTGGTCACCGCCGGAGCGAACCAGGCGTTCTTCAACGCAGTCCTGGCGATCTGCGATCCGGGCGACGAGGTGATACTTCTCACGCCCTACTATTTCAACCACGAGATGGCTATAACCCTGGCAAGCTGCCGGGCGGTCTGCGTTCCGACCGACGGAAACTATCTTCCGCGAATCGATGCGATCGAGGCCGCGGTCACGTCCCGGACCCGCGCGATCGTCACCGTGTCGCCGAACAATCCCGCCGGGGTGGTCTACAGCAGGGAAACGCTTTCCGGGATCAACGGCCTCTGCGCCAGGCGCGGGATCTATCACATCAGCGACGAGGCGTACGAATACTTCACGTACGACGGAGCCGTGCACTTCTCCCCGGGCTCCCTGGGGGGCGAAGACCACACCATATCGCTGTACAGCCTCTCCAAGGCGTACGGGATGGCGAGCTGGCGGATCGGATTCCTCGTCGCGCCGGAACACCTGTTCGACGACCTGATCAAGATCCAGGACACGCTTATCGTCTGCGCCCCGGCGGTTTCGCAGGCGGTCGCCCTGGAGGCGCTGCGCATCGGAAGCGGTTATTGCAGGAAACACCTCGAGGTCATCGCGGAGGTGCGGCGGCAGGTCCTTTCCGGCCTTTCAGGAATTCCCGATATCCTGACGGTGCCCGCATCGCAGGGGGCGTTCTACTTCCTGGCGAAGGTGCGCACCGACATGGACGATCTAAAGCTGACCGAACGGCTGGTCCGGGAGCACGGGGTGGCCGTCATCCCCGGGGGCACCTTCGGGATCGCGGAGGAGTGCTGCCTGCGGATCGCTTACGGCAGCCTGAAGATGGAAACCGCCCTCGAAGGAACGCGCCGGCTGGTCGAGGGGCTGCGTTCGATCCTGGGCAGCTAGCGCGCCCCTGCCCTGCTCACCATCTTTCGGTGCCGTGACAACCGGACCCGCTCCGGGGAGTGCAATCCCTCGTCGCGGGAACGTAGGTCACGACGGTCGTCGTCCCTCCCCCGACGGTCGCCGACGCGGGCCCTTCCATGGCCGTGGTGCCGAGCGTGGTGAAATGGTTCACCGCGAGCGTGGTCGTATTGTGGCAGACGGTGCACGCCCTGTTCCGGTGATTGGAGTTGTTGTGCTCGCCCGAGTTGTAGCTGTTGAATTGCGCCGTGCCCAGCGCATGGCACCCGCGGCAGCCGGCGTCCGCGTTCACGTCTATGGTCCCCGTCCGCCAGTTGGGGGTCGTCTGCCCGCCGTGGCAGCTTACATTCGAGCATGTAAATGCGGCGGCGTTATACCCCGCCGTGCCGGATTCTGCGTTGAATGCCGCCAGGAACGACACGTTGACCGTGTTGTCCATGAAGTGGTTCGCGCCGCTGCCGAAGCCCGCCCCGTTGTGGCAGGAGTCGCACTCGTTGTGCACCCCGGCGAACGAGTTGTGGATGCCGTGGGTCCCCGCAATGTTCGGGAACTGGTTGGGCGTCCCGTTGGGCGGGAACGTGTGGCACGTTGTGCAGGTCGCAGGCTGCACCGCGGTCGACGGGAACACGATAGGCGGCCCCAGCCGGTGGCAGTCCTGGCACCGCGGCCCCACTCCCCCCTCCGCCGGCCCCTGGAGGGTCGGCCCGTGGCACTGCGGGCACGCGACGTGCTTGTTGCCCGACAGGCGGTGCAAGTACCAGCGCGGATCGCCGGTGGCCTTTGCGGGATCCACCGGCGGATGGGCGGTGCCCGTCTTGTGGCAGTTCTCGCAGCTGCTGTTGTTCGGGCCGGGGGGGCTTACCAGCACAACGTTGAACCGCGGGTTGGTCGCCGGTGCCGGCGCGTCCGCATGGCACGACTGGCAGTAGGTAAGGTCCGCCTTGGCCGTCGCCCCGTGCAGGCTTCCCGGGAGCCACGACGCTCCCGTCGGGTGCGCAACCGCCTCGCCGTGGCACAAGGAGCTGTTGAAGCACCCGGGGGGAGACGCCGGGTCGAATGCCGGCGTAGGCGCCGGGACGTCTATCGTGTTTGCGCGGTCGCTGTGGCACGTGTAGCACACCGTGGCGTTCGAGTTGTCGGAAGCCGTAGAGGTGTGGGTAAGCGTTGTCCCCGCGGAGGTCCGCCACTGCCGCTTCGCGTGGGGCGCCTGGTTCAAGGCAGCCGGAGTGGCGGGATTTCCCGACGTCCCGTGGCACGCGGAGTTGTTTATGCACGATGGGGCGTTCCCGCTCCCCGCAAATCCGGTCCCGTGGCACGTCCGGCAGAAGGCGAATCCGCGGTTCGCGCTCGGTGCATCCTTGGCCGCCGCTCCGTGATCCGCCGGGTCGGACCAGCCTGCCGGGTGGAACGAAGGGAACGGCTCGTGGCAGTTGTGGCACTGCTGCGGAGGATTGGCGAACCGTATGTTGGCGTTGTGGCACTCCTGGCAGACCCCGTTCACCACGTTGTCGTTGAAGAAAGCCGGTGCACCGTGTCCCGCCGTCTGGAAGCTCGTCCAGTCGTGGAGGGTTGCGTCACCCACGGGGATTCTCCGAACCGGCGCGGAGGTGAACGTGAAATGGCACGTCACGCACTTGCCGGTGCCCGGCGTGCCGGACGTCCCGAGCGTATGGCACGAAGAACATTGCAGACCGTTTATGAGCGTGCCGGAGAGGAACGCGTCTCCGTGCCAGGAGGACGTCCCCCTCGTCTTGATATCCACCCAGTTCGCCGGATGGAAAGCGGGGCCGTTCGCATGGCACGCCACGCCGTTGCGGGACGCGCTGAAGCAGGAGACGTTGGCGATCCCGCCCCTTAAATCGTCGCCGTGGCAGGAAGTGCAGGCGCTCCCGTCCGGCAGCGCCAACGCCCTGTGCGTATCGATGAAATTGGCGGGGTGGCTGCCGCTAGCGTCGACGAGGCTGCCCGTGGACGTGCCCGACGAGCACCCCGCGGCAATGAGCGCCGCGAAAAGCAGCGCCAAGATCCAGGGTCTGCCCGGCTGTGTTCCGGTCATCGCGTCTCCCTTTCTTTCAATCCCGCTGCGGTGCCTCGCCCGCCCGCCTTGCTACCTGTGGCACGCCCTGCACTTTGCGTTGTTCTTGTTGCCGTGGCAGTGGAAGCACGAGCCGGGGTCCATCCTGCCCTCCAGCTGGTGCTGGATGATGTAATCCCCGCGGTGCGGGAGGGAGAGGTCCGGGCGGTCCCCCATGCGCGTGCTGGGCTTCAGCTCCTCTTTCCGGGCGTGGCACCCCTGGCAGAAGGACGGGCCGTGGCAGGTCTGGCAAAGGTTCTGGCCCTGGCGGGCATAAAGGCCGTGTTGACGAACGAACCCCGACGAATGGCGAAAGGAGGCGTAAGGCTTGAGTGCCCCGGCGGATACGTCGGAGTGGCACTCCAGGCAGTCGACCTGGGTCCATCCGGAAAGATCCTCCGGATGCTTCGGGGGGACCGAAGGAGACTGGGAGATCGCGGAGCACCCGGCCATAATGGCGGCAAGCAACACCGGGAACAGAACCGCACGCAGAGCAAGTTTCACCATGGCTATCTCCCCTGCCCCTGTCGGGCCTTCAGATTCGCGTCAGGGCGGATCTTCACCTGGATCCGCCTGTTTATGCTGCGCCCTTCCGGTTTCGAGTTGTCGGCGACCGGGAATCGCTCGCCGTACCCGCGTATGCTGAGCCGCAAGGCATAGACGCCGTTCTGCACCAGGGCGTCGAAGACGCGCCTTGCGCGCCTCTCGCTAAGCTCCTGGTTCGATTCGGTGGTTCCCGAGGAATCGGTGTGGCCCTCGATCGTGACCAGGGTATCCGGATAACGCTTCAGTATATCGGCCAGGCCGGCAAGCGATTGGCGCGCCGCGGGCTTGACCTCGTCCCTGCCCACGCCGAACAGAAAGTCCGAAGACAGCGTGAACTCGACGACCTCCCCGCGACGGGAAACACGTCCGTCCGGGAACTTCTTCCCCAACTCGCCGGACACGCGGTCCAGGTAGGCGTCCACCGGGTCGGAAGGCGCAGCGGCCGGCGCCCGCTTCTCCTCCGCAGGCTTTACCGGAACAGGCGCCGCCTTCGGGGGCGACGCGACGGTAGGCGCGGGGACGGCCGGGGCGGCGGGAGCAGGGGGTGGAGCGGCGACAGGTGCGGCGGCTCTATCCTCCGTCGATGCGCGCTTGGCGTCCCCGGTGGAGCCGGCGAGATCCAGGGATACGCGAACCAGGCCGGCATAATCCTCGTCGAACTGCGGGCTCTTGGTGTAAGTCACGTCCCCGGAAAGTCGGAGTATATCGATCGGGCGATAGCCCGCGGATGCGACCACCTGGTAGGCCTGCTTCGTCCCGCTTATGGCCTGCTTGTACTGATGGGTGAGGGCGTCCATGGAGAAACGCCACTTCCCGGGGGAATACGTGGCGTAGCCGCGATACTCGCTGTAGGAGCTCTCGTCGCGGTCCGCGTCGACGATCGCCCCCGATGCGCCGACCGCGTCCCTGTGCTCGTTGTAGACGTACTTGAACCCGAGATCGCCGCGGACGGCGTCGCCTATGGCCGCCGAGTCGTGGCGTATGTTCTTGCCGCCGAGCGTCAACGTGAAACCCTTGACGACCTCCCAGTCCATCGATGCGAAGCCGGTGTTTACCTTGTCGGTGTTGTCGATCGCGGGAAAGATAAACGCGGGGTTAAGGGACGTCTGGAAGCGGTCCTTGTAATCGTAGCCCTCGTAACCGGCGTAAAGGTCGACGCCGGGGACCGGGGAGAACCGTAGAAGGTGCCGCTGGTAGGCAATGGCGCGAGTAGCGTCGTTGTACGTCGCGCGGCCGATCAGGTCCAGGAAGCCGGCGGGACGAAGCCACAGGTCGCCGCCGATCTCCTTGCGGTCGTTGCCCTGGAAATCGCCCTTCTCCTGCAGGTAGCTCACGCCGATCTCCGTCAGGCCCGGGCGGACGTAGAAGACGCGGCCGCCGTAGATCGAGTCGCCGGTCTGCGTCGGCGTGATCGTTGCCTCCGCCGGGACGCCGCCGTAGACCGACATGCCAAGGCCCAAAGGAGTCCTTGCCTTGAGGAACAGGCCGTCGAGTATCTCGGAGGCCGAACCGTCCGCCAGGAAGAATCGCCCCAGCCTCATCTCCCCGTTGCCGGTAGGATGGATGTACTGGATATAGGCGCTTCCGAGCTCGCCGGTGGTCTTGGAATCGCTGCTTCCCGAGGCATCCTGGAGGTCCTGCCGGCCCCAGCCGTAAAAGTGGAACGAGAAAGAGGTCCCGCCGAGCCGGCCGGCATCGGCGGAAAGGTATTCGTACACGGGGGTGAAATCAAGGGTTGTGTCTCCGGGAATTTCCCGTTGGAAATAGAGTATGTAAGTCTTAGAAGACAGGTTGATGTCGGCGGAGGAGGATAAGGCCGGAAACATGGCTGACGCCAGGAGCAGCGCCAAAACGCAAACCGGCATCGTCCGTTTCCCGGGGGATTCCCCCGCGCTCGAAGGTTCCATCGCTATCCCCCGATCGATTTATTGGGCGAACCTGTGCGGCTTACCGAATGATTTTTCTCTTAATGTTACTCATATTAAGAAAAAATCCGATGAAAATCATCATGAAAAAACAGGTGAATTTCAATCAAGCAAGATCCTCTGGAATTGTCGCTAGTTTGATGAACCGTCGTAAAACCGGTTTCAAATTATTTTTCAGGTGGAAAGTACCCCTTAAAACCCCAAACAGGAAGCCCCGGCCGAAGCCCGGCCGGGGCTTTCCAGTTATCGCGCCGGAAACGCGGCGCCTTTATGTCGTCGATCCTACCAATTCTTCCTGTCGTGGCAGCTGGGGAGGCAGCTGCCCGTGCCCGCTGTCGCTCCGGGGGTATAGTTCCCTTCCGAGATATTCGTCCCTGTCCCCCCGATCGTCACCGATCCCCTCACCTCCATCGCAGAGGTGCCCAGATTCAGGAAATGCTTGCCGATTGCCTGATCCGCCAGCTTCGTGGTGTTGTGGCACACGGTGCACGCCCGGGAACTGTGATCGGAGCGGCCGTGCTCTCCAGAGTTTTGGCTGTTGAATTGCGTCGTGCCCCGGGTGTGGCAGTTCGAGCACTGGGTGTTCACGTTAAGCGTGCCCGTCTGCCAGTTGGGGGTCGTCTGCCCTCCGTGGCAGCTGACGTTCGAGCATGTAAGCGCTGTTGCGTTGAACGACGCCGCACCCGTCTTTGCGTTGTACGTCGACAGGAACGCGGTCTCTCCCGGGGAAACCCGCAGTGCGTTCTTCCCCGGCCGGGCGTTGGCATGGTCGTAGTGCGCCTGCGACCCGGTGTCGAAACCGGTGTGGCATGCGGCGCAGACCCCGGCGACCCCGGCAAGAGCGTTGTGCTTGGCGTGCGTCCCTGCCACGTTGGGGAACGACGTCCCCGTCGGAGGCCTTGCGTGGCATGAGGTGCAGTTGGCTAGCGTTAGCGGCGACCCCGCCGTGTGGCACACGTTGCAGGCGGGCGCCGACGACAGCGGCGAAGCACCGGAGACGGCATGGCATACCTGGCAGCTCGTGCTGAACCCGGTCTGCGTAACCGCCGTGTGGGCGGTGCCCAGGAACGGCACGGAGTGGTTCGCGCCTCCCGACCATGAAAATGCGTCATGGAGCCGGTTGTGGCAGGTGAAAGTGCCGCACGTCTGCCCCTGGGCGGTGTAGTTGGCGGCCACCCCCAGCGGGGCAACCGTCTGGCTTGCCGGCCCTTCCATCTGCGTCGTGTTGAGGAACCTGAAGTGGTTCGTCGCCCCCGTGGTGCCGTTAGCCATGTCGTGGCATTCCGTGCACAACGCGTTGACCGACGATCCCAGGTGGAGGGAATGCATGCCCGAGAAGGGGCTGTTGTTTTCCGGAGTCCCCAGCGCCGTGCCCAGAGCATGGCACTGCCGGCAGCCGGCGTCGGCGTTCACGTTGATCGTCCCCGTCCGCCAGTTCGGGGCGGCCAGCCCGCCGTGGCAGCTCACATTGGAACAGGTGAACGCCGTGGCGCTGAACGAAGCCGTGCCGGATTTGGAGTTGTAAGCGGAGAGGAATTTGGCCTCCCCCGGCTCCACTCGCAGCGCATTAAGACCGGATCGCGCGTTTGCGTGGTTGTAGTGCGCAAGGGACCCGGTGTCGAAGGTGTCGTGGCAGGCGGTGCAGACCCCCGTGACCCCATTGAGCGCGTTGTGCTTGGTGTGCGTGCCGGCCACGTTGGGGAACGACGTCCCCGTCGGAGGATCGCCGTGGCAGGAGGCGCAGTTCACGACGGTCAGGGGCGACCCCGCCGTGTGACACACGGAGCAGGCAGGCGCCGACAACACCGTTGAGCCCGGGTCGTGGCACGCCTTGCAGCTTGCATCGTATCCTGCCTGGTTTACGGCGGTGTGGGCGGTGTTGAGGAACGGAACCGAATGGTTCGCGCCCCCCGTCCAGGAAAATGAGCTATGGAGCGTATTGTGGCAGGTGAACGTGCCGCACGTCTGCCCCTGGGCGGTGTAGTTGGCGGCCACCCCCAGCGGGGCAACCGTCTGGCTTGCCGGCCCTTCCATCTGCGACGTGTTGAGGAACCGGAAGTGGTTCGTCGCTCCGGTGGTTCCGTTAGCCATGTCGTGGCATTCCGTGCACAACGCGTTGACCGACGATCCCAGGTGGAGGGAATGCATGCCCGAGAAGGGGCTGTTGTTTTCCGGAGCGCCAAGCGCCGTGCCCAGAGCATGGCACTGCCGGCAGCCGGCGTCGGCGCCCGCGTCGATCGTCCCCGTCTGCCAGCTCGGCGCGGTCTGCCCTCCGTGGCAGCTCACGTTGGAACAGGTAAACGCCGTTGCGTTGAACGATGCCGTGCCGGACTTGGCGTTGTATGTGGATTGGAACGCCGCCTCGCCCGGAGACACCCGCAGCGCGTTCTTGCCCGGCCGCGCGTTGGCGTGGTCGTAGTGCGACTGGGAGCCGGAGTCCAGGCCGGTGTGGCACGGAGTGCAGACCCCCGTGATCCCGTTGAGCGCGTTGTGCTTTGCGTGCCTGCCGGCCGCGTTGGGAAACGAGGTCCCCGACGGTGGATCGCCGTGGCAGGATGTGCAATTACCGGCCGATAGCGGCGACCCTGCCGTGTGGCACACTGTGCAAAGCGGCGCCTGCGAAAGCGGCGAGGTCCCCGTCACCGCGTGGCAGGCGCTGCAGGTGGAGTCGAATCCCGCCTGCGCCACTGCCGTGTGCGACGTGTTCAGGAAGGGGATGGAATGGCTCGCCTGGCCGGGCCCGTTCGCATGGCACCCTACCGAGGCGTGCTCGGAGTTCGCCCGGGAGGCGGAGAAGCAGGACGGCGCGGTATTGTCGGGGGCCGTGCGCCCCAGCGTGTAATCGTGGCAGATATTGCACGTGCTCGCCTGGTTCAGGGAGTCCCGGTGCGAAGGCACGTAGCCGGGGAACGTCGTCACGGGCGCCTGGTACCAGGTGGTGGGATGCGCCTTTGCCGTCGTGTGGCAGGTGGAGCACTTGGTCGCGGCCGCTCCCCCGTCGAACAGGGTTGTCCCCGACGTACCGTGGCACGCCTGGCAGTTTGCGAGGTTCTTCTTGGCCTCCAGGCCATGGAACGCCGAGCTGGTCGGGTCCGCCCATGCCGCGCCCGTGGCGTGAGGCGCCGTATCGGCGCCATGGCAGAGCGTGTTGTTGAAGCATCCGGGCGCCGTTCCGACGGGAGCGGTGACGGAAGGATGGTTGGGCGGGTTTGCCGAAGACCCGGGGAAATGGCAGCCGGAACAGACCGTGGCATTTCCGGGATCGGTCGTCGCATGGCTGGATCCCGACGAAGCGTTCCAGGGTTTGGCCGGGTGCGGAGCGTTCACGCCGTGGCAGGTGAAACAGGAAATTCCGGATCCTCCGCCGGCGAAACCGCTCCCATGGCATATCTGGCAGGCGGCAAAGCCCGAATTACCCGGGGCCTTCTTCGCCGTTGCGCCGTGACTGGCCGGCAAGGCGTATCCGGGGACCGTTCCGTGGTGGCAAGCAGCCGTAAAACAGGAGGTCTTGGCGATACCTCCCTTCAAATCGTCTCCGTGGCAGGACCTGCATTGATCCGCGGATGACACGGCGATTCCCGGATGCGCGGCCATGAAGCTGACCGAGTGGTTCCCGCTGGTATCGACCAGGGCCGTTCCGCTGGTGTTGCTGCCGCTGGAACAGCCCAGGGCCGCCGCCATGAAAATCAACGCCGACAGAAGCTGCAGGGTCCGCTCCGTCCCTATCTTCCTCATCGTGTCCGCTCCTTGAAAATCGTACTTTTTCCTTCGTATTCCCGATAAAGGGACGTCTCGATTACGGGGATGGACCGAAGAGTCGTGTCCCCGGGAACGTCCCTTTTGTAGTAAAGTATGGAGGGCTTCGAATTAAGGCCGAGGTCGGCGGCCTGCAGCTCGCAATCTACAATGGCGGAAAACAGAAGCATGATGATGAGGACAAAACTGCCCCGCAATGGACCCATTATTCGCCCCCGAATCTTCGCATGAGCAGGAAATACTAGCAATAACGATGCCGACCCTCGACAAGAATAAAACCCGGTTACCCGGGATTTCCTGCCCGAGGCGAGTTAAAAGCATAAGGCCTGGAAATATAATTGTATTTTGATATTTTACGGCACGGTCTTTCCACTCCCCCGGCCGTGATATGGCGGGGGCGGCACATGGATGAATCGGGCCAGTTGAGAAAATATGGTAATAACGAATTTACAATTCCGTATGCACGGGGGAAATATGAGGAGCATGTTCTATAGCCTGTTGCTGGCCGTCCTGCTGGCAGGCGCGGGGGCTTCCGACGCCTCGGCGTTCATGAAGGAGGGATGCGGGGCCGGCGAGTGCCGGGACTGCCATACGCTTACTCGCGACGAGGCCGGGAAACTGTTAAGCGGGATGGTGGACAAGGTGATGAACGTCGAGGAAAGCCCTGTTAAAGGTCTTTGGGTCGTCGACATCGAGATGAAGGGGAAAAAATTCCCCGTATACATCGATTTCTCGAAGAATTTCGTTCTGAGCGCCCAGATCGTCAGGATAAGCAACAAGGAAGACTTGACCGGCGCGCGGACGGCGAAGCTGAACGAGGCAATAGTCGACGCATCGAAGATACCGCTGGATGACGCCCTGGTCATGGGTAAGCCCACGGCGAAGCGCAGGGTCATCATGTTCAGCGATCCCGACTGCCATTTCTGCGGGAAGCTCCACGCGGAAATCAAGACCGTCGTCGAAAAGGATCCGGACGTGGCGTTTTACATCAAGCTGTATTCGAGGAACAACAATCCCGCCGTCGCCGAAAAGGCAAGGTCGATAATCTGCGCAAAATCTCCGGCCCTCCTGGAGGACGCCTATGCGGGCAAGCCGGTCCCGCCGGCGGTTTGCAAGACCAGTGCTCCCGAAGAAACGCAGAAGCTTGCCGAGAAGCTCAACATCAGGGGAACCCCGACGCTGGTCCTGCCAGACGGGCGAGTCGTCACCGGTTACCGGGACGCGAACGCCCTTAAACAGCTGCTCGCGGTTGCGAAGCCGGCCAACGCCGCCGGAGCGAAAACCGCCCCGAAAAAGAAGAAGTGAAGGGAAGCGTTCGCCAGGCTTGGGCGGTCACTTTTTCAGCAGCAAGGTTTCGATATCCAGCACGATCGCCTCGGGGGGGGTCGAGGCGGAGATCTTCCTCCATCGCCCGTTCCTGACGTCGCCCAGCAGGAACAGGGTGGAGTGGTCTTCGATTTCCTTCCTGTATTGACCGAGCTTGTACACCACCCAGTCGACGTTCCGTTTCTCTCCCGTGAGGAAAGTCCATCCGGGACCGGCGCGGTACCGTTCCCCGTACGACTTGAGCGCCTCCGGCGTGTCCGTATCGGGATCAACGCTTATGGACACCATGAAGACATCCTTCCCCGCACGGTCCCCGAGCAGCGACTGCACCTCGAAGAAGGTTTTCATCATCAGTGGGCACGCCTCGTCGCAACTAGTGAAAACGAAGCTTAAAAGGACGACCTTGTCCTTCAGGACGTCGGTGTAGAACTTCACCCGCCTGTTGTCCTGTGTGATCAACGGCAGATCGGTGAACCAGGCGCGCCGGCCGGCTTCGTCGCCCGGGATCCCCATGGCGGGACGCGAAGCTCCCTTCGACGGTTCGATCGTCGACGCGCCGCCGTCCCGGCCGTGATGGACGCCATGGTCAGCCGCGGCGGCTGGAAATGCCGCCGGCATTACCGCAAGAAACGCGACGAAGGGCAACCAGCGGCGAAATCGCATCGCGTGAATTCCTACTTCGCCGGGTGGGAGCGCATCGAACGCCCGGCCGCCGAGATCTCGTTCACTTTTTCCAATATCTGTTCCGGAGAAGGGAACCCGTATAATCTCGTCCACCCTTCCTTCCCGCCGTCTCCTACAAGGATCATCGCAGGGTGGTTCGTGAGGTCCGCCGTGTATCCGCCGAGTCCTTTCAGCACCTGCGCGACGTTCTGCCTTTCGCCGGTGAGGAACGTCCAGCCCGGGCGCGCGTCGAACCTGGCGGCGTATTCCTTGAGCCGCGGCGGGATGTCGGTGTTCGGATCGACCGTTACGGAAACCAGATGGACTTCGCTTCCGAGCCGGTCTCCCAGCTGCTCCTGGAGGCGGGAAAAGATGGCGCTAAGGATCGGGCACACCAGGGGGCATGTCGTATAGATAAGGTCGATGACCACCACGCGGCCGCGGACGACGTCGCTCGCGAACCTTACCTTCCGGCCGTCCTGGTCCACCAGCTCGACGTCCGCGAGATCCACCCGGACATTCGTTTCCTCATCCAACCGGTTCTGCGTCTTCGCCGCTTCGTGCCTATGTTCGCCGTGTTCCTCGTGCGACGCGCCGTATGCGCCTGCCCCAAAAGACAGCGAAACGGACAACGCAAGCACGGAGAAAAAGGCGTTCCTGATCATGGATGCCCTCCCTGCAGCCCGGAGAAACCGCCCATTAGATGGACCGGATGTCACCGGGGTTCCCGCCACGGCGCTTCCTGAACCAGGCGCCCCGACTTGTTATCGATCCTGTAGATCGCCGCTCCCTGAACGCCCGCGCGGCGATTCTCGTTGTAAGTGACGGGAGGGGTCACCCCGGTCCTGAACTCGTAAAGTTTGCCGATTTCGTCAACCAATCTCTCGCGGCTTATCTCCCTGCCCGACCGCTTGAGGCCCTCCTCGAACAGCTTTGCGCCTGCGAACGCCATCAACTGCAGGGACATGTGCCTGTCCCCCACTCGGCCCTCCCTCCTGATGCGGTGAAACTCACCCAGGTCGAGATTTGCGGCATCCGGGCGCGGAACGGGAACGGTGAGAAAGACGGCCCCGGCCGCCTCCGGCGCCATGGAATAAAGGAAATTCCCCGCCATCGGCGCGGGGATAAGGAACGGAGCGCGCAACCCCAGCCTGCCTGCCTCCGATAAAAACGCATGGGCGTCACGGCCCGAACCGAAGAAAAGCACGGCGTCCGGCTCCGACTCCTTCGCCCGGGCGGCCGCTTCGACCGCCGGATGCTCGCCATCCGCAAGCGCCGTCTCTGCGACGATAGCGATCCCGTGCTTCTTGGCCTGTTCCCGCACCCCCGCCGCTCCCGCTTCTCCCGGCTCGTTCCTCGCGAGGACAAGGGCTATCCTGCGAACCGGCGGCTCCCGGCCGGCCGCAAGGAAATCGACCATCACGCGGGCCTGGTCCCGGATGCTCGCGAAGAGGTGGAAGGTATAGCGGTCCGTCCCGTACCCGCTCTCGGATGCAAACAGCAGGGGGATGATCACCGGCACCTTCGCCTGCGAAATGAACCTGGCGGCGGCGGCGCCCTGCGGGACCCCGATATTTCCCAGGAGGCACAACAGGCCGTCTTCGGCGACCGGCCCCCGTACCGATTCGAGGATGCTCCCCTGCCGGGCAGGATCGAACGCTATCGGCACGATCGTGACCGACCGCCGGAAGATGCCCCCGCGCGCGTTCAGATCGGCGAAATACGCCGAGAGCAGGGCCCGGACCTCATCCCCGGCCTCCGCCAGCGGCCCCGAACCGGGCAGGAGCGTCCCGACGCGGACCTCGTTGTCGTATACGCCCGGGGCGGGCTCGCGTCCCAGCACCTTGAGGTAGGCTATCAGCTCCCGCAGGTCCTTTTCGGAGATCGAATATCGCGGGTGGGCTTCGTGAAGGCGGTGGCCGCCGGGATCGATCCCGTCCCGTATGGCCGCCTCGTATCCCGCGTCGTCGTACGGCGGATGGACCCGGCCCGAAGGCCGCGCGCCGGAGTACGGTTTCGCCAGGTTGTAGTAAGTGATGTCGGCGGACAGGACGCCTCCCTCCATGGTCCCCTCGCCGTTTTCCATGTGGCATTTGACGCACGGGAAGCCCGATCCCGGCGACGTTATCCCGGGGCCTTCGAGGAACGCTTCGATCCGCCCGCTCCCTTCCCCTTCCGTGTAGATCCGCTTGCCCCGAATCTGCTCGTCGGTCATGCGCGCGGCCGCGGATGGAAGGGGTGCAGCGAGCATGCATGCGGCCAACAGGGCGAGGAACTCTGCGGCCCGGATCCTCGCGGCGGGCGCGGCGTTCATTCGGCGACGCCGATCAAGGTATAGAAGGCCATCTCACCGGATTTCGACGGCAGCGAGGCCGAGGTGACGTACACGTAGTGCGTTCCCGGTTTCGATATTTTCAGAATCGCCTCGTAGACCCCCTCGCCGACCTCCCTTGCGGCTTCCCGCATCCGCACGGTGCCCGGCATCGCGTAATATAGGACACCTACGTCCGCAAGCCCCGCCTTGGCCGCGTTCGTCTCCGGATCCACTATCCGGAACCGGAACGGAACGGCATTGCCGACCTTCACCTGCCGGTCCCCTGGCGGGAACTCGACCTGGAGGGGCCTCCTGGCGCGCGGGATCGCGGGATTCTCCTTCGCCTCCACGGTGAAGCAGTGCACGATCCTCGGGGAGTCCAGTATGAGCGCAACGTCGAAGACCGCTGCCGCCGGTATCCTGATGCGGGTTGCGTATATCCCGGGCTCCGTCTCCTTCAGGCTCCTGTCGGCTATCATGACGGCCCTCGGCTCGCGGCCGTACGCCTGGAAGCTCCCCTTCGGGGCGTTCATTCCTTCCATGTAGTAATAGATAGTCCGGTCCGCCGGATTGACCACCAGCATCTCGCTATCGACGACCGACGAGGCCAGCGACTGGGCTATCGGCAGATCCTTGGCCGAACCGGGAGCCTCCGCACCGGCCGGGTAGGTGTTGACAGGCGGGGGCTCGTTCTTCCCCAGATCCCGGATCGGAATCATGGAGACCGTCCCGGCGTCCAGCGACCGTATGTGGGCGAAGCTGGAGGTGATCGAAACCTGGTACGGCCGGTTTCCGACATTTACGATATGGGCTACGCGGCTCGTCGTGGCGTCTATGACAGCCACCTCGTTCTCATTCGGGTTGAGGGCGAATCCCCAGCGGCCGTCGGCGGTGAACCGGAGCGGACCAAGCCCTGGTTTCAGGCGGATCTTCCCCGCGATTTCGTTTCGGGCGATATCCACGACGCTGACGGTGCCTTCCTCCCCGTCCGCGACGTAGACCGCCCTACCCACGGCGGAGGCATCCAGCGAGATCGGCGTGGGCCCCGTTTCCAGGTCCGTCGCTTTCTTAAACTTGCTTACGTCGATCACGGACACCGTGCCGCCGGCCCGGTTGGACACGTATGCGTATCGGCTGTCCCTGGAGAAGGCGATCTCGTGGTGCCCTTTGCCGGTGGCAATGTCAGCGGCTCGCCGGTTCGCGGCGGTGTCGATCGCGGTTACACCGCCCTCCCGGCCCTCCCCGGCGTCGTTCCCCACCCAGGCGTACGCGCCGTCCGGCTGGAGCGCAATGCGAACCGGGTTCTCGCCGACATCGATGTATTTCTCGACCTTGAACAGGTCCGTGTCGACCACCGCCACCTGGTTCGCCTCCGGAATAGTCACGTATAATCGCTTCCCGTCGCCGCTTTTGATCCAGTCGGCTCCCGGCGCCTTCAGATTTATCATTGCGTACAGGTTGGTCTTGCCCGTCATCCCCACATACGGGTTTATGACGGAGATGCCCGGCTCGCGGTTGAGCACGAGTATGAAGTAGCCGTTGAGGTCGATCATCGGGCGCATCCCGACGATCCCCTTCAGGTATAGCCCGACCTTTTCCCGGCAGTCCGGCTCCTTTCCGCCCCGGGAATCCAGCGCCTTCCGAATGTCCATCCACGCACCGGGGCGCAGGAACCGGATCGGACCGCCGCCGGGCTCGTCCGTGATCCGGAACCTGATATCGGCGTAATCGCCTTCCGCCAGCCCGTCACGCCCCGACGCTTTCCCGGTGACCGAATCCACGATGAACTCGACCGCCAACCCCTCGCGGACCAGGCGGTTGACGGATGCGTTGTCGGCGGCCGCGACCGCGGCGATTAGCAGCGCCGCGAACGGAGCAAGGAGCACCGAGACTGAACGGTTTCGCCGGCAAGCCGACATCTTTTCCTCCCCGTTTTCCGATCCGCCGCAAAATGGCCGGCCTTTCCGGCCGCCGTTGCCATTATACGTTCCGCGATCCCCAAAAAACACGGGTGCGGCCAGCCGCAAGGCCGCACCCGTCCGATGTTCGTCGCCGCGCCCCCGCGGGGGGCTTCGGTCATTTCACCCGCAGGATGCCCCAGAGTCCGTCGGCGTTGCCCAATCCCGCGGTATCGCGGAACAGGTAGTCTCCGGCGATCGCGTTCGAGCCGCCCGCGCTGGGCAGGCGGATGTCGAAATGCTGCTGCCCGGTGATGCTTTCCTGCGCGCCAAGGTGCATCGACAGCGGGTTGTCCCCTATCGACTGCGATGGGAAGCCGGAGAGACCCACCTTGTAAGGCGCCCGCTGCCATACATGCCCGTGGAGGTGGAACGTAGTGCCTCGGGTGGTTGTCGAGGCCGAGGTCAGCCGTATCCGGGCCTCCTGTCCGGAAGCGACCTCGAACACCGGGGTCGCCGGGTCGCCGGCCTCCTCGGGAGAGTTGCTCGCAAGCGTCCCCTGGTTGATCAGCAGGGCGTTGCTGTACGCCTCGTGGGAGTTAGGAACATCGCCGAAGCATTCGCTCGGCGCCGCCGTTCCGCATCCCGCCGCTCCGAACGGAGCATTGGGAGAAACGCCGAACCGGAACCACATCGGTTCGCTGCCGTAGTTGAAAGCCATCTGGCCGGAATCCTGGGAATCCTCCGGGATGCCGTGCCCTTCCCCGTTCAGGTGCTCCACGGGCCGGCCGTCGGCCCACCGCATCGAAAGGTGCTTCGAAAGCAGCAGGGAAAAATCGCGGAACTCGTCGCCCGAATTCGGCGACGCGGGCGTCGGATCCACGGTGGCCGCGGTGCGGATCTTCCTGGAGGCCAGGGGGCTGTCAGCGTCCTCGACCCAATTCGAGCCCTTCGGCTCGATGACCAGGGAACCGAAGAGACCCTTCTGGCCCTGCTTGATCCTGTCCGCGGGGCTTAAGCTCACCCCGCCGAACTCCACCGGCGTGGGATTGAGGCGGACCTTGTTGATCGTGACGCCGAGAATGGATATGGTCCCCGACTTGACTGCCGCAAGGTCGCCGGCGTACCAGGTTATGGTCTTGCTTCCTCCCGGCCTCACGGTCTCGGGTATCGCCAAAGCGCTCCGGCAGTTCCCCAGCGGGCATCCGTTGACGCCCACGTTGGTGCCGTCGTCCCGGGTGATGTCGTAGGCGACAAGCTGCGGGTGAAGCCCCACGTGGCTAGACGGCCGCACCAGGTTGTTGTTGAACGTGGTGGTCCCCTCCGGGGTGCTCCGCCGCTTCGTCACCCCCTGCAGGGTGGCGAAGCCTGGAAGGTCGGGATTGTCGTCGAAAAATCCGTTTGCGTTCAGGTCTCCGGGAAGCCTGTTGCGCAGGGTGACATTGATGCAATCGCCCGCAGCCGCCCTGATGACTATCGGATCGGGCGTCACCCCCGTTTTAAGCTTGCCGGTGACCGGATCGATATCCTGCGTACGGACGTAGAGAATCGCCGTCGGATCGTGGAGCGGGCCCGTGTGTCCTCCGATGGTGGTGAATCCGCCGCCGTCCTCCGGAAGCGTGACTTCCGGGATCACCGCCGGCCGCGGGTTGTACAGCAGCGTGCCTCCGGCCGGGTCGAGCGATGTCGTGCTGGCCACCTCCTCGCCGAACGTCATCCCGGCAAGTCCGCCCAGCGGGTCGGTCTCGCCAAGCGTCTGAATGGATACGCCCGGCACAAAGGGAAGAACATCGTTGGCCAGTACGGCCGTGACGTCATAGTTGCGGTCCGGCGCCGTTTTCGGGCAGACCGCTTTCCCGGGGATCTTGAAGTCGAGCGGGTTCTCTATCACGAAAGGCACCAGGCTGTTCGGAAGGCGCGCGAGGTCCGGCCGCCGGAAGTCGTACGACCGCATGATGCCCCACTGGCCGTTCCACCAGCCGTCGATCCCTGCGCCCGCAGTGAACAGATGGTCAGACGTGATCCCTTTCTCACCGAGCACGGGCGTGACCGGAGAGCTGAAGGTGAACTGCTCGGAAATTCCGGCCGCCTGGGCGTTGCGCCACCCGGAGGTGGGGCTGCTTCCGTGGCCGGATCCGCCCTGGAGCCATTTCAGGCCGTGGATCGTGAAGCCGTGCTCCTCTTCGTGCCCGCCGGCCTGGATCTTCACCCTGACGCGGTCGCCCGCGTAGGCGCGGATCATGGGCGTGAAAGGGTCGCCGGGGAATATCGCGCCGGACTGGTTGATGGGGAATTTGCCGACGGCTGGGGCCGTGGGGGCGCTGTAGCCCGGAGGGGCAAGGCCGAACTTGGTGTTAAGCTGCGGAATCGCGCGGTCGGTGCGAGTCTGGAAGGCGAACGCGAGGTCGCCTCTCAGGCCGTCCGCCTGGGTGCCGAAATTCCCATCGGGACCGATCTTGTTCGGATCGAACACCCGGTCCGAGACCGGCTCCATCCGGTAGTTGGTAACCAGGACTCCCGGGTCCTGCACCGAGATCGCTTGCGGGCAGGGGCGTTCCGGGCAGAACGGCTCCACTCCCCCGGCCACTTCCAGGACGAGGTCCGGGAACACCGGGGTGTTCTGCGCACGGGCCGGAGGATTGACGGCATATCGGAACGCGTCGGCGATCGCAACTCCCTGGACCCGGTCGAGCGGCGTGGCGCCCGGCAGCGGCTGGCCGTCAGGCCCCGCGCCGACGTAAACGCCGGGCAGGTAGGCGTGCTGGAAGTCGCTGTACTCGAAATAGAACTCGCGAAACGCATCGGCGGAGCCCGGAGGGAGTATCTGGGCCTGCCAGCTCGTAGGCCCGCCGTCGATGCGTCCCCCGTCTCCGCGGGACGCCGGCAGGTTGCCGGGATTTATCACCAGGGCCGCCGGCTTCACGCGGTCGCCGAGCTGCGTCCCCGTCTCGTTGTGAGCCCATTTCGATCCGACCGGCTCGGTCAGGACGGTCGCGTAAAGGCCGATCTGCTGGTGCGTCGACGGCCCGTAATGGTCGTGGGTAAAGATTATGCCCAGGCCGCGGTCCTTATGGTCCCGGTTCAGGACCGGGTCGGCGAACCACCGCTGGAGCGTGACGCGGGCGCCGCAGAACGGCCCGTCAGGGCACGCGGCCCTCGGGTCCTTGAGGACGCCCCAGAAAAACGGGTGGGGCTTCGCTTCCAGGCTGCCGGCAGGAGGCGAAAACGCCCCCGAGCCGGCCCCGGCGACCTTCGGGAATCCATCGTCTTCGGCGGCGTTGATGGCCTCGATCTTCTCCTTCACGTAGCCGGGAGACAAGGTCCCGTCCTCGTAGTTCCACCCGTTGGCCGAGCCGTCCGTGGTCGTCAGGTCCCACTTCGGCAGGTGTATGTGCTGTCCTATGATGTCCGTCGGCGTCCGCACCTGGTAGTCGTCCATCTCGTAGGTCTTCGGGACCAGGTTGGTGTGCTTGTACATGGCGCAGTCAAGGGTGTTCAGCCGCATGACCAGCGGCTCGGGCGGCTTTTTCTTGTCGATGACCGGTATCGCGTCCTCCCAGAGGGAGACGATGCGCTGCTGCGGGTAATGGTATCCCACCTTGTTCAGCACCACGTCGAACTGGAGGTTGGTCGCCGCGTAGACCCGCGGCTTGTTCGCCCCGAAGGCGGCAGGGCCGACGGCTGTGGTTTTGGTCGCCGGATCGGCGGCTGCAGCCTGGAGGGCCGAGCTGAAGAAGTTTCCTTTGGTGCCCGAGAGCAGGCGCTTCCCGGTGTCGTCCACGCACGGTTCGTGATACGGGCTGCCGGGCTGGACCGGAATGCCGGGTCCGTTGATGTCCGCGTCGCGGTAGCCGTTAGTAATGAACCCGCCCGTTTTGAGCTTCGCGCCGGTCGAGGTTGTCGTAAGCAAGCAGTTCGCGGCGCCGCCGTCCGGGAAAAACGTGTTGTGGCAGCGGGTCAGGCCGTGGAAGTCCATGGCGAGCTTTTCAAGGTCGGTCCCGCCTTCCGGATAAAAGACGCCCTTCGCCCGGAGGACTTCCTTGCTGAAGTCGATGAGGCTCACCGTACTTGCGTCCTGGCCTCCGGCGGCGTAACCGTCGATGGCGTGCCGCGGCAGGCCGCCGTCGAACCCGCCCGTGCCCTGATCCATGTCGAGCGGCGGGGTGGGCGGACGCTGCCCCACTATGTCCTCGATCCCTGCGATCCAGAAAGGATATCCAGGATTCCTGCCGATCGCGAGGCTCCCGTCGGGGTTCCTCGGGACGGAGGCTAGGCTGCCGACGGGGACTTTCCCGTCGGGCTCGGGACCAGTCGCGTGCGACGCCGACGGAACCACGCGGTTCGGGTTCGCCTTCACCGTCACTCCCGGCGCCGGCATCGG
>JBLNEW010000077.1:0-10547 GCA_050263095.1 Deltaproteobacteria bacterium | reverse complement strand
GCCCGCGTCACCCGGAAGCGCGGGAAGAAGCCGGTTCGTCCTTCCTCCGGGGTCAAAGTGCCCAAGAAAAATTCCACCGTAGGGTGAGCGTGCGATGGAGTTTCGAAAGCTTATCGCTGCGAGGCGAAGCCTTCGGGCGTTCGCGGACCGCCCGGTGGAGCCGGGCAAGATAGAGCGGATGCTCGATGCGGCGAGATGGTCGCCTTCGTCGGCAAACAGGCAGCCGTGGCGGTTCGTGGTCGTCGAGAAGGGGGATTCGCGGCGGCCGCTGCTCGAGGGCGCTCTCGACCCGGGTAACTCATGGGCGAAGAGGGCGCCTGTCCTGATCGTGAGCGGAGCGCGCAGGGAAGACGGGTCCGTCGTCGAGAGCCGGGAGTACTACCTGCACGATACGGGGCTTGCTACGATGAGCCTTCTTTACAGGGGAGCGGACCAGGGGCTGCTGGTGCACCCGATGGCGGGATGGAAGGAGGGACCGCTCAAGGCGGCGCTCTCGATGCCCGACGATTTCCGGCCGATCGCCGTCGTGGCGGTCGGATACCCCGGCAGGCGCGAGGACCTGGACGAGGAAACGCGGAAGAAGGACGAGAGGCCGCGCGTCAGGAAAGAGACCGGAGAGATCGCGTTCATCGGCCGCTTCGGCGAGCCGTTTCGCGGGACCCTGCCGCCTGCCCCGGCGAAGATGTACGAAACCGACATTCCGCTCAGGTTCGGCGACATCGACGCCATGGGGCACGTGAACAACGCCGTGACGATGACGCTGTTCGAGCTGGGGCGCGTCAAGTTCTTCGCCGAGGTGCTCGGCGCACGGAAGGTAGAGGACATCACGTTCATCCTGGCCGAGGCCAACGTCAGGTACAGGATTCCCATTCTGCTCCACGACCGGGTGCGCCTCCGGATGTGCATAACCGAAGTGTCGCGGAGCTCCTTCCGGTTCCGGTGCGAGCTGTTCGATCCGGGCGACGGCCGCGTATTCACCGAGGCCGAGACGGTCCAGGTGATGTACGATTACGGAACCGGGCGTCCTCGCCCGGTCGACGCGCAGTTCCTCGAGAAGATCCAGGAGTACCTCGGCGGTTAGGGCGCCCGTCCACGCCCCGGATCAGTGCGTGGCGAAAAGGTTCCCATAGTCCGTAAGCTCCCGCAGCGCCTTCTCTTCCAGCCGGATACGTTGCCGAAGCACGGCAATGTTTGCCAGGAAAAAGACCGCCATGGTCGCCGGTGCGCGCATGAGGATGGGCAGGAAGAGGAATTCCAGCGCCACCGCCAGGTAGTTGGGGTGTCTTACGTAGCGATACGGGCCGGAGCGCTTTGCCTGGCCGCCCGGGACAACAACGATGCGGACGTTCCAGTGCTTGCCCAGTGACGCCATGCACCAGTAGCGCACTGCGGAAAGAATGAAGAGGACGGCGAGACAAACGATCGTCAGCGCATCGAGCGGGACACGCCAGGGGTAGGATTCCGCGAGAAGGGCGGCGAAAAAAAGCCCGTGGAGCGCCGCAACGCGCCGAAAAGATTCCGGGTACAGCTCCCTCCCGCCGAGGGCTTCCAGAACGCGCCTGTTTCTGCGCGAAACGATCAGCTCGAACAGCCGCTGCAGCGCAACGACTGCGAAGACCCAGGCGAACGAAGGATTCATGCGTGAAGCAGCACGAGCTCGGCCGAAAATCCCGGCCCGAAAGCCGACATGAGGCCGTATCCGGGAGCGGTCCCTGCCGCGCCGCCCATCCAGCGCTCAAGGACTATCAGGACCGAAACCGAGGAGACGTTTCCGAAATCGCGAAGGACTTCCTCGGAGAGACCCAATCCTCCGTTGGAAAGATCGAGTGCTTCCCGGATCGAATCGAGCACCTTCGCCCCGCCCGGGTGAGTCAGGAAATGCCGGATGTCGCTGCGCGTCAAGTCATGGGAGATGAGAAATGCGTCGACCAGCGGGCGCAGCTCCGCCCGGATGAGCTCGGGAAGCTTCGGCGAGAGCACCAGTCGAAATCCCTTTCCCGAGACGTCCCATCCCATTATGCGGTAGCTGTCCGGGAACAGGTGGGAGCTTGCGGCGAGTATCTTCGGCCCTCCCGCGTCGACCGCGTCTCCCGCGACGAGCACCGCGGCGCAGCCGTCCGCGAAGAGGGACATCGCAACAAGGTTTTTCTTGGATAAGTCCTCTTCCGCGAAGTTCAGGCTGCAGGTTTCCAGGGCAGCCACCAGCACCCTAGCATCCGGGCGGGCAAGGCAGTAATCGAGGGCGCGGGCGATCCCTGCCGCGCCCGCGGCGCACCCCAGTCCCCAGACCGGCAGGCGAGTGGTCTTTCGGGGCAGTTCGAGCTCGTTTATGAGGTAACTGTCCAGCGACGGGGTCGACAATCCCGTGGTGGAGACGAATATTACGTGATCCACCTGGTCAGGCCCGCATCCCGCACCCTCCAGGCATCCCGCGGACGCGCGCACAAGCAGCTCCAGGCCCTTTTCCATGTAGACCCGGTTCCGCTCCTCCGGCGTGCGGGGGGCAAGATACCAGTCCAGCGGCATCATGAACGACCTCTCCCGGATCCGGGAGTGCTCGAAAACTTCCCGTATCCGTTGCGCGTCCGCGTCGGGAATCCGGTCCGCGTAAAGCTGCGCCACGGCCTCCTTGAGAAAATCCTGGCGGAACGCATTCGGAGGCGAGGCGTGGGATACGGATAGAATCGCCGGCATGGGTCAACTCCCTTTCGCCTCCAGCTTTCCTTCCATCCCCTTTTTCCGGTGGCTCATTCCCAGGAACGATTTATCGCAGTAAAAGGTGTAGGACCCTGCGGGAAGGGGGGAAAGGCGGACCAGCGTTTCACCGCCGCTTTTCAGCGATTGCCGGACGATCACGTTGCCGCCGGAATTTTCGAGCACGAAAGAATGGGGGATGACCGTCGCTTCGTTTCGAATCCGTATGACCAGCGGCTTCCCGGCCGGGACGGCGAGGGTTGCGGGAGCGAAAAAGTAGCTCTCCGCTTTCAGCTCCACCACCGTTTCGCCCGGCGCGACGGTTACCGCCCCCTCCCGCACCGCTGCTCCCGAGCAGCCGACCGCTAAAAAGAATACCGACGCCAGCAGGATTCCTCGATTCATCGCCGAATCTCCGTGATCTTTCTTAAGTAAGATGCCCGAGAGGGATTGCTGTTGCGGGATCCGGGACCATGGCCGTGTTGCCGGCCCGGTCCGGAGGCCCCGTTATTCATCCCATCCTGATGCAGATCACGCCCAGCGCGATGAGCGCCGCGCCGAAGACGCGTATCTTCCCGAACCGCTCGCGGAACAGGAGTATGCCCCCCAGCACGCCTATGATTGCGCTCGCCTGGCGGACGGAGGTGGCGTACGAGACCTTCGCCATCTGGAGTCCCATGCGGTACGTGATGAAGGAGGCGAAAAGGACGAGTCCCGCGAAGAGTCCCCGCGCCCAGTGCATCCGGACCTCTTCCATAAAATGAATCCGGGATGTCGTGAGGACGACGTTTGCCAGCAGAAAAAGAAACAGGACGATGTCCAGGTAGTAAGTGTAGAGGAATACGTCGATAACGGTCACACCCTGCTTGTCCACTATCGCTCCCACGGAATAGAAGACGCCGGCGGAGAGGGCGAGAAGCACGCCGGGCAGCCGTATGTTGCGCAGCGGGAATGTGAGCCCCACCCAGGATATCTCCTGAACCTGGAGAATATATGCGCCTAGCGTGACGACGAAGATCCCGGAAAGTCCGATCGGGGACAGCCGCTCGCCCAGGAACAGGTACGCCCACAGGGGGATGTAAAGAGGGCCGGTCGTCGTGAGCGGATAGGCGAGGGAAACGTCTATTCGCTCGTAGGCCGCCGTCAGGCACATGTGGTAGAGGGAGAAAAAGAGGCCCCCTCCCAACGCGAAGAGCAGCACCGGCCCCCGCGGAAGCGGGATCGCCCCGTGGGCCGCTATCCACCACGCCGAGAAGATCGCTATCGCCGACCCGTGCATGAACACGTTGAAAGCCAGTTTTCGCCGGCTTGTCTTTAGGACCAGGTTCCACGCGGCGTGCATCGCAGCGGATACGAGGATGAGGAGCAGGGCCTTCTCCGGCATCCCGATAAGTTACGGCTGTCCGCCGGTCCCCGTCAACGGAGAACGCCCGCGCCGACGGGGCGGATTGACCTGCATCAAGGCGTGGACGAGCGGGATGCGATAGGCTGGCGACAGAAACATGCGCGGAGACCCGAAATGGAATATGTCCATATAGCGCTTACGGCGATCCACCTGCTTGCCGCGATCGCATGGCTGGGGGGGATGATCTTCCACATCGTCGTCCTGGATCCGGTGTTCCGGAAGAACGAGGTGACGTTCCAGAGCGCATTTCTCCTGGCCCTCATGGAGCAGCGGTTCCGCAAGCTGGTCGGGACCTCGATCGCACTGCTCGTCGGCAGCGGGATAGTCAAGGCGTACTTCCTGCTCGGCTCGCTCCCTGCGCTGTGGACGACCTCCACCGGGCGTTATGTCCTGCTCAAGGTCGGGCTCACCGGGGCGATGCTGTTCATTTTCGCCATTTGCCCGAAGACGAAGTCCTGCTCCTCGATCCCCGGCGTCTGCGACATCGCCTCGGAGGCGATACTCGGCGGGAAGGAAGGGACCATACGCGAGCGATCGAAAGTCGTACTCCCCAAGATCGCGCTCGCCCTCGGGGTCGTCGCGATGGCCGCCGCCATCGTATTGCGAGGATAAATACCGTATACGTTCCAAAAAAACTTTATCCGGAGGACGTTCCCCAAGTATTTATAATAGGCGGATGCCGTTGTCTCGACCATTTCGGGGAATCGCCCTTATCGCCGCCGGGCTTGTCGCCGCATGCGCGGCCTGGGTCGGGATATCCCTTCTCTTCCTTCCTTCCGTCGCGCCGCTCGCCAACAAGCGGGCATCCGTCGTCATAACCGTCAAGGACTGGAACCGCAAGGATCACGCTTTCGTCCTGGGGCCGCGCAACAGGTACTGGACGCCGGTCAACGCCGTGCCAGCTTCGCTGAAAAAAGCGGTCATCGCCGCCGAGGACGCCAACTTCTACGCCCACGAGGGGGTCGATTACGAGGCCATAAGGGAAGCGATCAAGACCGACCTCCAGAAGGGGAAGTTCGTCCGGGGCGGAAGCACGATAACCCAGCAGGTCGCCAAGAACGTCTTCCTTTCGCGGGAAAAGACGATTTCCCGGAAAATCAAGGAGATCGTCCTGGCGCGCCGGCTGGACGACGCGCTGTCCAAGTCCCGCATCATGGAGATTTACCTGAACGTCGTCGAGCTGGGGCCGATGATATACGGAGTGGGGCATGCATCCACGTATTATTTCGGGAAGCACCCGTCCGCGCTGACGGTGCGTGAGAGCGCCTTCCTCGCCTCCATGCTGCCCGGTCCGAAGGTGTACGACCCCTACCGCAAGCTGGGCAAGGTCGTCAGGCGGTCCGACCGCATCCTCA
The DNA here is from genome assembly GCA_050263095.1 of Deltaproteobacteria bacterium. Classification (GTDB taxonomy): domain Bacteria; phylum Desulfobacterota; class Deferrimicrobia; order Deferrimicrobiales; family Deferrimicrobiaceae; genus FEB-35. Next base: position 5,093 of record JBLNEW010000077.1, on the reverse strand, counting down.
GAAGGATGTTCGCCGCCAGGATGATCTCCGAGGACGAGTTCAAGGCCGCGATGGCCGAGTCGCCGAACATCGCGGGATTGGAGCGGAAAGTGGAAAAAACGCTGGCATCGCCGCCGCCCGAGGAAAGACTTCCGGATACGCTTCCAGCGGAGGTGCCGGGCCTGCCGGGTTCCCCGCCTGACAATGGCACCGGCGAGTCTCCCCCCGGGGGCCTCGAGGCGCCGCAAGCGCCTGGTCCGGACCGGGTGGAGCCCCCCGTGGGGCAGGAGATTCCGGTCGGCACGTCACGCTGAACCGGTCCGCGGTCCGGACCAAACCCTGCTACCGTTGTGTCTTCCGAAGGGCCTGCGAAATATCCGCAAGCAGATCGTCGGCGCTTTCGATTCCGACTGACAGGCGCACGAGCGCGGGGGTCAGCCCCACCGCGGCCTGCTCCTCGACCGGGATGTCCGCGTGCGTCATCGTCGAGGGATGGGTGACAAGCGTCTCGACTCCACCCAGGCTTTCGGCAAGGATGACGGTCTTCAGGGCGTTCAGGAACTTCGGGACCGCCGCCTCCCGTTCCAGCTCGAAAGAGATGACCGATCCGGCCCCGTCGGCCTGGGAGAAATGAAGCTCCCTGCGCTCGTGCCCGGGGAGCGAGGGGTAGAAAACCTTCCTGACCAGCGGGTGTCCCGCCAGGAACGTCGCGACCGCCTCCGCGTTCTGCTGCGCCCTCGCGACCCGCACCGGGAGCGTCTTGATTCCTCGCAGGAGCAGCCAGGCGTCGAAAGGGGACAGGACCGCCCCGACCGCTTTTTGCGCGAAGTGGATTTTCTCGCCTATCGCCGGGTCGGACACGACGACGGCGCCGCCGATCAGGTCGTTGTGCCCCCCGAGGAACTTGGTGGCGCTGTGGACCACAATGTCGGCGCCCAGCGACAACGGCTGCTGCAGCGCCGGAGACATGAACGTGTTGTCCACTATGGAAAGTATCCCGCGGTCCCGGGCCACCCGGGACACTTCGCGGATGTCGGCTATCTTCATGAGCGGGTTGGTCGGGGTTTCGACGAACAGTCCCTTGGTATTTTTTCCGATCTTCTTCGACACGGCTGCGGGATCGCCCATGTCGGCGTAATCGAAAGACAGGCCGTAAGGACGAAGCAGCTTCTCGAAGAGGCGGTACGTCCCGCCGTACAGGTCGTCCGAGCATAGGATGTGATCGCCCGAAGAAAACAGCGTCATGACCGCCGAAATGGCCGCCATCCCGGAGGAGAACGCCGCCGCGCGCGCGCCTCCCTCGAGGTCGGCCAGGACCTTTTCGGCGGCGTGGCGCGTCGGATTTTCGGAGCGGGAGTAATCGAATCCGCGGTGCTCTCCGAAGGCGGCGTAGCGGTATATGGCGGTCAAGTATATGGGAACGCTCACAGCGCCGAAGGCCTTGTCGGCGCCCACGCCCGCCTGGGCGGCCAGCGTCTCGATCGATCGTTTCCGCTTCACCCCCGTTCCCCCCCTCCGTCGTTTCGATTCAGATGAAATACATGACGTGGCGCCGCTTGCGCTCCGCCGATTCCAGCTCTTCCCTTGCAAGGTCGGCGAGCGTCCAACGGTCGAGCACGGATTCTATGGCTTCCGACGTCTCCCTGACCAGCCGCGATACCGCGGGCGAGACTTCCTCGTCGCCCGCTCCGCCCTTCTCCCTCCGCCCGACCGGCTGGGCCACCGGCCCTTCTATGGCCCGGAGGATCTCCGTCGAGCGGATCGTCTCCGGACGGCGGCCAAGCAGATATCCGCCTCCCACCCCCCGGCGGCTCCTAAGGATGCCGGCGTTCTTCAACTCGAGGAGGATAAGCTCGAGGAATTTCTTCGGGATGCCGTTTTTTTCGGCGAGGTCCTTGATCTGGAACGTGGTCCCTTCGGGGAAGCGGGCGGCGTAAATCAGCGCACGCAGGCCGTATTCCGCTTTTTTGGACAGCCGCATGGTCCCTCCGGCGATCGTTACCTACAATATCTATTTTATTGATAGGGAATATTTCGTCAAGCGGCTGGACCGCCCTTCTCGACTTCCAGAAAGAATACCTCTTCCTGTCTCTCCACCCGGGTGACCTTGTGGCCCTCCGCCTTCAGGGAGGAGATCACGTTTTTCAGCGCCTCCTCCCTCAATAAGACATTAAGCTTTCCCGATGGGGCGACATTCGTCAGCCCCATCTTGACCTTTACGAACGTCATCGGGCACACGTCCCTTGTTATATCGAGGACCGGGATCATTCCTTCCCTCCCATCTTTTCGTCGATAAACGCCTCAAGGGCTGTGAACCCCGTCCTTTGAAGGGTGTCGCCGAACCGTTCCCGGGGTTTCCCGTGGGCGCGGAAGAACTCGACTGCGGCCCCGATCGCGTCCATCGTCTCTTCCCCGGTGCGCAGGACCCGGAGAATTTTCTTTCCCATGAAGGGGACCCTGCCGAACTTTCCTCCGGCGAAGAGCCGATAGCCCCGGCTTCCTTCCGCCATGGCCCCGGTCGGGCACGACTCGATGCAGTCCCGGCAGCCGATGCAGCCGGAAAGATCGACTGAGACGCTGTCGTCCCCTTTCGAAACGCGGACGACCTTCGTGGGGCAAACCGCCTCGCAGATCCCGCAGAAGGTGCATGGCTCCCGCGACCAGCGCGGCTCGGCGACCCCCTTGATTCCGATGTCGTTCTCCTCCGCCTTCATGCAGTTGTTCGCGCATCCCGAGATTCCGACCTTGAACTTGTGCGGGACCGGCTTCCCGTAGAACCCCTTGTCGACGGCGTCGGCCAGCGCCGGCGAATCGATCACCCCGCTCGGGCAGACGCGGCAGCCCTGGCACGCCGTCACCGTCCGGACCGTGGGCCCGCACACGCCCACGCCGACGCCGGAGGGCAGGAGGAAATCCTTAAGGGAGGCAAGTGAATCGGCCGGGACGCAGGGGATCTCCACCCCCTGGCGGGCGGTCAGGTGCACCGACCCCCTCCCGAACCGGTCCGCCGCCTCCCGGATGGCGCGCAACTGGGCCGTCGTCAGCCGGCCCCCCACCACGTGGAGGCGGACGGAAAAAAGACCCGCCTCCTTCTGGCGCATCATGCCGCCTTTTTTCAGTTCCTTGTAGTCGGCTTCGTTCATACGGCCAGGTCCACCTTCGGCACGCCGTCGCCTGCGACGAGATCGGCGAAAATGGAGGCGTACTTGAATGCGTTGTCCGGCGAGATGCACACGGCCACCGCCCCCTCCGGAATGTTTTCCTGCAGCGCGGCCCATACGACCGCGCCGGTGGAGGGGCCGGCCAGCAGGCTTTCCTCCCGGGCCAGTCGGATCATCGTCTCGTACGCGGGCCCGTCGGGAACCCTCACGGTCCGGTCGATGAGCGACTCGTCGAGAATTCCGGGTTTTTTGCTCTCCTGGAAATTTTTGAGGCCCGAAATCCGGTGCCCCTTTTCCGGCTCGATCGCGATAACGCGGACGGCGGGGTTTTTCTCCTTAAGGAATTTGGCGACGCCCGTGATCGTGCCGCAAGTTCCGAACCCGGCGAAGAAGTGGGTGACCTTCCCTTGCGTCTGGTCCCAGATCTCCGGGCCGGTCGTCTCGTAGTGTGCACGCACGTTGTCCGGATTCTCGTACTGGTTCGGCATGACGTACCGGTCCCTGGTCGACTCCGCGGTCACGAAGGTCCGGGCGAGCGCGATGGCGCCGTCCTTGGGATGGTCGACAGGGCACAGGTCGTCGGGCGTGGGCCACACCTCCGCTCCCAGCAGCCTAAGTAGCGCGATCTTTTCTTCCGGCGCTCCGGAAGGGATCGTTATCGTGCAGGGGACGCCCGCAAGATTCGAAAGGGCAGCCAGCGCGATGCCGGTGTTCCCCGAGGTCGGCTCTACGATCCTTTTTCCCGCGAGCTCCCCGCGCCTGATCAATCCCTCGATGAGGTATCGGGCGGTGCGGTCCTTGATCGAGCCGAAAGGGTTCATCCACTCCAGCTTCGCGTAGATCCCGCCTCCATCCGGCGGCGCGATCCGCCCCAGGCGAACAAGGGGCGTCGGGTTTTCCCGCGAGCCGATCAGTTGCGATACGCCGTCAAACACTCTGCGCGACAGGTCCATCGGTCCCCTCCTCGATGTTTACCCTGTCCCGATCGCAGGACAGGGCAAGAGACGCGGTCTTTCCGACGAACAGCAGCGCCGGGGACCGGATACCGGCTTCCGCTGCGAGGCCGGGCAGGTCGGCGATCCTGCCGCGGAGGATCCGCTGGCCGCGGCGCGTGCCGTTCTCGACGGCGGCGAACGGCGTGTCGCCGGGAATTCCCGCTTTGCCGATCAGGTCCCGCGCCAGATCCTTCGCCCTTGCAACCCCCATGTAGACGGCGAGCGTTCCGCCGGCCGGCAGCCGTTTCCAGTCGATCGCCGTGTCCCTCTTTCCGTCCGATTCGTGGCCGGCAAGCAGCGTCACGGAGGACGAGAGGCCCCGGTGCGTCAAGGGGATTCCCGCGGCGGCGGCGCATCCGGCGGCTGCCGTGATCCCGGGGACGATTTCGAAAGGGATCCCTTCCGCGGCCAGGAATTCCGCCTCCTCGCCGCCCCGGCCGAAGACGAGCGGGTCGCCGGACTTCAACCGGACGACGGATTTCCCCTCACGCGCGAACCGCGCCATGGCCGCGTGGATCGCCCCCTGCTTGAGCGCGGAGCCGTGGCCGGCGGTTTTTCCGCGGCGCGCGAAGCAAATCCTTGGCGCCCTCGGGGAGGCGAGCGACAGGATCTCCCGAGGGACGAGATAGTCGTGCAGGACCACGTCCGCGCTGCGCAGCAGCCCCAGCGCCCTTACTGTCAGGAGGTCGGGATCGCCCGGTCCCGCGCCGACGATGTACACGATCCCATTCGAAGCCCGGATTCCATTGCGCCTGCGGCCCCGCTCGAAACGGACGGCGATCTCCGCCTTGCGGTCCTCAAGAAATTCACGGATCGCACGGGCGGCGCCGGGGTTCTTCCCGGACGTGGAGACCGCCAGCGTGAACGATCCGGCCGGGACGACCGCGGGAAGAATGAAAGTGCACTCGGCAGGGACGTCCGCGACGTTCACGGGGATCCCGCGGCGCCTCGCCTCCCG
>JBLNEW010000076.1:0-23884 GCA_050263095.1 Deltaproteobacteria bacterium | reverse complement strand
GTCTTCTTGATGACCCCGTGGGCCGTCGCGGTTACTACGAACTTCCCTTCCACGAACTCCTTGACAGGGAGCACGGTCGGAGTCGACTCCCCGGGCGACAGCGAGAGCAGGTTCACGATGGCCCGCCCCTTGGCGGCGCGGCTGGCCTCCGGCAGCTCGTGGACCTTGAGCCAGTAGAGCTTCCCGGTGTTGGAGAAGAACAGGATGTAGGAGTGCATGGAGGCTATGAAGACACTCTCCACGAAGTCCTCCTCCTTCGTACCCATCCCCACCTTGCCCCGTCCACCGCGCCGCTGCGTCCGGTACAGGCTGATCGGATTGCGCTTGATGTATCCCGTGTGTGAAACGGTGACCACCATCTCCTCGTCGACGATCAGGTCCTCGAGCCGTATGTCCTTGGTCTCCAGGACGATCTGCGATCGCCGTTCGTCCGCGTAGGCCTGCCTTATGTCCCTGAATTCGTCCCCGACGACCCGCAGAAGCTCCTTCTCCTCCGCCAGGATCTTCTTGAGCTTTGCGATCTCCGCGAGGACTTCCTTGAGCTCCTGGAGGATCTTGTCCCGCTCGAGCCCGGTAAGCCGCTGCAGCCGCATGTCGAGAATCGCCTGCGCCTGGATCTCCGTCAGGCCGAACTTCGCCACGAGGCCGTCCTTGGCCTCCTTGGGATCCTTGGACCCCCGGATGAGCTTGATGACCGCGTCCAGGTGGTCCAGCGCGATTTTCAGCCCCTCCAGGATGTGGGCCCGCGCCTCGGCTTTCTTGAGGAGGAACAGGGTCCTCCTGGTCACGACCTCCTTGCGGAACGCCAGGAACTCCTCGAGCATTTCCTTGAGGTTGAACGTGCGCGGCTGGTTCTGGACGATCGCCAGGAGCTGCACGCCGAAGGAGGTCTGCATCTGCGTCTGCTTGTAGAGGTTGTTTAAGACCACCTCCGAGACCGCGTCTTTTTTAAGCTCGACGACCACCCGCATGCCGTCCCGGTCGGACTCGTCCCGGATGTCGGAGATCTCCTCGATCTCCTTGTCCCTTGCCAGGTCGGCGATCTTCTCTATCAGGCGCGCCTTGTTCACCTGGTAGGGGATCTCCGTGATGACGATCGATTCCCGGTCCCCCTTCTTCGCCTTCTCGATGAAGGCGCGGGCCCGGATCTGCACGCTGCCCCGCCCCGTGCGGTAGGCCTCCCGAACTCCTTCCAGCCCGTAGAGGATTCCGCCCGTGGGGAAATCGGGCGCGGGAATGCATTCCATCAGCTCCTCGACCGCGATTTCCGGGTTGGCGATCAGGGCGATCAGGGCGTCCAGCACCTCCCCCAGGTTGTGGGGCGGGATGGAAGTGGCCATCCCGACCGCGATCCCCGAGCTGCCGTTCACCAGCAGGTTGGGAATGCGCGCCGGCAGGACGCGCGGCTCGGAAAGCGACCCGTCGTAGTTGGGGACCGTCTCGACCGTTTCCTTGTCGAGGTCGGACAGGAGCTCGGAGGCGATCTTCGCCATCCGCACCTCGGTGTACCGCATGGCGGCCGCCGAGTCCCCGTCCACGGAGCCGAAGTTTCCCTGCCCGTCCACCAGCGGGTATCGCAGCGAAAATTCCTGCACCATCCGCACGAGCGCGTCGTAGACGGCGTTGTCCCCGTGAGGGTGGTATTTTCCGATGACGTCCCCGACGATGCGGGCGGACTTCTTGTAGGGCTTGCCGTACTCGTTGCCCAGCTCGTACATCGCGTAGAGGATGCGCCGCTGGACGGGTTTGAGGCCGTCGCGCACGTCGGGCAGGGCGCGGCCCACGATCACGCTCATCGCGTAATCGAGGTAGCTCTGCTGCATCTCGTCCTGTACGGTGCGGCGGTGCGCCGGCCGGCTAAACAGTTCCATGGTTGTTCCGGGCTCCTGCGAGGTCCTGGTTCATGGGAAAACGCAACGGCGTCATTTCATGCGAATTTCAAATCATATCACGATCTCCGGCTACTGTTTACAATGGACCGGGGTCACGGATTCCGGGCCCGGGAACCCCGGGCGGCATATCCCCGTCAAACAGGCATCGCCGGGATAAGCCCTCGGGGGGGGAAGCAAGGAGCAGGCATCGCCCATGAGCGCGAAAAGAAAGGTGTTCTCAAGCCTCGCGGCAGGCTTCGTCATCCTTGCCGCGCTCCTTGTCGCGCTTGCGGCGATCGCCCCCCAATGGATCCGCCAGGAGCCGGTGAAGGCGGAGATCCTGGCTCGCGCTTCCCGACTCCTGGGCGGGACCGTTGGATGCGAGAGCCTGGAACTCTCGTGGTTCCCGAGGCCCCGGATCGCGCTGCGCAGCGTGGAGCTTTCCATCCGGGGAAAGGCTCGAGGGAAGGCGAAAACCGTAACCGTTGACCTCTCGCTGCTTCCTCTCCTCCGGGGAGGCTACCCGGTCGCGGCAGTGCGGGCCGAGGAACCAGACATCGAGCTGGCGCTTCCTGAAAAGAGGGAGAGGCAGTACTCCCTGGCGGAAGCCAGGGAAACGGTCCGACGCCTCCTGTCCGGCCTCTCATCCAACGCGCCCGGGCTTGGCGTAGAAGTGAAAAGGGGGCGCGTCGTCGTCTCGCGGGATCGTCACGCCCTCCATGAGTTCCGGGATCTCGAGGCGCGAGTCGAGCTTCACCCGCGAACCGTCCGCTTCGAGGTCGGGTGCGCATCGGACCTGTGGGCAAGCATGTCGGGAACGGGAAGCCTCGAATCGAACGAGCTGGAAGGCCGGGGGCGGATCGCCGTTTCACGTCTTGACGTCGCGGCCTTGTCGCGCGCCTTCCTGCCGGGGGCCGATATCGTCGTCTCCGATGCCAGGGCGGACCTGGGCGTATCGTTCAAGACCGAGGGTCTGCGCTCCCTGGACGCGGACGTGCGGGGGTCCATGCCCTCCCTTTCCCTGCGGCGCGCGGGCCGGACCGCTGCGGCCGACGGCCTGACCGTCGAGGGGGGAATGCACCTGGAGGAAGGGGGGCCGTCGACCGTTTCGGTCTCGCGGCTGGAGGCGGAATCCCCCATGCTTCGCGCGGAAGGAAATTTCCTGCTGGACGAGGGAGCGCAAAGGGCGGAGCTTGCGGTGCGCGGAGGGGACATCGACCTGACATCGTTGCGGGGAGCGCTCCTTGCGCTGGCCGGCGACGTCGCCCCTCTTCGTCCCGTACTTGCCCATGTCCGGGGCGGGAAGCTTTCCTCGTTCGCACTCGAGAACCGGGGAAAGACGGCATCCGATCTCGCGGCGATCGGCAGCATGGAGGGAAGAGGCCGGTACAGGGAAGGGGCGATTTCGATCCCCGCGGCGCAGCTTTCCTTCGATAACGTGACGGCGGACGTGGCTCTCCACAACGGGATCCTCAAGGCGGAACGGATCCGGGCCCGGCGCGGGGGCGCAATCGTGGAGGACGGGACCCTTACGCTCGGCGTAACGGGAAAAGGCGGACCGTTCCAGGCGGACGGACGGGTCATCGCGGACGTTTCGGAGATCCTGCCTGTCGTGAAAAGGTTCGCGAAGAACGCTGCGGTCAAAGAAGAGCTCAAGGCGATCGACATGGCGCAGGGTCGCGCGGGGGGACGCCTGTTTCTTGGCGATCGACTGGATTCCATCCGGTTGAAGCGCGTGGAGCTGACCGACCTTCGCCTGTCCGCCGGCTACCGGCGGATCCCCTACCCGATCGAGCTTACGGGAGGCCGGCTGCTCTACGAGGACGGCAGGATCGATATCGGAGGCCTGTCCGGCACGATCGGGGGCTCATCGTTTTCCGAGGTCGCCGCACGGATGCGCATCCGGGACCCGGCTGCGCTCGAAGGGTTATCCGGCAAAATTACCGCCAGGCTGGAGGAGCTTCATCCCTGGATCCTGTCTTTCGGCGGGATGGAGGCGGCGCGGGGAACGGTCCGGGAGCTTTCGGGAATCCTCGACCTTTCGGTCGCGGGCGCGCAAGGACCGCTCGCGCGCCCGCGGGAGTGGCGGTATGAAGCGACGGGATCCGTGAAATCGCTGCGTCTTTACGCGGATCACCTTCCCGGGCCGGTCGAGGCGACGGCGGGAAATTTCCGCATCGACGCCGAATCGGTCTCGGTCGCCGACCTCTCGGCGCGGATACTGGACGCCGACTTGCGGGCCTCGGGCCTATTGCACGGATACAGGAAGGGATTTCCGAGGATCGAGGCGTCTCTTTCCGGGAGCGCCGGGCAGGACGCGATCGGATGGGTGTGGGAAGCGGCGCGCATTCCCGCCGGCCTTACTCCCCGGTCCCCGATAGCGATTTCCGAAGCGCGGTTTGCGGTGGATCGAAGCGGGGAAACCGCCGTATCGGCATCGGGAACGTTCCAGATCGAGGACGGCCCGGCGGTTTCGCTGGACCTGCGGAAGCGTCCCGGGGAGCTTGACATCCGCAGCATCACCATCCGGGACGCGGAATCCCGCGCCACGGCGGCCATCCGGCATGAACGCCGGGAACTCGAGGTGGCGTTCGCCGGCAGCCTCTCCAAGACGACCTTGAACCGGCTGTTCCTGCGCGGCCGCCGCCCGCAGGGCTGGATCGGCGGCGACATCCGCGTATCCGTTCCGTTGGACCGACCTGCGGACGCCAGGGTGCAGGGGCGACTCGAAGCGAAAGAGATATATCTGCCACGGCTTCTGGGACCGCTTTCCATCGGCGAGCTGACGCTCGACGCGGCCGGGAACCGCATAACCTTAGTCTCCTCGGCGCTTGCGTGGGGGGAAACGCCTTTCTCCCTTACGGGCGACGCCGTCGCCACGGCGGAAGGGGTGCGTCTCGACATGGACCTCTCATCGGACGGGATCGCATGGGACAACCTCGTGAAAACCATGTCCGCGGAAGGGAAAGCCGTAAGATCGGGGAAGGACGACGTAACGCCAGTCCCGGTTAAAGAGCCCCGGAAAATGTGGCCCCTGCCGGTGACGGGCGTGGTGCGTGCAGACGCGAAATCTTTTTCATACCGGAGCTTCACCTGGAAGCCGGCCCGCGTCGATTTCCTGCTCGGGAAGGAAAGCATCACCGCAACGGTCCGGGAAGCCGACCTTTGCGGGATCTCCACGACCGGCACCGCGAAGATCACCCCGACGGAAACTGCGCTCGATTTCCGCGGCCTATCGTCCGGCCGCGACATCGCCGCGGCTCTCGGCTGCGTCCACCGCGCGCGCGTCGCCATGACGGGGACGTATAAGATCGACGTGCGCCTCTCGGGCACGGGAAAGATCGGCGGGATGGCACGGTCTTTTGCGGGCACGGTCGATTTCCGCGCGGAGAAAGGCCGGATCGACAAGGCCGACCTGCTGTCGAAGATCCTGGCCCTGCTGAACGTCACCCAGCTGTTTTTCGGAAAACTCCCCGACCTGGCGGAGAAAGGATTCGCCTACGATTCCATGACCGTCAGGGGGGACGTCAAGGACGGAAAGCTCGGGATCCGCTGGGCCCGGCTGGACGCCGCGTCGATGAACCTGACGGCCACCGGGGAGTACGATTTCATTGCCGACGAGACGAACCTCACGGTCCTGGCTTCCCCGTTGAAGACGATCGATACGATCATCCGGAAGATCCCCGTCGTCCGATACATCCTGAGAGGATCGCTGATTTCGGTGCCCGTCCAGGTGACGGGGAAGATCGACGACCCGACGGTCTTCGTGCTCTCCCCCGCCGCGATCGGCTCCCAGGTTCTGGGGATCTTCGAGCGGACCTTAAAGGCCCCCATCCGGCTGTTCCAGCCCGGGAAACGGTAGGGAACCTTCCGCCTGAATGCCCTTGCACGCTGAATTGCGGGTATTTCCAGCGGAGGGGAAAACCGGAAACGTTACGGATTTTTCATCGATTTCGCGATTCGCTCCCTCGCCTCCGCCGACAAGGTTTCCCCCGGGGAATCACCGGGCATTTCCACCATCGTCGCAAGGCGCCTGGCCGTATCGCGGATCAGTACGAACTGCCGTTCGTACCTCGCGCACCACTTGCATATGATGAGGTGAAAACGCACTCCTATCCGCCTGCCTATGGGCAGGGAGGCGTCCATCGACTCGGAGATGAGCTTTGTGACGTCCTTGCAGGAAAGCATCAGGTTCCTTTCCCGGGCGTTGTTCCGAACCAGCGGGTCTCCAGGCACCGGCGCAGGAGCGACCGGGCGCGGTGGAGGATCACCCACAGGTTGGTCTCCGATACGCCCAGAACCTTACAGATCTCCGCGGTTCCCAGCCCCTCGATTTCCCGCAGCGTGAAGGCGTCGGCGTGATTGGGGGAAAGCCCCGAAAGGCACTTCCTGAACTGGTCCAGGAATTCCCCCTGCCGGTAAAGGTCCGCGGGATTCCCGCCCCATTCGGCCGGGCCGGACGTCCAGTGCCCCACCCCGTCGAAATGTCCCTCGTCGGGATGTTCCCTCAGGTCATGCTCCGTAAGGGGGGCCTCCCGTGCTTTCCGCCGGAAATGATCGGCGATCTTATGCTTGAGGATCCCGACCAGCCAGGTGGCTTCCGAAGAGCCCCCGGAAAAAGTCCCCCGGTCCGAAAGCGCGGCGAGGAACGTCTCCTGGACCATGTCTTCCGCCGCGGGGCGGTCCCGCAGCCGGAGCATCGCGTACCGGAACAGGTAGTCCCCGTGCCGGTCCACCAGCTTCGTCGAATCGAGTTTCGCGGGATCCCTCATCTAAATTCTTATATCATTTCCCGCGCCGAAAATTTTCGGTGCGGGATGTAAGGATCTCCCCCGTGCCGCGACTGATGGGCATGTGGAAGTCGATCCATCGACAAGCGAATCGACGGGAGGCGGATGCGAAATGGATAAATCGATGGCCGTGACGATGGGAAGAAAAGAGTTTCTCCGTGCCGCCCTCCTGCTGGCGGGAGGCACGCTGCTCGAATTTTCCTTCCCGAAGGGCCGGGTGCACGCGGCGGAGACGAAGCTGAAAATCTATTCCGCAGCAAAGGGGGGGTATGTCATGACGGAAAAAGTCGTCAAAACGGAAACGGAGTGGAAGAGCCTGTTGACCCCCGAACAGTTCCGGATCACCCGGAAGAAGGGAACGGAAAGGGCGTTTTCAGGGAAGTACGACAAGCACTGGGAGAAGGGAGTCTACCGGTGCGTGTGCTGCGGAACGGACCTGTACGGTTCGGAGGCCAAGTACGACTCCGGGACGGGATGGCCGAGCTTTTATGCCCCGATCGCAAAGGAAAATATCCGCACCGAGAGCGACTGGGGCCTGCTCGGGAAAAGGACCGAGGTGCTTTGCGCGCGGTGCGACGCCCACCTGGGTCACGTGTTCGAGGACGGGCCGAAACCTACCGGGCTTCGCTACTGCATGAACTCGGCGGCCCTTGAGTTCGCCAAGGTCGGGATGGAAGGGAAATAAGGGAGGGAGAACCGTGTCAATACCGAAAGCGTCCATGATAACGATGTTGCTGTCGCTCATCGCAGCAGCCGCGGTAGCGGCCGGGAGCGATCCGAAGAGGAAAACGACGGAAACGGATGCCGGGAAATTCCAGAAGGCGACGTTCGCCGGCGGCTGCTTCTGGTGCATGGAAGCGCCGTTCGACAGGTTGCCCGGCGTGGTCTCGGTCACTTCCGGGTACACCGGCGGGAACCTTAAAAATCCTACGTACGAGCAGGTCTCCGCCGGAGGAACCGGCCACGCCGAGGCGGTTCAGATCGTCTTCGACCCGACCCGGATAGGCTACGCCAGCCTGCTCGAGGTCTTCTGGCACAACACGGACCCGACCGTTGTCGACCGCCAGTTCTGCGACATCGGTTCCCAGTACCGCACCGGGATTTTCTACCACAACGAAGAGCAGCGTCAGCTAGCCCTGAAGTCGAAGGAGGCGCTTGAGAAATCCAAACCCTTCAAGGGGCCTGTCGTCACCGAGGTCACCGAGGCGGGCGAGTTCTACCCGGCGGAGGATTATCACCAGCAATACTACAAGAAGAATCCGATACGCTACCGGTACTACCGCGGCGCGTGCGGCCGCGACCGGCGGCTGAAGGAGCTATGGGGAGATGCGGCCGGGCATTGAACCGGGATGTTTCAGATGTCCAGCGAGGTGACGTCCAGCGCGTTCTTTTCGATGAATTCCCGCCGGGGCTCAACCTGGTCGCCCATCAGCCTGGAAAAGATCTCGTCGGCGTCGGTCTCGTCTCCGACTTCGACCTGCAGGAGATCCCGGGTCTCGGGATTCATCGCGGTGGCCCAGAGCTGGTCCGGGTTCATCTCTCCCAGCCCCTTGTACCGCTGGATGGTCTGCCCTTTCTTTCCCGCTTCCAGCACCTGGTCGAGCAGGCAGAGGGGGCCGTCCGCCTCGGGGAAAGAGCCCTCGCCTTCAAGGCGGTACGGCGGGGGAAGCGTATCGCGGATCTGCGAGGACAGGACGTTCGCTTCCCGAAGGTCGGCCGATTCCATGAGGCGCCTGTTGATTAGGCACTCCATCGGCAGCCCGCCGCGCTTCCATCGCAGCAGGATGCGCACCCCGTCGCCGTCGGTGTCGGGATCGGGCTCGACGGAATAGGCCACGTGGGAGACCTCCGGACGCGTGACTTTCCATTCCCTGGCGAGCAGCGTGAAGAACGATTTCGCCGACGCCTCCCCGGATAGCGCCTTCGCCCCTTCCGCCGCCCGGCCCCCCAGCGACAGCAGGACGAAGGCCGGAAGGCCCCTTCGCTCCGATCTGGCCGCGATCGTCTCCAGCCTCGAGATTTTCTTGAGCCAGGCCGCCATCCGCTGCCCGGAAAGCCCCGCCTGCCCGCTCTTCGCCGCCACTTTCCGCCCCGCGCTGCCGTTCTCGATCAGGTAGTCGCGGAAGGCGCCGTCGTCCTTGAGGTACGTCATCTCCTTCCCCTTCTTGATCCCGTACAGCGGGGGCTGGGCGATGAAGATGTTCCCCCGCTCGAAAAGATCGCGCATGTTCCTGAAGAAGAAGGTCAGCAGCAGCGTGCGGATGTGCGCGCCGTCGACGTCGGCATCGGTCATGATGATGATCTTCCCGTACCGCAGGTGCGCGGGATCGTAATCCTCCGCTCCGATCCCGGTTCCCAGGGCGGTGATCATGGTCCGGATCTCCTGGGAGGAGAGCATCTTGTCGACCCGCGCCTTCTCTACGTTCAGGATCTTCCCCTTCAAGGGGAGGATGGCCTGGTACCGGCGGTCCCGCGCCTGCTTGGCCGATCCGCCTGCCGAGTCCCCTTCCACCAGGAAAATCTCGCAGCGGGCGGGGTCACGCTCCTGGCAGTCGGCCAGCTTGCCGGGCAGCCCCGCGGAATCGAGGGCGCCCTTGCGCCGGGCGAGCTCCTTCGCCTTGCGCGCCGCTTCCCTGGCCCGCGCCGCCTCCAGCGCCTTCTCGACGATCTTCTTCGCGACGGAGGGGTTCTCCTCGAAGAAGTTGACGAGCTTCTCGTAGACCATCGAGTCGACCAGTCCCTTTACCTCGCTGTTGCCGAGCTTGTTCTTCGTCTGCCCCTCGAACTGGGGTTCGGGCACCTTGACGGACACCACGGCGGTCAGGCCTTCCCGGAGGTCGTCCCCGGTCAGGTTCTCCTTGACGCCCTTGAGCAGGTTGCCGGCGTTTGCGTACTGGTTGATCGCCCGCGTGAGCGCCGACCGGAACCCGATCAGATGCGTGCCCCCGTCGTGCGTGTTGATGTTGTTCGCGAACGTGAAGATGGTCTCCTGGTACGAATCGTTGTACTGGAGCGCCACCTCTATTACGACGCCGTCCTTCTCGCCCTCGATGAAAACGGGCTTGCCGTGGAGGGGGGTCTTGTTGCGGTTGAGGTGCTGGACGAAGGAGACGATCCCGCCCTTGTACTGGAACTCGTGCGTCTTCCCGTTGCGCTCGTCCAGAATGACGATTTTCAGTCCCGCGTTAAGGAAGGAGAGTTCGCGGAGCCTTCCCGAAAGCACGTCGAAGGAGAACTCGGTCTCCGTGAAAATCTCCGTGTCGGGCTTGAAGGTGATCCTCGTCCCCGTCTTGCGGGACTTGCCCGTGATCTTCAGGGGGGAAACCGTCTCCCCGCGGGCGAAGGCGATCCTGTGGACGCTGCCGTCCCTGCGGATCTCCGCTTCGAGGGACTCCGACAGGGCGTTCACTACCGACACGCCGACGCCGTGCAGTCCTCCCGATACCTTGTAGGATTCCCGGTCGAACTTCCCGCCGGCGTGCAGCACCGTCAAAACGACCTCGGCGGCGGGTTTCCCCTCCTCCTCTATGAGGTCGACCGGAATGCCGCGGCCGTTGTCGTCTATCGTTATGGAATTGTCCGTGTGGATCGTGACCGAGATGGCGTCGCAGAATCCCGCCATGGCCTCGTCGATCGAGTTGTCGACGACCTCGTAGACGAGATGGTGCAGCCCGTGCGTGTCCGTGCTCCCGATGTACATCGCCGGGCGCTTCCGGACCGCCTCCAAGCCCTTGAGAACCTGTATGTTTTCGCCGGTGTAATCGGTGGCGCCGTTACCGTTTCGTACGCCGCCGTTCGGGACGTCGGGCATGCTTCACCAATCCCTTGAAGATTAATCGATTCATTATATTACAGATCGCGCCGGAGCGGTGGAATACGTTGGCGCCGGAAGGGGTCCGGCGCCCCCCTTTAAAGCGTTTACCCTAGAAGATCCTCATCGGCATTATGATGGCGAGATAGCTGCGGTCATCCTCCGGGCGGACTATCACCTGGGAAACGTCGTCCTTGAATTCGATCCGCGCAGTTTCCTCGGAAATGCCCCCGATCGCATCCTGCAGATAGCGGCCGTTGAACCCGATCTTCACCGGGGCCCCGCCGTACTCCACCCCGAGAAGGTCCCTGGCTTCCCCCAGCTCCGGGCTCGCCGCCGAGACTTCGAGCTGCTTGCCCGAGAAGGAAAGCCGAACGCTGTGGACCTTCTCCGGCGCCATCACGGCCACGCGCCGCAGGGCTTCCGCGAACGCCTCCTTCGGCACGTGCGCCACCTGCTGGTTATCCTTGGGCACAACCTGCCTGTAATCCGGGAATTCCGCGTCCAGCAGCCGGACCCATAGCTCGGTGTCCCCCTTACCGGCGAAGAGAAACTTCTCCGAGGCCGACAGGGCCAGCGCTCCCGGCCCGCCTTCCGCCAGCTTTTTTATCTCCATGATGCCCTTCCTGGGAGCGAGGGCGCGCTTCTCGCCGAGCAATCCTCCCAGTTCCGGAACTTCTCCGTCGGCCATCGCCAGCCTGTGCCCGTCGGTGGCCACCATCCGGAGAAATGTTTTTCCCTCGGACTCCTGCTTCTCCAGCAGGATGCCGGCCAGGTTGTAGCGGGTCTCGTCCGACGACGCGAAGGACACGACCTGGTCGACCAGCTTGCGGAAAACCTCCGAATCCACGGAAACCGGAACCGCCTTCGGCTTCTCGGGCATCTCCGGGAATTCCTGGCTGGGCAGGCCGGCCAGGCGGAAGTGACCCTGCCCCGCCGAAATGTCCACCGAGTTGCCGTCCTTCCCTGTGACGGAAACGGGGCCCTTCGGCAGCACCTTCGCGATGTCGAAGAACTTCCTCGCGGGGAGAGCGATCGACCCGGGTTCCTTCGCCTCCACGGTCTGGACGCACCGGACGACGATCTCCAGGTCGGACGCCACGAGAGTTACCTCCGACTTCCCTACCGTGAGCAGCGCGTGGGACAGCACCGGCATGGTGTGCCGCCTTTCGGCGATGCCCTGCACCCGGGCGAGAAGGCCGATGAGCTGGTCGCGATCCACAGAAAAGTTCATGGCTGTCCTCTTCTTTTAGAGTATTTCAAAAGACAGTAGCCGTAGCAGTGGGTGTGCAATTGTGGAAAGCCGGCGGAAACCCGGGACCGGTGCGGCAAAGCGGAAAGAACAACCTGCGCATGAATCGGTCGCGCCGGGCTGTTTTTTTGTGGAGAAAAAAATCATCCCTCCCCTGTCCACAAGGTTATCCCTCCAGATTTTTGCGGAGGGTATCGACGGTGTTCCTAAAAGATACATCTTCCCTGACTTTTTTATCTATCTTTTTTACCGCGTACATGACCGTGGTGTGGTCCCTTCCGCCGAACCGAAGACCGATGTCGGGCAGGGAACAGCGCGTCATGCTTCGGATGAGGTACATCGCCACCTGGCGCGGCAAGGCGATCACCTTGTGTTTCCTGTCGGAGCGCAGGTCGGAAACCTTGACGCTGTAAAACTCCGCTACCGCCTTGATGACGGCGTCCGGCGATATGACGCGCTCCGCGTTGTCGATAAGGTGCGAGAGCACCTCGCGGGCCAGGTCCATGTTGATCTCCCGCTTGGTGAGCGAGGCGTGAGCGCCGATCCGGACGAGCGACCCTTCAAGTTCGCGGATGTTGGTCTTGATGGTGGTGGCCAGAAAGATCGCGACCTCCTGCGGCAGCGGGATGTGGTCCGATTCGGCCTTCTTGTTGAGGATCGCCACCCGCGTTTCCATGTCCGGCGCCTGGATGTCGGCGACAAGCCCCCACTCGAACCGCGACTGGATCCGCTCCTCCAGGTCCGGAATCTCCTTGGGGAACTTGTCGCTGGACACCACTATCTGCCTGCGGGATGAGTACAGGTCGTTGAAGGTGTGGAAGAACTCTTCCTGGGTGCGCTGCTTGCCCGCGATGAACTGCACGTCGTCCACCAGGAGCATGTCCACGCTCCGGTACCTTTCCTTGAAGTCCTGCATGCGGTTTGTGCGCAGGCAGTATATTAGCTCGTTGGTGAACTTCTCGGCCGTTATGTAGCAGATCCGTATGCGCGGGTTCCGCTCGAAGGCCATGTTCCCGATCGCGTGCAGGAGATGGGTCTTCCCCAGCCCCACTCCCCCGTAAAGAAAAAGCGGGTTGTAGCTCTTGGCCGGATCGGTCGCCACCGCGAAGGACGCCGCCTGCGCAAACTGGTTCCCGGCGCCGACGACGAACCGGTCGAACGTGTACCGCGTGTTCAGGGCGCCGTTGCGGTTCCTCTGCCGGGACTGCGCGGCCTCCACCTGGGGCGCGAGATCCGGCTCCTGGCCGTCGCGCGACGGCTCGCCCTCCTCCTCCCCTCCGACGACGATCTCGACGGATGTGTCGGTTCCAAGCTCCTTGCGCGCGGCTTCCTCTATCTGGGGGAAATAATTTTCGTCGATCCACTGCTTGAAGAACTGGTGCGGCGTCGCCACCAGCAAGAGGGAGCCCTCCCTGGTGACGAAGCGCAGGGGACGCAGCCAGGTCTCGTAAACCTGGTCGCTGACCGATTCCTTGAGTCGATCAAGGATCCTCCCCCACGCCTGGGAGGTCATCGCGATACCGCCGGACGGTGGTTGGGATGGGTGGAGAAATGGGAGAAAAAAGCGTTCATTCTTGATGCTTTAAGGTCCTTCGCAGCGGAAAGTTGCCAACATGGTTATCCACAGGTGTGGATAACTTTATTGCTTTGTATTTTCAGGAGCTTATCCATTAAATACCCGCGGTTCCCAAGAGCGACGCGATGCGGCATATTGGATGGGATGTCTCCGCTCTTGCCCCCCCATGCGGCTGCGAGGCGAAGGAAGGTTATCACACGCGTCAAATTGGAATCAAGGATATTTTCCTGCAGCCCCTTTTTCGGCGATTTTAACGCGGTAGCGATCCCAGTCGACGCCGGCGCGGAATGCGGCAAATGCCTTGTCCCGGGCGTTTCGGTACTCAGATGAAGCGAGGTGCGCCCGCAAGGGGCCCCGGACCGGCAGCACCTGCTCCGCCGGCTCCCAGGGGAGCGGATTGAGCGTTTCCGGATGTACCAGGCATCCCATCTCGATCGCCTCCGAGACCAGCGCAAGCGGGACTCCCCCGAGGTCGCGGATTATCGCCTGGAAGCGCCCTTCGTGTTCCGGGTCCAGGAACCGGAATGCGCGGGCGTAGAGCAACGCCGTGTGGAAGTGGTCCGGAACGTCAAGGATTCCATCGAGGGAAAGCTCGCGTCCCAGGTCCCGGAGAAGCGCTATGCTTTGGGGCAGGATTCCCAGCCCCGGGCGGTGCTGGCCGGGAAGCCTTGGGCGATCGGGCGTGAACGGCCGGTCGGGATCGGAGAGGGAGAGCCAGTGGATGATGAGCATGCGGAACGTGCTCTCGACGGTGAACGGCCCGATCGGCTTGCGGGGGCGGAAGCGGCACAGCTGCAGCCTGGCTTCCATGAGGAGGCGGTCCCTGGATGCCTTGCCGGCGAACAGCGAGACGCGCTGCTCCTCCGGTTCCTCGCACTCCAGGAGGAGAAGCGGGTCGGGATATCCGCGACGGGCGAGACCTTCGAAGATCCCCGCCCGCGCAAGTCGGGAGCGGACCTCCTCCGCGTCGAATCGGCCGAAGAGAAGGTTCCCGGGATTCTGGCCGGTCAACTCGAAGAGGAGCTCGCCTTCCGAGGGCGACACGCCGCCCCTCTCCCCCGCCGCCCGGAGCAGCGGGAACGACAGCAGCCTTCGAAGGTCGACGCGGCGCCGGGGCTTCCGATCCATGACGCCTGAAGTGTACCACAGGAGGGGGAAAATGAGGTTGACAGGGGGGAGGGGAAGGGAATAAATTATCTAGTTCCCATAGGTTCCGGGTTCCCACGAAGGAAGGAGTGGACGGCATGAAGCGCACCTACCAGCCGCACAACATACGACGCAAACGAACCCACGGATTCCGCGCGCGCATGGCGACGCCGGGAGGAAAGGCCGTCCTGTCGCGGCGCCGGGCAAAAGGCCGCAAGCGCCTCTCCGTCACGGTAAGCGGCAAGAAGTGACCTTGCCCGAAGCGGCGGGCGGAACGCGGCGCGCCGCCGCCGATTTCCGGTTCCTGGCGGAAGAACGGCTTCGCTCCGACCGCGAGTACCGGGAAGTGGTGCGCAAGGGGGAGCGCGCCTCGACCCCGCATTTCACCGTCTATCGCGACTTCCTCGGCGGGACGGGGAGGAAAGTCGGAATCTCGGCGGGGAAGAAGGCGGGCCGGGCCGTGGTGCGCAACCGCATCAAGAGGATCCTGCGGGAGTTCTACCGAATCCACAAATACGAGGCGTTCCCCTGCGGGACCCGGACGGCCATCGTAGTGAAGAAAACCCCGTTGCGGCCGGGACAGGCGGATGTTTCCGCCGAGCTGCTTTCCGCGATCTCGCGCCGTTGGGGACGGAAGGAGGAGCCATCCCGGTGCTCGCAAGGGATATCCTCATCGGCGCCCTGAAATTATACAAGCGGGCGATCTCTCCCTGGCTCGGGGACTGCTGCCGGTTTCACCCGAGCTGTTCGGACTATATGATAGGCTCTATCCTTGAGAACGGGCCAATCTTAGGGGTTCTGGACGGGATGTGGCGGATACTGCGGTGCAACCCGTTCAACCCGGGCGGGGTCGATCCGCCTCGCAGGATCCATTTCTTCGGTTCGGGGGCTCAATGGAAAAAAGGATGATCCTGGCGATCGTCTTGTCGGTCGTCATTCTGCTTGGCTATCAATATTATTTCTCCCCTCCCCCGAAAGGACCTGCGGAGCAGCAGGGAACGGCGCGGGATACGGGCGCCGACAACGTCGCACGGGCTGCGGCGCAGCAGGAGAGCGCGGCGGCGTCCGCAGCGGCGGGGCAGGGGGCGCCCGCTGCGGGTGGGCTTGTCTCCAGGTCTTCCTCCCCGATCCGGCGGATCGACATATCGACCCCGCTATACACGGCTGCGATCACCACCGCCGGAGGAGGGTTCCAGTCGTTCCGCCTGAACGATTACAAGGATGTCCCCGGCGCGAAGGGAAAGCCTCTCGAGATCCTCGGCTCGGCAACTGTCCGCCCCCTGCCACTTGACCTCTATCTTGACGAGAGCCAGCCCTCTTTCCCGCCCGTTCCGGTGTTTTCGACCAAATCTCCGGATGCCCAGGTCGTGCGGGCCGGGGAGAAAATAATCGTGCGGCTCGATTGGGAGTCCTCCGGAGGAGTTCGAATCGTACGGGAATACGAGTTTTCGGGCGACCGGTACGACTTCGACGTCCGCGAGCAGGTGTCCAACGGCTCGCGGGAGGCGATCCGTCTGCGCCCGGGATTCGAGCTGTCCCAGGACTTCAAGGGGGAGCTGGAGGCGGATTCGTACACCTTCACGGGCGCGGTAGTGGAAACGAAGGGCAAGATCGAGCAGCTCGACCTGAAGACGATCGGGAAGGGGAAGGTGGAGAAGCATCAGGTCTCCTGGGCCGCCGCCGACTCGAAATATTTCGGGCTGATCCTCATGCCGGACAAGCAGTGGACGTTGGAGAGGATAGCGCTGGTGGGGGAGACCGGCATCCGGATGTCGGTCGCGGACGCCCCGGTTGTCCTTTCGCCCGGCGAGACTGTACGGGCCGGCGCCCGCATGTTCGCGGGGCCCAAGAGGTACAGCCTCCTGAAGGCGACGGGGAAGGGGCTCGAGGAGCTTGTCGACTACGGGTGGTTCTCCTTCCTTGCCAAGCCGCTCGTGTGGCTGCTGAACGCCAGCAACCGGGTGACCCGCAACTACGGGATCGACATCATCATCCTCACGATCCTGATAAAGATCCTGTTCTACCCACTCACCAAGAAGTCGATGGCGTCGATGAAGAAGATGCAGGACCTCCAGCCGATCCTCGTCAAGCTGCGGGAGAAGTACAAGGACGACTCGGCGAAGCTCAACCAGGAGACGATGAACCTTTACAAGACCTACAAGATCAACCCGCTCTCCGGATGCCTCCCCATGCTGCTGCAGATCCCGGTCTTCATTGCGCTCTACAAGGCGCTCCTGGTGACCATAGAACTGCGCCACTCGCCTTTCTTCCTCTGGATCAACGATCTCTCGGCACCCGAGCACCTCTGGGACATCCCCGTGGCGGGGTACACGATCCCCATACGGCTGTTGCCGCTCCTGATGGGGGTCTCGATGTTCGTGCAGCAGAAGATGACCCCGACGGCGGGCGATCCCAACCAGCAGAAGATCATGCTGCTGATGCCCGTCATCTTCACCTTCATGTTCTGGGGGTTCCCGACGGGGCTGGTCATCTACTGGCTGGCCAACAACGTCTTGAGCATCGGGCAGCAGATGATCCACAACGCGCAGGCCGAGGCTGCAAAGACAACGACCGCGTAGAGGCGTCAGGGCGAAGATGGAGCCTTCCGTGGACGGCGTCGGTTCCCGGGAAGAAACCACGATCGTCGCCCCCGCGACGCCCGCCGGCGCGGGAGCGATCGCCATCCTGCGCATTTCGGGCCCCGAAGCGTTTTCGATCGCACGCAGGATGAGCGGGGTGGACCCGGACGGCCGTCCTCCCAGAACGCTCTTCCGCTGCGGGATCGCGGACGCCGCCGGGATGGAATTGGATACCGGCCTGGTGGCGTTCTTTCCCGCCCCTCACAGCTACACCGGCGAAAACGTCGTCGAATTCCATATGCACGGAAATCCGATGCTTCTGGAGGAGGCCGCGTCCGCCGCATGCGCCCTGGGCGCCGTCCCCGCGGAGCCCGGGGAGTTTTCACGGCGGGCGTTCCTGAACGGAAAGATGGACCTGACGCAGGCGGAAGGGCTTTGCGACCTCATCACTGCAAGGACCGCCGCCTCCGCCCGCGCCGCCCTGCGCCAGCTGAACGGCGGGATCCGGGACGCCGTCGCACCGCTTCGGGAACGGCTTCTGTCGCTCCTGGTTCTTTTGGAAGCCTCGATAGATTTCCCGGAAGAGGAAGACATTGCCCATGTATCGTCGGCGCAAATAGCAGAACGGGTATTAGAAATAGAAGAAGCCCTCTCGATGTACCTGCGGTCGTACGAATTGGGGCACCGCCTGCGCGAAGGCGCCACCGTCGCCATCGCGGGAGTCGCAAACGTGGGAAAATCCCGGCTTTTGAACCGGCTCCTTGGGGAGGAGCGCGCCATCGTCGCCGAGGTTCCCGGGACCACGCGCGATTATCTTTCGGGGGAGCTGGTCCTTTCGGGAATCACCGTCAGGCTGGTCGACACGGCAGGCTTGCGGGAAACGGAAGACCCGGTGGAAAGGGAAGGGGTGCGCCGGAGCCGCCGGATACTTTCCGAGTCCGACCTTGCGCTCTTCATCCTGGACGCGGGCCGACCCGCGCACGACGGGGACAGGCTCGCCTACGGGGAGGTGGCCGCCCGGCCGCACATCCTGGTCCTGAACAAGATCGATCTCCCGCAGAGGGAGGCCGGCGGGGATTTCGCGGGGGAGGGAAAGAGGGAATCGATGGCCGTCTCCGCGAGAACCGGCGAAGGAGTCGAGGGGCTCATGGGCGCGATCGCCAGGGAGCTGGTTCCCGAGGGGAATGCCGCGTCGGCCGAGGCGCCGATGACCCGCCTGCGGCACGTTGCCGCCGCGAGGAAGGCCGTAGAGGCGCTGTCCCGGGCTTCGAGGGCGGCGGGGGAGGGGCTATCGCACGAATTCCCGGCCGCCGACGTCCGGGAAGCGGCGCAGGCGCTCTCGGAACTCACCGGCGAAATCGCCCCCGAGGAGGTATTGAACTCGATCTTCGATTCCTTCTGCATCGGGAAGTAGCCGAAAGCCGGCATGCAATGCTCGCCGGGGGGATGTTCCACGTGGAACATGGGGGATAAGTGACCGCTTTTCCATATGATTACCCGACAGAATACGACGTTGTCGTCGTAGGCGGGGGGCACGCCGGGTGCGAGGCGGCCCTGGCCTCCGCGCGGATGGGGTGCAAAACGCTTCTGCTCACCATAAATGCCGACGCAATCGGACTCATGTCCTGCAATCCGGCGATCGGCGGCCTGGCCAAGGGGCACCTTGTCCGCGAAATCGACGCCCTGGGCGGAGAGATGGCGAAAAACATCGACGCCACGGGCATCCAGTTCAGGCAGCTCAACACGAGCAAGGGCCCCGCGGTGCGCTCCTCCCGCGCGCAGGCGGACAAGCAGCTCTACCGCCTGCGGATGAAGCAGGTCCTGGAAAGCGCAAGCGGGCTCGACGTCAAGCAGGCGATGGTCGACTCCATCCTCGCGGAGGGGGGGAAAGCGATCGGGGTGGATACGAACCTGGGGGTCCGGTTCCGGGGGAAAACCGTCGTCCTCTGCACGGGGACGTTCCTTAAGGGCCTGGTCCACATCGGGCTGGTCAACTTCCCGGCGGGCCGCGCGGGCGATTTCCCGGCGATGAAGCTCTCCGATTCGCTGCGGGACCTGGGGTTTGCAGTCGGGCGGCTCAAAACGGGGACGACCCCCCGGCTGGACGGCAAGACGATCGATTTTTCACGGACGATACGGCAGGAAGGAGATGCCGATCCCGTGCCGTTCTCGTTCGGAAACAGGAAAATAACCCGCCCCCAGGCCTGCTGCTATATGACCTACACCAACGCGGCAACCCACGAGGCGATAAGGTCGGGCCTGTCCCGTTCGCCGCTGTACTCCGGCGTGATCCGGGGAATCGGCCCCCGCTATTGCCCGTCGATCGAGGACAAGGTCGTCCGATTTTCGGACAAGGAGCGGCACCAGGTGTTTCTGGAGCCCGAGGGCTTGCGCACCGCCGAGTATTACCCCAACGGGGTGTCCACGAGCCTCCCTTACGATATCCAGGTGAAGATGCTTCGGACGATACCGGGACTTGAGCAGGTCGAGATAGTGAGGCCGGGGTACGCCATCGAATACGATTTCGTCGACCCGGTCCAGCTTAAGGCGTCGCTGGAGACAAGGATCGTGGAAAACCTCTTTCATGCCGGGCAGATAAACGGCACCAGCGGGTACGAGGAAGCGGCGGCGCAGGGGATCGTCGCGGGCATCAACGCCGCAAGGAAGGTGAAGGGGGACCCGCCCGTGGTCTTCGGCAGGGCCGATGCCTACATCGGCGTCCTGATAGACGACCTTGTCACCAAGGGCGCGCAGGAGCCGTACAGGATGTTCACGTCGCGCGCCGAGTACAGGCTCCTGCTGCGGGAAGACAACGCCGACCTGCGTCTCTCCGAGACCGGGCACCGCATAGGGCTGCTTCCGGATGAACGGTACCGGGAGTTCCGCGCGAGACGCGACGGGGTGTCCGAATTCCTGCGCCGGCTCGGGGAGAGCCGTGTCGGCCCGGGCCATCCGATCTGCCGGCTCGTGGAAGAAGCCGGTGGCGGCCCCGTCAGGACAGGCCTTACGTATACCGAGCTGTTGCGCCGGCCGGAGGTCTCGGCGGCGATGCTGATATCCTGCGACGGCGGCCTCGCCGGGGCGGACCGCTCCGTGGCGCTTCAGGCGGAACTCGCCGTCAAGTACGAGGGCTACATCCGCAGACAGGAAGAGGAAGCCAGGAAGCTCCGAAAATACGAAGAAATGCGGTTTCCGGCGGACTTTCCTTTCGAGACGATCTACGGCCTTTCCGCCGAGATTCGCGACAAGCTGGTCCGGGTCCGGCCCGCGTCCATCGGGCAGGCGCAGCGGATCCCCGGGGTGACACCGGCCGCCGTGTCCCTCCTCCTGGTGGCGCTCAAGCGGGAGAAGACCGCCAGGACATCGCCGCGGTGAGGATGCCGCGATCGGCAATTCCCCCCCAAGTCCGCGCCCCCAAACGGAAGGCGCAGCGGCTTCCGTTTGGGCGTGCAACCCGGCGATGGGCGATTTATCGTTTCATGCGGGGAATAACCTTTATGATTCAAGCGAATAGAGCGAATGTTCCACGTGGAACATAGGCGCCGATGGATCTCCTGACCGCCGCGGATCTATCGGCGTTGCTTGCCGATGCGGGCATCGAGGTCCCGCCGGGGGCGGTTTCCATTCTGGTCCGGCATGCGGAGGAGATGCTGCGGTGGAACCGGTCCATACGGCTTACGGCAATAACGGAGCCCGAAGAGGTGGCGGTAAAGCACATCCTCGATTCCCTGCTGCTCCTGTCGTTCGCGCCCTTCCCCGGCCGTACTCTCGATTTCGGATCGGGGGCCGGATATCCGGGCATCCCCCTTGCGGCGGCCATGCCGGGCGCCCGCGTGGTGCTGCTCGAGTCTTCAGCGAAGAAGTGCGCCTTTCTTTCGCACGCCTGCGCACTGCTGGGCCTGCGTAATGCTGAAGTCTTCCACGGCAGGCTCGAGCAGCGGCACCAGTTGCCGATCGGCCGGTTCGAAAATATCGTCACGCGCGCGACCCTTTCTCCGCCGGAGGCCGCCAGGCTGCTGGTGCCGTTGCTGCTGCCGCGGGGGCGGCTTCTCCTTATGTCCGGTCCCGGCGGCGCGGGCCGCCCCGGGCGTCGGGGAGGGGAGGAGGATCTTCCCGAAGGCTCGCGGCACGGCCGGCGCCTGCCTTTCACGCTGCCATCGGGGATGGGGGCTCGCGAGATCCGGGAGATCGTCGCCGGTCCGTAAGTTTTTCGTTCCCTAGCTTCACGCCCCGTGGTACAAGATACCGTCGATTTCCCTATATTAAAAGTTGAGCAGCCGCCGGAGCGCGCAGGGATTGGCCCGTATAATCGCAGTCGCGAACCAGAAGGGCGGGGTGGGGAAGACCACCACCGCGATAAACCTTGCGGCCTCCCTGGCGGTCATGGAGAAAAAGACGCTCCTGGTCGACCTCGACCCGCAGGCCAATGCTACCTCCGGGGTGGGTGGCGCGGCCGGCGGTGAGTCCGGGAACGATGTGTACAGGGTCCTTCTCGCGGAGATACTTGCCGCCGATGCGATCAAGGAGACGGGGCTGCCGTTCCTCCGGGTGCTTCCCGCCTCGGGGGACCTCATAGGCGCCGAGATCGAGCTCGTCCCCCTTCCACGCCGCGAGACGCGGCTTGCCGCGGCGTTACGGCCGATCGAGGATGGATACGACGTGATCCTTATAGATTGTCCCCCGTCCCTTGGGCTGCTGACGGTGAACGCGCTGTGCGCAGCCCGGTCGGTGCTCATCCCTCTCCAGTGCGAATATTATGCGCTCGAGGGGCTGACCAGCCTCTACCGGACCATAGCCAAGATCAGGGAAGGATTGAATCCGCGCCTGTCGGTGGAGGGGGTGGTCCTCACGATGTTCGACTCCCGGAACAACCTCTCGCACCAGGTGGCCGCCGAGGCCCGCGAAAACCTGAAAGATCAAGTATTTCAAGTAGTTATACCTCGTAACGTGCGCCTGTCCGAATCTCCATCCTTCGGTAAGCCGGCCATTTTGTACGCGGTCAGCTCCCGCGGGGCGCAAAGCTACCTGGAGCTTGCGAAAGAGATGGTGAGCCGATGGAACGAAAACCCGATCCATTGAAGAAGAAAGTTCTTGGGAGAGGGCTCTCCGCCCTGCTGCCCGGCCCCGTCGCTTCCGGAGCGGAGTTCCAGAGGATCCCCGTCGACCAGATCCGGACCAGCCCGTTCCAGCCGAGGCGGACATTCTCACCGGATGATCTTCGGGAGCTCGTCGATTCCGTCCGGGAGAAGGGGGTCCTTCAGCCGGTGCTCGTCCGGCCTACCCCCGAGGGGTACGAACTGGTCGCGGGGGAACGAAGGCTTCGCGCGGCGCAGGCGGCCGGCGTCGAGAGCGTGCCGGCGGTCATAAGGAAGATGTCCGACCGGGAGGCGCTGGAGGCCACGATCGTTGAAAACGTCCAGCGGGCGGACCTGAACGCGATAGAGCTAGCGGAAGGATATCACCGCCTGGCGCACGATTTCTCCATGGCGCAGGAGGAGATCGCGAAGAGGGT
The DNA here is from genome assembly GCA_050263095.1 of Deltaproteobacteria bacterium. Classification (GTDB taxonomy): domain Bacteria; phylum Desulfobacterota; class Deferrimicrobia; order Deferrimicrobiales; family Deferrimicrobiaceae; genus FEB-35. The sequence continues at coordinate 1,347 of JBLNEW010000076.1, read as the reverse complement.
GGGGAAGGACCGGGTCACCGTCGCCAACAGCCTTCGGCTCCTCAAACTGCCGGCGCAGGTAAAGCAGGCCGTCGTTGACGGAAGGCTGTCGGCCGGCCACGCAAGGGCGCTTCTTTCCGCGCCCCACGAGAGGCTGACCGCCATTTTCGCCGCCGCCCTGCGCAAGGAGCTCTCCGTGCGCGAGGTGGAACGGCTGTGCCGGGAAGGGGGAAGAAGGAAGCAGTCGATGAAGCCTGCCCGCCTCGACCCTCATCTCAAGGACCTGGAGGAAAAGCTGTCCCGGAGGGGAGGGACGAAAGTACGGATCCGAGGCACGCAGAAAAAGGGCATTATCGAGGTCGCCTACTTTTCCGAGGGTGAATTCGCCCGGCTCTACGAGGTCCTGTTCGGCGGCCGGTAGGGAAAAAAAATGATTGCATCGCGTTTTCCTTGTGCTATATTTCGCCGCATAAGAAACCCAAACTTGTATCCGGTAACGGATAAATCCTAGAGGGGAAAGGAGTGACAAGAAATGCGTAAGTACTGGGCACTGTTCCTCGGGCTGTTGCTCGCGGCGACGATCGGCCTCTCCGCCTGCGCGAAGAAGGAGGAGCCGCCTCCTCCTCCGCCGGCGCCGCCTGCGGCCGCTCCGGCAGATAACGCAGCCAAGGCTGCTCCGGCCGCTCCGGCCGCGCCTGCCGAGGCGCCGAAGAAGTAACATCGCGGAGTCTTAAGCCTTCCGCGCAGGAGCCTCCCTTGAAGGGGAGCGCGACCGGCATCGAAGAGGGCGCCCGGGGAAACCCGGGCGCCCTTTCCTTTGATTTTCAGCGCAACCGGGATTTTGCGCATCCGCCATTAACCGCTTGACACGCCGTTCCTGAGCGTGATACCAATTTTCCGTTTCACTTTATTCCAGCCGACCGCTTGCCTGTTTGGGAACCCCGGGGGGAACGGGATTCATGGAACTTGTTGGCAAAATTTTCGAGACGCTCGGGATCAGCCAGCTCGCCCTTCTCCAGATGGTCCTCGTGGTGGCCCTGGTGTCGATACTCTCGGTGACCATGGTCAGGCCGATCCTCTCCACTTTTCAGGAGCGCAGGAACCGCTCCGTCAAGCCGGTGGAGGAGTCCAAGGCGATCCTCGAGGAGGCGGAAGCCCTTACGGCGCGATACGAGGAGTCCCTGCGCAAGGCCGCCGTCGAGGCGCAGGCGGCCAAGCGGAAGAAGATGGAGGAGGCCGGCCGCCTCGAGCGCAAGCGCGTCGAGGCGGTGCTGGAGGAAAGCAACCGGCACGTGGAGGATATGAAGATCCGGATCGTCTCGGAAAAGAACGACGCCGCGAAGGAGCTGCGGGCCGATGTCTCGCGCC
>JBLNEW010000075.1:0-55400 GCA_050263095.1 Deltaproteobacteria bacterium | reverse complement strand
GCAGCGGCCGCCCCTGGGTCCACCCGAAGAGGAAGCCGACGAGCGCGACGACGCCCGTGGCGAGCAGCGCGATCAGCTGGAACCATGCGAGCTTCTCGGAGTAGATCTCCGATTTCGTCTCTTCGGGGACGATGTAGTACGTCCCGCCCATGAATCCCAGCAGCATCCAAAGGACCAGGAGGTTGGTGTGCATCGCGCGCGCGGTGGCGAACGGAAACACGTCGACGATCGACTGGGGCACCGTCCATGTGTAGCTGTACGCGAGGTACAACCCGAGGAAGATCTGCAGCACGAACAGCGGCAGCGCCGCCGCGAAGTACCAGTAGGCGATTTTCTGCGAGCGGTATTCCATCGTTCCCTCCTTATTTCATGCTCGAAAGGAATTTCGCCACTTCCTCGAGCTCGCGGTCCGTGAGCTCCTTCTGCGGCGGCATCATCGCTTTCGGGTTGACGCTCTTGGGGTCCTTTATGTAGTGCTCGATCTCCTCCATCGTCTTCCGGCGCCCTACGGTGTCCATGGACGGACCGAACGTCCCCCCGGTCCCGTGCAGGGCATGGCAGTTCATGCATCCCTTCGACTGGAAGACCGCCGCGCCGGGGGACACGCCCACCGAGGCGACCATGGCCTGCTCCCCGCGGGAGAGCCGCTTCTTGCTGTCCTGGGGCGGCCAGTCGTTGTTGTTGATCTCGTTCACCCACTTGAAGAAGGCGACCATGTCCGCGATCTCGGCATCCGAAGCGTGCACGTTGGGCATCTTCCTCCAGGAGTTTGCGAACGCCAGTTCGGGGCTCTTGATCCGGAAGCGGACCCCTTCATCCCCGATGCGCTGGATGACCCGGGTCAGGTCGGGTCCGTAGTAGGCGCCGAACCCCAGGATCGTGTGACAGTCGTTGCAGTTGTACTTCTCGAATGCGCGCTTGCCCGCCACGACCCGGTCGTCGATCTTGTCCGCGTTGGACAGCACGGCCACCTGCCGGTGCGTGTCCCAGGTCAGCGCCAGGAAAACGACCGCCGACGACAGGGTGCCCAGCAGGAAAATCCAGAAGGCGATCTTCTTGGTCATCCTGCAACCTCCTTTTTTCCCGGTTGGTGATCCATCTGTTCCCGCTTCTCTTCGGATACGGGTTGCCCGGAGAATGGAGTCAAGATAATGTGTCTTGTGATTGCGGCGCCTTGATGTACGTCAAGCGCCCTGAAATTACTGTGAATTGCGCAGAATGCGCTTGTTTGATGCGGAATTTCGGTAAATTGTATCAAAAAATGCACCGGAGGCGTGCATGCAGAAGCTGATCGCCGGGATACACCGGTTCCGCAATCAATACTGGAGCGAGAACCGTGAGCTGTTCGAGCGGCTTGCCGAGCACGGCCAGAGCCCGGAGGCGCTTTTCATCACCTGCTGCGACTCGCGCGTGGATCCGGTGGTGATGACCCACGGCAAGCCGGGGGACCTCTTCATCGTCAAGAACATGGGGAACTTCGTCCCCCCGTACTCGGAGAACCCGCTGGAAGGCACCGGAGTGGCGGCGGCCGTGGAGTACGCCGTCGTGCACCTTCACGTGCGCGACATAATCGTATGCGGGCACTCGGATTGCGGGGCGATCAAGGCCTTGTACAAGGACAGGTCGCACTACGCCGATACCCCTCACATCGGGCAGTGGTTGAAAAACGGCGACATGACGATGCGGGTGGTCACCGCGAATTACCCCGAGCTTTCGCGCGAAGAACGGCTGGAGATCACGTCGGAGGAAAACGTCCTGGTACAGATCGAGAACCTTAGGACCTATCCTGTCGTACGGCAGGCGGCCCTGGAAGGGAAGCTCCACGTCCACGCCTGGTTCTTCGACATAGGGGCGGGCCGCGTGTACAGCTACTCCCCGGCAAGGGAGCAGTTCGAGCCGGTCGGCTATTAATGAGGGCGGTAGAGCGATCTCCGGGGAGGGAAACCGCCGGCTTCAGGCGGGAATCCCACAGGTTGTCGAACGGCTGGAAGGCGGGAGGCGGAAGATGATCAGGTTCCGGGTGGAAAAGGACTCCATGGGGGAGGTTCGCGTACCCGAAGAGGCGTATTTCGGGGCGCAGACCTGCCGCGCGCTTGAAAACGGTCCGGTGAGCGGTGAGGGCATGCCGATCCCGGTGGTGCACGCCGCGGCCATGATCAAGGGGCTGGGCGCCGAGGTCAACGCGGGGCTGGGGCTCCTTCCCCCTTCCCTGGCGGAGGCGATATCGCGCGCCGCCCGGGAGGTTCTGGAGGGGAAGTTCGACGATGAGTTCGTTCTCGACGTTTTCCAGACCGGGTCGGGAACATCTACCAACATGAATGTCAACGAAGTGCTCGCCAACCGCGCAAACGAGCTGCTGGGGCAGCCCAGGGGGGCCAACGCCCCCGTCCACCCCAACGACCACGTCAACCGGTGCCAGTCAAGCAACGACGTAATCCCGTCGGCCATACGGATCGCGGCGCGCCGCCAGCTCTCCGGCGAGCTCCTTCCTCCCCTCGAGCTGCTGCGGGACGTACTGGAAGCCAAGTCGCGGGAATTCTCCGACGTCCTGAAAATAGGCAGGACGCACCTGCAGGACGCCGTCCCCGTCACGCTCGGCCAGGAGTTCTCGGGCTACGCATCCCAGGTGGACCACGGAATCCGCAGGATACGCGCGACATTCGCGGACCTTGAGGAGCTTCCGCTGGGCGGCACGGCCGTGGGGACGGGGCTAAACGCCCACCCGGAGTTCGGTGCGAGGACCATAGCCGAGATCGGCACGGTCACAGGCATCCCGTTCCGGCCCTCGGAGAACCGGTTCGAGGCGATGGGCGCGCAGGATCCGCTCGTGTCGGCCAGCGGCGCGGTGAAAACCATGGCGGCATCCCTCATCAAGATATCCCACGACCTGCGGCTTCTGTCCTCGGGCCCGCGGTGCGGCATCGGCGAGATCGACCTCCCCGCGCTCCAGCCGGGGTCTTCCATCATGCCGGGGAAGGTAAACCCGGTGATCCTGGAGATCGCCATCCAGGCCGGCGCGCAGGCGATCGGCAACGATGCGGTCGTGACGCTCGGCGGGTCGCTCGGAGTGCTGGAGCTGAACGTCATGCTTCCCGTGATGGCGCGCAATCTCATCGAGTCGATCGGCATTCTCTCGGCCGCTTCCCGGCTCATGGCTTCGAGGTGCGTCGCAGGAATAACTCCCAACCGGAAACGTTGCGAGGAACTGATCGAGCAGAGTCTGGCCATGGTCACCCCCCTGGCCGTAAAGATCGGGTACAACCAGGCCGCGCAACTTGCGCACGAGGCATACCACGGCGGAAAGACGATCCGTATGATATTGAAAGATAAAGGCATTCTCGCGGACATCGAGATCGAGCGCATTCTCGATCCCAAGGGAATGATATAATTTAAAGGTTATGGACACGGTAACTCACGGGCTGACCGGGTGGCTGATCGCCCGGGCGGTCCCTTCGGAAGCCGGGAAGAAAGAGGCGACCCTCGCGGTCGTCGCGGGATCGATCCTCCCTGACGCCGACAACGTCGCTTCCCTGCTCGGCAGCGAAGCGTACCTTCGGATCCACCGGGGGGTCTCCCACTCCTTCGCAGGCGTCGCGGTGACGTCCGTGCTGGTCGCCCTGCTGCTGTACAGGTTCGGTAAGTGGAAGGACCTCAAGAAACTGTACCTGCTCGTCCTGCTGGGGCAGCTCTCTCACATCGCGCTCGACCTGCTCAATTCATACGGTACCCAGATCTTCCAGCCGTTTTCCGACATGCGTGTTTCGTTCGACCTTCTGTTCATAATCGATCTTGCGTTCACCGGCATCATTGTCGCCGGGCTCGTCATGTCCCGTTACCGGCCGTCGCGGGCGCGGGCGGCCCTTGTCGTCCTTGTCGCATACGTCGGGTTCGCGACCTTCCTGCACCTTCGGGCTGAGGGCGCTATCCGGGAGGCGGCGGTAAGGCACGGCGTCCCCGTGGTTTCCTCGTGGGCGCTGCCGAGTCTCGTGGAGATCAAGTCTCTGCCGGAACTCTCGATGCCGGACCTCGGCCTGGCGCGCCGGGCGGAGGCAGCCGGGGGGCCGCGGCTTGCGGAAGTCGCCTCGGGGATCGCGACGACCGTATTGAACCGCAGGAGGATTCCGCTGCCCGTAGGCCCGTTCGCCTGGAACGGATTCGTTGACGACGGCTCGACATACCTTCGGGCGGAAGTGGACCCATTCGCCGGGGAAATCTCCTGGAAGGAGCGGGCGCGCAAAGGCCGGGACGTGCCCGAGGCAAGAGCGCTCGAAAATCTGCCGGACGTCCGGACCTACCTCTGGTTCGCCCGGTTCCCGACCGTGTACGTTTCCACGGCGGGGGGCAAGACGGTCGTGACCTTCATAGACATGCGGTTCGGGGGGCGCTCGGCCCGCCGCCCGTTCGTCCTGAGGGTTATCGAGTCGCCGGGGCGCTCCCCGCAGGTCCAGTGGGGATCTTGAGGGACAGCAGCAACAAGGAAGAAACAAGCGCCAGCCCCGCGCTTACTCCGAAGGCGGCCGCGGCGCCCCGCCAATCGTAGAGTACTCCGAACAGTACGCTTGCCGGAAGGGCCGATATCCCCACCACGAAATGGAACCACCCGTATGCGGTCCCGCGGCGGTCGGGCGGGACGAAGTCGGCTACCAGCGCCCGCTCCACGCCTTCGGTCGCAGCGGCATAGAGGCCGTACACCAGAAAAAGTCCCACCATCCACGCCGGCCCGCTCGCCAGGCCCCAGGCCGCGTAGGTTGCGGCGTAGACGATCCAGCCTGCGACCACCATTTTCCTTCGGCTCCACCGGTCGGAGAGGGCTCCCGCCGGAGCGGACAGGGAAGATTTTACGAGGTGGAACGCTCCCCACAACAACGGCACGTATGCGGCGGGAACGCCCGCATCCACTGCCCTCAAGATAAGAAATGCGTCGCTGGCGTTGCCCAGCGTGAACAGGCCGACGATCAGCAGGTACCGGCGATAAGCGGCAGGAAGCCCGCCGTCGCCCGGCATCCCTCCGGCGTGGGCAGGCGCGGGAGCTCGCGGCTCCCGAACGAGATACAGGAGGGCGGCGACGGCGGCGGCCCCGGGAATCGCCGAAAGGAAGAAGACGGTCCTCATGGAAAGCCCCGCGCCGTAAAGCAGGAGGAAAGCGGCCAGGGGGCCGATCACCGCCCCCATGTGGTCCATCGCGCGCTGCAGTCCGAAAGCGCGCCCGCGGTCTTCCGCCGGCACGGATGCCGCTATAAGCGCGTCCCGGGGGGAAGTCCGGATCCCCTTTCCGATCCTGTCCGAGAACCGCACGGCCAGCACGTGTCCCCACGCGGTGGCGAATCCCACGATCGGGCGCATGGCCGCGGAAAGGCCGTACCCCGCGGTTACCAGCGGCTTCCTGCGCCCGGTACGGTCGGACCATGCGCCCGAGAACAGCTTGAGCAGGCTGGCGGTGGTCTCCGCCACACCCTCGATTATTCCGAGCGCCGCCGGCCCGGCGCCGAGGGTGGTGGTGATGAACACCGGAAGGAGCGGGTAGATCATCTCGCTGGAGAAGTCGGTGAGAAGGCTCACCACCCCAAGGGCGACGACGTTCCTGTCGAGTCGCGCGCGCGCCACGGACCGCTCAATCCCGCGGCTCGCCGTTGCGCAACAGGCGCAGGCCGTTCCCTATGACGAGCAGCGTCGTCCCCATGTCCGCCGCCACCGCCATCCAGAGCGTTGCGAAACCCCCGACGGCCATCGCGAGGAAACCGGCCTTGATCGCGAGGGAGGCCACCACGTTCTGCCTGATGACCGAGACCATACGGCGCCCCAGAACTACGGCAGCCGGAATCTTTCGAAGATCTTCCGTCATCAGGGCGACGTCGGCGGTTTCGATCGCCGCTGGCGACCCTGCCGCTCCCATCGCGATCCCTACGGTGGAAAGCGCCAGCGCGGGTGCGTCGTTTACGCCGTCCCCCACCATCGCCACCGCCCCGTAGGCTTCGACGAGCTCCCCGACTTTGACCAGCTTGTCCTCGGGAAGAAGTTCGTGCAGCACCTCGCCTATGCCCGCGGCCGCGCCCATGGAGCGGGCCGCCTCGGGGCGGTCGCCGGTCAGCATCACCACGTGCTCGACCCCGAGGGCGCGCAGGGAGCGGACCGCTGCCGGCGCCTCTTCCCGAAGCTCGTCCTCCATCTCCAGCACGCCCACCACACCTTGCGACGTCCCCACTATGGACGCGATGCGGGAATCTTCCCCGCTCTCCGTCGCGAGTAGGGAGTCCAGAGCCGCCGGCGCGGTCCCTATCTCCTCGAAGAGCCGTCGGTTGCCCACGAATACCCTTCTGCCTTCGACCTCCGCGGAAACCCCGCGCCCCTCCATTACCTCCAGCGTGCGCGCCAGCGTCCCTCTTGCCGCAAGAGCCACCCTTCTTCGTCTTGCCTCGTGCCGGATCGCTTCGGCGGCGGGATGGGCGGAGCCGGCTTCAACGGCGCCGGCCAGGCGCACTACCTCTTCCTCCGAAGTTCCGGCCGCCGCCCGCACGCTCGTGATCTTAAGCCTCCCTCGCGTCAGCGTTCCCGTTTTGTCGAACGCGATCGCCCGGATCTTGCCGAGCGCTTCGAGGTGATGCGCTCCCTTGACCAGGATCCCCTCGCGCGTGGCGCGCGTGAGCGCCGCGACCGTGACCACGGGGGCCGCCAGCACGATAGCGCAGGGGCACGCTATCACCAGCAGGACGAGCGCCCTGTAGGCCCATTCGGAGAAAGCCCCCGCTCCCAGCACGGGGGGTATGGACGCCACAAGGACGGCGGCGGCCAGGACCGACGGCGTGTAGACCCCGGCGAACCGGTCCATGAAAACGTGTATGGGGGCCTTCTGCGACTGGGCTTCCTCGACACGCCGCAGTATCCTCGCGTACGCGGACTCCGAGAGCGGCCGCACGGCCGTGGCCAGCAGCAGGCTGCGCCCGTTCACCGTGCCGGCGTACACCGGGTCGCCTTCGCTCCTTTCCACGGGTATGGACTCGCCCGTGAGCATCGCTTCGTTGAGATCGGAGCTTCCCTTGTAGATGACCGCGTCCACCGGGATCCGCGCGCCGGGCCTTATGATCAGCAGGTCGCCCGGCTTGACGTTCTCCGCCGCGACGGCCCGCTCCTGTCCGTGCACCCCCCCTTCGCGAATGACGGCGGATTCCGGGGAGAACGCGAACAGGTCGGCGGTTGCCTCCCGCGCCCTTGCCAGGCTGCGCGCTTCGAGGTGGTTGGCGAGCGCGAACAACGTGACGACTCCGCCGGCTTCCGCCCATTCGCCCATGGCGGTTGCTCCCGAAACGGAAATTGTCATGAGGACGTTCATGCCAAGCGACCTGTTGCGGAGCTCCCGCGCGCAGCGGAAGGCTATCGGCGCCCCGCCGGCGACGGTCGCGGCGAGGAAGAAACGCCCCGCCCAGGGAGAGCCGGGCAGGATGACGGCGATCAGGGCGCCGGCAAGGAACAGCGAGGCGGAAATGAAAAAGGTGGCCAGCGGGGCCTTTGGCGGCTCCGGGATGTCGGCCTTCCTCAACGATTCGTCCACCGGGTGACCCTCCATCCCGATGGTCCTCAGGGATGCCAGGATCTCCTCGAGCTCTCCCCTATGGCGCAGTTCCAACTGCCGGGAGAAGAGATGGAATGTGGCGGATTCGATCCCTTCGATCCGGTCGAGGGCGGCGCGGATCTCCTTTTCCTCGTCGGGGCAGTCCATCGCCGGGACGAAGATCCGCGACAGGATGGTTTTTCCGCCGGTCTCGGTCATCTACTTCATTGTACGGTGATTCGGGAGAAATGGTTCCGGGCCTTGAGCGATATCGGGCCTGCCGTTATGCCTTGCGGCCGATGAAGATCCCCTTTTCGTCCGAATACGAAGCGACACGGCCGTTCTCTATACGTACGCGGAAGAATTCGCTTGCGCGGGGGAACGCCCCGAGGAACATCTCCTCGACTTCCCGCTGGACGGCCGCGGGCATGCCGGTGCGGCTCACCCATTCCCGGAACGGGTGCTCCTTCCACGCGCAGGAGACGTGCATGAGCGACAGCCCCGCTCCCTCCAGGAACGAGACCCACTCGTCGATCCGGTAGCTTCGCACGTGCGTCGGGTCGCGGACCTTCTCTATCCCGTTCATGAAAGCGTCCAGCGCGGGGTCTTCCGGCACGACGCTGTCGATGATTCCCACCAGCCCGCCGGGCCTGGAGATCCGTGCGAACTCCGATATCGCCGCGCGCACGTCCGGGAAGTGATGGGGGGCTATGCGGCACGTGACACGGTCGAACCTGCCGGAGGGGAACGGCAGGCATTCCGCGTCCGCCGCGACGAAGTCGACGTTCCGGCATTCCAGCTCCCTGGCAAGCGCCCTGGCCTCCTGGAGCATTTCCGGTGTGAGGTCCGAAGCGATGACGCGGCGTACCCCCGAGGAGATGGCGACCGCCGTGTGCCCTCCGCCCGTGGCCACGTCCAGCACGACGTGGGACGGATCGAGGGAAAACCGGGAGATAAGGATCTTCCGGTCCTCCGGATCGGTATGATCGACGCTAGCCCTGTACTTTCCGGCCACCCCCGCGAACTGGGACCGGGTCCTGCCTTTCGCATTCGAATCCATCCAGGGTCCCTCCACTGCCTATTTTCCGACGGGGCGGGGACGATTACAATGGGATCACGATGACAGGCCCTGCACCGACCGTTTCCCGGCTCATCGCGGGCCCCGTTCCCGCCATCGAGGAAAAGCTTCTATCGCGGCTTCCCGGCAGCCTTGCCCGGAACGGTGGGTGGGAGCAGGTCCTCCTCGTCCCTTCGAACGAACTCCGGGAGCACCTGCTCCGCCGGCTCGCCGCACGGTGGAAGGGGGTCGCGGTCGGGGCCTCCGTACAAACGCTGTACGATTTCGCGCTCCGGCTCCTGAAGCACAGGGGGGTGTTTCCCAGGGAGCTGCCCCCGGCCATGATGTCGGCGGCTGTTTCCGCGGCGGTCCAGGAAGTATACGAACGGGCGGAAGGCGATTTCTCGGCGATCGCAAGTTCGCCGGGTTTCCTTCCCGCCCTCTCCCGGACCCTGGCCGACCTCGAGGAGGGTTGGCTGGGAGCCGACGTCCTCCGCCTGGCGGAACGCAAGGCCAGGGAGGAAGGCCGTACCGGCAAGGCGGCGCGGTGGGCCGAATGGCGCAGGCTCGTCGAGGCCGTCGAACGGAAGGTCCACGAGATGGGAGGGATGACCCGGCGGCGCATTTTCCAGGAGGCGGTTTCCGGGTTCGAGCATCCCGGATACCCATTCCGGGTGTCCCTCTACGGTTTCTACGATTTCACCAGGCTGCAGTGGACGCTCGTCGATGCGCTTCTTTCGAGCGGCCTTCTGGACGAGGTGTACTTCCCCGGGATATTCCGGGAGGACGGCGCCCTTTCCCCGGCCTGTTTCTACGCGATGGGCGCGTGGGACCGTCTCTCGCGGGCCTTCGAGGGGAACGTGGAGATAGTCTCGGACCCGGCGCCTCCGGAACTGCACGCCGTCCGGGAAAGGATCTTCTCCGATTCCCCCTCGGGGGAACCCGGGCCGGCCCCGCTGACGATACTTTCCGCGCCGCACGAAGAGGGCGAAGCGCGCCGGTCGGCGCGCCAGGTGCGCCGCTGGCTGGACCGCTATCCCGGGGAGGATGTGATGCTGGTTTCACGGCGCTTCGGGGAAGACGAGATTTCCGCCTGGGAGCGCGTGGCGGCGGAATACGGCATCCGGACGGTGGAGAGATTGACCGTTCCGCTGTCATCCATCCCGCCGATCCGGGTGCTCCTCCAGATGATCGAGCTGGGCAGGGAGGATTTCCCGCGAAGGAAGGTGATCGACGTCCTGTCCTCCCCGTACCGCCGCCAGGCCGTCAAATCCCCGGCGCCGGGGCGCCCCGACCTGTGGGACGTGTGGAGCCGCGAGCTTTTGGTCGTCTCGGGGCCCGATTGGGAGAAACGCCTCTCACGCCTTCGCCCGCGGTACGGGGAGGATGAGGAGGACGAGGGATGGAAGGAGAAGATGGAGCAGCTCGCTCTCCTCAAGGCCGAGGTCCGCGCCCTGCGGGCGTCACTGCGTCCCTTGATGGACGCCGTTGACCATCGGGGATTGGCGCGGGCAATAAGGGGCGTACTCATCGGGGCTTTCCGTTTCGTGGACGACGGCAGCGGCGAAGCCGAACGCGACAGGCGGGCCCTTTCGGAGCTTCTGTCGCTCCTGGACGACATCGAGCGGATACCGGCGCGCGCGGCGCCGTGGCCCGGAGCCGGGGAGGCCCTTTCCCGGTTCGCCGCCCTTCTCGAGAGCCGGCGTATTTTCGTCGGGGAGAGGGGGGGGATGCGGGTCCCCGGTGCCGTCGTCGCGGGGGACCTGAACACGCTGCGTTGCGTCACGGCGGACAGGGTCATCTTCATGTCGGCCAACGAAGACATCGTGCCCGCCCAGATCGACGAGGACCCGCTCCTGCCGGACGAAGACAGGGAAACGATAAACCGTCTGGCGCGGCAGGCCGGGCTGCCCGAGGCCCTGTCCATCCTCAGGAAGAACGCGGCTCAGGAGAAGCTTCTTTTCGCGCTGCCGGCGGCTTCGGCAAGGCGCGAGATCGTTTTTTCCGTCATGCGGGCGGATGCCGAGGGCCGGGTCAGACGCCCCTCCAGGTACCTTCTCCACCTGCTTGCCCGGTTTGCCGGTCCCGGCGTGTTCGCGGAGGAATGGGCATCCAGAGCGGGCGTCCAGGTAATTTTCCTTCCCCGTTCCCCCTTCGCGATGCTGCACGCCGAAGGTCCCTTGAGCCCGAGGGAAGAGGCGCTTCGATCCTGGAGGGACGGGATACCTCCGAATGACGGTGCGGAAGGAATTCCGTGGCGCAGGATCGCGGCGGCGGTATCGGAATGGAAGCGGCGCGAAGAGGGAATTTCGCTCTTCCCCGTCGCGTGGGCTTCCGCGCGACGCGGGGCATGGAGCGCGACCGAGCTGGACGAGCTGGCCCGCTGTCCGTACCGGTACTTTCTTCGGTTCCGGATCGGACTTTCCCCGGTCGAGGAGCCGGAGGAAGAGCTGTCGCTCACGCCGGCCGAGGCAGGGCTCCTCATGCACGAAATTCTGCGCCGGCTGGGAAAAGACGCCGCTTCCGGGAAGGGGTGGGGCGACGTCGCGCCCGCCGCAAGAAAGGCGTTCGCCCGATTCGCGCGGGAGAATCCAACCGGCCTGCCGGGCCTGTTCGGGATGCGGCGCCGGGAGATCGAACGCGACGCGGCGGCCTTCGTGGAATGGGAGATCGGCCGGGGGGGCGGCGCGGAAGGGTACCGGGTGGACGCCGTGGAACGGCGGTTCGCGGTGGCGGAAGGATTGGGCCTGCCCGCCTTCCGGGGGAGGGTCGACCGCATCGACCGGGGAAGGATGGAAGAGGCGGAGATCATCGATTACAAGTACCGCGACGGCGCGCGGGAGAAAGCCCCGCTCGAATGGATCCTCCACGGCCTTGCCAACCAGATCCCGGTCTACCTCGCATTCGCTCAGACGCTCTCGCCGGCGCCGCCCGACGTCCGGGCGTCGCTCATCTTTCTCAAGGGCGATATCCGGCCCGTGACGGTGACTGGGGAGCAGTGGAAGGCGGTCAGGGATGGGTGGTCCGCCGCCCTTTCGGGGTGGATCGCCCTCGACCGGTCCGGGGCGTTTCCACCCCTTCCCCACCACCGGTTCAGCTACGCTGGAGGCCATCCGCCGCGGTATTGCGACGCCTGCCCCTTCGCCGACCATTGCCGGGTGTCGCCGCGCTACGAGGGCGCGGAAAGGGAGACGGATGCGCTTGCACGTCGCGTGGGCGAAGACCACGGCATGCGCGTGATCGGAGAGCGCCGCCCGGCGGCGCGATGATTCAGCCCCAGGGGCGGGATTTTTAGACTCGACGAGGAAGGATTGCTCGCCGGATGGATAGAGATCGCATAAGGGCCGTCACGGAATTTTCGCGCGACATCGCGGTGGACGCATCCGCCGGGACGGGGAAGACCGCGACGCTGATCGCACGAGTCATCAACCTGCTCCTGGATAAGAACGACCTTGCTCCGGACCGTGTCCTGCTGCTGACATTCACCGACAAGGCGGCCGCTGAAATGAAGTCCCGCGTGGTGGAAGGGCTGGAGCTGCTGCTCACAGCCTGCAGGTCCGCATCCTCGCCGGAAGAAGTGAGGAAAAAGGCGGCGGTCTGGAACTCCCTCGTGCGTATTCCCGGCGGTGAGGGAGACGGAATCGCTCCCCTCCGGGAGCGCGTCGAGGAGCTTGTCGACGGCGTCGAAAGGCTCTCAGTCACCACGTTCCACTCTTTCTGCCGGCGCATACTTCTATCCTTTCCCGCGGACGCCGGGGTCGACCCGAAGTTCGAGGTGCTGCCGGAGGGCGAAGCGTCCGACGCATGGGACAGCGCCTTCCGCGCGTTCCTGCGCTCGGAGTTCGGGGGAGAGGCGACGGATCCATCGTGGGAGCGGGTGCTCATGGGCGCCCAGGGACAGAACGCCGCCTGGTCCATGATCCGACGCCTCTGCCTCTCCCAGCGGGACCTTCTCGAGTCGGGCGACCTGGATTTCGGATCTCCCGCCGATTTCCTGGCGCACCTTCGACGCGAGTATGCGGCCCCGGTCGAGTGGTTCCGGACATTCGTCGCCGGCATCGCCGATCCGTCCCACGAGATGGCCGCGGTCCTGGCCGATGCATCGTCGGTCCTGGAAAAGGCCTGGGAGGCGGTCTCGCGGGAGGACCTTTCATCCGCGTGCGCTCTTGCCGCGCAAGGGGCGGTCGCTTTCGGGTTCAGCGCCGACAGGACGCGCAGCAGGAAGATCTTCCCCGCCCCTCCCGGATTCACGCCGGCGCAGGCGCGGGACGCGCTGAAGCGTTTCTGGGGGGAGCTTTCGGAGGTCCCAGGCGGGGACGCAGCCGCCCGTTTTCTCGTGGACAGGGCGCGCGCGGCGCTGGCGTTCTACGAAAACGCGAAGGGCAGCGGGCTCGATTTCATGGACCTTCTGCTGCGCGCCAACAGGCTGCTGGCCGTCAGCCGCGAAGCGTCGGAGTCGTTATCCGAGAGGTTCCGGTACATATTCGTTGACGAGTTCCAGGATACGGATCCCCTTCAGGCCGATATGCTGGCGGCACTCTCCGCGGGCGGCGATCCGGGAAAGCTGTTCGTGGTCGGCGACCCGAAGCAGTCCATATACGGTTTCCGGCGCGCGGACATCCAGGTCTATTCCCGGTTCCGGCGGAAAATGCTTTCGCGTTCCGGGGAGGGCATCTCCCTCGTCCGCAATTTCAGGAGCCGGCCCGACCTGATCGCCGCCGTCAACGGCCTGTTCGGGCACGTCATCTCGGGGGGGGAGGATTTTTCCCCCGCATATGCCCCCGTGGTTTCCAATCGGCAGGATCCCGGGGCCGGCAATGCGGTGACGCATTTCACGCTCGGGGAGGATGTGCGAGAGGCGGAGTTCGCATGCGCGCTGGTCCGGGGGATCGTGGGCAACGTGGAAGTGGGGGGGAAGGGCGGGGCGCCCCCGCACCCCGCCTCGTTTCGCGATATAGCGATTCTGTACCGGTCGGACACCGGCGGGGAAGTGCTTTCCGCTTTCCGCGAGGCCTTCAACAAGGCGGGTATACCGCTCGTCGTTCCTCCACGGAGGGGATTCTACTCCCGGCAGGAAGTGCAGGACCTGCGGATGGTGCTGTCCGCCGTCGACGCGCCGGCGGACCTTTCGGCTCGGTACGCGGCGCTCAAGACCATGTTCTTCGGACTGGGTGACGGGGAGATCCTGCCGCTTTACGCTGGCGGGGGACAGCCTCCTTCGCCAAGGGCGCGCGATGCGCTCGAACTGCTCGCGCGCCTGTCGGCCGGCCGCGGGAGGTCGTCTCTCTCGGGACTGCTGGCCGAGCTCTACCGGGAGTCGGGAGTGGAGTTCGTGGCCGCCAGGCTTCCCGACGGCGACCGCATGGTGCAGAACCTTTCGAAGGTGGCCGGCCTGGCGCGGGCGTTCGAGTGGACCGGCGGGGGATCCGTGAAGGCGTTTCTGGCCGACCTGCGACGCAAGACGGACGAGGACCGGCAGGAAAGCGAGTTTCCCGCATACGATGAAGGGGAGAACGCGGTCCAGATCTCGACAATCCATGCCTCCAAGGGGCTCGAATTTCCCATCGTAATCCTGGCGAACCTATCGCGGGGCGGGAGGAAGCGCGTGGAGGGGCTTCGGGCGGACCGGGTCCGCAATCTCTCCGCGGTGATCTTCCCGGGGTACAAGACCTATTCGGCGTTCCGGCATGTTCCCCTGGGCGCGGAAACCGTCACGTTCGAGCAGTGGGAACAGGCCAAGCAGGACGCGGAGGAGGTCCGCCTCCTTTATGTCGCGGCGACCCGTGCGCGCGACCGGCTCTACTTTGTGGAGGGAGCGAAAGGTCAGGGATCCGGTCAAAGGGCGGCGCTTCGACGCGGGGCCTCCTTCGCAACGGCCGGGGGAGTGGGAAAGTGCGCCGCGACGGGGCTCCCCGGGACACGGCGCATGTTCGCCGCCGGCGGGGAATTCCTTGAAGTGGCCGTCAAGGATCCGCTTCCGGCCGGTAAGGTTACCGCTCCGCCTGCGTTCGACCTTTCCTTCATGGAAGGATGGGCTCCCCCCGATTCGGTCAATCCGCCCGCTCTTCCGGAGCCGCTATCCCTCAAGGAGTTCGACGAGCGGGAGAAGGGGAAGCGGTTCGGCGAGAAAGTCCACAAGGCGCTGGAGGCGGCCCCGCCGGTTTCAGACCGGTGGCCGCCGCAGGAGCCGCTGCCGCCCGCGATATCCTGGGGCGAGGACGAGGAGCGCAGGTGGAAGGCGATCGTCGGCAAGATTTCAGCGAGCCCGTTCCGCCGCAAGCTGCGCTCCATGTCGCTCGTCGGGACGGAGGTCCCCATGCTCGAGTGCAGGGACGGGATTTCCAGGGAAGAGCGCGCCGACCTTGTCGTCAGGGCGTCACGCCGCCGGGACGATACGGAAAGCGCCGGTGCGGAGCATTGGATCGTGGACTACAAGACGGGGCGCAGGGAGAAGGAGCAGGAGAGGCTCCACTTCCGGCAGGTTCGCAATTACGCGGCGATCCTGGCCGGCGCCTGGAACGCTCCCGTCCGCGGTTTCCTCTGGTACGTCGAGACCGGCGCGGCGGTGGAAGTGCCTCTTACGCCTCCACGAGACGGATGAGGTCGTTAGCCTTCTTCCGGAGCTCCTCCGTCAACTCGATCGCGTGGACGGTCTTCAGGTGATCGGCGAGCTTCCGGACGATCTCTTTTTCCGATTCGTCCCTGGCAACGAAAGCGCAGTTAAGGCCCATCGCCCTGCAGCTGAGTTTCTTTTCCATCGCCCACCTCCGTCGTTCATTCCTGTTGTCGTCGGGGCAATGCATCGATAGCTGTTGATATGATACTCCCGGTCCGCACCTTTTACAATTCCGGTCCCGGGTTGCATCCGCCACGTCGATGCCGACGAGGCCGTGTCTATAATGACGGATAAAGAAAACCCCCTGCCGCAAGCGGCAGGGGGCATGAAATAAACGATTTCATTGCTATTTCGGGATTCGACCTTAATCGTCCCCATGCCGGCGGTCGCCGCCCCCCCTTGAACGATCGTCCCGGCTTGGGCGATCACCGTCATGAGAACCGTCATTAAAACCGTCATGAAAACCATCATGGCGGTGATGCCGCCGATCATGGTTATGCCATCCGACGAAACATCCCTGCAAAACGGCCGTTCCCATCAACAGAAAAGCCAATGCGGCAAGAAGCGATTTTTTCATGCTCTCTCCTTTCCGCCCGTCGCGGGTCGCGGACGCGATCCGCCTTTCTTTATGAAACCCCGCATGCCGCGCGTGAGTTCCCTCAAACGTCGGAATAGACGATGCCCCGGGCGCGGGGCGCGAAAGGCGGGCGGCTACCGTATGCGCTTCAGGTAGATGAGCTTGTCGTCGCCCTCGTCGTAGTAGTCGGGCAGTTGAGCGGCGAGGGTGCAGCCGATCTTGATGTAGAATTCCCGCGTGGTGCCGTAACTTTCCTTCGAAGAGGTCTCGATGACGAGCAGCCTGCCCCCGAGGCGGCTTACCTCTTCTTCCACGAACGACACGATTTTCCTTCCGTATCCTTTCCCCATGCGGTCGGCCCGCGTGGCCAGCCAGTAGAGATCGAAAGTGGACTTCGTCATCGCGTTCTTCCCGAAGCAGGCGTAGGCGGCGATCGTCCCGTCCTCCTCTTCCAGCACGAAGGGATGGTAGTCGTCCTGGTTCGGCCTGGCGAGTGCGACGTCCACCAGCTCCATCGCCACGTCGACCTCGAAGGGCTTGAACGCCCCGGTCCCGTCGATCAGGCTGCGCACGGTCTCGCGGTCATTCGCCTCGATCCGGCGTATTTTCGTCATCGCGCCCCCCGGGCCAGTCCCAGCCGCAGGATTTCCATCAGTAGCTCGCGGTAGGTGTAGCCCGCCGCTCCCGCCGCCCGCGCGAGCCCCGCATCGGGAGAGATATCGGGGTTGGGATTCACTTCGAGGACGAACAGCTTCCCGCTGCGGCTGGTGCGGAAATCCACCCGCGAGTAGCCGCACAGGCCGAATACCCGCGCGCACTCGACGGTCAGCGCCGAAAGCCGCCTGAGAAGGCTCGCGGAAACTTTCGCCGGGCATTCCGGCGCGATCTCCGCGTAGGACGGATGGCCGGGATCCCACTTCGACTCGAATGAGCATATCCTCCAACGGCGATTCCTGTAAACGAGCTCCGAAGGGGGAAAGGTGCGGTAGGGGTCCTCCACGGTGCCGTTCCCGAGGACCGCGACGTTGAATTCCCTCCCTCCGATGAATTCCTCGGCAAGCGCCTCCTGGGCATACTTCTCGATGACGTGCGCCACGCGTTTTTTAAGACCCGCTTCGTCTTCGACTACGCTCTCCTCGGTGATCCCGGCCGAACCGTCTTCCCTTGCCGGCTTGACGATGACGGAAAATGAGAGTCCCGATCGCCCGCGGGGGACGGAAGAATAAAGGCGGAATCCGGGGGTGGCGATTCCGTGGGACGCAAGGATCCTTTTGGTTAGCGCCTTGTTGTTGCAAACCGAGAGAGCCGTCGGCCCGTTGCCCGTGTAGGGGAGCTTGAGAAGCTCCAGGAGGGCGGCACCGTGCGGCTCCTTCTGGGCGGAGTTGAGCGGGCATTCGCTCAGGTTGAAGACGGCATCCGCCCCGAAGGAACGGAACGATTCGGCCAGAGCGACTATGTCCTTCCCGAACATGAAGGACCGCGCCGCAACTCCGGACTCGTTGAGCCCGTTCGTGACCGCCCGGGCGCTTACGGCCAGGTCCATCGTTTCGCGCATCTCCTTGTCCGCGATGCCGGCGAGAGATTCCTCGACCGAAGTGTAGAGCACCGCCACCCTGCCTCCCGCCATGTTTTCCGGCTTCACGGCGGGGGGACCTGCTGGCGGGAGAGCGCGTGGGAAAGGATCTCCGATATGAGGGACAGATACGACATTCCCATCCGGTCGGCCATGATCGGGAGGTCGCCGTACCCCGGCGAGAGCCCCGGAAGGGGATTGCATTCTATGAACTGCGGGACCCCGTTCGCGTCGATCCGGAAATCGATCCGGGAGAAGTCCCTGCATCCAAGGGCGCGGTAGATCCCCAAGGCGTTTCGCTCGATCCCGGCGACGACCCCGGAAGGAAAATGCGGCGGGCAGCGGTATTCGACCTGGTTCTCCCAGTCGCGCTTTACTTCGAGGGAGTACACGAACTCGTCGTTCCTGACCTTCTTCGGTGCGATCTCCATTACGCCGACCGCCCGCGGGCTCTCGTTGCCCAGGATCCCCACGGTGACCTCGGGACCGGCGACGAACTCCTCGACTATGGCGTCCTGGTGGTACGTATCCGTGACGAACCCCACCATATCGCGCGCCTCCGCCTCCGAGGAGGCGCGGGATGAGAGCCTCACTCCCTTGCTGGATCCTTCGAAGGCGGGCTTGACGATGACGGGGAAGGCAAGGCCCGCAGCGGTGAATCCGTCGGCCGAGCGGAATGTGCGGAACTTCGGCGTGGGGAATCCTTCGGCGGCGACCAGCCGCTTGGCGACAGGCTTGTCGAGCGTGACGCAGAGCGTCAGCGGGTCCGAGCCCACGTAGGGGATGCCGAGCATCTCCAGGAGGGCGGGGACGTGCGCCTCCCTGCACCTTCCCCCTTCGCCCTCGGCGATGTTGAAGACGATGTCGGGACGGCTCCGCCGCAGGGCGTCGATGATGCCGGGGCCCGCCCCTAGCCGCAGGACTTCGTGGCCCAGGTCGCGGAGCGCTTTGCAGATATGGCCCACGGTCGCCTCCGAGTCGTACTCCTCGAAGGCGTCTTCAGGGAGGTGGGCGGGAGGGTTGGCGGGCTTTACGTTGTAGGAGAGGCCGACTCGCACCGTCTCCTTCTCCGGGCCATCCGTTCGTTGCCCGCGGGTATGAGGGTCTTGATCTGTCCGGTCAGCAGGCGGTACACGTCGAGCCGGGGCGGAATCCCCTCGGTCTCCGGCTGCGCGGAAGGCCTCCCGTCGTCGCGCGGCTCCTCGTAGCTGACGATGATCCCCTCGTAGTTGCGCAGGATCGTCCGCTTCTCACCCGTCGAGAGGATGTAATTCGGCATCAGCGGGATCTTCCCTCCTCCCCCCGGGACGTCCACCACGAAGGTGGGGATCGCCAGGCCGGAGGTGTGCCCCCGCAGCGCCTCCATGATTTCGACGCCCTTGGAAAGCCGCGTCCGGAAGTGCTCCAGCCCCCGCACCTGGTCGCACTGGAAAAGGTAGTAGGGCCGCACCTTCGCCTTCAGCAGCTGCGTGTTGAGCCGGCGGATGATCTCCGGGTGATCGTTGATCCCCCTGAGGAGGACCGTCTGGTTGCTCACGGGGACGCCGCAGCGAAGCAGCCGGTCGCACGCCTTGCGGGCCTCATCGGTGACCTCGCGCGGATGGTTGAACTGGGTGTTGAGCCAGATCGGGCCGTATTTCTCGAGGACCGCGCAGAGCTCGTCGTCGATCCGCATCGGGAGGACCACCGGCACGCGTGTTCCGATCCTTATGACCTCCACGTGCGGGATCTTCCGAAGGCTCTTCAGGATGAATTCGATGCGTTCCGTGGGAAGCGTAAGGGGATCGCCG
Source organism: Deltaproteobacteria bacterium (assembly GCA_050263095.1). Taxonomy (GTDB): domain Bacteria; phylum Desulfobacterota; class Deferrimicrobia; order Deferrimicrobiales; family Deferrimicrobiaceae; genus FEB-35. The sequence goes on along the minus strand of JBLNEW010000075.1, from coordinate 36,241 downwards.
CCCGATACGATGACGTCCCTGATCTCTTCGTGCCGCTTTATATATGAGAACATCTTGGTGAGCTCGAACTCCGTCTTCGCCCCTTCGCCCAGAGCCCAGATCCGCTTCCGCGTGCAGTGGCGGCAGTACATGGAGCAGAAATTGGTCACAACCATGAGGCAGCGGTCGGGGTAGCGGTGCGTCAGACCCGGGACGGGGCTGTCCTTCTCCTCGTCGAGCGGATCGTCCTCGCCGACGTCCATGCCGAAATATTCCTCGGTCCCCGGGATAGCCTGGAGGGCGATGGGGTCCGCGGGGTCGTCGAACCGGATGAGCGAAAGGTAATAAGGGGTGATGCTCAGGTGATAGATATCGTTGACGCGGTTGAGGATGGCGGCTTCTTCGGGGGAGAAGTAGCGAAGCCCGGCCAGTTCGCGGATGGACGTGATGCGATGGGAAAGCTGCCAGCGGTAGTCGTTCCACTGCTCCCGGGTCACCTGCGGCCACGGCAGGCCCACGGGATTCCGGCCGCCCTGGCCTTCGTTCAGCGGAACGGAATCGTCACCAACGTTTGGGTCCATGTCCTCCTCGTATTCTCCCAGTCGACCAGGGTTGGTTGCCCGGTTCCTCCGTATTCTTATCGCCTTATCGCCCGCTCGTCTTTACCCAAAGGAAATCGACGGGGGCCTTTCCCTTGTTCGAAAACGCGAACTCCTTCTCGGCGAAAAAGTAGAGGCTCTCGCCTTTGCGCGCCACGTAGGTCGCGCTCCCCAGCCGCAGGCCCAGCCGGCCGGAGAGGACGAACACGTAGTTCTCCCCTTCCTGCGCCGGTTCGAGCGGCGTCTCCTTGCCCGGCTTTATTTCCGCCCGGTAGGCGACCATGGATCGGTAGCGGCTCTTGGGGATCGACGTCTCGAACGACTGGTATCCCGTCACGTCGGAGGGAAGGGCTTCCGATTTCCGGAAGAGCACCTTCTCCTCGTCGTCGTCGGCGAAGAAGGAGGAGGGCGTCTCGTTCAGGGCGGAGAGGATTTCGAGGAGGTTGGTGACGGACGGGGACGTGTGGTTCCGCTCGATCTGGGAGATGGCACCCTTGGTGAGGCCGGCCCGCTCCGCGAGGTCGGCCTGGGCAAGTCCGTTGATCTGCCGGAGGTGCTTGATCCTTGCCCCGATATCTATCAATACGGTTTTTTAAACCCCCCGTTTAATAATCTATCCAAATTTTATGAACATGGAAAAGTCATGTCAACAGAAAAATAGCGATTCCTCGAAGAAATTTGTCCGAAAGCCGTTCATCGCTATCCGCCGCGGCCCGGTTCTCTATACCCCGAAAAACGCCATTTCGCGCGGCTCCCGGCGCCGCGCACGCGGAATGGGCGCGTGCACGCGATGCTGGCTGCTCCGCGGCAAGCTCGTGCGGCGCGCGCGCTGAGCGGAAGTCGCTACGCCTCCGGCAGCTCCGTGCTCGCTCTCGCCTTCGGCTCCCCTGCGCAGGGTATTACGTGCCAAGCGATACTTCCCCGCTCTTCGTTCACCCTGTTCGGTCTGCCAAGCCGGTCTGTTCCAAGCTTGGTATAACCGAACCGGACGGTTCCGCCTCGGCGACCCGCTGCGCCGGACCTGCCATCGGCGTCTCGCGCCTTCCGCTTGGGCGCCCAGGTTGAAACAGCCGGATGCGGCGGATTTCCCGCAGCAGGGGGGGGTTGAGCGGAGCTTTCCGGCGAAGGTTGAGCGCAGGCTTGCGGTTCCCAGCAAGCCGAGCGACGAAGCGAAAGCTCCCCTGCGAGGGAAGGGAGCCGCTCCCGCGGCGAAGCGGACGAATGGCGCGCGGAGCGCTTGGCCGTTTGACACCGGGCGGCGAATCGGGGAGAATATGAGCCTTCGAGGTGGGGGAGTAGCTCAGCTGGGAGAGCACCACGTTCGCAACGTGGGGGTCGAGGGTTCAAATCCCTTCTCCTCCACCAAATTTTGCCCTTTCTTCCTCAATGCAAAATTTGGTGTCCCACCGAAGCTCCGGGGATTCGCTTTGGAGCTTCGGCGAACCCCATGGGGATTTGAACCGGCTTCGTGCGCCGACCCTTCTCCTTCACCATCTCTTTTGTTTCTTCCTTCGGGTAAAATCCATTCCATGACGTCCTCTCCGCCGACAGCCGGGCCGCTGCACGTGGAAGTGGCGGTGCCGCTGCCGATCGACCATACCTTTACCTATCTCGTTCCGCGGGGGGAGGAAGGCCGCGCGGGGATCGGAGTCCGGGTCCTCGTCCCTTTCGGGCCGCGCCGGGTCACGGGCCTGATCGTCTCGCACGTCGACGGCTCCGCTCTCTCCGGACGGGAAGCGAAGCCGGTCCTCGACTTCCTCGACGAGGAGCCGTACGTCACCGGGCGCCACCTCGCGTTCCTCACCGCCGCGGCGCGCGAATGCCTTGCTCCGATAGGCGAGATGCTGCGCGCAGCCCTGCCCCGCGGGCTTCCGCGAAGGGAGGCTCCGTCAGCCCCCCGCACGGAAACGTATTTCCGCCCGGCGCAGGGCGCCTCCGGATCGCCCTTGACGCCCAAGCAGCGGCAAGTGGCGGCGGCGGTCGCGGCGGCGGGGGAGTTATCCGCGTCGGATCTTTCGGGGCTCGTTCCAGGCGGCGCGGACGCGGCCAGGAGGATGGCGGCGAAGGGGATTTTATCGGCATCGGTGCGGGAGAAACCGGTCGGCCTTTCCGCGGCGCATCTACCCGACGTCTCGGGGGAGATCGTGCCGACACCCAGCCAGGAGGCGGCCCTGGCCAAGATCGGAGTTGCGCTTGCGTCGGGTAAGTTCTCGGCGTTTGTGCTCCATGGAATCACGGGGTCCGGAAAGACGGAAGTCTACCTGCGTGCGATCGAGCAGGTCCGCCTCACGGGGAGGCAGGCCGTGTTCCTCGTCCCGGAGATCGCCCTGACGCCGCAGCTTCTCGGCCGGGTGAAATCGCGCTTCGGCGATGGGGTGGCCGTCCTGCACAGCGGCCTTTCCCCGGCAGAGCGCGCGGCCCAGTGGAGAAAGGTCCGGGCGGGCGAGGTCTTCCTTTCCATCGGCGCGCGCTCCGCGGTCTTTTCTCCGTTCCCGGCGCCCGGTTTGTTCATAATCGACGAGGAGCACGATTCGGCCTACAAGCAGGAGGACGGGATCCGCTACCAGGCGCGTGACCTTGCGCTGATGCGCGGGAAGCTCGAGGGCTCCGTCGTCCTGCTGGGATCCGCCACGCCCTCCGCCGAATCGGTCCAAATGGCGCGGACGGGAGCGGCGACGCTCCTCTCCCTGCCGGAGCGGATAGGCGGCAGGGAGCTCCCGGAAATCAAAATCGTCGATCTCAAGGGCCGGGCATCGATGCGGGGCGCCGACCGCTACTTCTCCCCCGAACTGGAAGAGGCCGTAGAAGAGGCCCTCTCGCGCGGAGAGAAGGCGATGCTGTTCCTGAACAGGAGGGGATATGCGCCCGCCGTAACCTGCCTGGACTGCGGAGAGACCGTGCGTTGCCGGAACTGCCGGGTCTCGCTTACCTTCCACCGGCAGCACGACGCTCTCTTGTGCCACTACTGCAACGCGCGCGCCCCGGCCCCCGACAAGTGCGCAGCGTGCGGAGGGCACAAGATCGCACAGGTCGGCATCGGCACGGAGCGCCTGCTCGCATGGGCGGCGAAGCGGTGGAAGGACGCCCGCGTAGCGCGCCTCGACTCCGATGTGAGCCGGCGCAAGGGGGCATACGGGGAGATCCTTGCGCGGATGCAGGCGGGCGACGTGGACATCCTCGTGGGAACCCAGATGATAGCCAAGGGGCACGATTTCCCCGAGGTGACGCTCGTAGGGGTGCTGCTGGCCGACCTCTCCCTTTCCTTTCCGGATTTCCGTTCGGCTGAACGGACGTTCCAGATTCTCACGCAGGTCGCGGGGCGCGCGGGAAGGGGCGACCGCCCCGGGAAGGTCATCGTCCAGACGCTTTCACCGGACCACGTCTGCATCCGCATGGCGTCCATGCACGATTTCGCCGGATTCATGGCGGAGGAACTGGCGGCGCGTGAATCGTTGGGCTACCCGCCGTTCGGCCGCATGCTCCTGCTTCGCCTCTGGGGATCGAAAGCCGACAAGGTCCGCGAGGCGGCGGAGGAAGCGGCCGCCGCGCTTGAGGGGCCCGTTTCCGCCGCGGGAGTCCTGCTGCTCGGCCCCGCCCCGTCGCCGATCCCTCTTGTGAAGCGGAAGCACCGGTACCAAATCCTCCTTAAGATGCCAGCGCGGTTTCCGGTGGGCGATTTCTTTCCCGCGCTTCTTCGCCCCCTTCGCGAAGTCGTCCGAAAGCACGGCGTCCGCATGGATGCCGACGTCGACCCGTACAACATGATGGTCTAGCGCCTGCATCGCCTGCCGTCCGGCACGGGGTTTGCGCTCTCCCGGGGCAACTTAAACCCGGGAGGTCGTGCCATGAGAGTGCATTACGTGCTGAACCACGGCGGGACGCCGGAATCGAAGCTGGCGGACGTGGAAATCCATTTCGAGGAAGGTCTGCTTTCCGGACTCAAGCTGGTCGGATGCTCGGTCTGGCGCTCGCGGAAGGGGGAGGAGCCGACGGTTCTTGTCCCGTCCCGGTCCTATGCCACCGCGGGGGGCGTCCGCTACTACGAGCTTCTGCGTCCCTCGGAGGAAGGAAAGCCCGCGGACGACCCGGCGGGGAAGCCCGCGGTGCGGAATTTCAAGCAGTACATCAGGGGCGAATACCTGAAAATCGCGGCCGTGCCTGAGAAGAAGGACGAGGGAAAGGCCAAATCGGCGTCCTCACGCTGACTTGCGGGGGAAAGCTAGCGGGTCGGGAGGGTCCGCCCTCCCGCCCCGCGCGAGTGCTTCGCCTCCTGCCGGTCCAGGGCGATAAAAAATGCTTCCTCGGGAGAAGCGGCGAATTTTTCCCTTGCGAGACGGAGGAGGCCGATCATGTTGTCTCCCCGTTCCTCTTTGCGGCGTTCGATCACCGTCCCTACAAGTACCCTCGTTTTCCTGGCATAATTAACGCGGTACACGGAAACGGGTTTCATCTCGCCTCCCGCCGTTTCGGCGTTTTGCCTCATTATGGCAAATCGGGAAAATAATAAAACACAAAAAGTTGATGAAAAAAGGGCGGATCCGGCCCTACAATCAACTTTTACCTTTTCGGGGGAAGGAGACCGGATGCCTGATGCGGGGGAAAAAGTAGCGCAGGCCACTCGCCAGCGCGCAGCCGTCTATGCCCATCTGCTGCGCGTTCTCAAGGAAAAAATGGGCGATGAAGCGGCGGTCGCCGCCATGTGCGAGGCGATACATGCCCACGGTAAGGAAAAATCCCTGAAGGGCTACTCGCTCGCGGCGCGCACCGGGGACCTGGTGCAGGCGGCGAGGGAATTCGCGAGCCCGGATCCCGTGAAGCAATACCAGTTCGCACCGCGCGTCGTCGCCGCCAGCGGCGATGAGGCGGTTATCGCGATGTCCCGCTGCCCGCTGGTCGACCAGTGGAAGGATATGGGGCTCCCGCCGGAGGAGACGTCGCTTCTGTGCCGTGTCGCCCGCTCGGTCGATTTCGGCACGTGGGAGGGGGCATTGGGATTTTCGCTCGCCTTCGACGGCACCCGCGGAGAGGGGAAGGACGAATGCGTCCTGCGCGTGCGGAAAACCGGCGGCGAGGAGCGCCGGAGATGATGAAGACCAAGGACATCCATTTCCTTATCATGGTGACGGTGGTCGTCGCGTTGCTGATGGTGCTGTACCTCACCGGTCGACCCCGCTACCTGAGCCGAACGGAGCCCCACCTAAAAGCCGCCACCGACGCGGAATGCTTCTCCTGTCACGGCGAAGGGAAGGAGTTCCCGATGACCGCGGAGCATCCGCTCCGCAAGAAGAACTGCCGGCAGTGCCACCGGCTTGAGCGAAGATAGAGGTGGCTCCCGACCGCAGGCTCCCGCTGCTTGGCGCCCACGTCTCGGTTGCGGGAGGCGTCGCCACCGCCCCCGGACGGGGGAAAGCGATCGGCGCCGACGTCATACAGATTTTTTCCAAGCAGCAGACCCGGTGGACGGGAAAGGCCCTGGAGGAGGAGGACGTCCGGGGATTCCGTGACGAGACCGCCCGCACCGGCGTCGCCACGGTGGCGATCCATTGCGCCTACCTCATCAACCTGGCATCCGCGAAGGAGTCGGTCCGGACGCGATCCCTGTACGCGCTCGAGGACGAGGCGTCGCGAGCGGCTATGCTGTCGGTCCCGCACCTGGTGCTCCATCCGGGATCGAGCGGGGAGGACCCCGAGGAAGAGGGGATCGCGCGGATTGCGCAGGCGCTGCGTACGTTCGGCAGGTTCCCCAAGGGTGTGACACTGCTCCTCGAGAACACGGCGGGGCAGGGGAATTCGATCGGCCGCACGATGGAGCAGATCCGGCGGCTCCTGGACGCAGCCGGGGGGCCCCCGGACGTTGCGGTCTGCCTGGACAGCGCGCACCTGTTCGAGGCGGGGTATGATATTTCGGGAGCCGGCGGATGGGAGGACCTGCTGGCGGAAATGGAGCGTTGCGCCATTTTGCCGCTGGTCCGGATGTGGCACCTGAACGACTCCCGGACCGGGTTCGCAAGCCGCGTGGACCGGCATTTCCACATAGGCGAAGGGAAGATAGGCCTCGACGCATTCAGGCGGATCCTGACCCACCGCGCGTTCAGCGGTCTGCCCATGGTGCTCGAAACGCCCAAGGACGGGGACGACGAATACGAAATGGATGTGAGGAACCTGGCGACGCTTCGGGGGCTTGCAGGTCCCGGGCGGAAAGAGGTGTAAGGCAATGGACCACGAGGAGATCACGGCGCTGGCCAAGCATCATAAGCAGGTTTTCGGCCGCATCGTAAAATGCGAAATGTACAAGCTTGAGGACGGCAAGGTTCTCGCCCTCTCCCGCATGCACGACGACTATCACGACATGAACCTTGCCATCCTCCTCGACGACGGGTTCCGCATCGAGGAGATCGGAGGGAAGATGGAGAGGATCCCCTATCCGTGCTGCGAGAAAAAGCCCATCGAGATGCTCTCCTCGCTTAAGGGGATCGGCGTACTGGAGCGCGGCGGCCTCAAAAGCGTCAAGGAGCGCATACCCCGGAACCTCGGCTGCACCCACGTATACGAGATGATAGAGTCCACGTTCCGTTCCATATTCGTGGGCTCTTACAGCATCCACGGGCAGAAATGGGAAGGTATCCTCGCTCTGGACATGGAGGAGAACCGCCAGCTCGGGCTCCAGTCCCCGGCGCTTGCGGACACGTGCTACGCCTTCAACCGCGAGTCGGTCGACGGCGAGGTCCTGGCCCGCGCCCGGAAAAAAGTGGAAGAGGCAAAAAGGAAGATGGCCGCCATCGAGGCGGTGAAGCGCGGGGAATAATCACCGGGGAGGGACACCCATGGGATCCGAAGCGCAGGTCCGGCGGCTGGCAGGCATCCTGGTCCGGCACTCCGTTAAAGCCAGGAAGGGAGAAATAGTCAGGATATCCTGCGGCGACCTGGCGCGTCCGCTTGCGCTGGAGGTCTATCGGGAGGTGCTGCGCGCGGGCGCGCACCCCCTTCTTTCGGTGGGGTTCGAGGATGCGCAACGGATATTTTTCGAGGAGGCGGGGGAGAGGCAGATCGCCCACCTGTCCCCGACGAAGCTGTACGAGGCGAAGAAAATAGACGCCGACATCGTCATACTGGCGCCCGGCAACACAAGGGCGTTGAGCCACATCCCGCCGAAAAAACTGGCGGACAGGCGGAAGGCGGCCAGACCGATTTCCGAAATCGTCCTGCGCCGCGTCAGGTGGGTGCTGACCAACTTCCCGACCGAAGCTCTGGCGCAGGAAACCGACCGGTCCCTTCCGGAATACGAGAAGCTGTATTACCGGGCGGTGGAGCAGGACTGGGCGGCGATGGCGAAAATGTTCCTGCGGGCGAAGCGATTGCTGGAAAAGAGCGCGCGCGTGCGGATAGTGGGCAAGGACACGGACCTCTCCTTCTCCATCAAGGACCGCACCGCGATCCCGTGCGCGGGGGAGTACAACATGCCCGACGGGGAGATATTCACTGCGCCGGTGGAGGACTCGACGGAAGGGACGATCCGTTACGAGTTTCCCGCGATATACGGGGGACGGGAGGTCGCGGGCATCCGGATGACGTTCCGGAAGGGAAAGGTAGTCGAGGCCTCGGCGGACAAGAACGAATCGATCCTCAAGGAGATGCTCGCAGCCGACCCGGGTGCGCGGATTCTGGGCGAGTTCGGCATCGGCGCCAACGCGGGGGTGACGTCATTCACCCGGGACATCCTTCTCGACGAGAAGATGGGCGGCACGGTTCACCTCGCCATCGGGCGCTCGTACACCGAATCCGGGGGGAAAAACCGTTCCGCCGTGCACTGGGACATGATCAAGGACCTGCGCAGCGAGGGGGAGCTCTACCTGGACGGCAGGCCGGTCCTGCGGACGGGAGTCCTGTTCGGAAAGGTCCCGCCGGGCATGAAAAGGAAGTAGGTTCGCGTCCTGGCAGCCTACGCCGCCACGATCTTTCTCGGCGCTTTCCTGCTGTTCCAGGTGCAGCTGATCGCAGCGAAGATGATCCTGCCGTGGTTCGGCGGATCGGCAGCGGTATGGACCGCCTGCATGCTTTTCTTCCAGGCGGTTCTCCTCCTGGGATATTTCTACGCGGATGCGGCGATCTGTTTCCTGAAGCCGAAGGCGCAGGTGCTCCTGCACGTATCTCTTTTGGGGGCGTGCCTGTTCCTCCTGCCGATAGTGCCCGATGCAGGATGGAAACCGTCTCCCTCCCAGGATCCGACCTTCAGGATCATCGCGCTCCTTGCGGCCACCGTCGGGCTGCCCTACCTGATGCTGTCGACGACCAGCCCCCTTCTTCAGGCGTGGTACGTCAGGACGTACAGGGGCGCGATGCCGTACCGGCTTTTCGCGCTGTCGAACGCCGGATCGATGATCGCCCTGGTTTCATATCCCGTCGCGGTCGAGCCGTTCCTGCCCGTACGGCTTCAGGCGCAGGCGTGGTCGTGGGCCTTCCTGGCTTTTTGCATCCTGTGCGCTGCGGTGGCCCTGCGCAGCAGGAAGGATGAGCCTGCCGGGACCGACAGGCCCGATGCGGAAGCGGAAGGAAAACCAGGGTTGGGGATCAAGGCGCTGTGGGCGGGTCTGGCGGCATGCGCTTCGGCGCTGCTGCTCGCCGTGACCAACCACCTGACGCAGAACATCGCCGCGATTCCTTTCCTGTGGGTTCTTCCTTTGAGCCTTTACCTGTCGAGCTTCATCCTGTGCTTCTCCAGGGACGGCCGGTACCGGCGAAGCGCGTATCTGCCGCTGCTGGCTGCGGCGCTCTGCGGGATGTCGTTCCTGCTGTCCAAGGGCCAGGAGACCGCGAAACTTTCCATCCTGATCCCGCTTTTTTCGGGTGGGCTCTTCGTCTGCTGCATGGTTTGCCACGGCGAGCTCGCGGATATGAAGCCGCATCCCCGGCATCTCACCTCCTATTACCTCATGATTTCCCTTGGAGGCGCGGCCGGAGGATTCTTCGTCGGGATCATCGCGCCCTACTGCTTCCGCGGATATTACGAGCTGCCGGCGGCGATCGCCGCCTGCGCGGCGCTGTCGCTCGTCGTGCTGTTCAGACTCCCGCGGACAGCCTCCCGGTTCGGCAGGCTGCGGACGGCCGGCCTTCTGTTCGCGGCGGTATATACCGTTGGGCTTGCCGTCGTGCTGTCATGGCAGGTCCGGGAGACCGCGCGGGGCGCACGTGTCCTGGCCCGCAATTTCTACGGGGTCCTGAAGGTCAGCGACTCGGTGGACGCGGGGGAAAGCGGCGCGATGCGCACGCTTGTTCACGGGACCATAACGCACGGCAGGCAGTTCATGGCGCCGGAAAGGCGTCGCCAGCCCACCACATACTATGGGCCGAAGTCGGGAATCGGGCTTGCGCTCGAAGACAGCAGGCCGGATGCCCGGCGCCGGGTCGGCGTCGTCGGCCTGGGCGCGGGGACGATCGCCGCTTACGGAAGGCAAGGCGACACCTACCGCTTCTACGAAATAAATCCGCTCGTCGTCCGGCTGGCGGATACGGAATTCAGCTTCCTGCGGGATAGCGATGCGAAGGTCGACGTCGTGCAGGGCGACGCCCGCCTTTCCCTGGAATCCGAGCCCCCAGGGGATTTCGACGTTTTGGCCGTAGACGCCTTCTCCGGCGATTCCATCCCGGTCCACCTCCTGACGCGGGAGGCATTCGACCTGTATTTCCGCCACCTGAAGGAGGACGGGCTCCTGGCCGTGCACGTGTCCAACAAGTACCTGGACCTTGCGCCGGTCGTCAGGCTGGCGGCGGAAACGGCGGGGAAGGAAGCCGTGTCGGTGGACACCGGTGACGATGGGAACAGCGGCTCTTACGGGTCGACCTGGATATTGGTAGCCGGGGATCGGCGCCGGCTCGACGGTCCTTCCGTCTCCGAGGCTGCCAGGCCGCTGATGCCGGCGGAAGGGGTGCGCCTTTGGACCGACGACTACAGCAATCTCATTCGAATCCTGAAATGACGACGGCCATATTTGTTCCGATCACCGGGCAGCATTAAAGATTCGATACGATCCCTACGGCGATGTCGGCGACGTTTGTGCCGGTGGGGCCGGTGACGACGAGGTCTCCGAGAGTCCGGAAAAAGGAATAGGCGTCGTTGTTTTCCAGGCACGATCGGGGAGACAGGCCCATCTCCATCGCACGGTCGCAAGTCGATCCGTCGGCGACCGCCCCTGCGGCGTCCGTCGGCCCGTCGACGCCGTCGGTCCCTGCGCAAAGCACCGCCATTCCCTTAAGGCCCGAAAGCTCGATCGCCGCCGCCAGCGCGAACTCCTGGTTTCGCCCTCCCATTCCCGCTCCCTTCACGGCGACTGCGGTTTCCCCCCCTGCGACGAGGACGCCGGTTCGGCCCCGGGAAAGCGCGGACGCCTCCCGGCGCATTTCCGCAACGAAGGACCTGGCGCACTCCCTGGCTTCGCCGGAAAGAAAACCAGGCAGGAGACGTACCGGGGCGAGCCCCCCGGCCTTTGCGGCATCCGCTGCCCCGTAAAGGGCCGTCCGGTTCGTTCCGATGACGGCGCAGGTCACCGGCTTGAAGACCGGATTGCCCGGCTTCGGAGTCTCTCTCTGCCTTCCGGCCATACCCGCCTGGAGGTGCCGGATAGCGCTGCGGGGCGCCTCGTTCATGATTCCAAGGCGGGAAAGGACGCCCATCGCATCCGCGCAGGTCGTCGGGTCGGGGGAAAACGGTCCCGACGCGATGACGGAAGGATCGTCCCCGGCGACGTCGGAGAGGAGAAGGGTCCATACCCTGGCGGGATTTGAGGCGAGGGCCGCCCGGCCTCCCTTTACCAGCGAAAGGTGCTTCCGGACCGTGTTAAGCGAAACGATATCCGCTCCGGCGCGCATAAGAAGGCCCGACAGGGCGGCCTTTTCATCCGGAGAGACTCCTTCCACGGGAGCGGAGATCATGGCGGAGCCGCCCCCTGATATAAGCGCTATCACGAGGTCGTCTTTCCCCGATTCCGCAAGGAGGGACAGGATTTCGCGCGCAGCGTAGAGGCTGCCGCGGTCCGGTACCGGGTGTCCGGCCTCGATGAATCGCACCGGTCCCGAGGTCCCTCCGCTCCCGGCCGGAACCGCCACCACTCCGGACGCGATCCTGTCTCCGATCGCAGACAGGATCCCCTCCCCCATGGTCCGTCCGGCTTTTCCTCCGCCGACCAGTCGGATGCTGCGCGTAAGCGTCCACTGCGCGGACGCGGTTTTTCCGCCGCAGGCCAACGCAAGACCTTCGGGTCCCGGGCGCAACGATGCTCTGACAAGGCGGGCGGGGTCGGAGGCGTCCAGGGCCGCCCGGAAGATACCGGACAGGCGATCCCGGACTGTTTTCTCCATGGGCCTTGCCGCTGAAGCGACCATGTGACGATGTTACCGCGCCGCGGATGACATGGACATCCGTGGGTGATACAATTCCCACCCGGTGAAGCGGGAAGATCCGGATGCAGGAAAGGAGCTCCCATGGGATTTCGCTTGGCGGCGGCGCTCGTGTTCGTGCTCGTTGCAGTATCGGCCTGGGCGGAGGAGGCGGTGGTGCTTAAAACCGACAAGGACAAGGTAAGCTACGGCATCGGAATGACAATAGGGAAAAACCTCAAGAAAGACGCGGTCGACGTGGACGCGGAATTGGTCGTGAGGGGGCTCAGGGACGCTTTCTCGGGCGGGAATACCCTGATGACCGACGAGGAGAACCGCGCTTCGATGGCCAAATTCCAGAAGGAGCTTATGGAGAAGCAGGCCGAGGCGTCGAAAAAGGCGGCGGAGAAGAACAGGAAGGAAGGAGAAGAGTTCCTGGCCGCCAACGGCAAGAAGGAAGGCGTGGTCACGCTGGATAGCGGCCTCCAGTACAAGGTTCTCAAGTCCGGGACCGGCAAAACCCCCGGCCCGACCGACAAGGTCGAGACCCATTACCGCGGAACGTTGATTGACGGGACCGAGTTCGACAGCTCATACAAACGCGGCCAGACGGTGACGTTCCCCGTCAACGGCGTGATTCCCGGTTGGACCGAGGCGCTTCAGAAGATGAAGGAAGGCGACAAGTGGCAGCTCTACGTCCCGTCTAAACTCGCCTACGGCGAGCGCGGCGCGGGGCGCGAGATCGGTCCTAACTCCACGCTCGTCTTCGAAGTCGAGCTTATCGCGGTCAAATAGGACGCGCCCGGCAATCCGGGCGCGAGGCCGGTTCCGGCAATCCGCCTTTTGCGCCGCAAGCCGGCTGCTTGTAAGTCCATTCCCTGTTCAACCGAAGGCGCGGTTAACCTCCGCCACGGAACTTGCGGACTGCGCGCAGGAACGATTCCTCCTCGAAGTCGCACCCCTCCGCGCGCGCGACTTTCAGTACCTGGGCGTCCGTAAGCCCCAGGTTCGCGAAGTGAGGGTACTTGACCCGCACCCAGGCGGACGGCGTCACATGCGTCTTCTTGTAGATTTTCAGCTGAAGCATCGCCCCTTCGCGCGTGGCGTCCCACAGCCTGCGCAGGAACTTCTCGTCGGGGGCCGGTTTTTTCCCCTTCCTCTTCCAGAGGAATCCGTCGAGTGTCTCCTGCACCCATCCTTCCCCCCAGAACATCATGTTCACGCCCGGGAAGGGACGAAGCAGGTTGTCCTCTTTTCTCTGCATGCGTCCCAGGAGCCTGTGGCGCGTCACATCGTCCAGTCCGGAAACCATTATCAGGTCCCGGCTGATGGGGATCGGGTTGAAGGTCGAGTGGAAACGGACAAGAGCCAGGAAAGCCTCCGCGTCGCCCTCCTTCGCGCGGACGGTCAGGTCGCTATGGGGCATCGGATCATCCGCCGCGGCGCGGCGCTTTTCGCCCGCCCCGCGCGCCGTTGCGACGGGGCGGGTCCGGGATCGGACCTGTTTCCCTTTCCGCTCCATGCGGATCTCCTTTCGACGGCCGGGCTATGGGAATAGGGTATCCGCAAATCCGGCATCGTACAACCTCGGAGGGCGGCGGCCCCTTTCCTGTTATAATAGGCGCCGTTTCGGCCCCCAGGGAACCAAACCATCCCGGGGGACATCTTCTGATGGGAAACCGGTTGGGTTTCAATTTCTTCGGAGATGATGATGGGCAAAAAATCGTTTCCGGCGCTTCTGGCAGGATGGGCCCTGTTGGCGGCGACGGCCGCGGGAGCGACTCCCGTGCATGAAGGAGCCGGGTTGATCGAAAAATACCGGATGGATAACGGCCTGACGGTGGTAATCCGCGAAAACCACTCATCGCCTGTCGTGGCCGTCCAGGTATGGGTCAAGGCCGGCAGCACGACCGAGCCGGAAGAGCGCGCCGGCATGTCCCACATCCTGGAGCATATGGCTTTCAAGGGCACCGGGAAGCGGGGCCCGGGACAGATCGCGCGCGAGGTCGAGGCACTGGGAGGCGAGATAAACGCTTATACGAGCTTCGACCAGACCGTCTATCACATAACCATCTCGGGGAGATACCTGGAGAACGCACTGGACATACTTGCCGACACCCTCGGCGACTCGGTGTTCGACAAGGACGAGCTGGAGCGCGAGCTCGAGGTTATCCTGGAGGAGCTCCGGATGAACGAGGACGATCCCGGAAGAGTCGTCTGGAAGGCCCTCTTCCGCGAGGCGTACCGCGTGCATCCGTACGGGCGCCCGGTGATCGGCTACGCGGACACCATAAGAAAAACGACGCGGGACGACCTGGTTTCCTACTTCGCTAAGTACTACTACCCGGGAAACATGGTGCTTGTTATCGCCGGCGACGTCGATCCCGCGAAGGCCCGGCCGATGATTGAGCGGACGTTCCTCTCCTTGAAGGGGCACGCTCCCCCTGCGATGAACATCCCCGCCGAGCCGCCCCAGGATGCTATCCGCGTGAAGATCCAGGAGCGTGACGCGGGCAGGTCGTATCTCGAGCTGGGATTCCCGGGCCCTTCGATGCGCGACGATGAAGTCTTCGCATGGGACCTGCTCTCTTCCATCCTCGGGGAGGGTCAGACTTCGCGGCTCTACCGCGAGGTGAAGGACAAGCGCGGGCTGGTCGACGCCGTGAGCTCCGGCTCCTACACCCCGAAGGACCCCGGGCTGCTGATGGTGGGGGCCACGGGAGCGGCGAAGAAGGCCCCGGAGGCGCTGCACGAGATTCTCGTCCAGGTATTCGGGATGGCCGCCTCCCCGCCGGAAGGGAACGAGCTGGCCAGGGCGAAGACCCGGACGGAGAGCGCGTTCGTCTATTCGCTCGAATCGCAGGGATCGCTGGCCAGCCACATCGGCTCGTTCGAGGTGACGCTCGGGGATGCGGCGTTCGAACGGGAGTACCTGCGCAGGATCCGCGAGGTGAGCGCGGGTGACATAGTAAGTGTGGCGAAAAAGTATCTGAAGCCCGAGAGGCTGAACGTTTCCGTCGTGGTTCCGCGCGGCGACGGCTCGGTCCTGACGGAGGACGAGGTCCGGAAAATCGCCGGGAAGGCGTGGAAGGAAGCCGCTGCCGGGGGGAGCGCAAAATCCGGAAGCGAGAGCTCGACGGTAAGGAAGACGGTGCTTGAGAACGGTATCAGGGTCATCGTGCGCGAAAACCGCGCAGTTCCCGTAGTAGCCGTCGAGGCCGGATTCTTCGGCGGGCTGCGGGCCGAATCCCCGGGCAAGGGCGGCGTCTCGGTGATGACGGCAGAGATGCTGACGAAGGGGACGAAGGAGCGGACCGCGCGCGAGATCTCCGAGGCCGTGGAAAACATGGGCGCGGACCTGTCCGGTTTCTCCGGGAGGAACTCCTTCGGCCTGCAGGCGAGGTTCCTGCGGAAGGATCTTGAGCAGGGATTCCGACTGTTCTCGGAGTCGCTCCGCCTCTCGACGTTTCCCGTCGAGGAGCTGGAAAAGAAGCGGCTGGAGATCCTGGGCAGGATCAAGCTCCAGAAGGACAGCCTGACGCAGTCGGCCTTCCTCCTCTTTCTGGCGACCCATTACGGCAGCCATCCCTACGCGCGAAACACGCTCGGGACGGAGGACACGGTTCGGGCGTTAAGCCGGGAGGACCTGGAAAGCTTTTACGGGCGCTGGGCGGACCCGCGGAACCTGGTGATCTCCGTCTCCGGCGATATCGGCGTAGATGAGGCGACATCCGCGGTCAGGAAGGCATTCGGCGATCTGCCGCAGCGGAAAGATTTCGTCCCTCTCGGGCCCATGCCGGTTCCAGCCCTTTCCGAGATCCGGCTCGGCGAGGAGCAGCGCGACAAGCAGCAGGCGCACTTCGTGATCGGATACACCGGAGCGAGGTTCGCCGATCCGGACCGGTACGCCATGGATCTGCTGGGCGCCGCGCTGGGGGGCATGGGCGGGCGTCTTTTCACCAATCTGCGGGACAAGAAGTCGCTCGCGTATGCCGTCACCTCCTTCTCCTCGGAACAGGTCGATCCCGGTTTTTTCGCGTTCTACATGGGCACGAGCGCGGACAAGCTGGACGCAGCGATAGCAGATACGCTGAAGGAGATCGAGGACGTAAGGAATGGCGGCGTGTCGGCGGAGGAGTTCGAGCGCGCCAAGAAATGGATGATCGGGACCTACGAGATCGGATTGCAGAGCAATTCCGCATACAGCGAGAAGATGATGTACAACGAGCTGTACGGAGTCGGATTCGAGGAGACCTTCAGGGCCCCCGAGAAGATCCAGGCAGTGACCCTGGACGAGGTGAACCGGGTGGCCGCGAAGGTGTTGAGCGTCGACCGGTACACGCTCGCCGTCATTCGCGGCAAAAACTGAACAAGGGGACGTTCTTAAACTTTTTAATGTCGTAAGCCGATCCGGGGCGCAACGCCGGCAGAACTGTCGCATCAAAAAGTTGCGTAACCGGTATTCATGTCGTCTTTTTGCTGCATGACGCTGTGCATTCACAGTCGGCCACGCTGGTTGCCGCAGTTAACCTTCCATGATTTAAAGGTTTTTCAATAATACCGATTACGGTATAAGCGTGGCATCGTCCTTGCCCTTACCGGTGGAAACACGTTGTCATGTGTTGCAGCCGGGAGGTGAGCTCCCGGCGACAGGGGGGGAGAAAACGATGACCGGAACTCCTTGCAATCCTGGATTTGCCGGCTTCCGCCTGACATCGGCCGCCATCCTCGCCCTCCTGCTGCTACTGCCCTCCGGCGTCCATGGGGACGTCCTTAAGGTCGAATTCCCGGAGGCGGTTTCCCGCGCGATGAAGAACAACCCGTTCCTGTCGGCGGCAGGGGAGGAATGGATGGCTGCGAAGGAGGACGCCGTGGCGGCTCGCGGCTACTACCTTCCCAGCGTCGCCCTCGAGAGCAGATTCGTCCGCACCAGCATCCCCTCCGAGGCGTTCGCGTTCAGGATCAACCAGGAGAGGATGCTGCCTTCCGATTTCGCCTCGGTCGACAATTTCAACAAGCCATCCCCGATCGACGAGTACATGACTTCATTGACAGTGGAGCAGGCGCTCTTTGCACCTAAAGCATGGCTCGGTCGGCGGATGGCCGTCCGCGAAGCCGGAGCCAAGGGGCTGGAGCTTCGCCGGATGAAGGAGGAAGTGGCATACCAGGTCCTTTCCGCCTACCTCGGCGTGCTGACGGCGAAGGAGTCCCTGCAGGTCGCCGTCCGCGGAGAGGACGACGCGAAGGAGCACCTCCGGATCGCGGAAGCTGTCGAGAGGGCGGGGATGGGGCTTGCCTCGGACGCCCTGCGCGCAAAGGTGTTTCTTGCCTCGGCCGAAAGCGGCAGGGTGACCGCGGAAAACCGGCTTGCGCTGGCGCAGCGGGAGCTGGCGCTCGCGATGGGGGAGAAAGGCGGAACCATCGTCGACGCCGCCGCGGGGCTTCCCGACATTCCGGAAGGAGGGGCGCTTACGGACCGGATCGCCGCCGCGCTCGACGCCCGGGCCGACCTTCGCGCGTTCTCGCTGCGGGTGGAAAACGCGGAGGCGGGCGTGGACCTGCAGCGGTCGGACTATCTGCCTTCGGTCGGCTTGATGGGCGCCTGGCAGATGGACGGCCAGGATGGGGTTTTTTCCCCCGACAACCGTTCCTGGAAGGTCGGCATCGGGCTTAAGTGGAATATCTTCGATGGATTTCGCCGGGAGGCGGCGGTGGGAAAGTCTTCCGCGGAAAGCGGAATGGCGAAGGCGTATTACCGGGGAGCCCGGGACCGCGCGGCGTTCGAGGTGACGCGGGCTTACCTCGGCGTTAAGGAAGCGGGGAAGCGCGTGGAGATCGCACGGTCCTCGGCCGAGGCCGCCTTGGAGGGCGCGAGGCTGATCAAGGCCAGGTACGAGAACCAGCTGGCCAGGATGGTCGACGTGCTCGACTCCCAGACGGCGCTGAACGCCGCACGCGCGGAACTGGTGAAGGCGGAGAACGACCTGCGCCAATCCGGCGCCGAACTCCTGTCCGCCTCGGGGGAACTGCTGCCATGGGCATTGCCGGGAGGATCGGAGGAAAAACGATGAAGGGAGCGGGGCGCATGAACAGGAATACGCGCGGCGCAGCCGGCCTCGCGGCGGGCCTCATGCTTATTGCCGGCCTGGTGGGCTTCTCAGGCGGGTGTCGTGGAAAGACCGGGCCGGCTACGGAGGGGGGGCAACAGTCGCCGGTTGCGGACGTTGAAGTGGTGACGGCCGCTCCTGCTCCGCAGGATAGGGTCGTCGAAGCCGTCGGGACTGTCCGGGCGCGCACCGTCGCCGCCGTGGCTCCCCAGGTGATGGGCAGGTTGACCTCCTTCCATGTATCAGAGGGAAGCAGGGTGGAAAAGGGCGCGATCCTGGCGACCATCGACGATTCCGCGATCAGGGCGCAGGCGGCGGCTGCCGAGGGGATGGTGGCGGAGGCTCACGCCGCGCGCGAGGAGGCCGAGCGCGCCATCGCCCAGGCCGAGGCGGGCATGGCGCTCGCCGAAAAGACTTACGATCGATTCAGGAAGCTGCACGAAGAGAGGGTGGTTACGCAGCAGGAGTTCGAGGAAGTCGAAGTGAAGAGGACGGTTGCCGTAAAGGACTACGAGCGGGCGCTGGAGAAGCGCGCACAGGCGACCGGTAGGATCGCCCATGCGAAAGGGCAGGCCGATGCGGCCAACGCGATGGTTTCCTACGCGAGGATCACGGCGCCTTTCGCAGGCGTGGTCACGGAAAAAAAAGCGGATTCAGGATCGATGGCCGTACCCGGGATCCCGCTGCTGGTCCTGGAAGACACGCGCCGCTACCGTCTCGAGGCTGCCGTGCCTGAAACATATCTGTCCGGGCTCTCCGTCGGCTCGAAGGCCCAGGTCATACTCGATTCGGCTCCGGGCACGCCGGTCCAGGCTGCATTATCGGAGATCGTCCCGTACGTGGACCCGGCGAGCCGGACCTTTATCGTGAAGGCCGACCTGTCGGGCCCCGGTTTGCGCACGGGGATGTACGGGCGCCTGCGATTTTCCGCCGGGAAGGAGACCATCCTGGCGTTGCCGCGGAAAGCGATCCACAAGGCCGGGGAGTTCGACGGGGTGTTCGTCGTGGACCGGGACAACACCTCGCGCCTGGTCATGGTCAAGACGGGCCGGGAGGCGGGCGACCTTATAGAGATACTCTCCGGGATCGAACCGGGATCCCGCGTGGCCGTCTCCCGGCTGGATAAACTTGCCGACGGCGCAAGGGTGGAGGTTCGCAGGTGAGCGAAAAGGGCCGCGGGCTGGCCGGCGCGATAGCGTCCGCCTTCATAGGCTCCCGGCTGACCCCTCTTATCGTCCTGGCGTCGATTCTTCTCGGCGCGGGAGCCGTTCTCCTCCTGCCCAGGGAGGAGGAGCCCCAGATCGTCGTCCCGATGATAGACGTCTTCGTGCAGATGCCGGGAGCGTCCGCGAAGGAGGTGGAGGAGCGGGTCACCAAGCCGATGGAAAAACTCCTCTGGGAGATCCCGGGGGTCGAGTACATCTACTCCACTTCGTCGCCGGGCCGTTCCATGGCGATCGTTCGGTTCAAGGTGGGCGAGGACGAGGAAAAGAGCATCGTCCGCCTGAACCAGAAGATGTTCGCCAACTTCGACCTGATCCCGCCCGGAGCGAGTCACCCGCTGGTCAAGCCGCGATCCATCGACGACGTTCCGATACTCGCCCTCACGCTCTCCAGCGAGAGGCACGACCCGTTCGCCCTTCGCCGCATCGCGGAAGGACTCCATGACCAGGTCAAGTCGATTCCCGACGTATCGGAAGTGAAGATCACGGGCGGCCGGCGCCGCCAGTTGCGCGTCGTCCTGGACCCGGCACGTATGGCGGCCATGGGGGTCGCCCCGGCCGCTCTCGTTCCCGTGCTCGAGCAGGCAAACCGCCAGCTCCAGGCGGGAAGCTTCTCCTCCGGGAACCGTGAGTTCCTGGTCGAGACGGGAGGCTTCCTGCACACCGCGGAGGACGTCGGCGGCGTTGTGGCGGGGGTATCGGGAAACAGGCCGGTGTATCTGCGGGAAGTGGCTCGCATAATCGACGGGCCGGAAGAGCCCGCGGACCATGTTCTGGCGGGCGTGGGACCGTCGGCCCGCGGGAAAGGCGCCGCCTTCGCCCCGGCCGTCACCCTCTCGGTCGCGAAGCGGAAAGGCACAAACGCGATCGGGGTCGCCGACCGCGTGATCGAAAAGGTCGAGGCGGTCAAAGGGAGGATGATACCGGGAGACGTCAAGTTGACGATCACCCGGAACTACGGGGAGACGGCGGCGGAGAAGTCGAACGAGCTCCTGCTTCACATGATGATCGCGATCGTCTCGGTGTCGATTCTCATCATGATCACCCTGGGGCTCCGCGAGTCGGGGATAGTGGCCACGGCAATCCCCGTCACCCTGGCTCTCACACTCGCCGTTTTCTACCTCACCGGCTACACGCTCAACAGGGTGACTCTCTTCGCCCTCATCTTCTCCATAGGCATACTTGTGGACGACGCCATCGTCGTCGTGGAAAACATCGTCCGGCACTACCGCCTCCCGGAGAACCGCGGCAGGGACGTGGCCGAAATCGCCGTCGGGGCGGTGGACGAAGTGGGGAACCCGACGATTCTCGCGACGTTCGCGGTGATTGCGGCCATACTGCCGATGGCGTTCGTAAGGGGGCTCATGGGCCCATACATGCGGCCGATCCCGGTAGGGGCGACGGCGGCTATGCTCTTTTCGCTTTTGGTGGCCTTCGTCGTCACTCCCTGGGCCGGCGTGCGGCTGCTGAGGCGCGATCCGGCGGGGAGCGACCACGGCCGGGAAGGATGGACCACCCGCTTCTACCGGGAAGCCATGGGCAGGCTCCTCCACAGGCCCGCCTGGCGTTACGGCTTCCTTCTCATGGTCGTCGCGCTCCTGCTGGGGTCGATGTCGCTCGTCGCGGTAAAGTTCGTGAAAGTGAAGATGCTCCCCTTCGACAACAAGAGCGAGTTCCAGGTGGTGATCGACATGCCGGACGGCTCGACGCTGGAACAGACCGCTGCGGCGACCCGGGAAATCGGCGGCGTACTGGCCGACGTGCCGGAGGTAGCGAACTTCCAGATGTACGTGGGCACCTCTTCCCCCTATAACTTCAACGGCCTGGTGCGGCACTATTTCCTGCGGCGCGGGCCGGACGTGGCCGACATACAGGTCAACCTGGCCCCGAAGGGAGAGCGCAGGGCGCAGAGCCACGACATCGCCAGGCGCGTGCGGCCGAAGGTCCAGGCCGCGGCGGCCAGGTACGGCGCCCGGGTCAAGGTCGCCGAGGTGCCGCCCGGGCCGCCGGTCCTGCAGACCCTGGTCGCCGAGGTCTACGGCCCCGATTACGACGGCCAGATCGAAATCGCGCGCCGGGTCAAGGACATCCTGGAAAAGACGGAAGGGGTCGTCGACGTGGACTGGTACGTCGAGGACGACCGTCCCCAATACCGTTTTGCCGTCGACCGCGCGAAGGCCGCCATGAACGGCGTATCGCCGGAGCAGGTGGCTGCGACCTTGCGCTTGGCCGTGGAGGGAGAGGCGGTAGGGCTTCTCCACCAGCCCAAGGCCAAGGAAGACGTTCCCATAGTGCTGAGGCTCCCCGTCGAGGATCGCTCGAGGATCGAGGCGCTGGCGCAGCTCCGGCTGGCGGGACGGCATGGGAGCCAGGTGCCATTGGGCGAGCTCGTGCGGGTGGAGGAAGAGACGGGCCGGAAGAGCATCTATCACAAGAACCTGATGCCGGTGGTGTACGTGACGGGGGACGTGGCCGGCAAGGTGGAAAGCCCGGTATATGCGATCCTCCAGATCAACAAGGCGCTGGACAAGCTTTCGCTGCCAGGCGGCTACGGGCTGGAGCGTTACGTGGCCCGCCAGCCGTTCACCGACGAGAAGCCCGCGATGAAGTGGGACGGGGAGTGGCACATCACCTACGAGGTCTTCAGGGACCTGGGTCTGGCGTTCGCGGCGGTGCTCGTGCTGATATACATTCTCGTCGTGGGGTGGTTCCAGTCCTTCCGGACGCCTGTCGTCATAATGGCCGCCATCCCCTTTTCGCTGGTGGGGATCCTGCCGGCGCACGGCCTCATGGGCGCCTTCTTCACGGCGACCTCGATGATCGGGTTCATCGCGGGCGCCGGGATAGTCGTGCGAAACTCGATCATTCTCGTGGACTTCGTTGAGCTGAGGCTGAAGCAGGGCATGCCGCTGGACGAGGCGGTCGTCGACGCCGGGGCCGTGCGTTTCCGGCCGATGATGTTGACCGCGGCCGCGGTCATAGTCGGCGCGTCGGTCATCCTTTTCGATCCCATATTCCAGGGGCTGGCCATCTCGCTGATGGCGGGGGAGGTGGCTTCCCTCCTGCTCTCGCGGATGACCGTGCCGATCCTTTATTACATGAGCAGGATTAAGGGATAGGAGGAATCGCGGAAGGCGGGCCGCGGCGCGCGGCCGCCATCAAGGACCGCCTACTTCGGCGGCACGATCTTTTTCAGGTTGTCCAGCTGTGTTGAGGCGGTCTGCACCGACCTGGCGGCCTCCGCGTGTGAGGGATCGTAGGAAAGAATGCCGCGCCACAAGGCGATGGCGGCTTCGAGGTTTCCCTTCCGGTATTCCATCAGCCCCTTCTCCATGAGGTTCTCGGATAGGCGATCGATGCCTGCCTTGAGATCGGCCTTCGTGAAGGGAGGCGCCTTGCCCTTTTCCGCCGGATGGGATATGAACCGTAGCGCGGCCGACCAGCGCCTCCCCGCCTCATCGAGGCGTCCATTCTTGAGCGCCTCGTCCCCGCTGTTCTTGAGCGCGATGAGCGCCTCCGGGAAATCCTTGGCCGCGCCCGCGTGGCCCGGGCTCTCCTTCCATGCGGCCGCAAACATCTCGAGCGCCCGTTCGTGGTGCCCCTCCTCCATCGCGGCTACGCCGGACGCGTATGCCTTGTCCGCAGCGGACACCTTCGCAAGCGGTTCGGCAGGAGGCGCCGGGGCAGGTGCAGGCGCAGGGACAGCGGCAGGGGCGGGCGTTGGGACAGCCGCAGGGGCGGGAGAAGGGAGGGCCGCAGGGCCGGTCGCAGGCGTCCGGACACCGCGCCCTCCGCACCCGGCCAGCGCCAGGACAGCCAGTGCGGCCAGGACCGGCACCGGCACCCTCAAAGCGCCATGCCTTTCCAATCCTCGGTATCGAGCAGGTTTACGTCCCGGACCACCTCGACGAACAAGTCGGTCAGCGCGGGAGAGAATTGGGTTCCCCTGAAGCGCAGGATTTCGTCGATCGCCTCCTGGATGGTAAGGCCTGTCCGGTAAGGCCGAGTGGAAGTCATCGCATCGAATGCGTCGGCAAGCGCGATGATCTGCGCGTGAACGGGGATTTTCGAGCCCCCTATTCCGTCCGGGTAACCGGTGCCGTCATACCATTCGTGGTGCGCGCGGACGATCCCCGTGTACCTGTGGAGGGAGGACGCCATCTTCAGGATCTCTTCTCCGGCGATGGCGTGGGCTCGCATCTCCTCCGTCTCGGGATTCGTGAGGGAATGTTCCTTGAGGAGGATGTCGTCGGGGGTCCGTATCTTTCCCACGTCGTGCAGCAGGCAGGCTTTTTCCAGGTGATCCAACTCCTCCCCCGAGAAGCCCAGGCGCTTGCCGAGAGCGCAGGAAAGGCGCGCGACGCGGGTGGAATGCCCCAGTGTATACGGGTCCCTGGCGTCGATGGACGCTGCGATTACGCGCACCATCCCCACGTAAGCCTCTTCCAGCTCCTTGGCGTAGCGGCCCAGCCTGTTCTGCTGGGCTATGATCGTCTCGGCCATCCGGTTGAAGTTGCGGGTCAGTTCGCCGAGCTCGTCCCCGCCGCGCGCCGGGATCGGGTGGAACGTCTCTCCTCCCGCCAGCTCGTTGACCCCCGAGGACAGCTTTTTTATGGGGGTGGTGATGAACGAGGCCAGCACCAGCGTGCCGGCAAGTGCGATCACGAGGATCACGGAGGCGGCGATCGTGATCGATCTCCGGATGTTCCGCTGGGGCGCGAGCAGGCTCTCCCTGGACAGGGCTAGCGACACCGTTCCGACGCGCTTGCCTGCGAACAGGATGGGGGTGGTGAACTCGATCAGGCCGTGGCCTCCGCGGAACACCTCGTCTGCGCGGGTATCGGGAAATATCCCGAGCGGAGTTTCGCGATCGGGGATTTGATATTCCTTCCCCCTCTCCTCCACGCGGCTGTGCGCGATGACGTTGTCGCGCATGTCCCGGATCGCAACGTATTCGATGTCGGCGGAGCTGTTCTTCGTCTCGGACGCCAGGCTGTCCATCGCCAGCCGGTCGCCCGACAGCATGGAATAGCCTGCGGAAAGCGCAACTACCCGCGAGACGGCGATTCCCCGTTCCAGGAGATCCTGGCGGATCTCCGCGTCCGTGATCTTCGTGACGGCGACGGCCACCGACACGACGAGGAAAAAGACGAGCGGCAGCAGGAACGCGATCAGCTTGAGGCGTATCCCCGGAGAGAATCGCCGCTGCGCGCCGCCGTTCTCGGATTTTACAAGTATGTAACGCATGACCTTATATTATATATATGATCCGGAAACAGGAGCGACATAAGTTTCCCGGCATAACTGCATCCGCATTACGGATAAGGGAATCTAAATCGATCCAACGCCAATTATAAGGAGGCGAAGTGCCTGTAGCAAGTTCGCCGGAAACCATCCATCCGATAGGCTGGGGACATGCAGTGCTGAAGGTTCGCGACCTCGCACGATCCGAGCGCTTTTATACCGAGGTTATAGGCTTCCGGGTCGCCGGGCGGCGGACGGGAATGTGCTTCCTCTCTCTGGGGAGGCAGCACCACGACCTCGCGCTCTACGAAGCCGGCCCGCGCGCCCTTATGCCCGGCGCAGGGAACCTGGGCGTCGTCCACCTCGCGTTCGCGATGGAAAGCGAAGCAGCCCTCCGTGGGTTTTTCGCCTTGCTCAAAGGAAAGGCGCAGATCCTTGGCGCCGTGGACCACGTTGTTTCCCGCAGTTTCTACATAACCGACCCCGACGGCTACATCCTCGAATTCTACGCCAACGCTCCCATAGAGGAATGGTCGGACATACCGAATCCCTTCGAGCGGGATCGCCCGTACAACCTTGGCGAATCCGTTATCGACGAAGAGTAGCCGGGGAAGCATTGAATAATATCCGCCGGTTCCCGTCCATTAAGGGACGCGGCCGACTTGAGGGAGACTTACCCGTCGATTACAATGGCATTTGTTGCGGCTTCCTGCCGCCCAGGGAGGAACGGATGAGAATACGTGGTGGAACGGTACGGTATGTGCTGGCGGCCTGCGCGGCGGCGATTCTTTCATGCGCTGCCGTTCCCGCGTTTTCGGAGGTGAGCGTCAACATCAACATCGGCCCTCCGGCGGTGATCGTCGAGGAGCAGCCCGAGCTGATCGTCGTCCCGCGCACTATGGTCTATTTCGCCCCTGCGGCAAGGGCGGATCTCTTTTTCTACCGGGGCCGCTGGTGGACGAGGCACGAGGGGCGTTGGTTCCGCGCGAATTCCTACAACGGCCCCTGGGTGTCCGTCGGCCCCCGCTATGTGCCGGTGGAAGTCGTCCGTCTTCCGAGAGACTATCGGAACGTATACGTCCACGAGCATCGCGTTCCCTACGGCCATCTGAAGAAGCATTGGGAGCGCCGGGAGTACGATCGCCGGAAACGCGTGGGCGAGTGGAAGGATTGGAAGGAAGAGAAACGGGAACGCAAGGAGGTGCGTAAGGAGCACAAGAAGCGCGGACGCGGCCACGATTAAGCTTCAGGCGAGCGCCTGCAGCGCCTCGTTCGATACGAAAAGCGCGCCGGCCTGAAGGCGGAGGCGGGAACCGTCCTCCCGGAGCTTTCCGGCGCGCAGCAAGGCCTCGACGGCCCTCCGCACCGATTCGGGCGGGGGGCCGATCCTGTTCCCGATCTCCTTAAGGTCGATCCCATCCAGCATGCGCAGCCCGGTTATGAGCGATTCCTTCCATGCGTCTTCAAGGCTGCAGGCGTGCACGTTCTCCCAGGGCAGGGATCCCTTTTCGATGCTACGGCGGTAATCCGGAAGCGACGCCGGGTTTGTCGTGCGCAAGCCCAGCGGGCCCTCGCCTTGCGGGAACAGCAGGCCGTGGGCGGACGGACCGAAACCCGCGTATTCTTCCCGCCTCCAGTACTTGATGTTGTGCCGGCATTCCTCGCCGGGGCGCGCGAAGTTCGAGATCT
The DNA here is from genome assembly GCA_050263095.1 of Deltaproteobacteria bacterium. Lineage (GTDB taxonomy): Bacteria > Desulfobacterota > Deferrimicrobia > Deferrimicrobiales > Deferrimicrobiaceae > FEB-35. Next base: position 10,030 of record JBLNEW010000075.1, on the reverse strand, counting down.
CGTAATGGCGGTACCCGGCGCGGGAAAGGGACGCGCGCGCCGCCTCGTACATGTCCGCGACATCGTCGTCCGGCGGCATCCTGAGCCTGCCGCTACGGATCGCCGCGTGAATCGGGGTGCCGGGCTCCGGGGCGAGGGCGTAAGCGGAGACATGCGGCGGCAGGAATGTGACGGTTCGCTCAAGGTCGGCATCCCATCCGGAAGCCTCCTGCCCCGGGACGCCGAAGATGAGGTCCATCCCTATCGAAGAGAAGCCCGCCCTGCGCGCGTCCCGATGCGCCCCCCGCACCTCCTCGACGCCGTGGACCCGCCCAAGCGTAAGAAGCGTCCGCGGAGTGAACGATTGAACGCCGATGCTCACCCGGTTGAATCCCGCCGACTTGAGCTCACGGAAGTCCTCGGCGGAAACCGTGCCCGGGTTTGCCTCGGTCGTCACCTCCGCATCCTTCGTTATGCCGAACCTCTCCCGCAGCGCAATGAGAAGCCCGCACAGCGCTTCCGCTCCGAGCGACGTCGGCGTTCCGCCGCCGAAGAAGACGGTATCGGCGGGGACGGCCGCCTCGCCGGGGAATTTACCGGCGAACAGGTCCATCTCACTTACAAGCAGCCTGCAAAAATCCGCGATAGCTTTCCGGTCCCCCACGACCGAGTAGAAGTCGCAATACGCGCATTTCTTCACGCAGAAGGGTATATGAACGTAGATACCGCGCATACCCCCATTCTCCGCCGGCGGCCGGCGGCCGGCAACGTTTTCCCGAGCGTCGGCGTGCGCCCGTAACGGAAGGCGCGAGACGCCGATGGTAGGTCCGGCGCAGCGGGTCGCCGAGGCGGAACCGTCCGTTTCGGTAAAACCAATCTTGGGACAAACCGGATTGGCGGACTGCCCAGGATGACCGAAGAGCGGGGAAAGGCCGCGGAGCACGTAATTCGCAGTGTAGGGGAGCCGAAGGCGGGAGCGAGCACGGAGCTACCGGAGGCGTAGCGCCTTCCGTTGATGGCGCAGCCCGCGGCCCTATTGACAGCGGCCGCCGCCTGCGGTATGTGTATCGGGTACTGAATGGCCATTCAGTATTTCGCGCGCCGACCGCATCTTCCCAGGAGGTGTGAACCGATGTTTCCGAAAATCCGCCGGGTGGCCGTGCTGGGTGCGGGCGTGATGGGCTCCGGGATCGCGGCGCACCTCGCCAATGCCGGGATATCGTGCCTCATGCTCGACATCGTCCCTCCCCAGCTCGCCGAGGAAGAGAAGAAGAAGGGGCTGGGTGAAAAGAGCGCCGCCTTCCGCAACCGGTTCGCCGCGAAGGGGCTCGAGGGAATAATGAAAAGCCGCCCCTCGCTGCTGTACTCCCGGAAGGACCTGGGCCTCATTTCGGTCGGGAACTTCGAGGACGACCTTCCGAAAGCCGCCGAATGCGACTGGATAATCGAGGTGGTCACGGAAAACCTGGAGATCAAGCGGGCCCTCTACGACAAGATCGAGAAGCTCTGGAGGCCCGGGACCGTCGTAACCTCGAACACCTCCGGCATCGCGATCTCGCAGATGATGGAAGGGCGATCCAAGGAGTTCCGGCGCCATTTTCTCGTGACTCACTTCTTCAACCCGGTCCGGTACATGAAACTCCTGGAACTGGTCGCCGGGGAGGATACGGACCGGGAAATCCTTCGCGGCATGGCCGAATTCGGAGAGCGCAGGCTGGGAAAAGGCATCGTATACGGGAAGGACACGCCGAACTTCATCGGGAACCGTATCGGCGTCTTCGCGATGATGTACGCCATGCACGCCATGGTCGAGGACGGCCTGTCCATAGAGGAGGTCGACAAGATCCTCGGCCCCGCGATGGGCCGGCCCAAGTCCGCCGCCTACGGGACCGCCGACCTCGTCGGGCTCGACACGCTGCTGCACGTCTCCGACAACGTTTATAAAAACCTGCCCCACGACCCTGCAAGGGAGTTGTTCCTCCCTCCGCCCTTCGTTAAGGAAATGGTCCAGCGCGGTTGGATCGGCCGGAAGGCGAAGAGCGGCTTTTTCAGGATGGAAGGGAAGGGCGAGGCGAAAAAGATGCTGGTCCTGGACTACGCGACGATGGACTACCGGCCGACCTCCAAAGTAGTCTACCCTTCGCTCGAGGCGGCGAAAGGAGAGGAGGACGTCGCTGCGAGAATCCGCAAGGTCATCGCGGGCGACGACAAGGCCGCCGCGTATGCCTGGAAGGTTCTCTCCGAAACCCTGCTGTATTCGGGGGAGCGGATTCCCGAGATCTCCGACGACATCGTGAACATCGACAACGCGATCAAGTGGGGATTCAACTGGACCATGGGCCCCTTCGAGACGTGGGATGCGATCGGCCTGGCGGAGTCCGTCGGGCGAATGCGCAAGGAGGGGAAGGCGATCCCCGGAAACATCGAGAAGATGCTTGCGGCGGGGAACGCATCCTTCTACCGGAGCCGCGACGGGGTGCGGGAGTTCCACGACTTCGCATCCGGGACATACAAGCCGGTCCCGGTCTCTCCAGAAGTCATATTCCTTCCTTCGCTCGCCGAGCGGAACCGCGTGGTCAGGCGCAACCCGGGCGCCGCGCTCTACGACCTGGGCGACGGCGTGCTCTGCCTGGAATTCCACACGAAGATGAACGCGATAGACGGCGACATCGTGGCGATGATGAACGAGGGGACGGCGCTGGCGGAGAAGGAGTTCGCGGGCCTGGTGATCGCCAACCACGCCGAAAACTTCTGCGTCGGGGCGAACCTGTTGCTCGTCTTCATGGAGGCGCAGAACAGGAACTTCGACAACATAGAGAAGATGGTCCGCGAGTTCCAGAACGCGTGCATGCGGCTGCGCTGTTCGGAAAAGCCAGTCGTGGCGGCGCCGGCGGGCATGGCGCTCGGCGGCGGGGCCGAAATCTGCATGGGGGCCGACCGGATTCGCGCCGCGGCCGAGACCTACATGGGGCTGGTGGAAGTGGGCGTGGGCCTGCTCCCCGCGGGCGGCGGCACGAAGGAGATGGCGATACGGCACCTTGAGGGCATCCCGGACGGCGTCGCCTCGGATCCCCTCCCGTTCCTCCGGAAGGCGTTCGAGACGATTGGAATGGCGAAGGTGGCCACCTCGGCCAAGGAGGCGCGGGAACTCGGTTTCCTGCGGCCGTGGGACAAGATCACGATCCAGCGCGATTTCCTTATACAGGATGCGAAGAACACCGTCCTCGCGATGAACGCGGAAGGTTATGAGACGCCGCGGCCCCGCGCGGGCATCGCGCTGCCGGGACGCTCGGAGTTCTCCTCATTCGCCTACGGGCTTTACGCCATGAGGGTGGCGGGGCACATCAGCGAATTCGACGAGCGGGTCGGGCGCAAGATAGCCTTCGTGCTGACCGGCGGCGATGTGCCGGCAGGCACGAAACTGTCCGAGCAGGATCTCCTGGACCTGGAGCGGGAAGCGTTCCTGTCCCTGTGCGGAGAGGAAAAGACGCAGGCGCGCATCCAATATATGTTGATGAAGGGAAAGCCGCTTCGCAATTAGATGGAGGAGAAAGCCGATGTCCAAAGTCTACGTAATCTCCGCCGTTCGCACCCCGGTCGGCAGGGCCTACAAGGGAAGCCTCAAGGACACGCGACCCGACGACCTCGGGGCCGTTGCGATACGCGGTGCCGTCGACAGGGTCCCGAACCTGGATCCGGCGCAGGTGGACGACGTAATCTTCGGGTGCGCCATGCCCGAAGGGGAGCAGGGGATGAACGTGGCCCGTATATGCTCCCTTAAGGCGGGGCTGCCGGACTCCGTCCCTGCCATGACGGTCAACCGGTTCTGCTCCTCGGGCCTGCAGGCGATAGCCCTTGCGGCGGAGCGCATACTGGCGGGATTCGCCGATATCGTAGTCGCAGGCGGCACCGAGTCGATGACGATGGTGCCTATGGGAGGAAACAAGCCCTCCTTCAACCCCGAGATCATCGATACGCGCCCCGAAGTTTTCATGCCGATGGGGCTCACCGCCGAGCAGGTCGTCCGCATTTACAAGGTCACGCGCGAGGACCAGGACGAGTTCGCCTATAGGAGCCACAAGAAGGCGCTCGCGGCGATCGCAGAGGGGAAATTCAGGGAAGAAATCGTTCCCGTTAAGACGACCCTGTTCGCCTCCGAGAACGGAGGCAAGCCGGTTCCGCACGGGATCGTTTTCGAAGTGGACGAGGGCCCCCGCGCCGACACTACGCTGGAGGCGCTGGCGAAGCTTAAGCCCGCCTTCGACCCCAAGGGAACGGTCACCGCCGGCAACTCTTCGCAGATGAGCGACGGGGCAGCCGCCGCCGTCGTCGTATCGGAAAAGGCGATGAAGGCGTTGGGCGCGGAGCCGCTGGCGAGGTTCCTCGGCTTCGCGGCCGCCGGTGTGCCGCCCGAAATCATGGGGATCGGCCCCGTGAAGGCGGTGCCCAAGCTCCTGAAGAAGCTTCGGGTCAAGCAGACGAGGATCGACCTGTTCGAGCTGAACGAGGCTTTCGCCGCGCAATCGCTCCCGGTGATACGGGAGCTCTCCCTGGATCCCGACAAGGTGAACGTGAACGGCGGCGCGATCGCGCTCGGACACCCGCTGGGTTGCACGGGGGCGAAGCTCGCCGCCACGCTGCTGCACGAGATGAAGAGGCGCAACGCTTCGCTGGGCGTGGTGACCATGTGCATCGGGGGCGGGATGGGAGCGGCGGGGCTGTTCGAACGCGCGTGAAAAGAGGGCCGGACGGGCTTCGCCGCCCGGGGGGGAACCCGGCGGCGAAACCTTCAGGCGAAGGGATAAGGAAGGAGATGATGCAGAAGGAAGGGGGGGCTCCCTCCTGCATACTGTATACACGATTGTAGGTTTCGCCGTAATGCCTGTCAAGCAAAATCCATTCATATGTATCGATATTTGAATCCAGGGAAAATGCCGGGGGGGGAATTCGAAAAACGATTGACAGGCAAGCATATAGACTATAATATCCATAAAATCCATCGTCAATTGCCTCTTAATGCAGGCAATATCCGCGGAAGAGAAAGGAGTTTGTCATGTCGAAGTCTTACAGGCCGGAGACGATCGCCCTTCATGGCGGTCAGAAGCCGGATCCCGCAACTACCGCGAGGGCGGTGCCGATCTATCAGACGACTTCCTACGTTTTCCACGATACCGCGCACGCGGCGAGACTTTTCGGCCTGCAGGAGTTCGGCAACATATATACCCGGATCATGAATCCCACCACGGACGTCTTCGAGCAGCGGGTGGCGCAGCTCGAGGGCGGATCGGGAGCGGTGGCGGTCGGCTCCGGGCAGGCGGCGGAGACGCTGGCGCTGCTGAACATCGCTAATGCGGGGGACGAGATCATATCATCCGCATCGCTTTACGGCGGGACGTACAACCTGTTCCATTACACGTTTCCCAAGCTGGGAATCGAAGTGAAGTTCGTCGACCCCTCCGACCCCGATAATTTCAAGAAGGCGATCACGAAGAAGACCAAGGCGATATTCGCGGAGACTGTCGGAAACCCGAAGCTCGACACTCTCGACCTCCGGGCGGTGGCGGACATCGCACACGGCGCGCGGATTCCGGTGGTCGTCGACAACACGATGCCCACGCCGTACCTGCTGCGGCCCTTCGACCACGGGGCGGACGTCGTCATCCACTCGGCGACGAAGTTCATCGGCGGGCACGGAACGTCGATCGGCGGCGTCATCGTCGACTCGGGGAAGTTCGACTGGGGCAGCGGGAATTTCCCCGCGTTCACCGAGCCGGACCCCTCCTACCACGGGCTCAAGTTCTGGGAGGTCTTCGGGAACTTCCCCGGCCTGGGCAACGTCGCATTCATCATCAAGCTGCGCGTCCAGCTCCTGCGGGACCTGGGCCCGGCGCTTTCCCCGTTCAACTCGTTCCTGTTCCTCCAGGGGCTGGAGACACTGCACCTGCGGATGGAGCGTCACAGCACGAACGCCCAGAAGGTCGCCGAGTTCCTGGCGAAGCACCCGAATGTGACATGGGTAAACTTCCCGGGCCTTGCCGACAATCCGAACCACGCGATGGCGAAGAAGTACCACTACCGCGGACTTTACGGCGCCATCCTGGGATTCGGCATCAAGGGGGGGATGGAGGCGGGAAAGAAGTTCATCGACAATCTGAAGCTTTTCTCGCTCCTGGCCAACATCGGCGACGCCAAGAGCCTGGTGATACATCCGGCCTCGACGACCCATCAGCAGCTTACTCCGGCGGAACGGCTGGAGACCGGAGTGACCGACGACTTCATACGCCTGTCGGTGGGCCTCGAAAACATCGACGACATCCTGGAGGACCTCGACCAGGCGCTGCGCAAGTCCTGATCCTTCAAGGCCCGCTGCAAGCCCGTCCTGCGGGGCGCCTCCGGCCGGAGGCGCCCCGTTTTTTTTCCTTGTGATAGAATCTCATCCATGATGCGCGACGAAACGTTGCATAACGCCGTCCCGACGGGATCTTCCCACAGCGAAAAGATGCTCTCCGCGATCCTTAACAGCCTGAGCGAGGCGGTTCTGACGGTCGATCGAGACCATCGCATCTCCTCGTTCAACCGCGCGGCGGAGCGCCTGTTCGCGATCGATTCGGGCGAGGCGCTGGGGAAGGACTGCAGGCAGATCCTGCGGGCGAGCTTCGGGCCCGCGCAGCACGACTGCCCGATGGGGGATCTCACGGAAGGGGGCAAGCCGCGAAGCGATGTGGACGGGACGCTGGTCCGGGCCGATGGACGCATTGTCCCTGTCAGCGCAAGCTGGGCGTTCTTCGAGGACGAAGCCGGCGAAAGGTTGGGATTCGTCATCTCCTTCCGAAGCTTCGAAGAAATCGAGCGGCTCGCCGAAGAGCGTAAAGGCAAGTTCCATCTGCACGACATAGTAGGCAAGACCCCGCTCATCCGGCAGATATTCGACATGATAGACGTGGTCAAGGAAACCGATTCCACGGTGCTCGTCACGGGCGAAAGCGGGACGGGCAAGGGGCTATTCGCCCGCGCCATCCACGACCTTTCGCCGCGGCGCGAAAAGCCGTTCGTCAAGGTCAACTGCGCCGCGCTTACGGAAACGCTCCTCGAATCCGAGCTCTTCGGCCACGTCAGGGGGGCGTTCACCGGGGCGATCGCCGACAAGGTGGGCAGGTTCGAGGCGGCCGACGGCGGCACGATATTCCTCGACGAAATAGGAGAGATCTCTCCCGCCTTGCAGGTGAAGCTCCTTCGCGTTCTGCAGGACCGGGAGTTCGAGCGGGTTGGCAGCAGCAAGACCCAGCGGGTCGATGTCCGCGTCATAGCCGCCACCAACAGGGACCTCAAGACTGCCATGGCCGCGGGGCAGTTCCGCGGCGACCTGTTCTACCGGCTGAACGTCATCCCGATCTCCGTGCCCGCGTTACGGGACCGCAGGGAGGACATCCCGCTTCTCGTGGATCACGTCTTGAAACGCCTTAAACGGCGCGGTATGGAGCGGGTCAAGGCGGTATCGCCCGAGGCGATGCGCTGCCTCATGGAATACCCTTGGCCGGGGAACATCCGGGAGCTGGAAAACGTCCTGGAGCGCGGGATGGTTTGCGCCAAAGGCAGGATTTTATCCGTTGAAGACCTGCCAGGCGAGCTGCGGGAGCGCTGCCGCCATCGGAGTGAATCGGCCCCTGCCGTTACCTCCGGTGAAAGCAGCCCGGAAACATCACCGGCGGAAACCGCCGGCGGGGGCGATGAAGCGGGAAAGCTTCTTCGTACCCTTGAAGCCTTCCGGTGGAGCCGCAAGGATGCCGCCACCGCCTTGGGGATCGATCGCACTACGCTGTGGCGAAGGATGAAGCGCCTGGGGATTGCCTGAACCACCCATCCCGCAACATATAGTTGCGTGATGGCATCATGCCCGAATCCGCCTCATAAAAATATCCCGTTCCGTAATCCCTGCGGCCAACGATATTTAACGCCCGTTCGCAAGGTTGGCATTTGCATGGAAGGCCAACAGGAAATTGGCACCGCTTATGCTATTCATGAATCTAAGATTGCCGATGTTGCATGGGCGATACTACGAGAATGGAGACGGCAGGAGGATGGCTGCTATGAACGTGGAAAGATGGATTCGGGTGATCGCGGGAACGTTTGTTCTGACGAGCCTTGCCCTGGGGTATTACATCAGCGGGTATTGGTTCCTGTTCACCGCCTTTGTCGGACTTAACCTTTTCCAGTCGGGGCTTACGAACTGGTGCCTGATGGAAGACATCCTCAAGAAGCTCGGCGTATCCGAACGATAAGGGATGGGATCGATGCCGCTATACGAATACAGGTGCGGAGCGTGCTCGCGGATCTTCGAAGCGTACACGCGATTGTCGGATGAAGGGAAGACACCCGTCTGTCCTGCCTGCGGCGGGGCCGCGGAGAAGATCGGCATCTCCCTGTTCGGCACGGCCGGTTCCGGGAACAGGTCCGGATCCGGAGTATCGACGTGCGGGGGAGGATCCCGCCGCTCGCCGTTCAGCTGAGCGTGAGAAGCGCCCGGCGGTCGCCGGGCGAAAACCTTAAGGACCGTTACGGAAGGACGAAGCGATGTGGGGCGACTGGATACCTCTTGCACTTCTAGCCGTGGTGTTCGCCGTGTATATCCTGGCCGGCGGGGGCGGTTGAGGAAAGTGCTGATGCAAGCCCCGGCCGGGCGCCGGGGAAGGGAGGATGAGTACAAAATGTTCATTACGGTAAGGAGCGGTAAATCCCTGGGCGATGTCCGCCAGAAGTTCGAGGACACGGCGGCCGAGCGGAAATTCGGTGTGCAGGCCATACATAATGTGACGGCGACGCTCCGGTCAAAGGGCCTGGCATTCGACCGCACTCTGTACATCTACGAGGTGTGCAATCCCGCGTCCGCGAAGAAGGTCCTGGATACCAATATCAAGATCGGCACGGCGCTTCCCTGCCGCGTAAGCATTTACGTGGACGGGAGGGAGGTGGTCCTGGAGACGATCAAGCCAACCACGATGCTGAAGATGTTCGACGAGCCTTCGCTTTCGGGCATAGCTGAAGACGTCGAGACGACGATCGGGGAGATCATGCACGAGGCGGCGAAGTAGTTCCCTTTCCGCGCAATCACTTCCAGTCGGTTGCAGAGCCGTCGATTTTCCACTTGTTTTATTTTGCATTTTTCTGCCTGTTTTATTTAGTAATTATTTACCAAATTAAATCCCCCGTACATTACTTTACATCCGAGTTTCACTCATGTAACCGCGCCAATCAATACTGAATTCCTCTCGCGGCGATTAAAATAATATTCCAATAGTATCAGCATCTTACAGACTCAGGGGAATGGTACGTTTGTTGCTCCTGGTAATTGTATTCATTCCGCTGTATCCAAAACAAAACAAAAAAAGACTGCAAGTAGTCAATTTTAAACATTATTTTTCTGACAATACGAGTGGGTCTGAATTTAATAAATACATGTAAAGGAGGAAATGCCGGGAACGAAGCGGAGGGACCACGGTATGGCAGAAAAAACAAACCGGGAGGTAACATGAAGCACCGTAAACGGATTTTCAGTCACAGAGCAGGGATCGTCATGTTCTCGTTTCTGGCGCTTGCCGCTTTTGCGATCTGGGCCCCGAACGCCGAAGCACGAAGTTCCTTTATGTCGTCCTTTACTACAAAATATGCGGCAACCGCAGGCACGAAACTGGATGACTGCAACGTCTGCCACGGTTCTGGCGGCACGGGCACCTGGAACTCCTACGGTGAGGCGCTCCGCTCGCTTGGGTCAGGTGTTGCCATCGCTACCAGGTTGACCAACGTGGAGCCGCTCGATTCCGACGGGGACGGGTTCAGCAACCTGACGGAAATCACAGCGCTGACCTTCCCGGGCGACTCGACTGATCGTCCAGCCGCAACGATAACTCTTTCCAGCCTCACGATCAGCGGCGCGGCGTCGGTGAACGAGAGCAGCTCGTCCTCGTACACTGCGACGGCCACATGGAGCGACGGCACCTCGACCAACGTGACATCCTCGGCCACGTGGAGCGAGAACTCCACGTATGCCTCGATC
>JBLNEW010000074.1:0-39399 GCA_050263095.1 Deltaproteobacteria bacterium | reverse complement strand
GGCGTGGTCCTGTCCGACTACCGGAAAGGGGCGCTGTCGCGCGAGCTCGTCGAGGACGTGGTGCTGGCGGCGAAGCGCAACGGCGCGTTCGTGGTCGTCGATCCGAAGCGGACGGACTTTTCCTTCTATCGCGGATGCACCCTCATCACGCCGAACAAGCACGAGGCGGAGGCCGCCCTCGGGGGCAGGGAGCTTCCCGGCGACAGGGAGATCATGGATGCGGGGAAAACGCTTTTGCGGAAGAGCGGCGCGAAGGCGGTGCTGATAACGAGGGGCGAGGAAGGGATGAGCCTTGTCGAACGGGGGCGCAGCTCCTGCTTCCACATTCCGGCCCAGGCGCGGCAGGTATTCGACGTCACCGGCGCCGGGGACACGGTCATCGGTACGCTCGCGGCTGGGCTGGGCGCGGGAGCGTCGCTGCGCGACGCGGCCCTTCTGGCCAACATCGCCGCCGGCGTCGTAGTGGGCGAAGTAGGCACGGCGCCCATCACGCTCGAAAAGCTTGAACGGGCGATCCGCACGCAGGAGCGCGAGGGAAAGGCCGCGCGGGACGAGCGGAAATATCCCGTTTCGCAGCGGAAGCGATGAGCCCGGCCGGATGAGCGTCAGGAAGGTCCCCCTTCCAGCCAGGCTGCTTGTATCGGTGATATATCGGGAAGAGAGGATGTTCGCGGAAATCCTGCCGCGGCTGGAACGCATGCTCGGCCCGGTAATGCGGACCAGCGGGCCTTTCCCGTTCGACAGGACCGAATACTACGGGAGGGAGATGGGAGCGCCCCTGTTCAGGCGCTTCGCGGTGATGGAGCGGCTGGTTCCGCGCGAAGCGCTGGCGGCCGCCAAGATAGGCGCCGAGGAGCTGGAGACGGAGTTTTCCGAAAACGGGATGCGCACCGTGAACCTGGATCCCGGGATACTGACGGAGGAGAACTTTCTTCTGGCCACGGGGAAGAATTACAGCCATCGTGTATACCTTCGGGACGGAGTCTTCGCCGATCTGACCCTGGTATACCGGAAGGGGGAGTACCGCACGCTCCCATGGACCTATCCCGATTTCACCACGGCGGAGATACGGGCTTTCCTGTCCGGAGTGCGGGATGAGCTGCGCGAAGCCAGGAAAAGGGAGGAGAGGAACCCTCGATGTGGATGAGTATGACCGGCTTCGGGCGCGGAGAGGCCCACCGGGAGGACATCGCCGTCGCCGCCGACATAAGGTCGATCAATCACAGGTTCCTGGACATCCACGTGCGCTGCCCGGGAAAATTCATGTCTTGGGAGCCCAGGATCCGCGGGCTGGTGCGCGAAACTCTTTCGCGCGGGAAGGTGGACGTCTTCCTGAACGTCAGGGAGTGGGGCCGAACCGGAGCGGTCGTGCGCGTGAACCGTCCCGTCCTGGAGTCGTTCCTTTCGGAAGCCTCGCGCATACGGGATGAAAGCGGCATACCGCTGGAGTTGACGTTCCGGGACCTGCTTGCGGTCCCGGACATTATCGCGTTCGCCCAGGAAGGAGCCGATCCCGCCGAGGAGAACTGGGAGCTTGCGGAGCAGGCGGTGCGAAACGCGCTGTCAATGCTTCAGGCTTCCCGGCGGGAAGAGGGAGAAAGGCTGCGGAGATTCATCGGGGAAGCGGTTGCCGGACTGGGGCAGATCGCCGACAAGATAGACGGATTATCGAAGGAAAACAAGGTACTTGCAATCGACAGATTCAAGGAAAGGATTCAGTCTCTTTCGGGCGAGACAGGCATGGACCCGGTCCGGATTTACCAGGAGGCCGCCTTCCTCCTGGACCGGCTCGACATCACCGAGGAGTGCGACCGGCTAAGGTCTCATCTCGAGGGGCTGGGCAAGCTGCTGGGCGGGTCCGGCGATGCGGTGGGGAAGCGGTTCGATTTCCTCGTCCAGGAGACCTTCCGCGAGTTGACCACCGCCTCCAACAAGTCGGCCCACGCGGCGATTTCGGAGCTTGCGGTCACGGCCAAGACGGAGCTCGAAAAAATACGCGAACAGATCCAGAACGTGGAGTAGGAGATGGAACGGGGCGACGTGTTCGTGATTTCCGCTCCCTCGGGATCGGGGAAAACCACCATCTGCAGCCGTCTCCTGGAACGGGTGGAGGGGCTCGAGCTTTCGGTCTCCTACACGACGCGCCCGCGCAAGCCGGGAGAGGTGGACGGGGTGCATTATTTCTTTATCGACGGCGAAAAATTTGATAAAATGGTTATTTTGAAGGAGTTTTTGGAATACGCATCGGTTTACGGCAACCGCTACGGCACCTCCCGCGAGAGGGTGCTCTCCATAGTGTCGCGCGGCGCCGACGCGGTTCTGGAAATCGATGTGCAGGGGGGGATGAAGATCAGGGAGATGCTCCCCGAGGCCGTGCTGGTGGGGATATTCCCTCCCGACTGGGAGACGCTGGAGCGGCGCCTTGCGGCGAGGGGGCGGGAAAGCCGGGAAGAGATGGAAACGCGCCTGGAGGCGGCGGACCTGGAAATGCGCGGGCTCCTCGCCTACGATTACCTGGTGGTCAACGACGACCTCGACCAGGCGGTCTCGCAGGTGGAATGCATAGTTCGGGCGCACCGCCTCCGCAGGGGGCGCGTGCGGGCGCGGATGGAAAAGATTCTCAGCAGGTAGGAGAGTGGAATAATGGCGCGAGTAACGGTGGAAGACTGTCTGCGTCACGTCGGCAGCCATTTCGAGCTGACCGTGGTGGCGGCGAAAAGGGCCAAGCAGCTCCTGGGCGGGGTGGGGGCGTCGATCGACACGTCCCAGCGAAGGGATAAACCTACGGTGGTGGCGCTCCGGGAGATCGCACAGGGGACGGTTCGGGTCAAACGCTAACCCCGGAGCGGTCCATGCTCCGTCTTAACGACATCGTCGAGCGGGTCCAGGCCGGAAGGCCTGCCGCCGACATCGAGCTCATCCACAAGGCGTACGTCTTCACGGCGAAGGTGCATCACGGGCAGCTTCGCCAGTCGGGGGAGCCCTACCTTATCCACCCGCTGAACGTCGCGTACATACTTGCCGAATGGAACCTGGACGAGGAGACCGTTGTCACAGGCCTGCTGCACGACACGGTAGAGGACACGGTCGCGACCGCCCAGGAGCTCAAGGAGCTTTTCGGGGACAACGTGGGTCAGATGGTGGACGGCGTCACCAAGATCAGCCGCGTCGTGATCTCCGACGTCGCAGACCAGAAGGCCGAGTCCCTGAGGAAGATGATCCTGGCCATGGGGAAGGACCTGCGGGTCGTCCTCGTGAAGCTTGCGGACCGCCTCCACAACATGAGGACGATAGGCCACCTTGCCCCGGACAAGCAGGTCTCGGTCGCCCGCGAGACCCAGGAGATCTACATACCGATAGCGAGCCGCCTCGGCATGGCTCGCGTGAAGATGGAGCTCGAGGACAGGTGCCTCGAGGTCCTCCATCCGGAGGACTACCGGGAGCTTGTCCGCCTCGCCGACGAGCGCAAGCGCGACAGGGAGAGCCACGTAAGCGGCGTCATCGAGCTGCTGGGGAAGAAGCTTTCGGAAGCCGGCGTCGATGCGTCCGTGACGGGCCGTCCGAAGCACATTGCGGGCGTTTTCCATAAAATGGCCCGGCAGGGGATAGAGTTCGACCAGGTATACGATTTCATAGGATTCCGTATCATAGCCAAGTCGGTCCGCGACTGCTACGAAGCCCTGGGGATAGTGCACAGCCTGTGGAAGCCGGTCCCAGGGCGGTTCAAGGACTATATCGCCATGCCCAAGCCGAACCTCTACCAGTCCCTGCACACCACGGTGTTCGGGCCGAGCGCCGAGCTGATGGAGATACAGATCAGGACAGAGGAAATGCACGCGATCGCGGAGTACGGCGTCGCGGCCCACTGGAAATACAAGGAAGGGAAGCCGATCATCGGCAAGGGCGACCAGATGTTCCTCTGGCTGCGCCAGATCCTGGAGCTCCAGCAGGAGATGAAGGATCCCCGGGAGTTCCTCAACACGGTCAAGGTGGAGCTGTTCCCGGAGGAAGTCTACGTCTTCACTCCCAGGGGCGACGTCAAGGAGCTGCCGATAGGGGCAACGACGATCGATTTCGCATACGCCATCCACACCGAAGTGGGGAATCAGTGCGTGGGCGCGAAGGTGAACGGCAAGATGGTCCCATTGAAGACCGCGCTCAAGAACGGGGATGTCGTGGAGATAATCACGCATCCCGCCCACAAGCCGAGCAAGGACTGGCTCAAGATCGCCAAGACGACCCGCGCCCTGAACAAGATCCGCGCCTACGTGCGGGAGGAGCAGCAGGAGCGCAGCCTCGCGCTCGGGCGCCAGATCCTCGAACGGGAGCTGCGGAAATATTCGCTGTCCGTCAACAAGGTGCTCAAAGCCAAAGAGTTCGAGGAGGTCCTGCAGGAGACGCGGCTAAAGACCGCGGACGACTACTGCATCGCGCTGGGTTACGGAAAGATGTCGCTCATGCCCCTGCTGCGGCGGATGGTTCCGCCGGAGCAGCTCCAGGAGAAGGTCAAGGAGTCAAGGCTTGGGGCGCTGATAAAGCGCGTCACGACGAAAAGGCCCAGCGCGGTCGTCGTCAAGGGGATGGACGACCTGTTCATCAGGCTCGGAAACTGCTGCCACCCGGTGCCCGGAGATCCGATCGTAGGCTTCATTACACGGGGAAGGGGGGTCACGATCCACGCCAAGGACTGCCCGAAGGCGCTGGAGAACGACCCCGCCCGCGCGATCGATGTCGCCTGGGAGGCGGGGAGCAAGGCGTCCCATCCGGTAAAGCTCAAGGTGGTATGCGCCGACAAGCCGGGACTTCTCGCCGATATCTCCAGGACGATCACCGCCAGCGAGGTGGACATACGCAGGGCCGTCGTCATGACGACGAGGGACCAGCGGGCGATATGCAACTTCGAGGTTTCCGTCAACGACGCGCAGCACCTTGCGGCGCTGATCAAGTCGATCGAGAAGGTGAAAAACGTCTATTCGGTGGAGAGAGGGAAGGGGTAAGCGATGCGCAAAACCGTCAGGACCGACAAGGCGCCGGCAGCCATAGGCCCGTATTCCCAGGCGGTAAGGTCGGGAGGGTTCCTGTTCTGCTCGGGGCAGATCCCGCTGGACCCCGAATCGGGGAAGCTGGTGGAAGGGGGGATCGAGGCGCAGACCGAGCGTGTGCTCATGAACCTGGAGGCCGTGCTCGCGGCGGGAGGCGCCACGCTCGCGGCGGTGGTCAAGACCACCGTTTTCCTGGCCGACCTTGCGGACTTCCCGGCCATGAACGCCGTCTACGGCAGGTATTTCCCGGAAGATCCTCCCGCGCGGGCCACGGTGCAGGCCGCCAGGCTGCCGGCGGGAGCGAGGGTGGAAATCGAAGCCGTCGCGAGGACGAAGGCGGACGACTAGACCGCCTTTACCACCCGACCGGACTTGATGCACTGGGTGCATACCTGGAGGTGCCGCACCGTGCCGTTCCGGATCGCCTTTACGCGCTGGATATTGGGTTTCCAGACCTTCCTGGTCTTGTTGTTGGCGTGGGAAACGTTATGCCCGAAATTGGGCCCCTTCCCGCAGATAGCGCACTTGGCCATGGTGTCCTCCGTTAAAATAACCTTTAATAACTATCACGTTTCATGAAGATCGGGCAAGATCAAAATCTGTTCCGGCCGCCGAAGAAGAGGGGGATGCGCTCGGCCGCGCTTGTCCTCCTCCTTATCCTCGCGGCCGTGACCGCAACCCCCCATCTGCTGTCCCGCAAGCTGCCCGGCCCGCCCGTTGCGCAGGCCGACGCCATACTGGTCCTTACGGGCGACGAGAACCGGATACCCGAGGGATTTCGCGCCTGGAAGGAGGGAAAAGCCGTTGAGCTTTACATCCTCGGGACGGGCGAAGGCGCAAGGATGGAAAGGATCGTGCCGGGCTGGTCGGCTCTCACCCCGGCCGAGCTGCGCCGGATCCACGTTGAGGGATGGTCCGAAAACACCCTCGAGAACGCCTACTCGGCGAAAAGCGTGATAACGGAGCGGGGATACCGGCGCCTGATCCTGGTCACGTCGGACTATCACATTCCGCGGGCGCACCTTGCCTTGAGGACCGTCCTCCCGCAGGCGGTTTCGATAGGGGTGATCCCGGTAAGATCCGATTGGAAAGGGCAGACCGCCTTCCTGCGCACGCTGCGGCATTTCTTCGACGAGGGATGGAAATACTGGGGGTACCGCATTTTTCTTTTATGGGAATAGGCTACGCGTCCGGGTTCCGGTGAAAGAACTCCGGGATAGCCGGCACTCCCTCGACGAACACGCGTCGCCCGGCCACTTCAAGCTTTCCCTGGAAGAAAAGCCTGATCGCCATAGGGTAGATCCTGTGCTCCTGGACCAGGATGCGGGCCGCCAGCTTCTCTTCCGTGTCCCCGTCGTACACGGGGACCACCGCCTGGACTATGATCGGACCGGTGTCCACCCCCTCGTCCAGGAAATGAACGGTGCACCCCGAGAACCTGACGCCGTATTCCAGCGCCTGCTTCGGCCCGTGCGTCCCCGGGAATGAAGGCAGGAGCGCCGGGTGGATGTTGAGGATCCGGTTCGGGAATGCGCGGACGAACACGGGCGTGAGCACTCTCATGAAGCCGGCCAGGCACACGAGTTCCGCCCCGCTCCGGCGGATGATCTCGACGAGCCTCCGGTCGAATTCCTCCCTTCCGGAAAAATCCCGGTGGCTTACCACCTCGGTGGGTATGCCGTGGTTCCTCGCCCTGACCAGGCCGTAGGCGTCGGCCTTGTTGCTGATGACGATGCCGACGCGGCAGGGGATCTCCTCCTTCTCGGAAGCGTCGATGATGGCCTGCAGGTTCGATCCGCTTCCAGAGACGAGGACGGCGATAGACGGTCTGTGGCTCATGGATTCCCTCCTGCGAGTATCACCTGGGGGGCGCCCCTGCGCCTTTTTTGCACCTCGCCGACGATGAAGGCCTGCTGACCGGCTTTGCTCAGGATGCGCACTGCGCGGTCGGCGTCCGCCGCCCTCAGCGCCAGGACCATACCCAGCCCCATGTTGAAGGTGCGGAAGGCTTCGCTCTCCGGAAGCCCGGCGGCCCGGACGAGCGTGTCGAAGACCGGCGGAACGTCCCAGCTCCCTTTCAGTATCACCGCGGTCGCGCCGGACGGCAGCGTCCTCGGCACGTTTCCCGTTATCCCCCCGCCGGTGATGTGCGCCATGGCGCGGATCCTGAGCTTGCCCGCGAGAGACAGGACCGGCCGCACGTAGATCCGCGTGGGTCGCAGCAGCTCCTCGCCCGCCGTGGCGCCCCACTCCGGCATGCGCGAGCCGACTTTTTTCTTCAGCAGCTCGAACACGACCTTGCGGGCCAGCGAATAGCCGTTGCTGTGCAGCCCCGAAGAGGGAAGCCCCAGGAGGACGTCGCCCGGGCGCACGGTCCGCCCGTCTATGATTTCGCCGCGGTCGACGGCGCCGACTGCGAACCCCGCGAGATCGAATTCCCCCTTTGCGTACACCGACGGCATCTCCGCAGTTTCGCCGCCCAGAAGCGCGCAGCCCGCCTGCCTGCACCCTTCCGCGATCCCCGAGACGACCTCGGCCCCCTCCCGCGCGGACAGCTTGCCGGTTGCATAGTAGTCGAGGAAGAAAAGCGGCTCTGCGCCGTGAACAAGAATGTCGTTGACGCACATGGCCACCAGGTCTATGCCGACGGTTCCGAGCTTCCCCGCCATCGACGCGACCTTGACCTTCGTCCCCACTCCGTCGGTTCCCGCCACGAGCACGGGATCGCGGTAACGGCGGGCCGGAAAGCGGAAAAATCCCGCGAACGAGCCGATGTCCCCCAGGACCTCATTCCTTACGGTCGAGCGGACCATCGGCCGAATGAGGGAGACCATCCTTTCCCCCTCCAGGATGTCCACCCCGGCGGCCTTGTAAGTGACGGTTTTTTTCACTGCGGCTCTCCCTGCTGTCTGCGGCACCATGATATTTGTAACTTATCTGCGCACGGTTCCGCCAATGATTTTTCCCCCAGCATCCGCTAAGATGGTCCGATCGCGGGACGGCGCGGGAAAGGCGAGCGGATGGCGAAAAGGGTGGGCGTCGTTATCCTGGGCGACGAGGTCCTCAAAGCCGAAATAAGGGAGGCGAATCTCGCGTTCCTCCTGCCGCTGCTGAACGATTGGGGGGTGGAAGTCGCCTTGTGCGCCATCCTTCCGGACGACGTGGATGTGGTGGCCAGGCACCTGAAGGCATTCAAAACCGAGGTGGATATCCTGGTGCTCACCGGCGGGATCGGGCCGACTCCGGACGACATCACCAGGGAAGCGGTGGCAAAGGCGGCGGGAGTTCCGCTCGTGGTCCACCCGGACGCGATGGCGGCCCTCTCGGCGTACTACAAGGAACGAATGAACGAATACAGGATGCTGATGGCGCAGGTCCCCCAAGGCGCCGAGCTGATCCCCAACCCGGTGAGCGCGGCGCCGGGGTTCTTCATCGCCGGCATGGCCGCGTTTCCGGGTATCCCCCGGCTCCTCCGCGAGATGATCGGGTGGCTGCGGCCGATGGTCGAAGGCAGGAAGAAGAGCCGCGTCACGCTGTACGGCAAGGCGCCCGAGTCCGCGTTCGCGGGGATAATGAAGGAGTCCATGGACGCGTTCCCGGAGGTTAGCGTGGGGTCGTACCCGATGCTCGAGGGGGAATACCGCGTCAGGGTGGTCTTCCGCGCCGAAGAATTTTCGCGCGCGGCGGGCTGCGCGGATTTTTTCACGGAAAGGCTTGGAAAATCCGGATGGGAAGTTTCCAGGAGGGAAGAGGAAAGGGGAGACGATGATAAAAAGTGAAATCAGCCGCCCGGTCCGATGCGCTCTTTTCGCACTGATCATAATTGCGGCGCTTGCGTCCCCATCGCCGGGCGCGGACCCCGAAAGCGCCCTGTCCGCCGCCGGGTGGGCAGAATCCTCTTCCGGAAGATGGAACAGCCTTCCGGAACGCAGGGTGGAAGCGCGCGGCGGCACTCTGAAAGCCGATTTCGTGCTGTCGCCCGGGAGCGGGGTGGAATGGGACAAGAAGGGTGGATGGGACCCGTCCGCCGGCGCCGCCCTGTCATTCGAGTTCACCGTGGACGGCACGAACCGGACTTCAGACGATTACAGGGAGTTCAAGGCCCGTTTCCCCTTCTCCGTGACCGCGGTCTTCGGCGACGAATCGCAACGCCTGACATGGAGGAAGCGCGTCGGCGCCTTTTTCCGCAGGATATGGAACGGCTTCCCTCCGGCCGGCATACGATTGACCTACGCCTGCGGCAACGTCGCTCCGGTAGGCTCGATGTACCGCACCGACGACGAGGAAACGGTCTTCATCCTTGCGGGGGAAGACGACAAGGGGAGGAAGATCCAGGCGAAAAGGAACCTCAAGGAGGATTTTCTCGCCGCCTACGGCCGCGATCCGAAGGGCCTCGTGACGCGGATCATAGTCCGGGCGCAGCGCCCCTCGAAGGAGAAGGGCGGCCTTAAAGGATCCGCCGTTCTGACGCTGCCGTAGCGCCTGCCCGGCGGCGGCTATTCGTAGCGAAGCGCCTCGATGGGATCCAGGCGGGACGCCTTCCTGGCGGGATAGAAGCCGAAGAAGATCCCGACAGCGGCGGAAAAGCAGAAGGCCACCAGTACCGCGCCGGAAGAGATAAGCGTCGACCATCCCGCGAAAAGCGAGATGAGCTTCGACCCGCCCACTCCCGCCAGGATGCCTATCGCCCCGCCCGTAACCGCCAGGACGAGCGCCTCGATCAGGAACTGGAGCAGGATGTCCTTTTCCCTGGCGCCGACCGCCATCCGGATTCCGATTTCGCGCGTCCGCTCGGTAACGGAGACCAGCATGATGTTCATGATACCGATCCCTCCCACGAGGAGCGAGACGGAGGCGATGGCGCCCAGGAGCAGGCTCATTATCCGGGTGGACTCTTCCGCCACGGCGAGCATCTCCGACAGGTTGCGCACGGAGAAGTCGTTCTCCTGGCCTGCGCCGATCCTGTGCCGCTGCTTGAGCAGCTCGACGATCTGCCTTTCGGCTTCGCCGATGGAAGCGGCGTCGACGGCCTGTGCCAGAATGCCGCCTACCGTCCCGATGTGGGCGCTGCCGAGGATCTTTCGCTGCGCGGAGGTGACGGGAACGATGACGATATCGTCCTGGTCCTGGCCCTGGGGCGACTGGCCCTTTCGCTCCAGTATTCCGGCTACTGTGAACGGAACCCGCTTGATTCGCACTATCTTGCCGACGGGGCTCTCCTCGCCGAAAAGGTTGTCCGCGACGGTCTGTCCCAAAACGGCGACCTTGGCCGCGGCATCCACCTCGGCGCCGGTGAAATACCTTCCGCCGGCCAGGGGCCAGTCGCGGATCTGGAAGAATTCCGGCGTCACCCCCTGAATGATGGTGCTCCAGTTCTGGTTTCCGTAGACGACCGGGGCGGAGCCGCGCACCGACGGAGTGGCGCGCGCCACCGCGGGCAGTTCCTTCCCGATCGCCTTCGCGTCCGCCATCGTGAGGGTGGGAGCGCCGCCGAAACCCGACCGAAGGCCCCCTGATGTAGTGCTTCCGGGAATGACGAGTATCAGGTTGGAGCCGACGGATGCGATCTGCGCCGATATCCGTTCGTTGGCGCCGGCGCCGATCGACACCATCGCGATCACCGCCGCCACGCCGATGATCATCCCCAGCATCGTGAGGATGGATCGCATCTTGTTGGCACGCAGCGAACGGTATGCGACCTTGGAGGCGGCGTAAATATTCATGGCGCGCCGACGGGGGAGTCCGAGACGATCCGCCCGTCGCGGAACCGCACGATCCGCTTCGAATACTGGGCTATTTCCGTCTCGTGCGTGACGAGCACCATCGTGATTCCGCGATCGGTCGCCAGCCCCTGGAAAATGGTCATGATATCGATGCTGGTGGCGGTGTCCAGGTTCCCGGTCGGCTCGTCGGCGAGCAGGAGGGAAGGTGCGTTCACGATCGCCCGCGCGATGGCGACCCGCTGCTGCTGCCCTCCCGACATCTGGCTTGGAAGGTGGTGCTCCCGGTCCAGGATGCCGACCGCGCGCAGCGCTTCCCGGGCCCGCTCCCTTCGGGCAGGGGAGGGGGTGTCGCCGTATATCATCGGAAGCTCGACGTTCTCAAGCGCCGTCATACGGGACAGCAGGTTGAATCCCTGGAAGACGAACCCTATTTTCTTCCTGCGGATCGTCGCCAGCGCGTCCCTGGAAAGCGAGCCCACGTCGTCCCCGTCCAGGCGGTAGGTCCCCCGGCTGGGCCTGTCGAGGCAGCCCAGGATGTTCATGAGCGTCGATTTGCCCGAGCCGGAAGCGCCCATTATCGCCACGAACTCGCCCCTGTCGACGGTCAGGGACACGTCGCGCAGGGCCTCCACGTTCACCTCGCCGAGCCGGTAGGTCTTGCCGAGATGATCGACTTCGATGGAGGGGACTCCCACGGCTTAACGGAACCCCCTCATGCCGGGCGGGCTCCCCCCGCCCCCGGCGGCCTGGTTCTTCCGGACCTCGGAGACGATCACGAGGTCTCCCTCCTTCAGGTTCCCCTCGACGAGCTGCGTGTGCGCCCCGTCGCTGCTCCCGGTCTTGACCTGGACCGCCTGCGGCTTGCCGTCCTTGCCCAGGATGTACACGCGGGACCCCGGCGGCTCCTTTTCGCCTTCCGCCTTTTTCCTGTCGGATGGACGGAAACGCAGCGCGGCGTTCGGGATCTTCAGCACGTCCTTGAATTCACGGATGCGGATCGAGACGTTCGCGGTCATCCCCGGCTTGAGCGAAAGGTCCTTGTTGTCCACCTGCACCACCACGTCGTACGTGACGACGTTCTGTGTCACGATCGGCGAGTTCCGCACCTGGATGACGCTGCCCGCGAAGGATTTCTCGGGATAGGCGTCGACGGTGAACGTTACGTCCTGCCCCGCCTTGGTCCGGCCGATGTCGGACTCGTCGACGTTGGTGTCGATCTGCATCTTCGTCAGGTCCTGCGCGATCGTGAACAGGGTGGGCGTCTGGAAACTGGCCGCCACCGTCTGGCCGACGTCGACGCTGCGCGAGATCACGGTTCCCTCGACCGGGGAGACTATCGTCGTGAAGCGGAGGTTGGTCTCCGCTACGGAGAGCGCCCCCCTTGCCTGCGCGAGCTGAGCCTCCGCGCTCTTCTGCTGGGACACGGCGGAGTCGTACGCCGTCTCCGCGGCGTCCACGTCGGCGCGGGACACATACCCGTCCTTGACCAGCTCCTGGTTGCGCCTCAAGGTCCGCAGGGTGTCCGCCGTCACGATCTTCGCCTTTTCGAGCACGGCGGCGGCGTTCTGCAGGTTCGCCCTCGACTGGGCCACCGTAGCCTCGAATATCCTGGGATCGATCCTGGCGATCACCTGCCCCTTGCGGACACGGGAGTTGAAATCGACGAGGATTTCCTGGATCGTGCCCGACACCTGGCTCCCCACCTGGACCGTCTTCACGGCGTTGATGTTCCCCGTGGCGGTCACCGTTTCCGCGATGTCCCCCCTCTCCACTTTCGCCGTCCTGTAGGGCACGGAATCGCCGTTCGCTTTCGCGAAGTAGAAATAGCCGGCGGCGGCGACCGCGGCAAGCACGAGAGCGGCGACCATGATGCGTTTCATCTGATTTCCTTCCAGGCCAGGTTTTCTATTTCGCCGTCCTCGATGCGGATCCCGTGCCGCTCCAGCAGCTCGCCCGTGCTCCTCCAGAATTGGGTGACGCCGACCTGGAAATCGGCCCGCGCGCCGGCAAGAGACTCACGGGCGGCGGTCAGGTCCGATTCAACCTGAAGTATGTCCTTGGTGGTGGCAAGTCCGACCCTGCCCCGCTTGATGTACGAGTCGAGTCGCGCTTCCGCCAGCTCCACGCCGCGAATCGCCACCGCGATCTGTTTTTCCCGCGTCTCCAGGTTCCTGATCGCGGAGCGGACGTCGAGCCCGACGGCCTCCTCGAGCGTGCGGATCCGCACGCGCGACTGGCCGGCGAGGAGGCGGTTCCTCGCCAGGTCGGCCTCCGCGGCGTCGTTTCCAAGCGGGTAGGCAAGCTCGATCCCGATCGACCACGAGGGAGAATCGCCGGTTTTAAGGTCTTCGAGCGCGCCGCCGTAGTCGGAATCCAGCCCGGAGAGCCCCGCGCTTCCTTTCAATGAAAGCGAAGGCAGCAGCAGGTTCCTGCCGACCTTGGCGCTGAACTCCCGGTTTTTCAGGTCGATCCTTGCCTGGAGCAGATCGGGCCGCATGGCGATCGCCTTCCGGACTGCGTTTTCCTCTGACCGGTCTATAGCCGTGTCCGGGAAAGACTCGGACAGCAGGAGCCCGGAATGGGGGGGCAGGTTCAGCAGCACGACAAGCTTGTCCTGCTCGTCGAGCGCGTTTTTCTCCGCGTCCAGGAGGTCTTTTTCCCTCTGCGCGACCCCGAGCTGGGAGTCAAGCAGTTCGACCGCGGCCAGGACGCCCGCCCGCACGCGAGCCTCGTTGCCCGAGTGTATCTCCCTTGCGAGGGCGAGGGAGGCCATGCGGGTCCGCAGATTTTCGCGGGCCTTGATCACGGCGAAGTACCCGTCCCTCGAGTTTCCGGAAACGACAAGCGCCTGGGTCCGCCAGTTCGCCAGCGCCGATTCCGTCGCGAAGGAGGCGATCGTAATGTTGCGTTCCGTCACCTCCCTTCCCAGTCCCTGCAGGAGGGGCTGCGATACGGAGAGGGTAAGGCTCGGACGCGCGAAACGGGACAGGGAGGTTTCCAGGTTGTCCTGACTCCACAGGTTGGCGAACGATGCGGACGCCGTGGCTCCGGTCGGAAGCAGGGCGTCCGCGGTGACGTTGGCGTCGAAGGACCGGTCGCGCGTAAAGAAGGTGGAGCCGGGCGCCGGCCGCGAGTCGGATCCCGCATGCTCGAGAAGCACGCCTACGCGCGGATTGTAAATTGCGCGGGCGGCCCTGACGTCGGTCCGGGATATGGATGGATTGAAGGTTTCTGCACGAAGCGAAAGGTTGTTCTCCACCGCCATCCGGACGGCGACGTCGAGCGAGACGCGCACCTCCGCCGCGAGGCAGGGCAGCGATGCCGCAAGCAGCGCGGCGGCTGACAGCATCCTGATGACGGCGGACGTACGCGCCTCCCGGGCAGGCAAGAAGAAACGGACAAGCCAGTACATTCTATTCACAAGCGTCCCCCGAGTACAGATGGCAGGTGGTTGTTGCGGCGGCCCTATGTCATGGAAACCCCGAAGAGGTGTAAAATGTTCCCTCATATCGGGAAAACGGGGGTGTCCATTGCGAAAGCTCTTCGTGGTTGCAGCCGTCCTGATACTATCAAGCGGGGTCTCGCTTGCCGCGGACGCCGCCAAAAAGGGAGGGAAACCGGTGGTTCTTCTCGAGACCAGCATGGGGGACATCAAGATCGAGCTGTACCCCGACAAGGCGCCGATCACGGTGAAAAACTTCCTCGCGTACGTAAACGAGGGGCACTACGACGGGCTCGTGTTCCATCGCGTGATCCGCAACTTCATGGTCCAGGGAGGGGGATTCACGCCGGACATGAAGGAGAAGCGGCCGGGCCGCCAGCCGATCAAGAACGAGGCGGGCAACGGGCTGCGGAACGACCGGGGGACGGTCGCCATGGCCAGGACCGGCGTGGTCGATTCGGCGACGGCGCAGTTTTTCATAAACGTGGTGAACAACGATTTCCTGAACCACAAAAATGAAACTCCTCAGGGGTTCGGCTATGCCGTGTTCGGAAAGGTGACGGAAGGAATGGACGTAGTCGACAAGATACGCAACGTCCCGACAGGAAACGTCAAGATGTTCCAGGATGTGCCGAAGGAGCCCGTGACGATTCGCAAGGCTTCGGTCGCCGTCCGGTAAGCGATGCACGATCGATGCCGCGGGAGTTCGTTATTGAAAACAGCATAACGAAAGTGAAATAAGAATCCCGCACTACCGCTACCCGTAACGATTCCCATCACAATTGGTCAATGCATTTCCCTTTTGAAACAGGGAAATGCATTGGCCTGCCTTGCAATAAAACGCAATCGCACCGTTTGGCACGAGCCGTGTAGATACTGCCCGCGAGTGCAAATTTATGCCCGGTCTTATGGACCTGCAGCGAAAGGGGAGTTGAAATGATGCAGCTTAGATTCCAACCGGTATTCGTCCTGGCGGCGATAATCGCGGCCTTGTTGTCCGGATGCGGCGGAGGCGGGGAGGGCGCGACGACCCAATCCGCCGACAGCGGCGGCATCCAGACGCTGGCCTGGGACCCGCCACGAACCTACTCCGACAGCACCCCGCTGGACCCGTACCGGGAACTGGATTATTATGAGATATATATAAGCAGCGCTCCGAGCTTCACGGACAACGATGCGCCGGTCGCACAGGTCGCGGCGGTCTCCAACGTCCTCAATCCTGACGGGATCTCATACACCCAATCGCTTACCAGCGAATTCTCGCTGGGCAACCTTCTTCCGTTCACCGAGCAGGGGGCGGTTTATTACATCAGCATTCGGTCGGTCGGCTTGGACGGGCTTAAATCCGATTTTTCGGCGCCTGTGACCTGGAACCTAACTTGACAAGTAAGCGGAGGCGCAAATGAAGGCGAAGGGCATCATCCTGGGAATCGCAATACTGCTCGGCGGAATCGTCTGGTCGCTCCCGGCGCAGGCGGAAACCTTGTCGTGGAACGCGGTCACGACATATACGGACGGATCCGGCATAGGTTCGGCATCGGTGACGTACACTCCCGTGTGGTCGACAAGCTCCAGCCTGGCATCGCCGACGGCATTGGGAACCTCGACAACAGCGACTTCCAGGGCCTTCAACATAACGACCGAGGCGATGCCTCGGGGCAGCACGATATATTTCGGCGTGCGGGCCACAGTGGGCGGGGTCGCTTCAGCGTATTCGTCGGCCTTGTCCTGGCTGGTGCCGACTGTCGCGCCCTCGTCGCCGGGCAACCTGAGGGTGCAGTGATCCGGCTGCGGTAAGGATCTTACGGAAACGAAACGGGCGGCATGCTTTGCCGCCCGTTGCATTTGAAATGGGAGCGCCCGGCCGGTGGGGTCCGGCCGGGCGCACAGGCGCGCGGATGCGTGTGGGGGTGCGCTCCGGCAAGCCGGAGGAGGGGGGGACCCCCGCCAAGTTGCGGCTTCAGTGCGCGCTTACGAATGTCTCCGTCTCGTCGATGTGATGGGCCACCGGGACCCTTTCGGGCTTCACGAGCATTACGGGACGCTTGGTGGTCAGCATCACCTTCTCTGCGACGCTTCCCATGAGCGCCTTGGACAGTCCCGTGCGGCCGTGCGTGCTCATGACGATGATGTCAACGTCCTCGTTGTGCGCAAACCCGAGGATCGCCCCGTCGGCTGCCCCTTCCATGACGACGGTGCGGGTCTTTATTCCTTCCTTGCCCACCCGCGCGGCCAGCATGTTCAGGTAGATCTTCGACTGGGCGGCGATCTCCTGGATGGACTTGATCTCTTCGGTCAAGCCTGCCTCCGGGGTCTTGGCCAGCGGAACCTGCACGACCTCCAGGAGTATGAGTTCCGCCCCCGCACCGCGGGCAATCTCGGCAGCGTGGTTGATGGCGCGCTCCGCGAGGGCTGAGCCGTCGAGCGGTACCAGTATCTTCTTGTACATGACGCTTCCTCCTTTCCCGGGTGCCGTACTGGTCGTGAGGGACGAATACTGTATACAGTATACAGACACCCGGCGTGGTGTCAACAGAATGTATTTTTGCCCCGCGCAGCAGGAGGCCCGGCCTTTCCCGTGAACGGGACGGGAGGTAGAATGGGCGAAAAACGGGTCATGAGGCAAGGTGGCGGATGTGAGGGAAATGCTGTCCTTTACGGTGCCGGGAGAGCTTGAAGGATGCCGCCTGGACAGGTTCCTGCGCGGGCTGCTGCGGGCGCTGCCGGCAAGGAGCATACGGTTCGCCATCGAAGCAGGCGACGTGACCGTCGGGAGCGAGCGGGGGAAGAAAGGGCGGTTCCTCCGCGCGGGGGACGAGGTGTCCGTCCGGAGAATTCCGGAGAGGGAGGACTGGCTTCCCCTGGCGGGAGAGGTCGGCGGCGCCTCGGTTCTCTACGCCGACGACGACATCGCGGTCCTGGGCAAACCGGCGGACGTCCATACCGAGCCTCAACGGCCGATGGAAAAGGGTACGCTTGCGGGCCATCTCCTGCTGCTCTACCCGTTCGTGGCCGGGATATCGGGCGAACCGGGACTGACGCTTCTCACCAGGCTGGACTATGCGACAAGCGGCGCCGTTCCCGCCGCGCTCTCCCGGGATGCGTTAGGGTTCATGGCGAGGGAGAGGGAGAAGGGACGGATCGTCAAAACCTACTCCTGCCTCGTGAGCGGACTGGTGGAAAAGGAGATGTCGCTGTCCTGGCTCATGGAGACGGCCGGCGGCGAGAGGGTAAGGGTCCGCAAGGAACGCGAGGAGGAGGACCCGCTGTACTGGACCGCCGTCACCCCTGTGCGCCGGGCGGGGGGATGCACCCTCGTGCGCGCGGTGATTTCAAAGGGGAAGCGGCACCAGATACGCGCCCACCTGGCGGCGGCCGGTCATCCGGTGGTCGGAGACAGGCGATACGGCGCCGTTCCGCCCGAGGGGCCGGGTAGAATCCGGCTCATGCTGCACGCGGAGGAAGTCCGATTCACCCATCCGCGCACGGGGGAGACGCTTCGCGTGATTGCGCCGCTGCCCCCGGAATTCGAGGCTAATTGAGCGATTCCAGGAGGGATTCCAGTTCCTGCAGCTCCCGGCGGTCCTCGGGGAGCTCCGCCTGGTATTTCCTGTAAAGCTCCAGGTCCCCGGGATCCACGACGCGGCTGCGCAAGGGGTTCAGGGCAAGATTCTGCCGGTCGTCCACGAATTGAATCAGTTTCTCCTTCGCGGCTATCTTGGCCTTGAGCTGGGCCACGCGGGAGGCGATCTCGTCACGTTGGTCGGCGGGCTCCGAAGCCTCCTGCGCCGCCGGCGGCTCGGACGGCGCCGACACATTGTCCGCTTCCGCTGCCTTCTTCGACGGGGAGGACCGCTGCGGCTGCGCCGCGGCGGGGGCTTCGCGGATCACCATGGTCGCCTTGCCGCGGAACGCGGGGGGGATGTTCGAGATGTCGTCGGTGAAATTGACGGCGCCCGTGTCGTCTTCCCACTTGTAGATGTCGGCGCGGATTTCGGCGCAGAACAGCATCGATACGGCGACTGCCGCGAACGCGAGGCGCTTCATCAGTATAGATATACCGTCAGTATGATGGCGACCGAGCCCGCCAGGAGGAAAGCGATGGGTATCAGTACCGGAGCATCCATGCCTTATCTGATAGTACAATAGGGAATCCGGTGAAATCAACGGAGGGGCGGATGCGCGGAGAGGGCCCGGCGAAGGCGCTCTGGTTCGTATTCATATGCTGGTTCTGCCGGCCGTTCATCGGGACGGCCGACGCGGCGGTTTCCGTCCTGGGGATCCCGGCGCTCCTTGTCTACATTTTCGCGGGATGGGCGGTGCTGGTGGCGGCCCTTGCGGCGGTCAGCCGCAGGCTGGAGGACTGAAGCCGCATGCCCGAAGGCATATTCTCCGGCTCAGCCGTTCTGGCGCTGATCACGGCCTACCTGCTCGCCCTGTTCGGGATCGGGTACCTGGGGGAGCGGCGGTTCGACGCCATCCGCGCGCGCGGGCTCGACCGCTACATTTACGTATTCGCGGCGGGCGTCTACTGCACCTCCTGGACATTCTACGGATGCATAGGGAACGCGGCCACGTCCGGGGCCTCCTTCCTTGGGCTGTTCATCGGCCCCTCCGTATTCGCGCTGGGCTGGTGGTTCTTCCTGCGCAAGCTGGTGCGGGTCTGCCGCGCGAACAACATAACCTCGGTCCCGGATTTCCTGAGCGTGCGGTACGGCGGCCATTCCTGGATAGGCCCGGTGGCCACGCTGCTTTTGGTGGTCGGGAGCGTGCCGTACATATCGCTTCAGCTGCGGGCGGTTTCGATATCGTTCGACCTGATCGCCGGGCCGGCGGCGGGGCGCGGCGCGTTCCTCGACCCGATGCTCCCGGTCTCCCTGTTCCTCGGGGCGTTCGCCCTCTTCTTCGGAAGCCGGTACCTGGATTTCACCAAGCCGCAGGGGGGACTGCTCACGGCCGTGGCGGTCGAGTCCGTGGTGAAGATCGTGATCTTCGTCGCAGCCGGGCTTTTCGTGTGCTACGGCGTCTTCGACGGACTGGGGGACATATACGGGCGGATCCTGTCGCACCCGGAATGGAGCAAACTCGCCACGCTGAAGGACTCGCCGGGCGACGGGTATTCGCGGTGGCTTGCCTACATCGTAATCGCCGTGTTCGACGTGGTGCTGCTCCCGCGCCAGTTCCACATATTCGTCGTCCAGAACGGTGACGAGAAGCACATAAAGACCGCCATGTGGCTGTTCCCGCTCTACCTGCTGGCGATCAACCTGTTCGTCATACCGATCGCGTTCGGGGGCCTCCTGCTCGGACTGCCTGCGTCCGCCGGGGACAAGTTCATCCTGTCCATTCCGATGCTCGCCGGAAACAGGGCGTTGAGCCTCGTCGTTTTCATGGGCGGCTTCTCGGCCGCCACGGCCATGGTGATGGTCTCCTCGGTCGCGCTGGGGAAAATGGTGGCGAACAACCTCGTGATACCGGCGATCCTCAAGCTTCGGAAAGGGTTCCACGCCTACCGGTACCTGCTCGCCGCCGCGCGGGCGTCCATGCTGGTAGTCATCGCCCTCGGGTACATCTACGCGACTCTCATGTCCCGCAACATGGTGCTCATGGAGATAGGGATAATCTCGTTCGTAGCGGTCGCGCAATTCGGCCCCGCGGTCTTCGGAGGGCTCTACTGGAGCCGCGCCGGCAGGCGGGGCGCCATGCTGGGCATCTCCCTCGGTTTCGCCGCGTGGTTCTACACGCTCGTGCTGCCCGCGATGGTAAAGGCCGGCTTCATGGGAGGCGGCATACTCGAGCGCGGTCCCTTCGGCATCGCGGCGCTCGTCCCGACCCGGCTGTTCGGCGTGGAGGCGGTCGATCCGGTAGGCAACGCGGTCTTCTGGAGCCTGTTCCTGAACGTGCTCGGGTTCGTCGCCGGGTCCTGGCTGTCGGAGCCTTCAAGAGAGGAGGCCCGCAGGTTCGAGAGCATCAACGCCTCCGGACCCGGCCCCCGCCCCGCGCCGGCGGCGTTTCCCGCTCATTCGGTGGTCGGCGCCCACTACCTGTCGCTGGAGGATATGGAAGAGGTCGTCACGAGGTACGCGGGGCACGAAAAGGACAAGGAGATAGGGGAGGTCGTAAGTGAGATCCGGGAGATAAAGAAACGGGGGGAGACCCGCGAGGCGGTGATCCGCCAGATGGACCTGCCGCAGCGGCTGGAGAAGATCCTTACGGGATCCATCGGCGTGATAGCCGCCAGGAACGTCCTGCGCGACATGCTGCCCCTCACCCTTGCGGATGCGCGGACTTTGGTCGAGTCCTACCGGGAGCTGGAAAAGGACCTGGCGACGACGCGCGAGGAGATCAGCCACAAGGAAGGGGAGATCCGCGCGAAGGAGCGGTTCCTGGCTAGCGTCGTGCGCAGCATAGACGACGGCGTCGTATCGCTCGACTTCGACGGACGGATAATCAACGTGAACGAGGGCGCCTGCCGGCTCTTCCAGAGGGCGGAAGGGGAGATGATCGGGCAGGACTTCAACCTCCTGATACGCGACACGGAATACCGCGAGAAGCGGCGGATCATCGCACGCTCCACATACCGGACGGGGCACTGGCGGGGGGAAGTGGAGATCGTGCGCAGGGACGGGACGACCGCGGACGCCCTGTTGTCCACCGCCAAGATAATCGACGAGCGGGGGAAGCCGATCGGGTTCGTGTCCTCCTTCAAGGACCTGACCGAAACGAAATCGATGCAGCACAAGATGCTCCAGAGCGAGAAGCTTGCGTCCCTGGGGCAGATGGCGGCGGGGGTGGCTCACGAGATCCGGAATCCCCTGGGCTCCATCAAGATGAGCCTGCGGCTCCTGCGGGACGAGCTGCGCGACGCCGAAGAGGTCGAGGTGGTCGAGCACATCCGCGACGCGGTGGGTTCGATGGAGGTCATCGTCAACGAGCTGCTCGACTATACGCGGGAGATCGCCCTCCAGATGGACGAGTACGACGTGTCGAAAATCGCCCGGTCGGCGGTGTTCGGCCTCGAGGAGGACTCGAGGAAAAGAGGCGTCGAGGTGGCGGTGAGCGTCATGGAGGGATCCTGCAGCGCGACGGTGGACGGCATCCGCATCAAGCAGGTCGTGACGAATATCGTAAAGAACGCGGTCGAGGCGGCGCCCGCCGGATCGGGCCGGGTGGAGGTGCGGATTTCGGGGAAGGACGGGTTCGTCCACCTCGCAGTCTCCGACAACGGCTCGGGGATGCGGCAGGACGAGCTGGCGAAGGTGTTCCAGCCGTTCTACACTACCAAAGCCCAGGGCGTCGGGCTCGGCATGCCGATCGTGAGGCGGCTCGTCGAGCTGCACGGAGGGGATGTGCGCGTGGAGTCCGAGGCGGGGAAGGGGACGGTGGTCACGCTGAAGCTTCCGAGGTACCCGTTCGGTGCGAACGGGGGCGGGCGATGAAACGGAAGATCCTGCTGGTCGACGACGAGGAGATTTTCCTTCGCCCGCTTTCGAAGACGATCCTTTCGGCCGGCTTTCTCGTCGACACGGCGTCCTCGGTCCAGGAGGCGCGCGAGAAGCTTTCGGGCGACGAGTTCGACCTGGTGATAAGCGACGTGAGGATGCCGGGGACCGACGGGATCGAGTTCACCCGCGCCCTCCACGCCGAGTTCCCCGACCTTCCGGTGATCCTTATGACGGCCTACGGCAGCATACGCACTGCCGTGGACGCGATGAAGGCCGGCGCGGGGGATTATCTCCTCAAGCCCTTCGAGCCCGACGAGATGCTGCTCCTTATAAGGCGCACGCTCGAGATCCACGACCTGCGCGTTGCGGACAAGTACCGGGTCGAGAAGAACCAGGAGACGTTCGAATTCAGGAAGACCGTCGTCTGCGAGAGCCAGGCGATGCGCCGCCTCCAGGAGGACGTGGAAAGCGTCATTCCCTTGGACACCACGGTGCTGCTTACGGGCGAAACGGGCACGGGGAAGCAGCTCATCGCCCGCGGGATACACTACGGCGGGCCGCGGAAAAACGGGCCCCTGGTCGAGATAAACTGCGCGGCGATTCCCGAATCGCTTTTCGAGTCGGAGCTCTTCGGATTCGCGAAAGGCTCGTTCACGGGCGCGGGAAGCGACCGCAAGGGGCATTTCCACCTGGCCGACGGGGGCACGCTTTTCCTGGACGAGATCGGCGAGGTCCCCCTCCTCCTGCAGACGAAGCTGCTCTCCGCGATCCAGGACCGCAAGTTCATGAGGATCGGCGGAAGCCGGCAGATAGACGTGGACGTCCGCATCATCGCGGCCACCAACAAGTCGCTGGAAGAGGAGGTCGCCGCAGGCCGGTTCAGGAAGGACCTCTTCTTCCGCCTGAACGTCTTCCCGCTGCGGGTCCCACCTTTAAGGGAGCGCAGGGAAGACATCCCCGTACTGGGCGAGATCTTCCTGCGGCGGTTCGCGAGAAAGTGCGGGAAAAGGATATCCAGGATATCCGCGCGAAGCGTCGCGCTCCTCCAGGCTTACGAGTGGCCTGGAAATGTCCGCGAGCTCGAAAACCTGATCGAGCGGGCGGTCATACGCGAGAGGGGAGCGGAGCTCGACATCCCGCAGGACCTCCTGTTCCCGGCGGGCAGGGAAGACGCGCTGCCTTTTTCCTCGGAGGAGCCCTTCAAGGACGCCAAGGAGCGGGTCGTCTCGACATTCGAGAAAAGGTACATCGAGGAGGTCCTGCGCCGCTCGGGCGGGAAGCTGACCGACGCCGCCAGGGCAGCCGGGATGGACAACAAGAACTTCTCCGAAAAAATGAAGCGCCACGGCATCACCCTCGACGACTACCGCGTGGGGTAAGCTGTTGTCACATTGCCGGACCGTAAATGAATAGAATCGCGGCCGGTTATACGACGATCCGGGATCGTTTTCTGACCCGTATACGTACTTCCTTTCTCGTTCGCTTCCACATGGCGATCATACTGATCGGCACGGCGCTCAGTGGGATCCTGTACTCGAAGATCCTGCTCGAGCTGAACCTCCATTCGATGGTCGTACGATTTCCGATAGCTGTCGCCTTGTCGTATTTGACATTTTTCCTTTTCGTGAAGCTCTGGCTGGGTTACGTGTCCCGGGCGTCGGCGCAATCGAAGGAAACGGCGGACGGCGTCGATGTAGCCGACGCTCTGTTTCTGTCCGACGGTGTCGGGGCTGCGGGGCCGGACCCGGTTTCGTTCGGGGGAGGGGGATCGGGCGGCGGGGGCGCCGGCGGCTCGTTTGCGGCTGTCGTCGACAAGGCGGATTCGGCGGACTCTTCCCCCGTGCCGGCGTCGGTACCTGCGACCGCCGCCACGGAATCATCGAGTGCGGCCAGCAAGGGGGCCAAGGGGGCGTCTGCGCTGCTGGAATTCGACGACGCGGCGGCAGTCCTGGCCGTCCTGGCCCTTGCGGCCGCGGTGGTCGCGATCGCCGGCGGATACCTGATTTATGACGCCCCGAACATCCTTCCCGATGCTGCGTGGGAGGCGGCGCTGGCGGCGGGGCTGTTCCGGGGGGCGCGACGCATGAACGCCCCGGATTGGGCCGGCAGCGTCTTTCGGGCGACCTGGAAGCCGTTCGCCTGCATCCTGGCCATTTGCTTCCTCGTGGGATTCGTCGGAGGCAAGATCTACCCCGAAGCCCGCTCGGTGCTGGACCTGTGGCGTTTGGCTCGCGCGGCTCCCTGAAGGCGGCTTCCGTTTCGGGCGCACGATCCGGCGAAGGTCGGCGGAATTCCTGGTTCGCCTTTGGCATTTTTACCAAGATCAAGCGCCCGTTTCTTGGCATCGTTACCATCCGATGATGGATTCGAAACTTTCAGCCTGAAGTACAACTTCCTTATCCGCCGCCTAATGTGCCGTTAAAACATATGTATAAACAATATTGAATATTACAAAACATCGGTTTGACGGTGGCACGGGGATTGCCTGTTGTAATATTTGATAATCCGCGGGGGAACTCCAATGCCACTGCTCAGGATCGACGACATACACCTGTCGTTCGGCGGCGTAAAGGCCATCAACGGCGTGTCCACCGGCGTCGAGAAAGGGAAGATCCACGCGATCATAGGGCCCAACGGCGCGGGGAAGACGTCCGTCTTCAACTGCATCTCGTGCGTCTACAGGCCGCAGCAGGGGGCGGTCTATTTCGAGGGCAACAAGATCACCGGCATGCACCCGGACAAGATAGCGCGCCTGGGCATCGCCCGGACTTTCCAGAACATCGCGCTTTTCCATCACATGACCGTGCTCGACAACCTGATGCTGGGGAGGCACCTTTTCCTGCGGCGGGGGTTCTTCTCCGGCGGTATCTACCTGGGACCGGCGCGGACCGAGGAGATAGAGAACCGCAAGGTGGTCGAGGACATCATCGACTTCCTGGAAATCGAGAACATCCGCAAGAAGCCGGTCGGGACGCTGGCATACGGCCTGCGCAAGCGCGTGGAGCTTGCCAGGGCGTTGTCCCTTAAGCCGAAGCTCCTGCTGCTCGACGAGCCGATGGCGGGGATGAACCTGGAAGAGAAGGAGGACATGGCGCGGTTCATCCTGGACATCAACGAGGAGTGGGGCGTGACGATCCTGCTGATCGAGCACGACCTCGGGGTGGTCATGGACATCAGCCACCGCGTGACCGTCCTCGACTTCGGAGTGAAGATTTCCGAGGGGTCTCCATCCGATGTTGCCGCCGACCCGACGGTGATCCGCGCCTACATCGGTGAGGATGACGACTTCCTGAGGAAAATGGAGGCGCGGTGACGGCGATGAAGGAGATCCTCGCGCTCCACGACACGTTCCCCAAGCTCCTGGCGCGCAACGCCGAGCGGTTCGGCGACCGCAAGGTCGCCATGCGCGAGAAGGAATTCGGCATCTGGCAGGAATTCACATGGAAGGACTACCACGAGCACGTCAAGTACTTCTCCCTCGGGCTGGTGTCGCTGGGGCTTTCCCCCGGAGACAAGGTCGCGATAATCGGCGACAACAGGCCGGAGTGGGTCTGGGCAGAAGTGTCGGCGCAGGCTGCGGGGGCGGTCCCGCTCGGCCTTTACCAGGACTCGACCTTGAAAGAGGTCGGCTACGTCATAGACCATTCCGACTCCTCGTTCGTGGTGGCCGAGGACCAGGAGCAGGTTGACAAGATCCTCGACATGAAGGAGCAGCTCCCCAAGGTCCGGTACATCATCTACACGGATCCGCGCGGGATGCGCAACTACAAGGAGCCCTTCCTCCTCGACTTCAAGGAAGTCGAGAATTTCGGAAGGGAGCTCGAGCAGAGGGAGCCGGGGCTCTACGAAAAGAAGGTCGCATCGACGAAGCTCGAGGACCTGGCCCTTATCTGCTACACATCGGGGACGACCGGCTTTCCGAAGGGGGCGATGCTCTCCTTCCGCAACCTCCTGACGATGGCGGCGAACCTCATGGAGGTCGATCCCAAGGGGGAAAAGGACGAGTTCGTCTCCTTCCTCCCGCTCGCATGGATCGGCGAGCAGATGATGTGCCTGTCCAGCGCGCTCCTGACCGGCTTCACGGTTAATTTCCCGGAGAAGCCGGAGACCGTCCAGGAGAATATCCGCGAAGTCGGCCCGACGATCATGTTCTCTCCCCCCAGGATCTGGGAAAACATGACCTCCACGGTCCAGGTGAAGGTGATGGACGCATCGTGGCTCAAGCGCGCGATGTACCACTGGGCGGTCCCCGTGGGATACGAGTACGCCGACACCATCTTCCGGAAGCGGCAGCCCTCGTTCGGGCTGCTCCTGCGGCACCGGCTCGCCTATTACCTTGTATTCCGGGCCCTGAAGGACCGGCTCGGCCTTCTGCGGATACGGACCGCGTCCACCGGGGGCGCGGCCCTGGGCCCCGACGTGTTCAAATTCTTCAACGCGATGGGTGTGAACCTCAAGCAGATCTACGGACAGACCGAGATCTCCGGCATTTCATGCATACACCGGGAAGGCGACGTCAATTTCGATTCGGTCGGCAAGCCGATCCCCGAGACCGAGATCGCGCTTTCCGAATCGGGAGAAATCCTGTCGCGCAGCCCGTCGGTGTTCATCGGCTACTACAAGAACCCGGAAGAGACGGAGAAGACGCTCTCCGGCGGGTGGCTGCACTCGGGCGACGCCGGCTACTTCACGGACGACGGGCACCTGATCGTCATCGACCGCGTCAAGGACGTGATGCACCTGAACGACGCCACCAGGTTCTCCCCCCAGTTCATCGAGAACAAGCTCAAGTTCTCGCCGTACATCAAGGAGTGCGTGTGCCTGGGGCACGAGCGGGACTATATAGCCTCGATGATCTGCATCGACTACCCGAACGTCGGGAAATGGGCCGAGGGCCGGCGGATTTCCTACACGACCTACACGGACTTGGCATCGAAGCCCGAGGTCGTGGACCTGGTCATGAAGGAGGTGGCCAAGGTCAACGAAACGCTTCCGGCCGCCACGAGGATAAGGAAGTTCGTGCTCCTTTACAAGGAGCTCGACGCGGACGACGACGAGCTCACCCGCACGCGCAAAGTCCGGCGAGCATTCGTCGGGGACCGGTACCGGCACGTGATCGAGGGGATGTACGAGGGCGCCGTGTCGATCCCGATCGACGCCGTGATCAAGTACCAGGACGGCAAGACTTCCAACATAAAGACGACGCTCGCGGTGAAGGAACTGTGAGGAGGCATCGATGACAACGGAATACCTGCTGCAGCTCGTCATAAGCGGGCTGGTCGTCGGCAGCATCTACGCCGCAGTGGCGTTGGGCTTCACCATAATCTACAAGGCGACCCGGGTGGTCAACTTCGCCCAGGGCGAGCTCCTCATGGTGGGCGCCTACGTCTGCTACGCCTTCGTCGTGCAGACGGGAGTTCCGTTCTGGGCGGCGCTGCTGGCCACCGTGGTTTTCGGCATGGTGCTGGCCTTCCTCATCGAGCGGCTGATCCTGCGGCCCATGATCGGCGAGCCGATCATCTCCATCATCATGGTCACGATCGGGTTGTCCCTGGTCATGCGGTCGCTGGTCACCGCCATCTGGGGCAACGACATCCTCGTCTACGAGCCGAAGCTCTTTCCCCAGGACATGGTCACGATCGCCGGGGTCCCGATCTCGCAGGAGTTCATCTGGTGCTTCGTCCTCTCCATGTTCCTCCTGGCCGTCTTCTCCGCCTTCTTCAAGTTCTCCAAGGCGGGAGTCGCGATGCGCGCGACTGCGTTCAACCAGCAGGTCGCGCAGTCGATGGGGATCTCGGTCAAGCACATCTTCGCCCTCTCATGGATAATCTCCGCGGTCGTCTCCGGGGTCGGCGGCGTCCTCATCGGCAACATCAACGGCATAAACAGCTCCCTCTATCACTTCGGGCTCAAGGTGTTTCCGGCGACGATCCTCGGCGGGCTCGACTCGATCCTGGGGGCGGCGCTGGGAGGCTTGATAATCGGCCTCCTGGAAAACCTGTCCGACGGCCTCTGCAAGTCATACCTGGATTTGAGCGGAGTGAAAGAGGTCGCGCCTTACGTCATCCTGGTAATCATCCTGATGATCAAGCCGTACGGCCTGTTCGGCACGAAGGAAATCGAGCGGGTCTAGGGCGTTTCGCCCCGCTCACTCAAGGAGACCGATCGGATGCAATACTGCGGCGACTTCCGGACGTCCTACGAAAAGGACTCGGTCATCTTCCAGACCCCTTTCATCAAGGCCTGCATGGCGCTCTTCCTGGCCGGCCTCATCGCTCTCCCGTTCCTGCTCAAGAGCGAATACCTGTGGGTGGTTCTCCAGATCGTTATCGCGGCGATCGGCGCGGTAGGCTTGAACATTCTTACGGGATTCACGGGGCAGATCTCGCTGGGCCAAGGGGCGTTCCTCGGCGTGGGCGCCTACACCTCGGCGTACATTACGGCGAAGATGGGGCTGTCGTTCTGGATCGGGGTCCCCGCTGCGGGGATCGTGACGGCGATGGCCGGCATGGTGTTCGGAATCCCGTCGCTGCGTCTTAAAGGCCTCTACCTCGCCATAGCGACGCTCGCCTCGCA
Source organism: Deltaproteobacteria bacterium (assembly GCA_050263095.1). Classification (GTDB taxonomy): domain Bacteria; phylum Desulfobacterota; class Deferrimicrobia; order Deferrimicrobiales; family Deferrimicrobiaceae; genus FEB-35. Next base: position 11,171 of record JBLNEW010000074.1, on the reverse strand, counting down.
GTTCATCCTCGAGTGGATTTTCGTACGGTGGGAGTCGGTGACGGGAGGAAGTTACGGGATAGCCGTCCCGCGCCCCTCGATCGCGGGCTTCACGTTCGAGTCGGACTCGTCCTTCTACTACGTAGTCCTGGCCACCGCCGTCGTCATGGTCCTTTTCGCCGCCAACCTCATGCGCACGAAGACGGGGCGCGCGTTCATGGCGGTGCGGGACCATTACATATCCGCGGAGATCATGGGGATAAACCTGTTCAAGTACAGGCTCCTGTCCTTCGGCATCTCGTCGTTCTACGCGGGCGTGGCGGGAGCCCTTTACGGGCATTCGCTCAAGTTCGTCTCGTCCGAGCAGTTCGGCATCTGGGTCTCGATCGTCTACCTTGCGATGATCATCATCGGCGGGCTGGGAAGCATAATCGGATCGATCTTCGGCGCCGTGTTCATGATGCTTCTGCCGAAGCTGCTCTCCGTCGTCACCGAAGCCGTTTCCGCCGACATGCCGAGCATCGTCCGGCTGGTCACGGCCTTCGAGCAGGGGATCTTCGGGCTGATCATAGTCCTGTTTCTCATATTCGAGCCCGACGGGCTGGCGCACCGCTGGAAACTGGTCAAGTCGTACTGGAAGCTCTATCCGTTCTCGTATTAGCCGGGCCGCATCTTGCGCCAAAGGCTTATGCAACAATATCCGGAAAGGAGGGGGAGGGGGAACCTGAGGAGTTGAAAGAGGGTCTACGGGGAAGCAAGGCAACGAACATATTCAAAAGGAGGAAAGCATGAGGAAAGGGATGTTGCGCATTCCGGCACTGGTCGTGGCATCGGCGTTCCTGTTCTCGGGCGTCGCGTTCTCGGCGGACGTCATCAAGGTGGGGCACCTCGCGGACCTGACCGGGCCCACGGGCGAGGTCGGGAAGCCGTACGCGCAGGGCGTCCAGGACTACAAGGACTGGGTAAACGCCCACGGCGGGATCAACGGGAAGAAGATCGAGATGCCGATGTTCGACTATGCTTACAACAAGGACAAGGCCGTCAACCAGTACAAGAAGTACAAGGAAGAAGGCGTGGTGGCAATCCAGGGTTGGGGCTCCGGCGATACGGAGGCGCTCTCCGCGACCACCGGAATCGACAAGATCCCCTACATCTCCGCGTCGTACTCGGCACACCTGACCGACCCGAAGAAAACCCCGTACAACTTCTTCTGCGCGGCCGATTACACGACGGGGCTTCGCGCGGGACTTAAATACCTCAAGGACAACTGGAAGGAGAAACGGGCACCCAAGGTGGTCTTCGTCTATCCGAACGTTCCTTACGGCATCGCTCCCATCAAGGGCGGCAAGGAATACGCGAAGGAGCTCGGATTCGAGGTCTTGAGCGACGAGATCGTCGACCTTAAGGCGATCGAGGCGAATTCGCAGATGCTGTCCGTGAAGAACAAGGGCGCCGACTTCGGGTGGATCGGCGGAACGACCAACTCGGCGGCCGTCATCATAAAGGACGCCAAGAAGCTGGGACTCAAGACCAAGTTCTTCGTCAACATCTGGGGCGCCGACGAGACGACGCCCAAGCTGGCGGCGGGGGCGGAGGAAGGCACGCTCGTGATGGCGGGATCCCCCCTGTACGGCGGAAAGGTCGCCGGGATGAAGCAGCTCATGGAGATCACGAAGAACCAGCCCCAGATAACCCACTACATCCGCGGCTACACGTCGATGATGGTCCTCACCGAGGCGCTGAAGCGCGCCGACAAGAAGGGCAAGATCACCGGGGAATCGGTGAAGGCGGCGCTCGAGTCATTGAAGGACTTCGACACCCAGGGGCTCACCCCGTCGAAGATCACCTTCACGGCTGCCGACCACCGGCCGCATACCACGGTCAACATCATGGAGTTCCAGAAGGGCAAGCTGGTCCTTAAGAAGTCGATCGAGCTCCCGCGCAAGGCGGAGTGGCTCGGGCTGTAGAGGCCTTTTTTTTAAGCGGGCGGGGAGAAAATCCCCCGCCCGCTTTCACTCTCCTTATAAGAGGGGCGGGGCGAAGATGCTCAAAGTAAACAATGTCGAGGTCATCTACTCCGACGTGATCCTGGTGCTCAAGGGTCTTTCACTGGTCGTCCCCAAGGGGCAGATCGTTGCGCTCCTCGGGGCCAACGGCGCCGGCAAGAGCACTACGCTCAAGGCGGTCTCGGGCCTCCTGAAATCGGAAGAGGGGGAAGTGACCGACGGAGAGATCCTGTTCGACGGGGAAAAGGTGAACGGGCTGGATCCGGAGGAGATCGTCCGGCGGGGGGTATTCCAGGTGATGGAGGGCCGCCGCGTGTTCGAGGACCTGACGGTCGAGGAGAACCTGCGCTGCGGAGCGCACACGAGGAAGGACACGGGGAACATAAAGGGGGATTACGAACGGGTCTACGCCTATTTCCCGAGGCTTAAAGAACGCCGCAAGGGGCTGGCAGGCTATCTTTCCGGAGGAGAGCAGCAGATGCTGGCTATAGGGCGCGCGCTCATGGCGCGGCCGAAGCTGATGCTCCTGGACGAGCCGTCTCTGGGTCTTTCCCCCCTGCTTGTGAAGGAGATCTTCGGCATAATCAAGGAGATCAACGAGAAGGAGAAGACGACGATCCTTTTGGTCGAGCAGAACGCCCGCGTAGCCCTTTCCATTTCCCATTACGGCTACATAATGGAGAACGGCAAGGTCGTGCTCGACGGCGAGACCGCGAAGCTCGCGAACAACGAGGACGTGAAGGAGTTCTACCTGGGAATGAACGAAGTGGGCGCCCGGAAGTCCTATCGCGACATAAAGCACTACAAGCGCCGCAAGCGCTGGCTCTCCTGAGGGCATGCCGATGATCGACCGCAAACGAGGGTTCTTCGACGAGGAGCAGGAGAGGATGGGCGCAAAGGAGCGCGCGGATTTCACGAGGCGCATCCTCCGGGAGACGGTGCAATACGCCTACGAGAAGGCGCCGGCCGCCCGGAAGAAAATGGACGATGCGGGCGTCCGGCCGAAAGACATACAGGACGTCGCCGACCTTGCGAAAATTCCACTGACGCGGAAAGCCGACCTTAAGAACATCCAGAAGTCGGAGCTGCCCTTCGGAGACCTGGCGGCCGTTCCGCCGCGCGGCATGAGGCGCATTTACGTGTCCCCGGGGCCCACCTTCGACCCGGAAGGGCGGGACGGGTCCCACTGGCGCTGGGACAAGGCGTTCGTGGCGGCGGGCTTCCGCCCGGGCGACATCGTCCAGAACACGTTCATGTATCACTTCTCGCCCGCGGGGCTCATGTTCGACGAGGCGCTGATACGCATCGGGTGCACCGTGATCCCCGCCGGCGTGGGAAACACCGAAATGCAGGTGCAGGTCCTGCGGGACTTAAGCGTCACCGGGTACGTGGGCACCCCTTCCTTCCTGATGACGATCCTCGAGAAGGCCCGGGAGGCGGGCGTCGTCCCGGGAGACGGCCTCAAGCTCCAGGTGGCGCTGGTCGCCGCCGAAATGCTTCCCGAATCGCTGCGCAAGCGGTTCAAGGAAGAGTTCGGCATCCAGGTTCGCCAGGCCTACGGCACGGCCGACGTCGGGTCGATCGGCTACGAGTGCTTCGAGGCGAAGGGGATGCACATTAACGACGAAATAGTGGTCGAGCTGCTCGACCCCGCCTCGGGAAAGCAGGTCGCCCAGGGCGAGATCGGGGAAGTGGTCGTCACACTTCCAAGCGCAGCATACCCGCTGATCAGGTTCGCCACCGGAGACCTTTCCATAGGCACGGACGCTCCGTGCCCGTGCGGGCGGACTTCGGCGCGGCTGCTGCGGATCGTGGGAAGGGTCGACCAGGTGACGAAGGTCAAGGGGATGTTCGTCCATCCCGAACAGGTGTCGCAGCTCGAAAAGAGGATCCCGGAGATATCGGCGGCGCAACTGGTGATTTCCCGCGCGGGGCACGATGACGTCATGACTATACGCGCGCTTCCCGGCACGGAAACCTTGCCCTCCGACGCGCTTCGGGAGAAAATCGCGGATATGGCACGGGAGATCACACGCCTTCGCGGCGAGGTAGTCTTCGTGAGCGAGGCGGAGATGACGGAAAAAGATAAGAAGATCCTGGACGCCCGCAAGTGGGATTGACTTAAAGCCTGGGGAGGATTGCCATGGACGCCGCGACGCTTTCAGGACACCTGGAAAAGCACCTGCGCGTGCACACGTTCCCGCTGGGGATAAAGTCCCTTAAAAAGGGGGAGCCGCTCCCCGAAAAGGTTAAAGTGCCGTCGAAGCATCTGGGGATCAAGGTAGCGATATGCCAGGCGATATCGATTGCAAGGCGCTACGGCTGGGCCATGGCAGTATCGGGGGCAGACATCTCCTGCCCGATCGCAAAAGCGGTCTTTGGCTTCGAGGAGCGCAACGAGTACTACACATCGGGAAAGCTGGCCGACGGGATGTATGCTTCCTGCGGGGAGGCCGGAGCGCGCTTCGAGGAGGCGCTGGCAAAGTTCGACTTCGGGGAATACGAGTACGTGGTCGCGGGACCTTTGAGCCGCGCGAAATTCATACCCGACACGGTCCTTGTCTACGGGAACTCGGCGCAGGTCTTGATGCTTTTAAGCGCCTGCCTCTACAAGAAGGGCGGCAGCCTTAAAAGCGATTTCTCGGGGCGCGGAGACTGCGCCGACATAGTGATCAAGGGGAAAAAGTCCGGCGAGCCCCAGGTGATCCTGCCTTGCCACGGCGACCGGACCTTCGGGATGACCGGTGACGACGAGATGGCCTTCACCTTCCCTTTCGGAATGGCGGAAGAGGTGGTCGAGGGCCTCGAAAAGACCCACGCGGGGGGCGTCCGCTACCCGGTCCCCGTCTACCTTCGCTTCCAGGCTGAGTTCCCGAAATCCTACCAGGAGCTCGAGAAGATCTGGAATGGGTAATGCGTCTTTCGCAATTGATATATAACAATCCGGTTTATAATTATCTGAATTTTTCCAGGAAGTACGCGCAGTTTTGTTACGTTTACTTCCTTTGTCAAAGCCTGTTGCCGCCGGATCGCTCGCTGGATGAAAATGCCAGGGCAGAAATCGGAATATTGAACGAGCGAAGGATCGCGATACAGAGGAAAATGGGAATATTGAACGGGAATTTATCGGATGCCTGCAGAAAATGCAATGAGGCGGGGGGCGGTTGTTGCCATAATTACATAGAATATTATTTCACTGCGATAGACTACTGGATCAGGAAATACAGCGGAAATCCCATAGACGGATATGGCATCATCCCGGACCAGCACTGGTATGATTTTTCCTTCAGGCGCGTCAGGAAAGTCATAAATGCCTTGCTGCCCGATTACGGCGACGATCATAAAGAGGGATCCAACAATTGCGCTTTCTACGGAATCGACGGATGCAAATTGAAGCACGAGGAAAGGCCGGTCAAATGCCTGATTTCCACGTGCGGCCAAGTCAGGCGCGCGATGGATATGAACACCAAGCTTGAATATGTCAAATCGATAAAAGAGCTATATTGGATATCGAGACGCATGCTGGACATATTGAAGAAAGAGGCGGGGATTTCGCGCGCATATGACCCGATCGCGATCTCCCTTGTATTTTGATCCATGTACCGGCTGACGCCGAAAGAGGAAATAAGCTCGAGGATTGGCGCGCTGCGGGGCAGGCTCGCGCAGGCCGGGCTCGACGCGGCAGTCATAGTCCAGAATCCGGACCTTTTCTATTTTTCCGGCTCGATCCAGCAGGGAATACTCGTCGTTCCCGCCGACGGCCTTCCCGTCTACTTCGTGCGCAAGTCCTACGAGCGGGCTGTCGCCGAATCGCCCGTGGATATAATCGTGAAGATAGCCAGCCCGAAGGAAATACCCGCATGGTTCGCCAAAAAGGGGATTTCGTTCCGCGCCGTGGGATTCGAGATGGACGTGATGCCGGTCCTTACATTCAACCGGTATGCCGCGCTTTTCCCGGACGCAAGAAAAGAGGACGTATCCGCGACCGTACGGGAGATCCGCTCGGTAAAGGGGCCGTCGGAGCAGGACGCGATGAGGGCATGCGGTAGAAAACTCGCGGCGCTCATTTCCGATGCAAGGAACCACATCCGGGCCGGAATGTCCGAGATGGAGCTCCAGGGGATCCTCCAGGGCAAGGCGATCGCTTCCGGCCATACGACCATCACCAGGATGCGGTCCTGGAACCAGGAGGTGGGGCTGGGGTGCGTGATATCGGGCCCCGACGCCGCAGTGCCGTCCTACGCCGACTTCCCCACATCCGGCAAAGGGACGTCGCCTTACGTCCCGGCGGGCCAGGGCTACCGGGTCTTCGAGAGAAACGAGCCGATCATCGTGGACCTCATGTGGGCGCAGGACGGCTACCTGGTCGACATGGCCAGGACTTTTTCGATAGGGGCGCTCCCGGAGAAGATGTCGATGGCGCACGAACTGGCAGCCAAGATCCTGCGGGACATCGAGAACGCGATACGCCCGGGGGCCGTGGCGGGGGACCTGTACGAGATCGGGACCGAGATGGCCTCGCACAGCACGTTCGCCGCCAACTTCATGGGCTCTCCGGGTTACAACGTCAAGTTCATCGGGCACGGCATCGGAATTGAGGCCGACGAATTCCCCTTCATAGCGAAGGGATCGAAGACGGTCCTTGCGCCCGGGATGACTTTCGCCATGGAGCCGAAGTTCGTCTTCGCGGGCGAGGGAGCGGTTGGGCTGGAAAACGCCTACCTCGTCACCGAAACCGGGTTCGAGAAACTGACTCATATGGAAGAAGAGATCATTTCCGTCCCGGACGGGAGATGAAGGAAGGGGAGTGACAAGATGGCGGACTTCCTGAACAGGGAAAACGCGCTGCTTCTCGTCGTGGACGTGCAGGAGAGGCTTGTGCCCGCGATACACAAGGACCTGTACCCCCCGGCCCTGCGGAACATGCAGATCATGATAGAGGCCGCGGGCACGCTGGGACTGCCGATTCTCTTGACCGAACAGTATCCCAAGGGGCTGGGATCGACGGTACCGGAAGTCCTGCGACCGCTGGAAGGAAAGCCGTTCAAGAAGATCGAGAAGCTCACTTTCAGCTGCGCCCGCGACGAGGGATTCCTGCAGGCGGTGGCTTCCGCGAACCGGAAGCAGGTGGTGATCGTCGGGATGGAGACCCACGTATGCGTCTACCAGACGTCGGTGGACCTGGCGCGGGCCGGGTATTCGGTCTTCGTCCTGGACGACGCGGTCTCCTCGCGGTTCATGCACAACTACCAGAGCGGCCTGCAGGCGCTGCGCGACGCCGGGTGCACGGTGTTCAGCACGGAAACCGCGGTCTTCCAGCTCCTGAAAGTTGCAGCGACGCCCGAATTCAAGAAGGTGGCTTCGCTCATCAGATGAAGCGGCGCCTGCTATTCCCGGCGGCGGCATTTATACTGTGCCTGCTTGCGGCCGTCCCGGCGCCGGGGGCCCGCCAGTCCGTGGCCTTTTTCCCGCTGCAAAACCTTTCCGACAACTCGATCGCGTCCGAAATTTCGCTGCTTGGAAAGTCCTTAAGGGATAGGCTCCAGGACCGGCTGGACGTACAGATCGTGGCTGCGGATGACGCGCAGGACCCCAAGCGGATCAGGATGAAGGCGCGCAGTCTCGGCGCCACCTATATCTTGACCGGGGCCGTCTCGCGCATCGGCAGGACGTTGACGCTCGATCTGACCCTTGCCGCCGCGGAAGATCCGGGCAAGGGAAGGACCGTGGTGGTCAGCGCCGTCGACGACGGGTCGCCCGCGACGGGGTTGCGGCCCGCCTTGAACCGCATGTCCATCGAGGCGGCCGCCAGGCTCAAATACCTCTTCTTCGGCGACGAAGTGATCGGGGAAGGAAAGGAAAGCCGCAAGATCCCCAGGCTCGAAGGCACGGTCGCCCGCAGCCGGAACGTGCCCGGGGATATCGTTTCGATCGCCTGGGGGGATACGGACCGCGACGGGAAGGAGGAAATCGCAGCAGCGTACAGGGACGGGATAACGTTGTACACCGCGGACGGCGAAGACCTCGTCGAGAAGGCCCGCTTTCCCGACGCCGAAGACGGATATGTCCACGTGGACGCGGCGGATACCAACCGGAACGGCATCGCCGAGATAATCGCGGTCAGGTACGCGGCGGGCAAGGCGCTGTCCGACGTATGGGAGTTCGACGGCAAGCGATACAACAGGATCGCACGCGACATCCCGTATTTCCTCAGGGCGATCGACCTCGGCAAGGAAGGCATAGTGCTCGCCGGCCAGGAATCGGACCCGGCCGCCATCTTCAAAGGGCCGGTTTATCGATTGTCGCTGTCGCAGTTTGCGCCGGGTGGACGAAGGGAAACAGGGGCGCCGCTGTCGCTGCCCGCGGATACCTGGATTTATTCCTTCGCCGCCGTCAGAAACGGCGAAGGCGTGAGGTTCGTAATCCTGGCGGAGAGGGACCGGCTTGTTTTGCTCGATGAAAACGGAAAAAAACTGTGGGAAAGCATCGATGCGGTTTCCGGGACGGAGACGTCGCTGGACGCATTGCTCGGACCTTCGGGGAAACTGGACCCGGCGCAGGGGACGAAGCGGCTGTTCATGCCCAACCGGCTTTTCGCGGTCGACCTGCTGGGCGACAAGACCGACGAGGTCGTTGTCGTTAACAATCTTGTCACCGCCGGAGGGTTCTTCGAGAACATTCGAGTCTTCTCCAATTCGGAGGCGTTGTGCTTCACACAGGATGGCGACACCTTGCGGCTCGCCTGGAGGACGCCGCAGACGGGCGGCTCTTCGAGGGACGCTTTCGTGGACGCGACGCCCGGGGGGAGCAGGTTCCGCATCGGGGTCGCTTCCATAGACAAAGGAAAGATCCTCGGCAAATTCGGGGAGTGGCGCGTACTCTGGCTGAAGTGACGATCCGCGGTCCGCAATGGGTAGGGTTCGGCGGAAACCGGGGGCTTAAGCGGGACTGAAACGGAATTGACTTTGAGTGCCCCCTCCGAGTATCATTCTCAATTCCACACAGCGTGGCGGTGTAGCTCAGATGGTTAGAGCATGCGGCTCATATCCGCAGTGTCCGGGGTTCAATTCCCTGCACCGCCACCAATTCTTTCGTTGCGTGGCTCAATCAGGGAATTGAACCGGATCGGAGCGCTGACCGGATAGGGAAGAAAAGCGCGACCTTGTGGAGCGCGGCAGCTCCGATCCGCGCCGCCAAGCCGGAGGCGTGATCGCCGGAGGCTCAGCGGGCAATTCCCTGCACCGCCACTTTATATCTTTTTAGTTCAGCAATCGGGGGGGATTGGACCGGCGAAGCCGGGCAATTCCCTGCACCGCCACCAGTCTTTTCCCAGTGGCGTCCTAGGGAATTGAACCGGCATAGGCGGGCAATTCCCTGCACCGCCACTTTATATCTTTTTAGTTCAGCAATCGGGAGGGGATTGGACCGGCGAAGCCGGGCAATTCCCTGCACCGCCACCAGTCTTTTCATGTCGGCATCCTTCTTTCGTCTTGCAATAATGCATTTGAAATGCATAATATCAGTTAACGGCGCATCCGTAGGGGTTCATTCATGGTCTATATCGAAAGATCCCTGGAACCGGTTGTTCGGAAGGCCGCCGGTCAGTTTCCGGCGATCGTTCTCACCGGTCCGCGGCAGTCGGGGAAAACCACTCTCCTGCGACACCTGTTCCGGGAGACCCACAGGTACGTCTCCCTGGAACCGCCGGACGTTCGCGGCGCCGCATCGGCGGACCCGAGATCCTTCCTTGAGCTGAACCCGCCTCCCGTGATCTTCGATGAAGTCCAGTACGCGCCCGGTCTCATGCCGTACATCAAGGAGCGCATCGACGAGCAAAGGGGAAGGGCAGGCCAATATCTTCTCACTGGCTCACAGAACCTGTTGCTGTCCGAGAAAGTGACCGAGTCCCTGGTCGGCAGGGCTGCGATGCTCCGCCTTCTGCCCTTTTCATACCGGGAGATGTCGCACACTCCGCAGGCCGGCTTTCCCTGGGAGCCCGGGGCCAGACCGATCGGGCGGCATAAATATTCCTACCGAAGCCTGTGGGAGAGTTTCCTCAGGGGAGGATATCCGGAGCTGGCGGCGAACCCGAAACGGGACTCCACCATGTGGCATGCGAGCTACGTCCAGACCTATCTTGAACGGGACGTCCGGTCCCTTCGGCAGATAGGCGACCTCACTCAGTTCCAGGTGTTTCTACGCGCGCTGGCGGCGCGAAGCGCCCAGCTGCTGAACATAACGGACCTGGCCCGGGATCTTGGTTTGGCCGTCAATACGATCAAGGCATGGATTTCCGTACTGGAGGCGACCTACCAGATCTTTATCCTTCGGCCCTATTTCCGAAACGTCGGCAAGCGGCTTGTCAAGACCCCCAAGATATATTTCGCCGACGTGGGCACCCTGTGCTACCTGGCCGGATTGAAAGATCCGGACCACGCCATGTCGGGACCGATGGGCGGCGCCATTATGGAGACCGCCGTCGTCGGCGAAGTGACCAGGCGCCTGGCGGGAAGGGGGAAGCATCCCTCTCTCTATTTCTTCAGGACGTCTGCCGGCGTCGAAGTGGACCTGCTGGTGGAATCCGCAGGAAAGCTGGTTCCCGTCGAAGTAAAGCTGTCGGCGACCCCCGACCGCTTCATGGCGAGGAATATCGAGTCATTCCGGAAGGACGCCGGCAGCGAGACGGAAAAGGGATATGTTGTGCATCCCGGAGAGACACGTCTCCCCTTGGGGCAGGGAACGATAGCGCTGCCGTTCGCGGAACTCTGATTCCGCCGGGTGAGGGGGGCGACGCTAAAGGTTCCGACGCCGTTCCGGGCGGATACCTGTTCGGTGCGAGCAATTCCTGAATAGTATTCATCCTTGCGATTTAATGCGGAAATATTCCCATTTGACGCGCCGCTTATGGTAAGATTTGGTCCCTATGGGGTGCCTGCGCGTTCTTCTTGTAGATGACGATGCGAGCTTTCGCTCGTTGACGGAAGGAATACTTTCCGGCGAGAAATATTCCGTGACCGCGGTGGACGATTTCGCCAAGGCCGCCGCGTATCTGCGCAGGGCGAGAGGGAAGACGGTCGTCCTCTCGGAATTGAGCGTCGGCAGGCAGTCCGGGCTGGCATTCCTCGAAGACACTCTCCGCAAGTATCCTGACGTTCCGTTCACCTTCGTCGCGAAATCGCCGCCGCT